>CAYWUA010000009.1:0-44049 GCA_964461385.1 uncultured Oscillospiraceae bacterium
CGAAAAGGACGCCGCGCTCGAGCGCCGGTTCCAGCCGGTCATGGTGCAGGAGCCGTCGGTGGAGGACACCATCGCCATCCTCCGCGGCCTGAAAGAGCGTTATGAGGTGTTCCACGGCGTCAAGATTCAGGACAGCGCGCTCATCGCCGCCGCCACCCTCTCCGACCGCTATATCTCCGACCGCTTCCTGCCGGACAAGGCGATCGACCTGGTGGACGAGGCCTGCGCCCTCATCCGGACGGAGATCGACTCCATGCCCACCGAGCTGGACGTCGTCTCCCGCAAGATCATCCAGCTGGAAATCGAGGAGACCGCGCTGAAGAAGGAGAGCGACCAACTCTCCAAGGAGCGGCTCAGCCAGCTGCAAAAAGAGCTCAGCGACCTGCGCGAGGACTTCAACGCGAAGAAGGCCCAGTGGGAGAATGAGAAAAACGCGATCAGCCGCGTGCAGAAACTGCGCGAGCAGATCGAGCAGGTCAAGCGCGATCTGGAACTCGCCCAGCGCAGCTATGACTACGACAAGGCCAGCCAGCTCCAGTTCGGCCAACTGCCCAAGCTCCAGCAGGAGTTGGAGGCGGAAGAGGCGGTGGCCGCCGAGGGCAAAAAGCGCTCCCTCCTGCGTGACCAGGTGACGGAGGAGGAGATCGCCCGCATCATCGAGCGGTGGACCGGCATCCCGGTCGCCAAGCTGATGGAGGGCGAGCGCGAGAAGCTGCTGCACATGGAGGACATCCTCCACCGCCGCGTGATCGGCCAGGACGAGGCGGTGCAGCGCGTGTCGGAGGCCATCCTCCGCTCGCGGGCCGGCATTCAGGACCCCAACCGCCCGATCGGCTCCTTCCTCTTTCTCGGCCCCACCGGCGTGGGCAAGACGGAGCTGGCCAAGACGCTGGCGGAGGTGCTCTTCGACAGCGAGAAAAATCTGGTACGCATCGACATGAGCGAGTATATGGAGAAGTACTCCGTCTCCCGCCTGATCGGCGCGCCTCCGGGATACGTCGGCTACGAGGAGGGCGGCCAGCTCACCGAGGCCGTGCGGCGCAAGCCCTATTCCGTCGTCCTCTTTGACGAGGTGGAGAAGGCCCACCCCGACGTGTTCAACATTCTGCTCCAGGTGCTCGACGACGGCCGCATCACCGACAGCCAGGGCCGGACGGTGGACTTCAAGAACACCATCCTGATTCTGACCTCCAACCTCGGCAGCCAGTACCTGCTCGACGGCATCGACGCGGACGGCGAGATCCGTCCGGAGGCGAGGGCAAACGTGGAGCGCCTGCTCAAGCAGTCCTTCCGGCCGGAGTTCCTGAACCGCCTGGACGAGATCGTGTTCTACAAGCCGCTCACCCGGGCCAACATCGGTCAGATCATCAAGCTGCAGGTGGATGCGCTCAACGCGCGCCTGGCTGACCGGCAGCTCTCCGTCCGGCTCACGCCGGAGGCGGAGGACTATGTGGTGGAAGCCAGCTTTGACCCCGCCTTCGGCGCCCGGCCGCTGCGCCGCTATCTGCAGCACACGGCAGAAACCCTGATTGCCCGGCGCATCATTGAAGAAGATGTCGCGCCCGGCACCGAGTTTGTCATCGACCGCGGGCCGGACGGGCTGTATGTACGCTAACCGGCAAAAACTTCATCCCTGACTGACGCCCCTGTTCCGGCGACCGGACACATTTTGTGCCCGGCCGCCGCTTTTTTTTTGCCCGCCTCCCTGTTCATCAGACGGCAAAGCTGATATAATGATCCACATCTGAGAGAAGAAAAGAGGAGGGGCCCCATGCCTGTACCAACCGTACCGCCGCACTTTCGCCGCGCCTGGCAGGACATCGCCGCCGCCCTGCTCAAATGGGTGACCTTCGGCGCCCTGGTGGGAGGACTGGTCGGGCTGGCCGGCAGCATCTTTCATCTGGCGCTCGAATGGGCCGCCGAGGCCCGGGCCGCCTGCCCATGGCTGCTGTTTCTGCTGCCAGTGGCCGGTCTGGCCATCGTGAGCGCCTATCAGCTCACCGGGATGGCGGACGACCCGGGGACGGAGCTGGTGATCACCGCCATCCGCTCCGGGGCGCGGATGCGCCTGCGCACCGCGCCGCTCATCTTCCTGGCCACCTTTCTCACTCACCTCACCGGCGGCAGCGCCGGGCGGGAGGGAGCCGCGCTTCAGCTCGGCGGCAGCATCTCCAACGCGCTGGGCCAGCTGCTCGCCCTGGAGCCGGAGGACGAGGAGGTTATCACGATGTGCGGCATTGCGGCGGGATTTTCCGCCCTGTTCGGCACGCCGCTGACGGCGGCCGTGTTTGCCATGGAGGTGGGCTGTGTCGGCGTGATGCACTATGCCGCGCTGGTGCCCTGCCTGCTCGCCTCATTGCTGGCACAGGTGGTGGCCGGCCAGCTGGGCGTGCAGCCCACCCGTTTTACCTTTACCGGCATGCCGGCGCTGGATGTAGAGCCGATGATCTCCATCCTCCTGCTGGGCATCCTCTGCGGGATTCTGGCCAACCTCTTCTGCCGGGCAATGCAGCTCGGCGGCGCCTGTGGGCAAAAGATCCGAAACCCCTGGCTGCGCGCGGCGGCGGGCGGCGCACTGGTGGCCGTGCTCTCGCTGCTGCTGGGCACCGGGGACTACAACGGCGCGGGGATGGACGTGATCGCCCGGGCGCTGGACGGCAGCGCAGTCCCGGCGGCCTTTCTGCTCAAGATGGGACTCACCGCCCTTACCCTTGGCACGGGGTTCAAAGGCGGCGAAATCGTCCCCTCCCTCTTCGTCGGCGCGACCTTTGGCTGCGTGGCCGCGCCGCTGCTGGGGCTTGTGCCCTCCTTTGGCGCGGCGGCGGGAATGGTGGGCGTCTTCTGCGGCGTGACCAACTCCCCGATCACCTCCATCCTGCTCGGCTATGAGCTCTTCGGCGGGACGGGCGTGACCGCGCTGGCGCTGGTGGCCGCGGTGAGCTATTTGACTTCCGGCTATCACAGCCTGTATCACCGGCAGAAAATCATGTATTCCAAGACCAAGGTCAAAGCCGTTGTCGCCTATTCCAGCGGCGAGACGGACGAGTAGGAGGTAGATACCATGCTGCATTATACGATCTGGGAGCAACTCCTGTTTTTCTTCCTGTACGGCTTTCTGGGCTGGGCATGCTCCGTAGTGTACCACGCCTTCCGCACGGGACGGTTTATCAACCCCGGCGTGCTCTACGGGCCGATCAGCCTGACGAGCGGCCTGGTGATGACGATCTCCATCGTGCTGATCGCGGACTATGCGGTGCGGTATCTGACGCAGTTCTTCCTCACCTTCGTCGTGATTTCCATCATCTCCTCTATGGGCGGCCTGCTCGCGGAGCGCACGCTGGGCCGAAAGCTCTGGGACTACAGCAGCGGAAAGTACTTCGCCCTCAGCGGCTGGCGCGGCCTGGTTCGCACCCTGGTGCTGACGCTGGGAGTGCTGCTGACCGTCCACTTGCTTCACCCGTTTTTCTATCTTCCCATCTCCATGCTGCCGGAGCTGGCCGTGCAGATCATCGACGCCGTGCTGCTGTTTGCCCTGCTGTGCGATTTGTTCACCCTGTCTTGGGCCGTGCGCGCCATCAAGACGCGCAGCCGGCTCGCGCTGGAGGTCTCCGCCTCTCTCCAGGACCTGCGGATGACCTGGGGCAGCCGCCTGGTCTCCGCGGTGCGGGAGCGTCTCTGGAAGGCATTCCCCGAGATGGCGGACCAGCCCACGCCGGGCACCGGCTTCGGCGAGCCGAAGGAGGGGCGCATCTTTGCCCAGGGCGTCAGCTTCTACAAGATTTTCTGGGTCTTTCTCATCTGCGCGCTGCTGGGGGACTGGATTGAGACGGTCTACGTCGGCCTGCAGGTCGGCTATGTTATGAGCCGCTCCAGCGTTATCTACGGCACATTCAGCCTGGTATGGGGGCTGGGCGGGGCGCTGTTCACCATTGTGCTGCAGCCGCTGCGCGAGCGCAGCGACCGGCTGGTGTTCATCGGCGGTTTCCTGATCGGCGGCGCGTTTGAGTACCTGTGCAGTGTGTTCACAGAGATGGTCTTCGGCACCGTCTTTTGGGACTATAGCAATATGCCGTTCAATATCCAGGGGCGGACCAACCTGCTGTACATGTTCTTCTGGGGTGTGCTGGCCCTGGTCTGGGTCAAGGCGATCTATCCGCCGCTGAGCCGTGCCATTGAGCGTATCCCGCCGGTGGTCGGGACCGTGCTCACCTGGTGCCTGGTGGTCTTCATGGTACTCAACATCTCCCTGTCCGGCATGGCGATGGGGCGCTACTTGGAGCGGATGGACGGCACAGCGGAGCCGTCCGCCATCGGGACCTTCCTGGACACCCAGTATCCGGATGAACTGGTCGAGGCAATCTGGCCGAACATGCGCATCCGGTCCTGACTATGACAAAAACTGCCCGGGGCAACGGGAGCGCGCGCTCCCCTGCCCCGGGCAGTTTGCTCTATGATCTATCCGTTCTGCCCTTGCTGGCAAATCAGCCGGACAATGCGCGAGGTCCCCAACCGGTCTGCGCCGAGGGCGAGGAAGTCCTCCGCGTCGGCCAGCGTGGCGATCCCGCCGGCGGCCTTGATCCTGAGTCCGCCGGTCACATGGCGGGCGAAGAGGGCCACGTCCTCCCGGGTCGCCCCGCCGGTGGAAAAGCCGGTGGAGGTCTTGATGTAGTCCGCCCCCGACCGTGAGACGAGCTCGCACAGGCGAATCTTCTCCTCCTCGGTGAGCAGGCAGGTCTCCACGATCACCTTGAGCACTTTGCCGGGACAGGCGGCGCGGACGGCGCGCATCTCTTCGAGCAGGCTGTCCCAGCGCCCCTCCTTCACCCAGCCGAGGTGGATGACCATGTCAATCTCATCTGCCCCGTTTGCTACCGCGTCTGCCGTCTCAAAGGCCTTGACGGCGGTGGTGGCGTAGCCGTTGGGAAAGCCGATCACGGTGCAGACCGGGCAGCGGCCGTCGAGGTACTCCGCCGCCCGGCGGACAAAGCTCGGCGGAATGCAGACGCTCGCGCAGCCGTAGCGCGCGCCCTCATCGCAGATGGCCTGAATCTCCGGCCAGGTGGCCGTCGGGGTGAGCAGGGTGTGGTCCACATGGGACAGCAGAGCGTGCTTATCCATCGTTTTCGTCCTCCCGATAGGGGTTCTGCCGCTTCAGGGAGCGGTCGAGCCAGTACTGGTGCAGCTTGAAACCGGAGCGATAGGTGGTCTCCGGACCGAGGCAGTCAAGCGGCTGCCAGGCGTTCGCCGCCGCCTCGCTGGGAAACTCCACCTCCGCGTAGGAGAAGGCGCCGCCGTCCACCACGGAGCACTCCAAGGTCAAGCCCCCGCCGAGGTCATAGGCGCGGTAGTCCTTGTGGATGAGGGGCTTGGACGGGTCGAGCAGGCCGCGCAGCTCCTCAAACTGCTCCGCCGTGAGCGGCAGCTCCACCTCGTGCCGGGCGAGGCCGCCCCCGCTCTTGATGGTCAGGCGGTAGAACTCCTCGCCGCTCTCCTCCCGGCGGTGGCGGCGGATACGCACCTCGTTCGGCTCGGTGTAGAGATAGCCCTGCCAGGTCTGCATCCGCTGCAAGAGCGGCAGGTCCTCCGGAAAGGCCTTCAGCCAGAATTTGCGTTCAATCTCCATATTCTCTCTCCCGTCATCCCAGCACCTTGCGGGCGATGTCGACGCTCTCCTTGGCGTCCTTGGCGTAGTAGTCCGCGCCGATCTCGTGGGCATAGTCCGGCGTGAGCACCGCGCCGCCCACCCAGATCTTACAGGGATGACCGGACCGGCGCAGCGCCCGGATTGTGCGCTCCATGCTGGCCACCGTGGTGGTCATCAGAGCGGACAGGCCGATCAGGCGGATGTCGTGTTCCACGGCGGCGTCCACCACCTTCTGCACCGGCACGTCCCGGCCGAGATCGTAGACCTGGTAGCCGTAGTTTTCCAAAATGACGCGGACGATATTCTTGCCGATGTCGTGGATATCCCCCTCCACTGTCGCCAGCAAAATCTTCCCCTTGGACACAGAGGTCCCGCCGCGGTCCTGGATGGACTGCTTGATCACCTCAAACGCCTCCTGTGAGGCGTTGGCGGAGTTGATGAGCTGAGGCAGGAAGATCTCCTGCCGCTCGTAGCGCTCCCCCACCCGGTCGAGGGCGGGGATGAGCAGCTCGTTGACAATCTCCAGCTCTGTCTTAGTCTGGAGCAGCTCCAGAGTGATACGGCGGCACTCCTCTTTCAGGCCGCGGGAGACTGCCTCGGCGAGGTCCATCTGCGCCGCAGAGGCGGCGGGGACAGCCGGCGCCGTCCCCTCCTCCGCCGGGGCGGAGAAGCGGGCGATATAGGCCGCCGCGTCCCGGTCCTCGCCGGAGAGGACGCGGAAGGTGGCCACGGCGTCCATGATCTGCCGCTGATTCGGGTTGAGGATGGGAAGGTCCAGGCCGCACTGCATCGCCTGAATCAGAAAGTTCTCCGTGATGCGCACCCGGTCGGGCAGGCCGAAGGAGATGTTGGACACGCCGAGGACGGTGTGCAGCCCCAGCTCGTCGTGCACCCGGCGCACCGCGCACAGCGTCTGGCGCGCCTGGTCCTGCTGAGCGGAGACGGTGAGCGTGAGACAGTCGATGAACACGTCCTCGCGGGGAATCCCATGACGCTGTGCGCAGTCCAGAATCCGCTGGGCGATGGCAAAGCGCTCCTGGGCGGTCTGGGGGATGCCGTTTTCATCCATCGTCAGGCCGACCACCGCCGCGCCGTACTTCTTCACGATGGGCAGGACCGTCTCGAGCACCTCCCGCTTGCCGTTAACCGAGTTGACAATCGCCTTGCCGCAGCAGCAGCGCAGGCCCGCCTCGATCGCGCGCGGGTCGGAGGAGTCAATCTGCAGCGGGAGGGAGACCACCGCCTGGAGCGCCTGGACCACGTCGGTCATCATCGCCGCCTCGTCCAGGCCGGGCAGGCCGACGTTGACGTCCAGGATGTCCGCCCCCGCCTCCTGCTGCTCGATGCCCTGGGTGAGGATATAGTTCAGGTCATGCTCGCGCAGGGCGCGCTGAAAGCGCTTTTTGCCGGTGGGGTTGATGCGCTCTCCGATCACGCGCACCCCGTTCAGCTCTGCCACCCGGGACGCGCAGCAGACACCATGGCGGCGTTTTCCTCCGCGCGGGGCGGGGCGGAGCGCGGCGAGGCGGGCGGCGGTCTGACGGATAAACTCCGGGCCGGTCCCGCAGCAGCCGCCCAGGATGGTGACACCGAGGGCGGCGAACTGGGCCATATCGGCGGCAAATTCCTCCGGTGTGACGTGATACCGGTTTGTTTCCGGGTCGGGCAGGCCGGCGTTCGGCTTGACGATCATGGGCAGGCCGGTCCACTCGGCCAGCTCGCGCACGAGGGGGAGGACCTCCCGCGGACCGAGGGAGCAGTTGATGCCGAGGGCGTCCACCCCCAGGCCCTCCAGCGTCAGCGCCATGGCGGGGACGGTGCAGCCGGTGAAGGTCCGGCCGTTTTGCTCAAAGGTCATGGTGACAAAGACGGGCAGCTGGCAACACTCGCGCGCGGCGAGGACGGCGGCGCGGACCTCGTTTAAATCCGTCATGGTCTCAAAGACCACCAAGTCGGCCCCGGCGGCGGCCCCGGCCTCCACCAGCTCGCGGTGGAGGGCATAGGCCTCGTCAAAGGAGAGGGTGCCCAGCGGGGCAAGCAGCTCGCCGATAGGGCCGATGTCCAGGGCGACGAGCGCCCCCGTCCCGGCGGCGGCGCGGCGGGCAATGGCGACGGCAGCGGAAACCACCTCCGCCGGGGTGTGGCCGCACCCGGCCAGCTTGTGGGCGTTGGCCCCAAAAGTATTCGTATAGATCACCTCGCTCCCGGCGTCCAGGTAGCGGCGGTGAATCTCCCCGATCAACTCCGGTCGGGTAAAGCAGAGCAGCTCCGGCCGCTCGCCGAGGCCCAGGCCGGCCTCCAGCAGCTGGGTGCCCATTGCGCCGTCGAGCAAGAGAAAGCGGTCAGGTTGCAGGTTCAGCGCCACACGGGTTCCCCTCCTTTCTTCGCTGACAGGTATCGTACAGGAGACAGTGCGCGCAGCCAGCCTGATAGCCTGTCTTGGGCGTGGCGGCCAAACCGAGCACCGCGGTCACCGACTTGCGCGGCAACAGCAGGCCGCTGTGGGAGACGGTGAGGCCGATGCGCCGCTCCGTATCCAGCGCAGCGCAGAAGGCCGGTTGGAGCGAGAGCGGCAGATCCCCGTAACCCGGGCTGAACCGTCCGGTCAGATAGGCCCCCCGGGCGCGAAAGTGGGCGCGCAAATCTGTCTCAAAATTGTCGCATACGTTCTCCACCGCAGCGGAGGCGCAGCTGTCCAAGACCAGAGCGCGGGCCATATCGCTCACCTCGGCACGCAGCAGCAGCTCGTCCACCGCCTGCCCAAGCGTGACCGCCAGCAGTACAACCCGGTCGCAGCCGTCCAAGTGCCGGCGGATATCCTCCCCCGTCAGCGTCAGGCTGGCGCCCACAGGGGTCGTCGCTTCTAACGGGAAGACGCGCCAGCAGGCCCTCGGGACGGCCGCAGTGGTCACCGCCGCCTGGCCCTCTGCCACCCAGGCAAGCAGCTCGTCCTGGCCCTGCGCGCTGCGGCAGCCGAGATAGCGCAAAATTTCCGTGCAGTCGGTCTGTGTCAATCTGGGCTGCAAACGTCTCCTCTCCCTCCGGCTTCTTCTTTGTAGTATATCGCCAACAGGACAAAATGTAAACCCCAATGACGGCAAGAGAGGACCGGCGCGCCCACAGACGCACCGATCCCCTCTCGTGACAGCCGTTCGATCAGGTTTTTATCCGTTTACCGCGTGTGACAACGCAATCTCCCGCCGAATATCACTCCGCGCCCGTCTCTTTTTTCTCCTGTTCCTCCAATACCCAGCGTTTAAAGGTACCGGGAGAGACGTTGAGCATCTGTGCAGCGGCACGCGCACTGATCTTCTCCTCGCAAAACATGGCATAGACACTGCCAAATTTACGCGGACGCTTGGCCGGCGGACGGCCCAGCCGCACCCCACGCTCACGGGCATTTTTCAGTCCTTCGCTCTGCCGGCGGACCAGCACCGCGCGACGCTCCGCCTCATCCTCCCGGACAATCTGCAATACCTGCTCGGCAAGCTCGTCATTGCCCAAGAGAGAGTGGATCCTCAATTCATTTTTGGCTAACATAGTTCTCCTCCTGAAATCAATCAGCTGTCTGACAGAATGTCCATGCACCCGCTGCAACAAAACACCAGGTTCTGAAAAGGGCATCGGACCGGGCAAAAGGCCGCGCCCCTCCATCCAACATCCTCCGGCAGCGCCGGGCGGCGCAGAACACCCTCGCGTTCACAATCTATCTTGTATTATAATAAACCCTTTTTGGAATGTCAACTGTTTGCAAGGATGTTTTTGAATTTACTTCATTTTTTGGAGCATGGACCCTTAAAACAGCGCTGCAGGCACACTGAAGTTTATGGAGGCGATTGAGGCCAAAAAGTAATCATCCTCTCGAAAATCACTCTCTTTTCCACTGGACACCCTGCTTGGTATCCATCAGAACAATACCCATCGCCTTGAGCTCATCGCGGATTCGATCCGCCTCGGCCCAGTTTTTCGCCTTTCGCGCCTCTTGACGTTTTGTAATCATCTCCTCCACCTTGGCATCCAGGTCGTCCTCCGGCTTGTCATACAACAGCCCGAGCACATCGGTGAACTCGCCCATCAGGCCGAGCAGTGCCTTCGCTCCGACCTGAGTCGGCTCCTGGTCCGGGCCGGCGGCCTTGTTGGCCGCGCGCACCACCTCAAAGAGGACGGAGACGGCATCGGCGGTGTTAAAGTCATCGTCCATCGCCGCGTCAAACCGCTCACGGAAGCTATCCGCCGCATCCAGCACCTCTCGCTCGGCAGGCGTCATCTCTCCCGTCGCGCCATGCCCGGCCAGGAAACGGAGGTTATCGCGCGCGGTATAGAGCCGCTCCAGCGCGGCCTGTGCCTGCTGGAGGGACTCGGCGGAGTAGTTGAGCGGCGTGCGGTAGTGCGCCGAGAGCATGAAGAAGCGGATCGGTTCGTAACCATAGGCCGCGGCCGCGTCTCGTACGGTGAAGAAGTTACCCAGTGACTTGGACATTTTCTTGTTGTCAATGTTTAAGAAACCGTTGTGCATCCAGTAGCGGACGAAGGGGACGCCATTTGCCGCCTCGGACTGGGCGATCTCATTCTCGTGGTGGGGGAATTGCAGGTCCTCGCCGCCGCAGTGGATGTCGATCGTCGGGCCGAGATATTTCCGGTTCATGGCCGAGCACTCAATATGCCAGCCGGGACGGCCCTTTCCCCAGGGGGAGTCCCAGCTCGGCTCGCCCGGCTTGGCCGACTTCCAGAGTGCGAAGTCCAGAGGGTTCTCCTTCTCATCATTCACGTCGATGCGAGCGCCCGACTGGAGGTCCTCAATGGGCTGGTGGGAGAGCTTGCCGTAGCCGGGGAACTTCAGCGTACGGAAATAGACGTCCCCGCTCGGGACAACATAGGCGTACCCCTTGTCTACCAAAGTCTGGACCAGGTCGATGATCTCCTCCATCGTCTCGGTCGCCCTCGGATGGATGGTGGCGGGGCGGACGCCAAGGGCTTTGGCGTCCTTGAAGTACTCGGCAATATACTTCTCCGCAACCTCCTGAGATGAGATGCCCTCCTCGTTGGAGCGCTTGATAATCTTGTCGTCCACGTCAGTGAAGTTCTGGACAAAGGTGACCTCATAGCCACGGTACTCCAGATAGCGGCGCAGCACGTCAAAGAGGATGATCGGGCGGGCGTTGCCGACGTGAATCAGGTTGTAGACGGTGGGGCCGCAGGCGTACATGCGCACCTTGCCCGGCTCGATCGGGACAAATTCCTCCTTGCGGCGGGTCATTGAGTTGAAAATTTCCATGTCAGAGTTCCTCCTCCAGTTCTTTGTCTTTTGCGGCAATCTTCTCCCGGTGCATCCGGTCCAGCTGCTCCTCCAGGAACTCCACCCGGGACAGGAGCGACTTCATTGTCTCGGCGACGGGATCGGTGATGTGGATCTGGTCTACATCGCTGGCGTAAGCCACGCGCTGGCCGGCAATCCTGACCACGTGGGCGGGTACGCCGACGGCGGTCGCCTCCGTTGGCACCTCGCGCAGGACGACGGCGTTTGCGGCAATACGCGCCCCGTCGCCTACCTTAAACGGGCCCAGCACCTTGGCGCCCGAGCCGATCAGAACGTTGTTGCCGATAGTCGGGTGCCGCTTGCCCTGGTCTTTGCCGGTTCCCCCGAGGGTGACGCCCTGATAGAGCAGCACGTCGTCCCCCACCTCGGCGGTCTCTCCGATAACGATGCCCATGCCGTGGTCGATCACCAGGCGGCGCCCGATGGTCGCGCCTGGATGGATCTCGATGCCGGTCCAGAGACGCGCCCACTGGGAGATGGTGCGCGCCAGAAAGCGCAGCTTATGCTGGTGCAGGAAGTGAGCCAGGCGGTAGTAGAGCGTGGCATGGACGCCGGGGTAGAGCAGGAAGATCTCCAGCTTGCTGCGTGCAGCGGGATCCCTGGCCTGGTAGGCCCCGAGCGTCTCCCTCAGATATCGAAACATGCCTTCCATTCCCCCATTGATATGCTGCAATTGCGCGGCAGGGAAACAGAAAACGCCTCCTGCATCCCTGCAAGAGGCGGCAATCGCGGTTCCACTCTTTTTTCTCACTCATACGGCCGGATAACGGCGGCCACACCGGAGGCATTACCCTCCCGCTCCAGGGCGCACTTCACACCACCCTGACAGAGACAGGCTCGCATCCGGTGACCCGTCCTCGCTGGCTGTCAGGCATTGGGCTACTCTTCCCCTTCACAGCGGACAAATGTTCTGCTGCGGCCGGGCTGCCGGCCGCATCTTGTCTTTACTCTATCATACTAGCATTCAGGTCCGGTTGTGTCAAGTTTTTTTGCCGTTTGAGCGTCTCTCTTCCTTTAATCCAAGCACGTAATCGGCACTCACACCATAAAACAGGCACAGCGTTCTCAGATGCCGCACCGGCATCTCATTGATCCCCAATTCATAGCGCGAATACACCTGCTGTGTTGTACCTAAAACTTTCGCCACCGCGCGCTGGGTCAAATCGCGGTCCTCCCGCAGTTCTCGCAGTACCTGGTAATATTCTTTCATCGCTGCCAGCCCCCTTGCAGGAGCCATTTTTTCATACACTCTATTTGATGTATTTACTTTACACTATATGTAGTGTATATTTAAGGCAGTTTTTGAGAAAGAGGTGTTGCCCCATGGCTGCAAAAGACAAAGTGGACTCCTATCTGTTGGTCAATCAGAAGTATTTTCCAGCAGAGCGGATTCCGTATCTGAAGGAAAAATTCTACAACATGAGTGAGAGCCAGTTTGAGCTGGTCATCTCAACCCAACTCAAAGACCCCGTCGTCCTGCTTGTTGTCTCCCTCTTGTTAGGTTCTTTGGGGGTAGACCGTTTTATGCTGGGAAATATCGGATATGGCATTTTGAAACTCTTGCTGTGCTGGCTGTTGATCCTCACCATTGTAGACTGGTTCCTTATCATGAAGAAAACCCGGGAGTATAACTTCCAAAAAATCTCCCTTATCTCCTAATCCAAGATAGGCAAAGCGCCGGTTGCTGCGAGAAAACGCTCTCTGCAACCGGCGCTTTGCCATATCCGGATTTTAAATTACTTACCCGGGTTGAGTACGTCGTGATTCTTCACGAAATACTCCACCCCGGACCAGACGGTGGTGACCAGGATGACGGCATTCACCGCCAGATCGAGCGCGTCCATCCGCAGCAGGAGCATCAGGCAGATGCCCACCATGGTGCAGGCGGTCTTCACCTTGCCCGACCAGCCCGCGGCGATCACCCGGCCGTTGTCCACCGCCACCAGGCGCAGGCCGGAGACGGCAAACTCCCGCGCGACGACGGCCAGCAGCACCCACGCCGGCATCCGTCCCTGTTCGACAAAGAGGCACATGGCCGAGGTGACCAGCAGCTTGTCGGCGATCGGGTCGAGAAACTTGCCGAAGTCGGTGATCTGGTTGTAGTGCCGGGCAATATAGCCGTCGGCGAAGTCGCTCAGGCTTGCGAGGACAAAGATCCCCAACGCGGCGTACTGTGCCCAGCCATAGGGCAGATAGCAGATGATGACAAAGACGGGAATGAGCGCCACCCGGAAGAGAGTGATCTTATTGGCTGTATTCACGGCTCGTCCTCCCAGTGGTCGATTTCGCCCATCCGCTCGCCATCTTCCGTACCGGTGAGCAGGACGGGGACAAAGCTGCCCGCAGGTACCTCGCCCGCGGCGGTGAAGTAGACCATGCCGTCCACGCCGGGCGAGTCCGCCCAGGTGCGGCCGGCATAGCAGCCCATCTCCTCGTCAAAGCCCTCGCAGAGCACCTCCACCACCTGGCCGAGCTGTCTCTCGTTCCACGCGTCCATCACCTGTGCTTGCAGCTCGGAGACCAGCGCGACGCGGCGCGCAGCCACCTCCGGCGGCACCTGGTCCGGCATGGCGGCGGCAGGCGTCCCCTCCTCCGGGGAGAACTGGAAGACACCGGCGCGCTCCAGGCGCTGCTCGCGCAGGAATTGGCACAGCTCCTCGAACTCCGCCTCCCCTTCACCGGGCAGCCCGCAGATCAGGCTGGTCCGGATGACCACGTTGGGGATGCGCTCTCGCAGGCGGCGGAAGAGGCCGGTGATGTGCGCCTTGTCGCCGCGGCGGCACATCGCCTTCAAAATCCCGTCGTTGACGTGCTGGATAGGGACATCGACATAGGGGACGATCTTCTCCTCCCGGGCGATGGTGTCGATCAGCTCGTCAGTGAGCGCGTCGGGATAGAGGTAGTGCAGGCGAATCCAGTGCACGTCCAGCCGGCACAGCCGGCGCAGCAGCTCGGGCAGCATCAGCTGATGGTAGCGGTCCTGGCCGTAGCGCGTGACATCCTGGGCGATCAGGATCAGCTCCTGCACGCCGCCGTCCACCAGCGTCCGGGCCTCGGCCAGAATGGACTCCATACTGCGGCTGCGGTAACGCCCACGCAGGGTGGGAATCACGCAGAAGGCGCAGCGGTTGAAGCAGCCCTCCGCGATCTTCAGATAGGCCGTCCAGGGCGGGGTGGAGACCATCCGGTCCCCGTCCTCAAAGGTATGGTTGATATCGCCAAAGTATTCCGGACGGCCGCCGGAGAGCACCTCGCGCACGGCGGGGACGATGTTGGTGTAGCTGCCGGTGCCGAGCAAACCGTCCACCTCGGGCAGCTCCTCGCCGATCTCCCGCCGGTAGCGCTGGGAGAGACAGCCGGTGACCAGGAGCTTTTTCAGCCGCCCCTCCTCCTTCAGGCGCGCCATCTCCAGGATGACGCCGATGGCCTCCTCCTTGGCCGCATCGATAAAGCCGCAGGTGTTGACCACACAGAGGTCCGCCCCCTCCGGCTCGTCCACAACGGTATAGCCCGCGTCCTGCACGAGCGCGGCCATCTGCTCACAGTTGACGCGGTTCTTATCACAGCCGAGGCTGATAAATGCCACTTGTTCGCCCAAATCCGTCTCTCCTTACCATGTTTCTTCCGGTTCCGGCTGCCAGCGGTCCAGCTGGGAGCGGATCGCCCGCCAGGAAAACCCCCGGCGGCGCAGGGCATTGGCCTGCCGGCCCAGCTCCTGTTCCGTCACCGGGCCGCGGGAGAGCCTGCGCTCCAGATACTGCGCGATGACCTCTTCCTCCGGACGGGCCCCGGCCAGCGCCTCCTCCCAGTACTCGGCGGGCACCTTGCGCCGGCGCAGCTCCTCGCGTAGGCGCTGCGGGCCGTAGCCGCGCGCGTCGTAGTGCCGGACCAGCATGGCAGCATACGCGCGGTCGTCCACCGCGCCCAGCTCTTCCAGCCAGTCCGCCGCGCGCGCGGCCTGCTCGGCCCCCTCGCCCTTGGCGACCAGGCGGTCCACCAGCTCACGCTTGGCCAGCGGGCGGGCCCCGATCATCCGGGCGGCGCGGGCCTTGGCCGCGCTCTCTGAGCTGCTCGCGCGCAGCCGGGCAGTCTCCTCCTCCCCCAGCTCCAGGCCGGGGCGCAGGGCGAAGTCCAGCACCTCCTGCTCCGTCGCGCGCAGCATGGTCCCGTCATCCAGCCAGACCAGATAGCGGCCGCGCACCCGCTTGGAACGCTCCAGGCGTTGTATCTGCGCCATCAGCCCTCAAAGTCCTCCGCGGAGACGTCCATCACGGCCGGATTGGTCTCCGCACCGCCGGCGGACGCGCCAAAGGAGCGCCCGGCTGCCTCCGCCGCCACGACGGACTGGCGGCTCATCAGCTTATAGGCGTTGGCGCGAATCTGCTCCTCGAGGTGTTTGGCCTCCTCGGGATGGTCGACAAAGTACTGCTTGGCGGCGTCGCGCCCTTGGCCGAGGCGGAGATCACCCATGGAGTACCACGAGCCGGACTTCTCCACCAGCCCCAGCTTCGCGCCCAGGTCCACCAGCTCTCCCTCCTTGGAGATGCCGACACCGTACATGATATCAAACTCCGCCTCACGGAAGGGCGGTGCCACCTTGTTCTTGACCACCTTGGCGCGGGTGTGGTTGCCGATCAGGTCGTCGCCCACCTTCAGGGTGGACACGCGGCGGACCTCAATGCGCACGGAGGAGTAAAATTTCAGCGCGCGGCCGCCGGTGGTGACCTCCGGGTTGCCGTAGACGACGCCCACCTTCTCGCGCAGCTGGTTGATAAAGATGGCGATACAGTTGGTCTTGGAGATGGAGCCGGCCAGCTTGCGCAGCGCCTGGCTCATCAGGCGGGCCTGAAGGCCGACGTAGCTGTCCCCCATCTCGCCCTCGATCTCCGCCCGAGGCACCAGGGCGGCGACCGAGTCCACCACCACCACGTCTACCGCGCCGGAGCGGACGAGCTGGTCGGTGATCTCCAGTCCCTGCTCGCCGGTGTCCGGCTGGGCGATCAGCATGGAGTCGATGTCCACGCCGAGGGCGCGGGCATAGGCGGGGTCCATCGCGTGCTCGGCGTCAATGTAGGCCACCTCTCCGCCCAGCTTCTGCGCCTCGGCGACGATGTGCAGGGCGAGCGTCGTCTTGCCGGAGGACTCCGGCCCGTAGATCTCAATGATACGGCCGCGCGGCACGCCGCCGATGCCGAGCGCCAGGTCAAGCGCCAGCGAGCCGGTGGGGATGCTCTCCACCTGGATGGTGGCATTGTCGCCCAGACGCATGATAGAACCCTTGCCAAAGGTGCGCTCAATCTGCGCCACCGCCGTCTCCAGCGCCTTTTTCTTGTCGCTGGCGGGAGCGGCGGAGCGGATTGCGGGTTGTTTTTTCGTAGCCATATGGATCTGCTTCCTTCCTCGTGCGGTGTTTTCCCAAATAATAGCAATCTGGCAGTCCTATAAAACGGGCTGAAAGCGTCATTTCGTCTCTCGGGACGAGAGGGGGCGCTGACCCTCCACAACGCGGAGAATCCCCCGCGTGTCCGGATAGCAGACAATGTGGCGGTAGCCCTCTTCCTCCATCAGGGCGGAGACGCGCTCGGCCTGGTCATAGCCGACCTCAAAGAGCAGCCAGCCCTCCGGACGCAGCGCGCGTTTCCAGCGCCGGATAATGTCGCGGTAAAAGTCCAGCCCATCCGTGCCGCCGTCCAGCGCGAGGCGGGGCTCGTAGTCGCGCACCGACTTGTCCAGCGTCTCAATCTCGGCGGTGGGGATGTAAGGCGGGTTGGACGCGATCACATCAAAGTCCCAGAGCTGCGCGGGCGGGTCCTCCCGGGCATCCACCGAAAAACAGGTCACCTGCGGCAGCAGGCCGCAGCGGCGGATATTTTGCCGGCAGAGGGTGACCGCATCTGGCGAGAGATCGGCCAGCACCACGCGGCAGGCGCGCACATGCGCGGCGATCGCCAGCCCGACACAGCCCGTCCCGGCGCACAGGTCGAGGGCGCGGGCCCCCTGGCCCGCCTCCCGGGCGCGCGCGATGGCATGCTCCGCGAGCACCTCGGTGTCCGCCCGGGGGATGAGCACCTGCGGCGTCACATCCAGGTCCAGGCCGTAAAAACTCCACTCCCCCAGCAGATAGGCCACCGGCGTCCCCTCCAGGCGCCGCCGAAGCAGCTCCTGCACGCGGTTCCGGACCTCCTCCGGCGCGTAGAGTGGCAGGTCCAGCCAGAACTGCTCCCGGCTCTTGCCGGAGACGCGGCAGATCAGCTCCCGCGCCTCGAGCTGCGCGGCCTCGATCCCGGCACGGCGCAGCATCTGGCGGGTGTCCAGGTAGAGATTGTTATAGGTGATCGCCATCTCGTCCCCTCTTCTCTCCGCTCACCAGCGGTCCTGCCCCACCCGGCTGGGCAGGACGAGGCGCAGCGCCTCAATGGCCACCTCCATCATGGACGCGTCCGGCTCAAAGGTGGTAAAATTCTGCATCCACAGGCCGGGCGCGGTGAGCACACGGGTGAGGAGATTGTCATGGCGGCCGGCAAACCGGTTGAACTCATAGCTAATGCCCACGATGACTGGCAGGGTGAGCAGTTGCAGCGCCATCCGCGCGAGCAGGTTGGGAGGCGTGACGACGCTGAAGAGCATCGCGTGGACCAGAATGGCGACAATGATGACGACAAAGAGGAAACTGGTCCCGCAGCGCGGGTGGTGGCGCGGCATTTTGGACACGTTCTCCACCGTCAGGTCCAAGCCGCGCTCATAGCAGAAGATGGTCTTGTGCTCCGCCCCGTGGTAGGAGAACACCCGGCGGATATCGCTCAGGCGGGAGCAGAAGATCAGATAGCCCAGAAAGAGGAGCACGCGGATGACGCCCTCCACTGCGCTGACAGCCAGGCGGCTCATCGGGACCCAGACCTGCAGCAAGCCGGTGAGCGCTGCCGGCAGCAAGAAGAACAGCCCGATGGAAAAGCCCACGCCGAGCACGACGGCCAGGCCGACGATGATCTGACTGAATTTCTCGCTGCCCAGCTTCTCCTCCAGCCACAGATCGACCTTGGACGGCTGCGCCGCCTCCTCCTGCGGATAGATGTCGGCAGAGAACATCAGGGCTTTCACCCCGCGGATCATAGAGTCCAAAAATGTCACCACGCCGCGGATAAACGGCCAGCCAAGAATGGGATAGCGCTCCTTGATGAGCCGAAGCTCCTCGACGCGGACTTCCAGGCCGCCGTCCGGCCGGCGGACGACGACGGCCTGTTTCTCCGGGCCGCGCATCAGGATTCCCTCGATCAGGGCCTGCCCGCCGATGGTGGTGCGAAACGCGCTTCTCTGTCGGTTGGTTTGCATAGGTAAGATCTGCTCCTTCTAAATATATCAAACATCCGTTCGAATTGCAAGCGGCTTTTCGCGCTCACTTGCCGGTGTCCAGGAGATCCTCCGGCTTGAGGATGGGCAAGGTGTCGGTGTTGCTGGTCGGCTTTTTGGGGGTCGGGGCGGACACCGGCAGGAAGATGCGCACCAGGCAACCGCCGCCCACAGCGTTGGAGATCTCCAGCCGGCCGCCGTGGCGGGAGACGATCTCCTCACAGACCGCCAGGCCGATGCCGTTCCCGCGCGCCTTGGACGAGCCTTTGTAAAACTTTTTCTTCACAAAGGGCAGCTCCTCCTCCGGGATTCCTGCTCCGTGATCCCGGATGGAGATACAGATCATGTCGTCCATACGGGCGATCGCGGTCTGAATCTGTCCGCCCACGCCACCGTGCTTGGCCGCGTTATCCAAAATGTTGGAAAAGACCTGCCGCAACCGGTGCGGGTCTCCCGGGATGGGAGGGAACTCCTCCGCGCAGTCGGTGTGCTCCAGGTGGATGTTCTGCTTCTGAAAGAACTGCCGGTAGGTAAACACCGCGTCCTCAAACTCCGCCTTGATATCCACCGTCTCGATGTTGAGGGTAAACCGGCCGTCCTCGATCCGGGAGAACTCCAGCAGCTCCTCCACCATCTGGGCCAGGCGTTTTCCCTCGCTGACGATGATGGCCAGGCCCTGGCGGTACTCCTCCGGGTCGGTGATCTCGCCGGACAGCAGCGTCTCGCCCCAGCCGTTGATTGCCGTCAGCGGCGTGCGCAGCTCGTGGGAGACGGAGGAGATAAACTCGCTCTTCATCCGCTCGTTCTGGCTGATCTTGAGGGACATGTCGTTGATCGCGTCGGTGAGCTGGCCGATCTCATCGTCGTACTGCTTCTCAATCTGGATGCCGTAGCTGCCGGCGGCGATATGGCGCGCGGTCTCGGTGATGCCGGCCATCGGCTCAACGATGGATTTGATGAAGTAGACGCTCGCCCCGTACATCAGGATGACGACAAACGCGCCGCACAACATGACCATGCAGACGATATAGACAATCTGCCGGTCCACCCGCGAGAGCGAGGTGACCAGGCGCATCACGCCGCGCACCTGGCCGTTATTGACGATAGGAGAAGAGACCGCCATGACGCGCTCCCCGGTGTTCGGGTCGCGCCCCATCCAATAGCCGATGGTCTGCTCCTCGATCGCGGTGGTCACATCCGCCGTCATCACACTGCCGCCGGAGCCAAGCCCGTAGGAAGCAAAAGAGGAAAGGATCACCCGTTGCTGCTGACTGTCGATAAATTGCAGTTCCAGCCGGTCACGGTCGTCAAAGGTGCTGATATAGTAGTTGGCCATCTCCAGATATTCCGACTCGGTGGAGGCATAGCTGGAGAAGAAGTCACTGGCAGCCTGGGCCCGTGCCTCCAGGCCAAAGCGCATGGCGCTGTAGTAGTAATTGCTGATCCACATGATGGCAAAGATGACCACAGCGATGACGATGCTCAGCACGACGCCTACGCTGTTGACCATCCAGCGGCGCCGAATCCCCTTTTGGAAAAAGCCGGAGGGGTGCAGCAGCTCGCGCAGGCGGAATTTGTCCTCCATCTTCCGGGTCTCCCCCGCCGGCTTTTGGGCGAACTTTGGCCGGGTGCTATCCCCAGACGGTCTTAGAAGCCCCATTTATATCCGTAGCCCCAGACAGTGGTGATATAGGTGGGGTTAGTGGGGTCGTCCTCCACCTTCAGGCGCAGGCGGCGGATATTGACGTCCACAATCTTCAACTCCCCCAGATAATCCCGGCCCCAGACCGCCTCGAGAATCTCGTCACGCGAGAGCGCCTTGCCCGGGTTTTCCATAAAGAGCTTCATGACGGAGTACTCCACCTGGGTCAGCTTGATGCGCCGCCCAGCCTTTTCCAGCGTCCGGTTGCGGGTGTTGAGCAGAAAGGGGTCCTGGCGGATCTCCCCGTTGTCCATCACCGGCTCACCGCCCGTACGGCGATAGAGCGCGTCCACCCGCGCCGTCAGCTCCGCCGGGGAGAATGGCTTTGTCACATAGTCATCCGCGCCGGTCATCAGGCCGGTGACCTTATCCATCTCCTGCGTGCGCGCGGTGAGCATGATGATGCCGATCTTGGCGTTGTCCGCCCGCAGGCGGCGGCAGACCTCAAAGCCGTCGATGCCGGGCAGCATCACATCCAGCAGCGCCACGCTGATGTCGGGATTGCGCCGGACCACCTCGAGCGCCTCCTCTCCGCTGGAGGCCTCCAGCGTATCATAGCCGGCCCGCTTCAGGTTGATGACCACAAAGCTGCGGATGTTGTCCTCGTCCTCCAGTACCAGTACCTTTCTCATGCCTTGCCTCCTCAATCGCTGGACCAGTTGGTGACAATGATGTGCAGGTTTTCCTCCACCGTCTCCACCGTCCAATCGCTCCAGTCATGTGCAAAGAACTCCACCGAATAGACCGCATCCTCCGCTTCCTGCGTGAGCACCGTCCGCTCTCCGATGGCGGCGCGCGTTGCCCGGTCCGAGCCGGTATTCTTATAGATGGTCATAAACAGCTCTCCTGCGGCGTTGGAGAGGACGGACTGCCCGGTCGCGGCGTCCATCTGCAGCAGGCTGTCCTCCTCCGGGTCCACCTTCTCCACCCGGTAGAACTGGATGCCGCGCTCGACCGTCCGCCCCTCGTTGAAGTCGCTGCGGGCCAGGGCAATCTGACTTTGCCAGTCCTCCGGCAGGACGAGGTACCAGCCGTCGCTGCTGTTATAGTAGGTCGTGCAAAGCACATGCTGCCCGCCATAGAGATCATATTGCATCCAGGAAACGAGATAAAAGGTCTCCGAGACGCAGATGGATCCGTCCTCCCGCCGCTCATAGGCGGCTGAGAGCGTGGGAATCTCCCACACGCCGTCCCCGTCCAGGTCCTGGTCCGCCACGTAGGTGCGCCGGCGGGTGCTCTCACTGCTGCCGGCCGTCTCGTCCCGGGTGACGTTGACCAGCATACTGTCCCGGACAGCCAGGACGTCGGTGAGCTGAAAGGCGGCACTGCTCTCCCCGCCGGTGTCATCGGCGACGGTACCTGTGACGTAGAGCGCCCCCTCCCCGCCGTAGAGCGTACTGGCGTTGGTCCGGTCAATGGAGGAGAGGTTGGAGGAGAGATATGCCTGGTTCACCCTGACCATGCTCCCGTCCACGCAGCGGTAATAGTCCGCGCGGTTCTCCGCCCCCTCCGTTGTGTTGAGTTGGAGAAGCACCAGCTCGTCCTGACCATCTCCGTCCAGGTCACACACGGCATAGCGGGTATAGGTCTGCGGGGCGAGCAGCTCCTGGTTGCCCCCCTGCCAGACACTGTAGGCGGACAGGGCGTAGATGCCGGAAGAGATCTGCCAGCTGATGACGATCTCCATATTTTCCGTCTCATCAAGCTGGCTGTAGGTGACTGAGCTGACCGCACTGCCCTGTCCGGTCAGGACGGTCATCACCTCATACTCATTGTCCTCGTTCTGGGCAAAGACGTAGACCCGCAGGCTGCCTTCCTCGCCGGATGTGTCGCGGAAGAAAGCCACCGCCTCCCCCACGCCGTCGCCGTTGAGATCAACGTCCTGCACCGGCTGCGTGCTTGAGCCGGAGAGAGGCGCGGCATATTCCAGGCCGCTGTCAAGCAGCCGTTGCAGCTCGCTCTGCAAGCTCTCGTATTCTACCGAGGCCCTGGGCAGCGCATACAGGTCCTCCGGCGTCTGAATCGAGCAGCCGCCCAGCGGTATCGCCAGCACTGCCGCCAGCAGCGCAATCGTCCTGCGCATATCCCTCACCTCCTGCAGCACAATTCAACTTGTATTTTACCACAAGACACGGCAAATTCCTATCCCAATTTTCGAGTATCGCTGCATTTTCCCTTCATGCACGTCACTGATCCCGCCTCGGACAGTGCGGCACTCCCATTTTTCCGGCTCTCGTCTCTTTCACCAAGGGGGCACTCCCCTGCATTCCCGAGCGTGTTGTGAAGTGTTCGGGAACGCATCTTTCTCCGGCGGAGCAAAAAAACGTGACATTTGATTGATTTCCCGATACAATAAGCGCAAAGCGCAGAGAAAACAGTTCGGGGAGGGCTGAACCATGCCGCTCAATCTCGTCCGAAATGACATCACCAAAATGCGGGTAGACGCCATCGTCAACGCCGCCAACCCCTCGCTGCTGGGCGGAGGCGGGGTAGACGGCGCGATCCACCGGGCTGCCGGGCCGGAGCTGTTGGCCGAGTGCCGCACGCTCGGCGGCTGCGAGACGGGCAGCGCGAAAATCACCGGCGCGGGCCGCCTGCCTTGCAGATACGTCATCCACGCCGTGGGTCCGCGCTGGAAGGGCGGCTTTTTCCAGGAGCGGGAGCAGCTGATCTCCTGCTACCGCTCCGCTCTGGCGCTGGCAAAGGAGTACTACTGTGAGACAGTGGCTTTCCCGCTCATCTCCTCCGGCATCTACGGCTACCCGAAGGACCAAGCGCTGCGGGTCGCCGTGGACACCATCGGGGCCTTCCTGCTGGAAAACGACATGACGGTCTATCTGGTCATTTTTGACCGGAAGTCCTATCAGCTTGGCAAAAAGCTGTTCCGGGACATCTCCTCCTACATCGACGACCACTATGTGGACGCGCACGCCGATGACCGGAACCGGCACTCCCTGGAAGAGTTTTGGGAATCGGACCTCATCCCGGAGGCACCGGGAGAACTGCTGCCAGGGACACCGCAGTCTCCGGCACACGCCGCCAAAGAGGAGCAGATCAAGTGCCCCTTCTGTAGGGGCGAGCGGCCGGTCTCCGCCCGGTTTTGTCCCCACTGCGGCCAGGCAGTCTCACCGTCTCAGGGCGGCGGAAGCACTCATTTCTCCGTGTCGGCGTTCTCCCTGCCCTGGCAGGAGGGCAGCCCGGAGCCTGCCGCCGCCCCCCGGCCGGCCCGGCAGGCGGCCAAGAGCCGTCCCCCGGTCCCCGCGAGCCTGGACGACGCCCTGCGGCAGATGGACGAGAGCTTTTCCGAGATGCTGCTGCGCAAGATCGACGAGCGCGGCATGACGGACGCCCAGTGTTATAAGAAGGCGAATATCAGCCGAAAGCTCTTCTCCAAAATCCGCTCTGACCCGCTCTACCGGCCGAGCAAGCCGACCGCGCTCGCCTTTGCCATCGCGCTGGAGCTGTCCCTGCCGGAGACGCGGGAGCTGCTGGGCAAGGCGGGCTTTGCCCTCTCCCACGCCTACAAATTTGACGTCATTGTGGAGTATTTCATCCTCCACGGCCAGTATAACATCTTTGAGATCAACGAGGCGCTGTTCGCCTTTGACCAGAGCCTGCTGGGCGCGGGGTGAGAGATGTCGCCTGACGGGCGACCAAACCTCCGGACAGATGCGGTATGATAAGGCTGCAAGGCGGGAAGGCCGGCAGTCAAACCTTTACTACAGTCTGGAGGGCTGAATCATGAAACAGAATTTGACAGAACTCGTCTTTATCCTCGACCGCAGCGGCTCGATGAGCGGCCTGGAGGAGGACACCATCGGCGGCTTCAACTCCATGATCGACAAGCAGAAGCGGGAGCCGGGAGAGGCCTATGTCAGCACCGTGCTCTTTGACACCACTTGTCAGGTGCTGCACGACCGCGTCCCGTTGGCGGACATTTCGCCGATGACGCGGCGCGACTACTCCGTGCGCGGCTGCACCGCTCTGCTCGACGCGATCGGCGGGGCGATCCACCACATCGGCAACATCCACAAGTACGCGCGCCGGGAAGACGTGCCGGAGCACACCCTGTTCGTCATCACGACGGACGGCATGGAGAATGCCAGCCATCGCTACGGCACCGACGAGGTCCGGCAGATGATCGAGCGGCAGAAGAAAAAGTACGGCTGGGAGTTCCTCTTCCTCGGGGCGAACATCGACGCGGTGGGGACCGCGCAGCGCTTCGGCATCGGTGCAGACCGGGCGGTGACCTATCACAGCGACTCGGCGGGCACCCAGCTCAACTACGACGTCATGTCCGAGGCGGTCTCTGCTGTGCGCAGCAGCCGTCCCCTCGACGCGGGGTGGAAAGCGCGCATCGAGCAGGATTTTGCCCAGCGCAAGGGCCCGCGTGACGGCAAGAAGTAATTTTGACAATCTGAAACGCGCATCGAGACCTTTCGGTTTCGATGCGCGTTTGCATGTCAGCCGCCGGCGTACAGGAGCGAAATTGGCTCCCGTCACTCACCCGCGCCGGTCTGTTTTTCCAGGTAGCGCACGGGGACAGCCTTGGTCAGCCAGACGCCGTTCACACTGAGGTAAAAGGGCAGCCCGTCCTCCCACATCCGGCCGCTGTGCACCCGGTAGAGGACTGAAACTCCATGGCGGCGGCCTACCGCACGGGCTGTCTCCTCATCTGAGGACAGGTGGACATAGAGGCGGCTTTGTGGCAGGAGACCGTGCTCGTCGATGGAAACGGTATATTTCTCCCCTGTGCCGTGCCAGAGCAGCTCGGGCGGGCGCGTCAGCGGCAGCTCGACGTCCACCGGGATGGAGTGCCCCTGGTTAGCCCGGATCAGGCGGCCGTCGGTACTGAAGGAGTAGCGCTGCTTCCCGTCAGTGCGGACGATCTCCTCCAGTTTCGCCCGGTCCATGGGCCAGCGGCGGGAGACGCCGGCAATCAGCTCCTCCACGTCCGCCCAGCCGTGCTCGTCGAGCGTGATGCCGGCCTTTTCCGGGTGGTGGCGCAGGATCAGGCAGAGATAGCGGCCGATTCGGGTATCGGCGGCCTCGCTGCGAAAGCAGTTATTCTCCATGAAGTCCTCCTTTTCTTGCAGTCAGAAGAAAGTGATCTGGCTGGTATCCGGCATCCCGTCGAGCGCGCCCATGTAGCGCAGCAGGTCGATATGTGCCCTGGAGAGCTTGGGGCAGGAGGCGTTGAGCTCCTCCACTGAGATGAACGTCCGCTCCTGGCGCGCGTCGACAATGGACTGCGCCGCCGCCTCGCCCAGGCCGGGGCAGGCAGTAAAGGGTGGGATCAGCGCGTTGTTCTCCCGGTCGAGCTGAAAACGGGTGGCACCGGAGCGGTAAAGGTCCATCTTGGCAAAGGTAAAGCCGCGGATGTAAAACTCGTAGCAGACCTCCAGCGTGACAAGCATCTTATCCTCGATGTCGGTGATCTTTTCTTTGGCGCGGATCTCGTCCATCTTTTGCTTGCACACATCCAGGCCAAGACACATGCACGTGGCGTCCAGGGCCTTGGCGCGGATGGAGAAGTAGGCGGCATAGAACGCCAGCGGGTCATGCACCTTAAACCAGGCGATGCGGAAGGCCATCATGACGTAGGCCACCGCGTGCGCCTTCGGGAAGAGGTACTTGATCTTCCGGCAGGACTCGATGTACCACTCCGGGATGTCGTGCGCGCGCATCTCCTCCTCGATGCCCTCCGGCCAGGGCTTGCCCTTGTGGATCGCGCCCTTTCGCACCGCCTCCATGAATTTGAACGCTTTGAGCGGTTCAATCCCCTTCTGAATCAGGTAGATCATGATATCGTCGCGGCAGCCCACCACCTGCGCGACGGTCGCCGTGCCAGAGAGGATGAGGTCCTTTGCATTGCCCAGCCACACGTCGGTGCCGTGGGAGAAGCCGGAGAGCCGCACGAGGGTGTTGAAGTCCTTGGGCTGGGTGTCCACCAGCATCTGGCGGGTAAAGGAGGTGCCAAACTCCGGGATGGCCACCGCCCCGGTGGGGCCGAGAATCGGGTCGTCCTCATAGCCCAGCACCTTGGAGGAACAGAAGATGGACATGGTGTCCCGATCGTCCAGGGGAATCTGGATGGGATCGATGCCGGAGACGTCCTGGAGCATCCGGATCATGGTCGGGTCATCGTGGCCGAGCATGTCCAGCTTGAGGAGGTTCTCTTCCATGGAGTGGTATTCAAAATGGGTGGTGACGATGTCGGTATTCGGGTCGTCCGCCGGGTGCTGGACGGGGCAGAAGTCGTAGATCTCCTTGTCCCCCGGGATGACCACCATGCCGCCGGGGTGCTGGCCGGTGGTGCGCTTGATGCCCACGCAGCCGGAGGCCAGGCGGGTCAGCTCCGCCTTGTTCGCCTTCTTCCCCCGCTCCTCCATGTATTTGAGCACATAGCCGTAGGCGGTCTTCTCCGCCACGGTGCCGACGGTGCCGGCGCGAAAGACGTGGTTTTGCCCGAAGAGCTCAAAGGTATAGCGGTGGGCGGAGGACTGGTACTCGCCGGAGAAGTTCAGGTCGATGTCCGGCACCTTGGTGCCGCCGTAGCCCAGGAAGGTCTCAAACGGGATGTTGAAGCCGTCCTTTTTCAGCATCGTCCCGCAGACGGGGCAGGCGCGGTCGGGCAGGTCCGCCCCGCAGCCGTACTTCACCGGGTCCACCTCAAAGTCGGAGAACTTGCACTTAGGGCACCGGTAGTGCGGGGCCAGGCCGTTCACCTCGGTGATGCCGGAGAGGAAGGCCACCAGCGAGGAGCCCACCGAGCCGCGCGAGCCCACCAGGTAGCCGTGGGCCAGCGAGTCGGCCACCAGCTTCTGGGCGGACATATAGATCACGTCGTACTTGCGCATGATAATGCCGGGCAGCTCCAAGTCAATCCGGTCCTGGACGATCTGCGGCAGCTTCTCCCCGTAGAGCTCGCGGGCCTTGGAGTAAACCAGGTTCTCCAGTTCCTGGGCGGAGTTTTCCAGCTTGGGGGCGAAGAGGCCGCGCGGCAGCGGTGGGATATTGTCGCACCATTTGGCCACCCGGTTAGGGTCGTCGACGACCACCTTGTGACAGTCCTCCTCGCCGAGGTAGGCGAACTCCTCCAGCATCTCCTCCGTGGTCTTGAAGTAGATCGGCAGCTCTTTGTCCGCATCCTCAAAGCCCTGCGCCGCCTGAAGGATGTGGCGGTACGCCTCGTCCTCCGGGTCGAGGAAGTGGACGTCGCCCGTCGCGCAGCAGGGCTTGTCCAGGTCCTTGGCCAGGCGGAGCACCAGGCGGTTAAAGCCGCGCAGCTCCTCCTCGTCCCTGGCCTTGCCCGCGCCAATCAGGAAGCGGTTGTTGCAGATGGGCTGGATCTCGAGGAAATCATACCAGCGGGCGATCCGGCGGAGCTCGTCATAGCTCTTGTGGTCCACAATGGCCTGAAACAGTTCGCCCGCCTCACAGGCGGAGCCGAGAATCAGCCCCTCGCGGTTTTGGTCGATCACGCTCTTGGGCATGATGGGATAGCGCTTGAAGTGCTCCAGGTGGGCCAGAGAGATCAGCTTGTAAAGGTTGCGCAGCCCGGTCTGGTTCTTCGCCAGCACGATGAGGTGCTGCGCGCGCTGGCGCCGCCGCCCCTGGTGGCGCATGGTGCGCATGACCGGGTTGATCTGATCCAGGCGGGTCACTCCGAGGTCGGTGAGCATCTTGCGAAACGGGATGAGCATATAGCCCACCGTCGCCGCGTCGTCGCTGGCGCGGTGGTGGTTGAACTCGGGCAGGTTGAGATGATTTGCCACGATGTCCAGCTTATACTTGCCGAGGTCGGGCAGGAGATTCTGCGCCAAGATCAGCGTGTCGATCGAGCTGTTGGGAAAGGGCCTGCCCATCCGCTCGCAGCCGAGGGCGAGAAAGCCCATGTCAAAGTCGGCGTTGTGCGCGGCCAGCGGGCGGTCCCCCACCCAGTCGAGAAAATCACTCAACGCCTCGGACTGGCTGGGGGCGTCGGCCACCATCTCGTCCGTGATGCCGGTCAGGCGGACCACCTCCCACGGGATGGGTTTACCGGGGTTGACGAAGGTGTTATACCGCTCAGTGATCTCGCCGCCTCTGAGCACGACCGCGCCGATCTCGGTGAGAAATTCCGTCTCCCGGTTCAGGCCGGTGGTCTCAATGTCAAAGCAGACGATCTCATCGTCCAGGCTGGCGGTGCTGTCCCCGTGAACGACGACGCGGTCATCCACGTCGTTGATGTAATAGGCCTCCACGCCGTAGAGGATTTTGATCTTGTCCCCCGCCGCGTGCCAGGCATCGGGGAAGGCCTGTGCGATGCCGTGGTCGGTGATGGCGATGGCGCTGTGCCCCCAGGAGATCGCGCGCTTGACCGCGTCTTTTACCTCAGTCAAGCCGTCCATGGTGGAAAAGCGGGTGTGCAGATGCAGCTCAACGCGCTTTTCCGGGGCGTTATCCCGCCTTCCCTCCGGGGCGGGCGCGGGAGCGATGGAGTACGGGCTCAGCTCCAGCTCGCCGGAGTAGCTGCTGATGCTGAGCTTGCCCTCCACTGTGACGTACATCCCCTTCTTGACGCGCTCCAGAATGGGCTTTGCCTGCTTGTTTTCCAGGAAGCGGGAGACGACGAGCGAGTTGGTGTAGTCCGTGATGTAGAAATTGATGACCCACGCCCTGCGCTTTTGCAGCTCGCGATGCTCGACAAAAAAGACCTTGCCGGTGACGGCGACAATGCCCATGTCCAGCGAGACCTCTCCCATCGGGACACTGCGCCGGCGGATTCCCTTGCCGAAGATCATCTCGGCCGGCGGGGCGGCGGGGGTGTAGCGCTGTTTGCGGGGCCGCGTGGCCGGTCCGGGACTCTGTTGCGCGCTCTGGCGGATGGCCGCCTCGCGCAGCGCCGCGGTCTGGCGGAAAATGTCCTCCGCGCTCTCCTCCTCCGGCGGGGCGCTCTCCTCCTGAGAGGGGGGCTCGCCGTCGCCGGCGGACGCAGGCGCGGTCTCGTCTGCGGAGGCGGAGACATCTGATGCTGGCGATGACGCCCCCTCCCCCTGGTTGCCGGGGGCCTCCCGCTCCGGAGTCTCCTCCGTCTCCGTCAGACGGATTGTGACCCGGCTCATCCCGTAGCAGCCGGCGAGCACGGTCTCCAGCGCGCGAAGGCTGCGCGGGTCAGGCACGACGGAGAAGCTCGCCACCAGGTCGGCGGAACGGTCGGCCGGGTGCAGCCGGATCTCGCGCAGGGTGCAGTCCCGCGCCAGCGGCTGCAGGCCGCCGGTCGGCTGATAGTGCCGGAAAAACTGCAGCAGGGGAATTGGATTTTGCAGTGCCATTGACATCACCTAAAGCCAGAGTACAGAGACGCGCCGGTCGCGGCGCCGGGGTTATTCTGGCGGTTATTATAGCACACCTCGCCCCGGCGGGCAACGGCGTCCGGCCGGGTGCGGGCGCAACTCGCGGTTGAAAAAGCGCGGCGCATCAGGTATAATACATCTGTACGGTGATCCCGTGCAGACTTCCCGTACAGAGGAGTTGTCAAGAGATATGGTCAAAGCAATTGTTGGCGCCAACTGGGGCGACGAGGGAAAAGGTAAAATTACCGACCTGCTGGCCGAGCAGTCCGATGTGGTCGTCCGCTTCCAGGGCGGCGCGAACGCGGGCCACACGATTATCTGTGACTACGGCAAGTTTTCGCTGCACCTGCTGCCCTCCGGTGTCTTTTATCCCCACACGATGAACATCATTGGCAACGGCGTGGCGCTGAACGTGGAGAGCCTGATGCGGGAGCTGCGCTCCCTGGAGGACGGCGGCGTGCCGATGCCCAAGCTGATGATCTCCGAGCGGGCACAGATCCTGATGCCTTACCATGTGCTCTTTGATGCCTACGAGGAGGAGCGCCTGGGCGGCAAGGCGTTCGGCTCTACCAAGAGCGGCATTGCCCCCTTCTACTCCGACAAATACGCCAAAAACGGCATCCAGGTGGCCGACCTCGCCGCGCCCGAGCGGCTGCACAGCCGGCTGGAGTATATCTGCCAGCTCAAGAACGTGATGCTCGAGCACCTGTATCACAAGCCTCTGCTGGACGTGGAGCTGCTCTATGACCAGCTCATGAGCTACCGCGACAGCATCTGGCCCTATGTCGGGGACACCGTCACCTATCTGCACAACGCCATCCGCGACGGCAAGACCGTCCTGCTGGAGGGGCAGCTGGGCAGCATGAAGGACCCCGACCTCGGCATCTACCCCTTTACCACCTCCAGCCACACGGTGGCGGGGTTCGGCTGTGTAGGCGCCTGCGTGCCGCCGCACACGCTGCAGGACGTGCTCTGCGTCACCAAGGCCTATTCCTCCTCCGTCGGCTCACACGCCGAGCCCTTTGTCTGTGAGCTGACCGGTGAGGCGGGTGAGGAGCTGCGCCGCCGCGGCGGCGACGCCGGGGAGTACGGCGCGACCACCGGCCGTCCGCGCCGCGTGGGCTGGTTTGACGCTGTGGCAACCCGGTATGGCTGCGCCGTGCAGGGGGCCACCCAGGTCGCCCTGACCTGCCTGGACGTACTGGGCTATCTGGATGAGATCAAGGTGGTCACCGCCTATGAGATCGACGGGGAGCTCACCGACGTCTTTCCCGTCCCCGCCCGGCTGGAGCGGGCCAAGCCGGTGTTCACCACCCTGCCCGGCTGGAAGTGCGACATCCGCGGCTGCACGGACTACAGCGCGCTGCCCGCTGAGGCAAAGGGGTATGTCGACTTCCTTGAGGCGCAGATCGGCGTGCCCATCACGATGGTCTCCACCGGGCCAAAGCGCCACGAGATCACCCGGCGCCGGTAAGACGGGCCGTCCCTCCGCTTCTCTCCGAATGCGAAACCGCCCGGCGGGCCAAGTGCCTGCCGGGCGGTCAATCTATTCAAAGAGTTTTCCTGTATTGAAGACAGCAAGTGTACAACACGACAGCGCCGGCCGTCGCAAATTAAGGCGTTTTCTCCGGCTTGGCAAAGCCGCAGACGGCGCGGTTTTCCACCGCATCCAGCCAGTAGGCCAGCCCCGGCGTCTCCCGGACGCGGATCATTCCTTCCAGTTCCGGCTGGGACGGGCAGAGCTGCAGGAAACAGTCCGGATAGCGCTCGAGCAGTTCCGGATGATAGGCCAGCGTCTTCTCGTTGTTCCAGATCGCGCCGTAGACGATCTCTGACTCCACCAGATCCTGGAACATATGGCTGCCATAGCTCAGCTCCGGCATATAGCCCGCCCGCTGGTCGGAGACCTCACACACGGCAGAAAAGTTGGAGATATCCCCAAAGGAGACGGGAACCCCCAGCTCGGGCGAGGAGGTGCCGATCCGTCCGGGCGTCAGGAGGAGCAGACGCTTTCCACTGCCGGCGTAGGCGCGGTTGATCTGCCCGATGGCGGCGGCGACGCCGTACTTTTTCTGATAGGGATGGCGGTAATAGCGCAACGGATCCACCTGCACGACCACGTCGACCGCGCGGTGGCCAGATGGGCCCATGGCGGAGTCGCGCAGGGAGAAGAGCGTCTCGCGCAGGCGGAGCGCTGAGAGATCCACCCGCTCGCCAGTCCTCCCCTGGTAGAGCGGCCGGCACTGGAGAAGGTTGACCATAAAGGCTCCGCTGGCGTCCATATTGACAGTGTATTCAATGTCCACCGGGTTTTGATAGACTCGCTCGAGCGTGTGGAGCGTCTCCCGCATCAGGGAGACAAACTCTGGCATCTCCAACAGATGCTGACAGCTGGCAAACCAGACCTCCCGATGGCGTCCGTGCTCGCGCAAGCGCCGCTCGGCCTCCCAGTCGCGCTCGAGTACCATCTCCCGGTACCACGGCGGCATCACCGGGAGCAGCTGTTCCAGCGGCAACTCGCGCAGGCAGTTGTCCTGGCAGTCCAACACATCCGCATTGCGCTGGGAGAAGCGGTGCTTCTGGCTGTCGGTGGTATAAATGGTGGCGCTTGGCCGGTCTAGATTGGCCAGGCGGGGATAGTCCTCTCCGGTACGGTCCACTGCCCTTGTCCCCAACCCCATCACCAGGCGCAGCATCCCGGCGCTCAGGTCCATATCCGGCATCCACTTGTACGCGCTGTGGCTGTAGCCCACGCCGGCGGCGCAGGGCATAAAATAGTGCCCGAAGTAAGAGCCGGAGACCCGCTGGACCAGGACCGCCATCTGCTCATCCATCGACTCCATGCCGCGCTGGCGGCGGTATTCCAGGGCGGAGTAGGACATGGTGCTGGCATAGACGATGCGCACCGCCTGTTCAAAGGCCTCCAGCCGTTCCTGCGGTGTGCCCTGGTTCACGCAGAAGACGGACTCATATTTCCCCGCGAAAGCGTTTCCAAAGCCGTCTTCCAGAAAGCTGGAAGAGCGGACAATAAAGGGGCTCTGGGCAAAGTAGTCGAGCACTTTTTGGAACTGCTCCCGGATTTGGGGGGGGAAGGTGCCCTCGAGCAGATTCTTACGCAGCGGCTCCGCCTCGGAGAAGTAGCCCTCCGGCATCCGCTGGCGGATTCGCTGGCGCCAGCAGCCGTTGGAGACGATATAGGTATAAAAGACATCTGAGCCGATATAAAACGAGTCGTGCGGTTCGCTGTGCGCTGAGAAAGCGGGCAGTTCGGTCTCGGCGATCTTGCGCGCCAGCAGCATCCCGCAGGCCTTGCCGCCGATCGCGCCGCTGCCGATCATCCGGTCGCGCAGCAGGAAATAATCGCGCGGCTGGAAATAGTGCTTGACCATCTCGCGCAGGCGCCGGTCTTTGGTCATCGTACTGTCGATGATCTGGTCCTCCGTCTCCTCGCTGAACCGGCCGCGAGCATACTCCATCCGTGCAAGGTGGAAAAACCGGTCGTAGCTGTCGTAATTTTGGTCCTGCTCCATCGAGGAGAGGGCCTGGAGTGTCTGATAGTAGCGGCTCAACCCGACGGCGTCCTGCACGGTGACAAACTCCCGCTCTCCCCTGCGGCAGCAGTGCGGCAGGAACATCCGGTCGGAATACCGGTTCCAGACCTTCAGCGGGTGGAGATAGACGTCCTCCGGCGAGCTGTAGACGTCGAGCAGGAGCTGCGTCGTGTCCCGGATGCGGGCGACGGCGTCGAAAGAGTGCCGTCCGCGCAGCAGCGGGAAGTAGGCCACTGTGTCCAGCTCAAAGAGGTACGGACAGGTAACGCGGAAGAAATTGCCCATCATCAGGTCAGTGTACCAGACCGATTGCAGTTCGGAGAGGCAGTCAAAGACATAGAACGCCTCCCTCCCCTCCTGGCTGATACAGTCGTGAATGGCGACGGTAAAGGCTTCAAAGCCGCAGTCTGGGTTAAACTGGCAGACCTTGACGCCGGCCAGGCAATCGAGCACCGGCCGGTGCTGGGCAAAGCGGATGTAGATCACCCGCCGGCCATCCGCCACCGCCTGGCGGACAAAGGGCTCGGCAAACATGCGGAACTCTTCCACCGCCGAGACCTGCCAGACCACATTGTCACCCAGACGAATATGGTCCAAAATCCGGTCCAGGCTGGGAAAACCGCTCTCAATTTTGTCAAACGCAGCCATAGTGCCTCCTTTGGGGCAAGGGGTTGTGCCGTCAAAAAGGGCAGAACAACCGCGCCGCAAAACGCCGTTGTTCTGCCCCTTCCCGTCCGGGAGCCCGCGACCGCGCGCAGAGCATCCCATCGATTGATTACAGTATAGCATCCACACCGGGCGGATGCAAGGCTTTTCCGCCTAGGGCATATCGCCCGGCTGCTCCAGCGCCCGCTGGAGTTTTTGCAGGGCGCGCTTTTCCAGGCGGGAAACATAGGAGCGGGAAATCCCCAACGCGGCGGCAATCTCGCGCTGGGTGCGCGGTGTCTGTCCGTTCAGACCATAGCGCTGCATTACGATATCGCGCTCCCGGCAGTCCAAGGCGGTCTCCACGCAGCGGCGCACCCGAAGGCAGGTGTCCCGGCTCTCTAGGTCATCGAGGATATTGTCCTCCACCCGGATCACGTCCATCAGGGACAAGGCATTGGCCGAGTCGTCGTTCTCCAACGCATCGGACAGACTGACCTCCCCCGCCGTGCGGCGGGTCTTGCGGAGATACATGAGGATCTCGTTTTCAATACAGCGGGCGGCATAGGTAGCGAGCTTGATCTTCCGCCCCGGCTGATAGGTGTTGATCCCCTTAATCAGCCCGATGGTCCCGATGGAGATCAGATCGTCCGTGTCGCCGGTTTGGGTGTAATACTTTTTATACGGGTAAAGCGGAAGGACTGCGGCGCGCTGCCGACCTGACCGCCCCGCCCCTCTCCCCTTCTGCCAGGGCCCGTTTTGTGTTATACTAGTCTTCGGGCATGGCAGAACGCGCCGGTCTGTCCCATGGCCCGCAAACATGATAGAAGGGAGTCTTCCACACATGCAGCACACCATCCCTCCCCGCAGCGAGGTAGACCCGCGCTACACCTGGGCGATCACCGATCTGTTTCCCTCCGACGAGGCATGGCGGGAGGCGTACGCCCAGGCCGCCGGTCTGACAGACCGCCTGCGCGGTTTTCAGGGCCGTCTATCCGAGAGCGGCGCGGTCCTGCTGGATTTTCTGCGGCAGTATGACGATCTCGCACGCGCCCTCGAGCCGCTGGCCGGCTACGCATTTCGCCGGAGCGACGAGGATACCCGCAACGCCGTCTACCAGGAGATGAGCGCCCAGGTGCAGAATCTGCTCGTCCGCGTCGATGAGGCCACCGCCTTTGAGACGCCGGAGATCCTCGCCATCGGGGATGAGACAATGGACGCCTTTTTCCGTGCCGTCCCCGCGCTGGAGCACTACCGCCTGCTGCTCACGCGCATCCGCCGTCAGCGGGAGCACACCCTCTCCCACGAGGGCGAGGCGCTGCTGGCCGCCGCCGGAAAGCTGGGCCAGGCACCGGACGAGATTTTCGGCTTTCTCAACGACGCCGACCTGCGCTTCCCCGACGCGGAGGACAGCGCGGGCAAAAGGCATCCCGTCACGCACGGGACGTATATTCCCCTGATGCAGTCGGGTGACCGCGCGCTGCGCGCCTCCGCCTTCCGCTCGCTCTACGGCGTCTATGAACAGTTCCGCAACACCTCCGCCGCGATTCTCAGCGCACAGATGAGTCAGCTGCAATTTTTTGCCAACGCGCGGCGCTACCCCTCCGCCCTGCATGCCGCCCTGGACCGGACCGAGGTCCCGGTGGAGATCTACCACAATCTGATCGCGGCGGTGCACCGCAACCTGCCCGCCATGCACCGCTATGTCCGGTTGCGTAAGCGGCTGCTCGGGGTGGACAAGCTGCACTACTACGACCTGTACACCCCGATGGTGGCCAGTGAGGTGGGCGAAATCCCGTTTGAGCAGGCCAAGCAGATCGCCCTGGAGGCCCTCGCCCCGATGGGGGAGGAATACCTCTCCATCCTGCGGGAGGGCTTTGCGCACCGCTGGATCGACGTTTACGAAAATCAGGGGAAGCGCTCCGGGGCGTACTCCTCCGGGATCTACGGCTCGCACCCCTTCGTGCTGCTCAACTACACCGATACGCTCAACGACGTGTTCACCCTGGTGCACGAGATGGGGCACGCCCTTCACTCCTACCTCTCCAATCAGGCCCAATCGGTCACCTATGCCGACTATGTCATCTTTGTGGCGGAGGTCGCCTCTACCTGCAACGAGGCCCTGCTGATGCAGCATCTGCTTGCCACAACCACCGAGCCCAAGCGCCGGGCCTACCTCATCAACTATTTCCTGGAGCAGTTCCGGACCACGCTTTACCGGCAGAGCATGTTCGCGGAGTTTGAGCTTTGGTGCAGCGAGCAGGCCCGCGGGGGCAACGCCCTGACGGCGGAGGCGCTGAGCGGCAAATACGCCGAGCTGAATCGGGCCTATTACGGCGAGGAGATCGAGCCGGACCCGGAGATCGCGCTGGAATGGGCGCGCATCCCGCATTTCTATTACAATTTCTACGTCTATCAGTACGCCACCGGCTTTGCCTGCGCCATTGCCCTGTCCCAGCGTATCCTGCGCGAGGGCGCGCCCGCTGTGGAGGATTACCTAAACTTCCTGCGCGGCGGCTGCTCGGCTGACCCTGTCTCCCTTTTGCGCGGCGCAGGAGTGGACATCGCCTCTCCCGCGCCGGTGGAAGACGCCCTAGCGCTGTTTGACCAGCTGATTGGCGAGATGGAGTCTCTCTCGGAATCATAAACACGCGTCCGGACTGATGCCCGGACCTCTCTGAACAAAAAGACGGCTTCTCGCCCACGCAGCCGCAGGAGCGGGAGGCCGTTCGCATGATACCTGCACTAACAATGAGAGCGCCAAAGCCTCCCGACCTGGGGCTTTGGCGCTCTCCCGTCTTGGTATGAAATGCTCTGCCTCACAGATCAAACCGCTGCCGGGCAACGGAAACCAGCAGGTCAGCGGAGCCGTCGATGCCGAACACGCTGGAATTGACCATCATATGGCAGTTGACAAACTCGCTTCCGCCGCCGTAGCGCTTGTGATAGCCCTTGCGGGAGCGGTCCACCTGCATCAGCGTGCGGCGGGCCACATCCGGGTCCATTCCCAACTTCTCCACGCAGTTGCGCAGGCGGTCGTCCACCGGGGCAAAGACATGGACGTTGAGGATCCGCTTGTAGTCGTTGAGCACCTCGCTGGCACAGCGGCCCACGATGATGCACGACTCACGGTCGGCCAGGTCGCGGATGATATTGCGCTGGATCTGGAAGATCTCATCCTGCATGCTCCAGACGCCCATGCCCAGCGGATAGATGCGCCGGTAATAGATATTGTGGGCAGCCTCCTCCGTGTTGGCGATCTCGGAGACAGGCAGCCCCATGCGCCGGGCGGTCTGCTCGACGATGTCGCGGTCGTAGAAATTGATCTGCAGTTCCCGCGCCAGCTTCTGGGCGATGGAGCGCCCCATGCTGGCAAATTCGCGGGAGATGGTGATAATATACTTCTGCGCCACGGTCTCTCCTCCTCTTCTCCGTCAGGGCTGCGCCGCCGGACGCACCTGCCGGCGGGCCGCCTGGCGCGGCTTGCGCTTTTGCATCGAGCGCACAATGCACGAGAGCGTGAAGTTGATGGCAAAGTAGATCAGAAAGGCCAGTCCGAACAGGACGAACACGTCGCTGATAAGCTGTGTGCCCACGCCGTTATAGACGTTGGAGGTGGCCAGGATGCGCCGCACCCGGCTCATCAGCTCGATGACGGCAACGTTGGCCAAGTAGGACGAGTCCTTGATGGTGGTGATCACCTGGCTGAGCAGGGTGGGCACCACCGCGCGATAAGCCTGCGGCAGGATGATATAGACCATGGTCTGCACGGTGCCAAATCCCTGGCTATGCGCTGCCTCAAACTGGCCGTTCGGGATGGAGTTCAGGCCGCCGCGGATGATCTCCGCGATGACGGAGGAGGTGAAGAGCACCAGTGCGACAAAGGCGCGAAACAGGATGCGCACCTCCACGCTGCTCAACCCCAGCATCGGCCGGCTGAGAAAGTCAGGGCAGGGGCAGACGACCAGGCAGACAAAAATCCACAGCAGCAGCGGCGTGTTGCGGAACAGCTCAATATAGGCCGAGGCGATCCACTTGAAGATGCGGGTCTTTCCGGTACAGTAGTTGCGCACCAGTGCGAGCACAGAGCCGAGCACGATGCTGCACAGCACGGCCGCCGCCGCAATGGCGATGGAAAATACAGCGCCGAGCAGGATATAGCGCAACACGCTCACCTGTGTCAAAATGGAAAAACTGGCTGCCCAATCCATTATGCTCTCCCCTCCTCCATCTTTCTGACAATCTCCGCGCCGCCCGCGTCACGCTTTTTTAGCGAGGTCTCCCAGGTGGTGGCCAGCGTAGAGAGCGGGAAACACACAATAAAAAACAGCGCGCCGCATACCAGGTAGGCCGGCCCATACGCGCCGCCAGTGGTGGCGCCGGTGACAAAGCTGTATGTCAGCGAGATCAGGTCCGCGCCGCCGACAATGTACAGGCAGGACGTGTTTTTGAACAAGTTGACCGCCTGGTTGACCATGGGCGGCAGAATGACTTTGATGCTCTGCGGCAGGATAATGTAGTACATGTACTGCACATAGCCGAAGCCCTGGCTCTGAGCGGCCTCAAACTGGCCGCGTGGGACCGCCTGGATGCCGGCCCGCACCACCTCTGCCATATAGGCCCCGGTATAGACCCCCAGCGTGATGATGCCGGTCATGATAATATCCGCCCCGATGCCGCTGAAGGCGAGCGCGTAGTACAAAAAGCACATCTGCAACAGAACAGGCGTATTTTGGATAAACTCTACATAGATGCGCGAGATGATGGCCAGCGGCTTTTTATCGCTCGTACCCAACAGTCCAAACAGGATGCCGAGCGCCAGCGCAAGCAGCAGACCAAACACCGCGGTGACCACCGTGTTTCCCAGCCCGAGCAGGAAGGTGCCGCGATAGTCCCACACTCTGGCCCACGCATCGGGGGAAAAGGTCTCCAACAGATGCTCCACCGTCCCATACCTCCTCTCTGATCTTACGAAACCGGCCCGCCCCCCAGAATGGCGGGCGGGCCGGTCAGGGAAAGCCTTGTTCTTCTCCCGGTTTTAACCCAGGTTATACTCCGCAATCAGGCCGTCAATCGTACCGTCAGACAGAGCCGTCTGAATAAACTCCTCGCAGTAATCGGAGAATCCGGATCCGAGGCGGGTGACGATGCCGTACTCCTGCGGGGCAAATTCGTCTTCAATGAAGCTTCGGTCCGCCGTCTGATAATAGGCCAGGATAGAGCGGTCCACGCAGAAGGCGTCCACCTCACCGGCGCTCAGCGCAGTGGAAATAGCAGGATAGTCGTCATACTGGCGGAAGCTGACGCCCTCGGTCCACAAGGCGGGGTCAAAGGTATTCGCGTCAAATCCATCGCCGTCGATCACGCCAGCCTCGATCATCGCCTCAACCAACGCGCGGGCAGAGGTGGAAGACGAGGAGACTCCGACCGTCGCCCCCACCAGGTCCGCCAGGGTGGTGATACCGGACTCATTTTCCACCAGCACGGTCACGTGGTCGGTGTAGTATGGCGTAGTGAAGTCCCAGCTCTCGCGGCGCTCCTCCGTGATAGTGAAGGTGGCCAGCACGCAGTCCAGGTCGCCCGAGTCGAGCAGCTCGCCGCGGGTGGCGGCGGTGACGGTGGTGTACTCCACCTCGACGCCCAGAGAGTCGGCCAACGCCTTCGCCAGGTCGATCTCCATACCGCTGTACTCATTGGTGGTAGGGTCCAGATAGCCAAACCCGAGCACATCGCTCTTCACGCCCACGCGCAGCACGCCGCGGTCGATGATCTCCTGTACGTCGGCAGAGACTTCTTCCGCCGTCCCGGCGTCCTCGGTCTCTCCGGTTTCGGCGGACTCGTCGCCGTCCTCAGCGGTGGTGTCCGACGCGGTGTCCTCCGTCTCGGCGCTGCTCTCGCCGCCGCAGGCGGCCAGGGCCAGGCACATGACCAGCGCCAGCAGCAGGGCCAGCAGCTTTTTTCCCAATTTCATGTTTCATTCCCTCCTGATCTATGGTACAGATTGGGTTTTATCTCAAAGACGCGTCAAAGACAGCAGCGGCGCGCCTTTAAGGCGGAATTACGGATTACTTGATGATTTTGCTCAGGAACTGCTTGAGCCGCTCATTCTTCGGGTTGGTGAAGAAATGCTCCGGGGTCCCCTCCTCCAGGATCTGGCCGTCGGCCATAAAGACAATCCGGTCGGCTACCTGACGGGCAAAGCCCATCTCGTGGGTGACGACCACCATCGTAATGTTCTCCTTGGCGAGCTTGATCATCACATCGAGCACCTCCTGGATGGTCTCCGGGTCGAGGGCGGAGGTGGGTTCGTCAAAGAGGATGATCTTGGTCTGACTGCACAGCGCCCGCGCGATAGCGATGCGCTGCTGCTGCCCGCCGGAGAGGGTAGTCGGATAAACATTCGCCTTGTCCGTTAGGCCAACCACGTCCAGGTAGTGCCACGCCAGCTCCTCCGCATCCTGGCGGGACTTATGTTGGAGCTTGATGGGCGCCAGCGTCAGATTCTGCATCACCGTCATATGCGGATAGAGGTTAAACTGCTGGAAGACCATCGACATGTTATCGCGCACGATCTGGCGCTTATTCTTGTGCGTCATGCGCACACCGTTGATGTAGACCGCGCCGCTGGACGGCTCTTCCAGGAAATTCATGCAGCGCACGGTGGTACTCTTGCCCGAACCGGACGGCCCGATGATGACCAGCTTCTCCCCCTCGGCCACTTCCAGCGATACGTCGTGCAGGACGTGGAGATCTCCAAAGTACTTATTGACCTTTTCCAGTCGGATCATAGCGCTTCCCCCTCTTACCGGCGACCGGCAGAATACAAAAAGGACGTTTCACAGCCCTTCTGCGGCCAGTGAAACGTCCTTGTTTCGTGTCGTTCTTTTCGTGAATATATTATCACTATATATTGCATTTGTCAATCATTTCCCTTTGTATGCTTTTCATAGAAAATTCATTTTGTGGGATATTATTTCCAAATATCTTCCAAAATCCAGAACACAGTTGCATCCCGCCCTTATTTTCAGGACTGTTTTTGCAGGATAATTTCTGAATTCATGCATTTTCAGCTTCCGGCGCCCGAAAAACCGGACACCGGAAGCTGTGCGGTCAGATGGAGAAGACCCGCTCCGGTGCGCACCGCTCTACCTGCTCCTGTCCGCCTACAATGCAGACGCCGCCGGTGCGCAGCGTCCGTTCCAGCTCGTCGGCCAGCTCCAGCAGGCGCTGCGGCGTGGCCTCCAGCAGCTCGCGCCGCCGGCGGCAGCGCCCGTCATAGCTGACTCCCTGCCAGTAGAGCGTGTCCGCGGCCAGGCCCTTGCCGCGCGGGCTGAGCAGCGGCTCGCTGTCCGAGACGGTGCCGATGATATATCCCGTCAGATCCGGTTTTGAGGCGCAGTACTCCCGCAGGAACTGCGCGCAGCCGAGATACCGCTCCAGCGACTGCACCCCCGACGGGTCACGGTAGGAATAGCAGGCCGTCAGGCCGCTGTCCATCACCGCCAGGCCGGTGCCATAGGCGCCGCCCTGCACGCGGATCACATTCCAGAGATAGGCCAGGCCGATCACCTTGCCCGCCAGTTTCCACAGCGCGCCCTCTCCATCTCGGGCGCCGCCGCAGCAGGCAAAGGAGACGTCCGTCGGGATGACGATCCCCTCCCGGCATACTCCCCAGGGCGCGAGCGCCGCAGCGCCGGGGCCAGCCGGCCCCTCCGGCAAGACGTTGGCGAGATACGCCGCCGCTCCGGGGGCAATCGCACCGGCGCGGCCGGTCACGCTGAGTGTCAGGCGGGAGCGGGTCACAATCCGCCCCAGAAGCGTCTCCAACGCGGGGCGAAGCGCACCCCAGTCCCAGTGCTCCTCCTGGTACTTGAGCCACTGATAGACGGCAAAGCCGCCGGTACACTCGTCGGCCACGCCGCAGGCGGAGACCTGCGCCGCCAGACGGCTCAGGCCGGCTGCGTGGCCTGACATGATAATCCGCTGCATCCCCTTCATCCTCGCCTGGCGCAGCAGGTCGCGCGCGGCCCCCTCGTCCTCCAGCACGGTTTGGGTCAGAATCTCCGACACCAGATCCAACGCCTCCTGCACGCGGTCCTCCAGGGCACTGAAAGAGACGCACAGCCGCGTCTTACAGTGTGCCCGGTCCCCCTCGACGGCAAAGTTTCGCACAAAGCATTGCAGATCCCCGCAGCGCAGGCGGACAAGATCGCTCACCTGTTCGGCACTGTGCGCCGAGGTCGCCATATGGCTCAGCAGGCGGCAGAGGAAGGTCAGCTTTGACAGCTCCTCCTCCGAGCAGCCGTCCGCGTCAAAATAGAGCGTCAGATAGACGATACCGCCTGTGTGGAGCGGGTGCAGCAGCACCGGCAGACCGGACATTCGGGCCGTCTCCAGTGGGAGACGTTCCGGTTCCGGATTGAGGTCAGAGAGCGCCAGGCAGGGCAGGGTCGCCAGCTGCTCCGGCGTGTCCTCCTGCTGCTGCCAGGTGAGCAGGGCAGCCTGGCGGCGGCACACCGCCTCCCGCACCTCCGGCGTCCAGGCCGCGCTCTCCCGGCGCAGGCGCTCCGCCTCCAGCTGGCGGCGCGCCTCGCCCGCCGTGTGGGACGGCTGGAGCACCACCTTGCAGCGGTGGGGGTTCTCCAGCAGCAGCGCGCGCAGCAGGCGCTCAAAATAGCCCTCCGCCATCTTGCCGCGCAGGCGCGCAAAGAGGTCTCCAACCTCCAGGTTCGCCTCCGGCGCGCCGCCGTACAGCCAGCTCTCCAGCGTCTGGATACAGAAGACCAGCCCCTGCGGATAGGTGCCGTAGTCCCGCTCCCGCAGCTGGAATTCCAAATTGGCCATGGACGCCTCCAGCTTGGTGCGGTCAATCCCCTCGTCCGCCAGACGGCGCAATTCGTCAAAGAGGACCCGCTCTACCTGCCCGGCGTCCTCCGCCTTTAAGTGGCGCGCCTCCAGCCGCAGCCAGGGCTGCGCGACGCCGTCCACCACCTGTATCAGCACATTCTCCGCCAGGCCGCGGCTCAGAATGGCGCGGCAGAGCGGGGCCTGGTTGCTGCCGCAGAGCACGTCGGCCAGCACCTGCGCGGCGACGATGGTCTCCCGGTCGGCAAAGGTGCCGATCACCCCGCCCCAGGCCAGGCGGGTGCGCCCCTGCTCCTCCTCCGGGGAGGCGACCTCATACTCCACCGTCCGGACCCCGCCGTCTACCGGCGGCTGCAGAGCGGGCGGGGCAGTGCGCTCCGTGCGCGAAAAGCCGCTCAGGTATTCCTCGTCCAAAATTTGCAGCACCGCCTCCAGATCCATCGCGCCGTCCAGAAAGATCAGGCTGTTGGAAGGTGCGTAGTACTTGCGGTGGCTGTCCAGGAAATGCTCATAGGTCAGGTCTGGAATGGCGGCCGGGTCGCCGCCGGAGACATAGCGGTAGGGCGTATCCGGGAAGAGGGCACGGTTCATGGCGATCTCCATCTGCTCCTCCGCGCTGGCGAAAGCACCCTTCATCTCGTTGAAGACCACGCCCTTATAGCTGGGCACGCCCTCTCCGTCCAGCTCGTAGTGCCAGCCCTCCTGCGCGAAGATCTCCGGCCGGTGATAGATACTGGGGTGGAAGACCGCGTCCAGATAGACCCGCATCAGGTTGAGAAAATCCCTGTCGTTGCGGCTGGAGATGGGATAGAGCGTTTTGTCCGGGAAGGTCATGGCATTCAGGAAGGTATTCATCGAGTACTTGAGCAGCTCGACGAAGGGCTCCTTGACCGGATACCGGTCAGAGCCGCAGAGCACCGAGTGCTCCAGGATGTGAAAGACGCCGGTGTCGTCCGACGGCAGGGTGGGAAAGGCAATGCCGAAGGTCTTATTCTCCTCCGCCCGCTCCAGCCAGACCAGGCGCGCGCCCGTCTTCTGATGCTCCATCGCATGGAGCACTGCCTCCAGCTCTTCCAGAGGGCGTGCAGAAATCTCGACAAATCCAAACAGGGCATGTGTCATGCATTGTCCCGTCCTTTCCTGTGGTGTTTTTCCGCGGCGTTACGCCGTGATTTTCTATAGCATACCCCACAAGCCCCTCCGCTGTCAAATCTGACGCTCCACCGCACTGCGGTATGTTTCCTGCTTTCGGCTCATATGCATCGCTGAGGTGATGGGCTTTGGACTATGGACAGAAAGATCTGATCGGCGTCCTGCTCCGGCGTCTGCAGGAACAGGGGCTGATTGCCGAGGAGTCCTTGCAGGAGGCACTGGGCCGGCTGCAAGCCGCGGACGCCCTGCCGGAGCTGCTGCGGTATCCATCCGATTGGGTCGAGGAGGCGAGTGTCGATGAATATTTTACAGATTCGCAGCCAACTGCGCCGCGGGAGGACCATCTTTGATCTGCCGCTGCGCGTCACGTTTTACGCCCGCGTCTCGACCGACCGGGACGAACAGCGAAACAGCCTGGACAATCAGGTACAGTACTACACCGAGCTGATCCGCGCCCGCCCCAACTGGACCTACGTGCCCGGCTACGT
>CAYWUA010000010.1:0-24018 GCA_964461385.1 uncultured Oscillospiraceae bacterium
CCAGGATGCGGGCAACCGAATCGCCCACAGCGGGCGTGGGGGCGAGAGAGAGATCTACGATGCCAAACGGCGTATCGAGCCGGGCGCTCGCCTCGCGTGCGACGAGCTGTCCCATCCGGGTGATGCGGAAAGCGGTCTTCTTCACCGTCTCCGCCACCACGTCAAACGGCTGGCCCTTGACGGATTGCAGCGCGTGGTAGACCACGCCTGGACCGGAGACGCCGACATTGATGACGCTCTCCGCCTCGCCCACACCGTGAAAGGCGCCGGCCATAAAGGGGTTGTCCTCCACCGCGTTGCAGAAGACCACCAACTTTGCGCAGCCGAAGCCGTCGCGGTCGGCAGTGCGCTGGGCGGTCTTCTTGACCACCTGGCCCATGGTGCGCACGGCGTCCATATTGATGCCGGCGCGGGTGGAGCCGACGTTGACGCTGGCGCAGACCAGCTCGGTCTCCGCCAGCGCCTCCGGGATGGCGTTCATCAGCTTGCGGTCCGCCTCCGTCAGCCCCTTTTGCACCAGGGCGGAGTAGCCGCCGATGAAGTTCACCCCGCAGGTGCGCGCGGCGCGGTCGAGCGCCCTGGCGAACGGGACATAGTCCGCCGTCTCGCAGCCTGCGGCCACCAGGGCGATGGGGGTGACGGAGATGCGCTTATTGACGATGGGGATGCCAAACTCCGTCTCAATCGCCTCTCCGGTGGGAACCAGCCGCTCGGCTCGGCGGCAGATCTTGTCGTAGATCTTGCGGCAGCAGGCCTCCGGGTCGGGGTCAGCGCAGGAGAGGAGGGAGATGCCCATCGTGATGGTCCGGATGTCCAGATGCTGCTGGTCGATCATCCGGATGGTCTGCATGATCTCGTTTCTGCTCAGCATGGCGGCCCTCAGATTCTGTGCATCGCGTTGAAGATATCTTCCCGCTGGATGTGGATGCTCAGGGCGCGCTCCTCCCCCTCTTTGGCGAGGAGCTGGGCCAGCTCGGCAAAGGGCAGCTCGCTCTCGGTGGTATCCACCATCATAATCATGGTGAAATAGTCCTGCAGGACGGTCTGGCTGATATCCAGCACGTTGATCTGGTTTTTGGCCAGCAGGGCGGTGACATCGGCGATAATGCCTACCCGGTCCTGTCCGATGACGGTGACGATGGCTCGCATAATCGTTTCGTTCCTTTCTATGCGCAGGCGGGCCGGGGCGAATTACGCCTGCAGCTCGTCCAGACTCAGCTCAAAGCTGGGCAGATAGTGAATCAGGAAGTATTGCAGCGCCGGCAGCGGATTTCCCGCCAGCGCCCGGTAGGTCTGCTCCTTGGCCAGCCTGAATTCGCGGTTGCCGGCCTTGAGTTCCTCGACGCATTTCAGATAGGCCGAGAGCTTGTCCGCCGCCTTGACCAGCGCGCGGACCTCCCCCTCCTCCGGCTGGAGCAGCGGGGCGTACTGGCCGCGCAGCTCCTCCGGCAGCATCTCCAGCAGCCGCCGGGCCGCCGCGTCTTCCACCTGCTGGTAGGAGGCGCGGATATTGGGGTTGTCGTATTTGATCGGGGTGGGCAGATCGCCGGTGAGGATCTCGGTCGCATCGTGGTAGAGTGCAGCGAGGGCCACCTGGCCCGGATCCACCGTGCCGCCGTAGTAGGTATTCTGGATGACGGCCAGCGCGTGGGCAAGCACGGCCACCATGTGGGAGTGCTCCTGGATATTCTCGCGCGAGGTATTGCGCATCAGCGCCCAGCGGTCGATATAGCGCATCCGGGCAATGAGGGCGAAAAAGGCGTTTTCTCTTGCCATTTAACTCTCACGCTCCACCTGGAAGGGACGGCTTTTCTCTTCAAATTCCGTCACTTCCTCCGGCGTGCCGTGCACGACCAGCTCCACTGGCACCGCCAGGTCGATGGAAAACAGGCCCATAATGGACTTGCCGTCGACCACATAGCGGCCGGAACAGACGTCGATCTCGCAGGAGAACTGATTGGTCATGGCGACGAACGCCTTGACGCGGTCAATCGAATTCAGATTGGCCCAAATTCTCTTTTTCATGGAAACCGCTCCTCTCCTATCCACCCCGCCCGCAGGCGGGAAAACAGATGCGCCCGGACAGCCGCACGCATCCGGCGGTTTCCGGGGTGTACAGAATCGTGGGAATTCGCTATAATACTCTTTGCCGGGAACCCCGTGCTACGGCCTTCCCGCGCGGCGCCCGGCCCTTCCGGGGCGCGGTGTGCCTCTTTCATTATAAAGTCCGTCCTATCCAATTGCAAGGGAGAGAGCTACAAAAATATGCGTTTTGCCATCTATACCCTTGGCTGTAAAGTCAATCAGTACGAAAGTCAGGCGATGGAGTCCATCCTGCGCGGCGCGGGGCACACCCTCGTGGACGTCGAGGAGGATGCGGACCTCTACCTGGTCAACACCTGCTCCGTCACCGCCGTGAGCGATAAAAAATCCCGCCAGGTGATCCGGCGGCTGCGGCGCGCACACCCGGAGGCGGTGATCGCCGTGTGCGGCTGCTATACCCAGGCAAAGCCGCAGGAGGCCGCCGCCCTCGGGGTGGACCTCGTCTCCGGCACCGGGGACCGGCTCGCCTTTTTGGACGAGGTGCAGACGCTGGTCCGCCGGCGCGCGGCGCGCGTGGCAGTGGACGACCCCTTCCGCCGCCGCACCTTCGAGGTCCTCCCCGCCGGCGGGCTGGAGGGGCGGACGCGGGCGATGCTGAAGGTGCAGGACGGCTGCCGCAACTTCTGCGCCTACTGCATCATCCCCTATACCCGCGGCGCGCTGCGTTCCGAGCCGCCGGAGACAGCGCGGGAGCAGGCCATCGCCCTGGCAAAGGCGGGTTACAGCGAGATCGTCCTCACCGGCATTGAGATCTCCTCCTGGGGTGCGGAGCGGCGCGACGGCCTCACCCTGATCGACCTGATCGAGACGGTGTGCCGGGCGGTCCCCTCCGTGCGCGTCCGCCTGGGCAGCCTGGAGCCGCGGACGGTCACGGAGGAATTCTGCCGCCGGGCGAGCGCGCTTTCCAACCTCTGCCCGCACTTTCACCTCTCCCTCCAGTCCGGCTGCGACGCGACGCTCGCGCGGATGCGACGGAGATACGACACGGCGCGCTATCTGACCTCCTGTGCTCTCCTGCGGCAGTGGTTTGACCGCCCGGCGATCACCACCGACCTAATCGTCGGCTTTCCCGGAGAGACGGAGGAGGAGTTTGAGGCCACCCTCGCCTTCCTGGAGCAGGCCCGCTTTGCCGGGATGCACATCTTCCCCTATTCCCGCCGCCCGGGCACCCCGGCGGCCGCCATGCCGGACCAGGTGCCAAACGCCGTCAAAGAGGCGCGCGCCCACCGGGCCGCCGCCGTGGCGCGGCGGCTCGAGGAGGAATATCTCTCCCTCTGGGTGGGCCAAACCCTCCCCGTCCTGCTGGAGGAGGCGCGCGATGGACTTTGGCAGGGCCACGCGCCCAACTACGCCGAGGTGCGCGTGCCGGGGGAGGGAAATCTGCACAACGTCCTGGTCCACATCCGCGCCGAGCGCGTGGAGGACGGCCGTCTGATCGGGCAGATCGTCTCGGACGGGACTGGCGCCGCGCCGGAGATGGTGTAATTTTCCACTTATAAGCACCGGATGCCCTTTTCATACTAAGACCACCTGACATGCTTTTGTCCGGCGGCGCCCCTGCGCCGCAGTGTGGGAGGTTTTTGTATGACAGACAAAAGACGCATCCGGCGGGGCATGACCGCCCTGTTATCGGCGTTTTGTATCCTGCTGATGCTCGCCGCGAGCCTGCGCACCGCATATGCCGCCACTTACCGGCAAGGCTCCTCCGGCGAGGCCGTTCGCACCATCCAGACCAAGCTCCAGCGTTGGGGATACTACGATGGACAAGTGGACGGCGTCTACGGCAGCGCCACCGTCGAGGCGGTCCGGTGGTTTCAGCGCGCCAACGGTCTGACCGCCGACGGGGTGGCCGGCCCGGCGACGCTGCGCGCGCTCGGCATGGAGGCGGAGGCGGACGCCGGCGGCGGCACGCAGACCGGCAGCGGGGATTTGGCCCTGCTTGCGCGGGTGATCTCCGCCGAGGCGCGGGGAGAGCCGTATAACGGCCAGGTCGCGGTGGGCGCAGTCATCCTCAACCGGGTGGCACACCCCTCCTTCCCGAACACGATCTCCGGCGTGGTCTACGAGCCGGGGGCGTTTAGCTGCATGCTCGACGGGCAGTTTGACGAGCCGGTGGCCGACTCCGCCTATCAGGCCGCACGAGACGCGCTCAACGGCGTGGACCCCACCGGCGGGGCGATCTATTATTTCAACCCCGCTACCGCCACCAGCGCATGGATCTGGAGCCGCCCGCTCATCACAGTGATCGGAAACCATCGGTTTTGTTCCTGACGCTTTTCTTCTTTCTGGATGCCAAACGGTGCGCAGCGTTGCCATTCCGGCAGCTCTGCGCACCGTTGATCTTTTTTCGGACACTCCCGCTTCAAAAGGGGACCGCACGAGAGACCTGCAGCTGTTTGCACATATCTGCCAACGCCGCGCGTATCGCATAGACCGCTCGGAAGCCCAGTTCCCGCTCCGCCAGTGTAACGTCGGTATAACATCCTGTTTTCCCTTCCGGGCGGTCTGGAAGCAGTTCCCATCCTGCTGTGTTCTGAAACACCGCGCAGTAAGCCTGTGCCAATTCCAGGTTGGTGGTCAACACCCCGGTCCCAATATTATAGACGCCCTGCCTCCCCTCCGCCGTCAGCGCGCAGCGAATCGCACGGACCACATCCTTGACATAGATATATTCTTTGCCGCTGGCGCCCCGGCCATAGACGCTGAGTCTCTCCTTCCGGAGGCAGCGCTCCAAAAAGACCGCCGGCATATACCCCCCGCGCTCTCCCAAGCCGAGCACTTGTGCCACACGCAGTGACTTGATGTGCATCGCGCAGCGGCGGTTGTAAAGGCTCGCCACCCCTTCTATCGCCAGTTTAGCCACTCCATAATTGCTCAGCGGCAGCGGGACCTGTGTCTCGGCACAGGGGGACGGAAGTCCGGCATCGTAGACCGCTACAGAAGAGATGGACACCACATTGCGGATCCCCAACTCTGCGCACGCCGCAAAGAGCGCCTCGGCGGACTGTATCGTTCCAAAATAGGAGACGATACTCTTCTCCCGCTCCGGGTCAGATCGTTTTGCACCGAGATGGACCACTGCCTCGCATCCTTCAAACGCGCGGCGAAACCCCTCCTGGTCATACGGCGCGGTGAGATAGGACAGGTTGGGGTGCTGGTACAACCCCGCTGCCCCCTCCCGGGACGTGATCACGGTGAGCATGTGCTCCGGAGCCAGTGCCCGGAGCAGGTATTGTCCGATAAACCCGGTGCCCCCTGTAATACCAATCTTCAATGCCGCACCTCCGTCTGTCTATCTGCTGGCAACCGGCTGATTCCAGCCGCAGCCAGTGACATGGTCTGTGTTTCCGTTTCCAAACCCAGCATGGCATCCCATTTCAAACAGGATCCGTCTAAAATAAAAATACAAGAGAGGCAATGCTGCATTTCGCTTCCTTGCCTGTCCCCTATTATAGCGCACCCGCGCCCAAAAGTCTATCTGCCGCAATGCGCTTCAGCTTCAACAGGCAGATGACAGCCGGGCGGCGGAAAGCGCTCCGTTTCCCCTCTTCTTCTTGAAAAACAGCCTCTCTTATGCTATCCTTGGAGCAGGAACAGCTTACCGGAGAAAGGAGACTTTGCATGACACCAACCAAACCGGTGATCGTCATCGGGCATAAAAATCCGGATACTGACTCCATCTGCGCGGCCATCTGCTACGCCAAGCTGAAGGAAAAGCTCACGGGGAATGAGTACATCCCCTGCCGCGCCGGGCAGGTAAACGGCGAGACGAAGTACGTCCTGGAGCGCTTCGGCGTGGAGGCGCCCCGGCTGGTGGATTCCCTCGAGCCGCGCCTGTACGACGTGCAGTACCGCCAGGTGGGCGGCATCAGCCCCCACCTCTCTCTCAAGCGGGCATGGGAGTATATGCGCGACAACAACATCCAGACCATCCCCGTCCTGGAGGAGCATAACCAGCTGCGCGGCATTCTCACCCTGGGCGACGTGGCCCGCTTTTACATGGAGGACCAAGACGCCAACGCCCTGGCCGAGGCCAAGACCAGCTACCGCAACATTGTGGACGCCCTGAGCGGTGAGATGGTGGTAGGCGATATCAACAGTCACTTCACCCAGGGCAAGGTGGTGGTCGCCGCGGCCAACCCCGACGTGATGGAGGACTACATCGCCGAGCACGACATGGTCATCCTCGGCAACCGCTATGAGTCGCAGCTGTGCTCCATCGAGATGAAGGCCGGCTGTATCATCGTGGGTCTGGGCTCCAAGGTCTCGCGCACCATCTGCAAGCTGGCTGCGGAGGCCAACTGCGCCATCATCGCCTCCCCGCTGGACACCTACGCCTGCTCCAAGGTAATCAATCAGGCGGTGCCGGTGCGCCACGTCATGCGTACGAAGGGGCTGATCACCTTCCGCTATGACGATCTCGTCTCCGACGTCAAGGCGGCCGTGTCCAAAAAGCGCGTGCGCTACTTCCCCATTTTGGACAACTCCGGGGCCTATATGGGCCTGCTCTCCCAGCGCAACCTGCTGGACATGGAGCATCAGCAGGTCATTCTGGTGGACCACAACGAGAAGGACCAGGCGGTGGACGGCATCCGCTCGGCTGAGGTGGTGGAGGTGATCGACCACCACCGCATCGACGCGGTGGAGACCAGCAACCCCATCTACTTCCGCAACCAGCCGCTCGGCTGCACCTGCACCATTGTCGCGCTGATGTATCAGGAAAACCAGGTGGAGATCGACGCCACCACCGCCGGCCTGCTTTGCTCGGCCATCCTGTCTGACACGCTGATGTTCCGCTCGCCCACCTGCACGATCATTGACCAGCAGGTGGCCAAGATGCTCGCCGCCATCGCCGGCATCGACATTACCGAGCACGCCACCGCCATGTTCAACGCCGGCTCCCGTCTGGGCGACCGCTCTCCGGACGAGATCTTTCACATGGACTACAAGCCCTACAGCGCCGCCGGCAAGTCCCTCGCCGTGGCACAGGTGGCCAGCGTCAGCCAGAGCGAGCTGCACCGCCTCCGGGAGCTGATGATCCCCTACCTGAAAAATCTGCTGCCCAACTCCGGACTGGACATGCTCTTTTTGATGCTGACCAACATCATCGACGAGATGACCGAGCTGCTTTTTGTCGGCGCGGGCACGGAGGAGATTGTCCGCGCCGCCTTCCACCGGGACTGTGAGGCCAACAGCGTCGTGCTCCCGGGCGTGGTCAGCCGAAAGAAACAGATGATGTCCCCGCTCATCAGCGCCATTGAGAACATGGCGGAGTGAGTGTGCAGTTAGCCATTCACAATTCGTTCAAAAATCGTTCTTTATTTCTTCACCAATTGCGGAGCTGTCTGCGGTATGATATCAGTGTCAGGAGCAAGACCATCATAAAACCTCCCTCTCTTTTCTTCTTTCTTTTGTTGGGTGCAGCGCATCGGGCGACCGATGCGCTGTATCTTTTTGCGTGTCGGCCGGCCTGTGGGCAGTGACAAAAAACGTCTCTCCTTTTCCTGATTCTTCCCGCTTTTCTATTATTTGTTATCCGCCGACCGCCTTCGACCGAATTCGGCCCTCCAGCCTGATATACTCTTACCCGTAGCCAAACAGCCAGCGCACCGCCCAGGCCGCAGCCAGAAACCCCGCCAGGTCCCCACACAGGGCGGCGAGCACTGCGTAGCGCGTCTTACGGATGCCGACGGCGCCGAAATAGACGCCGATGGTGTAAAACGTCGTCTCGCTCGAGCCGAGCATCACCGCCGCCGTCCGCCCCACCAGGGAGTCCGGGCCATACTCCTCCATCAGCTCCGCCCCCAGGCCGAGCGCGCCGCTTCCGCTCATCGGCCGCACCAGCATCAGTCCCACCGTCTCCGGCGGGAGGCCCAGCCAGGCCAGGGCAGGCGCGAGGGCAGTTCCCAGCCAGTCCAGGAAGCCGGAGGCGCGCAGCATAGAGATCGCCGTCATCAGCGCGATGAGCGGCGGCAGGATACCGAAGAGCACTCGCAGCCCCTCCTCGGCGCCCGTGCCCAGCGTCCGGTAGACGTCCACCCTGCGCACCATCCCCGCCAGGGCGGTCAGCAGCAGGAGGACGGGCACCAGCAGGGCGGTCCAGCCGCTCATCGCTCCCCCCACAGCCGTGCGCACAGGCGTGCGGCAACGATGCCCGCTGTCACCGAACACGCTGAGGCAAGCCAGACGGCAGGGAGAATGTCAAACGGTGTCCGGCAGCCCGCCGCGGTACGGGCCGCGGCCACCGTAGTCGGGAGGAGCTGGATGGAGGCCGTGTTGCACACCACCAACATGCACAGTGCGTCCGAGGCTACGCCGGGCGTCCGCCGCGCCATCCCCTGCGCCGCGCGAATGCCCATCGGTGTGGCCGCGTTGCCCAGTCCGAGCAGATTGGCCGCGACGTTGGCCGAGAGCGACTCCATCACTTCCCGGTCAGAGCGGAAGGCGGGGAACAGCCGCCCCAGCACCGGGCGCAGCGCACGCCGCAGTGCGTCAAGCACGCCCGCCTCGCGCAGCACCGCCATCACCCCGGTCCACAGGCAGAGCACGCCCGCCATCGCCAAGCAGAGCTCCACCCCCTGCTGCGCCCCCTCGGCCGCGGCGGCGGACACCTCGTCCAACGTGCCGTGCGCGGCGCCGAACAGGACGCTCACCGCCACCATCCCCAGCCAAAGCCAGCTCATCGCCATCGCCTGTCCCCTCCCTGTTCCGGTCCACCGGACCTGCTGTTGCCACTATATGGCCCCCGCGCCAGTTTATGCGGCGGGAAGGCGTCTCGGCCGGCCAACTTCTAAACAATTCTTTTTTTTGCTGCCCTTCCCTTGACTATCGGTCTGTTTGGCCTAAAATCAGAGGTACTGCAGTGTTCTGTTCTGCTCTGCCTCGTTTTCACCGGGCCGGGTCCCCGGTACGGCCGTCCCGGAAAAGGAGAGATTACTATGAAGGCAACCGGTATCGTTCGAAAAGTGGATGAACTGGGGCGGATTGTCCTGCCCATCGAGCTGCGGCGCACCCTGGAGATCTCCGAGCGCGACGCGCTGGAGATCTACATGGACGGCTCGTCCATCGTACTGCGCAAGTATCAGCCCTCCTGCATCTTCTGCGGCAACGCGCGCAATGTGGTGCCCTACAAGGGCAAAAATATCTGCTCCGCCTGTCTCAAGCAGCTCAAAGCGCTGTGAGGGCAGAGAAAAACCGGCCTGGAGAAGAGGTCTTCCCTCTCTCCGGGCCGGTTCTATTTGGTCTCACTGTAGGTCCAGCGCCGCCTGGTACAGCTCATTTTTCCCGAGACCGGTCTCCCCGGCCACCTGTTTGGCCGCCGCGCGCAGGGACAACCCCTGTTCCCGCAGAGTGAGCACTCGCCCCGCCGCTGCCTCCAGCGAGGGCGCGGCCTCCTCTTGCTCCGGCGCGCCGGCGACAATGAGGACGAACTCTCCCCTCGGCTCGGTCTCCCGGTAGTGCTCCGCCGCGCCGCCGAGGGTGGTGCGCAGCACCTCCTCGTGCAGCTTGGTCAGCTCGCGGCAGAGGGCGACAGGACGGTCCAGGCCAAAGGCTCCGGCAAGATCGTCCAACGTATCGGAGAGCTTGTGCGGCGCCTCGTAAAAGATCATGGTCCGCTCCTCCGCGCGCAGGCTGTCCAGATGCCGGCGGCGGTTTTTCTTGTTCATCGGGAGGAACCCTTCGAAGGTAAATCGGCCGGTGGGGAGGCCGGAAACCGCCAGCGCCGTGACGAGCGCGCACGGGCCGGGCAGGGCGATCACCGGCACCCCGGCCCGGACGCAGAGGGCGACGAGCTCCTCGCCCGGGTCGCTGACGGCGGGGGTCCCCGCGTCGGTAACGAGGGCACAGCACTCCCCGGCGAGGAGGCGGTCCACGATGGCCGGGCCGCTGGTCTGCGTATTGTGGCGGTAATAGCTCACCATCGGCTTTCGGATGCCGAGGTGGTTGAGCAGTTTGAGGGACACGCGCGTGTCCTCCGCGGCGATGAAATCCACCTCCGCGAGCGTGCGCTCGGCGCGCTGGGAGAGGTCAGAGAGATTGCCGATCGGCGTGGGGACGAGATAGAGCGTGCCGGGCATGGAAGTCACCTCGCAATCAGGACGGGCAGCAGCTCCAGGCCGGGCTTTCCCTGGGCCACCGACTCCAATAAGATCAGATTGGCCGGGCAGCCGGCGGCGCTTTGCACGCACTGGAGACGCTTTGGCTCCAGCCCGCAGGCGGTCAGCGCCGCGAGCAGCTCTACCAGCCGGTCCGGGCGGGCGCACAGGGCAAACCGTCCGCCGTTTTTCAGCAGCCGCCGCGCCGCCGCGCACCACGGGGCGAAGGAGCCCCCAGTTCGCGCCGTGCCGCGCGCACCCGCTGCCGCCCCGCCCCGCCCGGCGGCAAAGTAGGGCGGATTGGCGATCACCAGATCATACTGTCCCGCGAGCAGCTCCCGCGGCAGGGCCGCGACGTCGCCGGTCAGGACGCGGCCGGTGAGGCCGTTGGCGCGCAGGTTCTCCGCCGCGAGGGCGGCGCAGTCCGGCAGGAGGTCCAGCCCGTCCAGCGTCAGCCCCTCCGCCCGCCGGGCGAGCAGGAGGGCGAGCGCGCCGCTGCCGCAGCCGAGGTCACACACCCGCCAGCCCGGCCGCAGAGCGGCAAACGCCCCCAACAGCAGACTGTCCCGCCCCAGCTTGGGCAGGCCCTCGCGCTGTCGGAGGCGATAGGGGCCAATTGTCTCCCAGGTGTCCATCTTTCTCCGCCCCCTGCCGCAGTCATCTGTCTTTATTATGCCACAGCGCGGCGCGCAAGGCAAGGGATTTGCCGTCCGCCCGCCCAACGGCAGCCCGGCGGCGCAGATGGAGATACAGGTCCCGTCTCTCCTCCCTCCACGCGCCCCGGGAGGCGGTCTGTTTCTCGCAGCAGACCTGCAACGGCTCCGTTTCCCGGGCGGCATCCGCCCGGTGATAGCCGCCCAGGGCCAGCAACAGGCAGACCGTCAGCGCAAGCAGTCCCGCTTTCCTCATCCCCGCCCCTCCTCTCAGGCCGGCGCACCCAGCGCCCAGAGGTTCTTGATCTGACCTTGCAGCTCGTCAAAGGTCCACGTCCGCTCGGAGCGGGCGTAGCTGTTGGGGTCGTTGACAGTGAACGCCCCGTCCTGACAGCCGGTGAGGACGATGAAGTGCCCGCTGTCGGTGAAGTCGCCCGGCCCCATCACGCAGATCACCAGCTCACCGCCTTCCAGAGCGGCGACCATCGAATTTTCATCCAGCGGCAGCTCCCGCGCCGTGAGGCCGAGGGCCTCCGCCCCGTCCGTCATGAGGGACCAGGCCGTGCCGCTGCCCGGCACGGCGTAGCCGTTTGTCTCGGCAAATTGGGCGACGGTATACGGGTCGAGGGAGGTGTCCCCCGTCAGATAGATCGCCGCTATGGCGAGGCAGGTGGGCCCGCAGCCGGTCAGCCCCATGAGGTCGCCGGAGTAGGTATTGTAGCCCCACCGCTCGTCCCACTGCATCAGCAGGGGAACGGTGCCGCTTCCGGCGTATTCCGACAGGTCGACGGAAAAGGTCTGATCCTTTTTCTCCCAATAGCCCTCCACAAAGCCGCGCGCGTCCTCGTTCTTCTCCCAGAGCGCCTGCAGGTTTTCCGGCAGCTCGGAAAAACGCTCCGGCTCCTGTGTGCGCAGCTGCAGCCGTTCCAGCTGTCCGCCCAGCGCCGGCAGGGCACGCCAGAGCAGGAATCCCGCCAGCACTACCAGCAGCAGCCGCGGCCAGACGGCGCGGCGCTTTTTGCGGCGACGCCGTCTCCGGGGCGCGGGTCCGGGGGACGGCTCATAAAAAGTTCCCGGTAAACTGTATGGTTAACCATAATAGTCCGCCTCTCTTTGCCTTTGATCTGGGCAAAAGGATAGCAGGAAACATTAAGGCCTCCCTACAAAAGAGATTAAAATTTCTTAAAGGGCGCCGGTCAGCCTGTCACCGCCTCATGCCGCCGCGCCCCTTTCCGCTTGCGGTGGCAAGCGTCTCCTCGCCTAGACAGCTCTCAAAGGGAGGCGCGCCGTGGTGAATCCGCACAATCTCCCCGCACAGGGCCAGCCCCAGGCCCACGTTCCCTGCGCGCGGGAGTGGAATGACAGCACAAAAATACATCCAACCCGCATCGTTCAGCAAGGCGGACGCCGGCGCGGAGCGGAAGACCTCTCCCGCGGCGCGCCGGCGTCTGTCCGGGCAGCTCTGCCCAGTTTTGTGCAGTTGGACTCACTTCTCTGTCAGCATCAGGCAGCCGTCCTCGTCATAACGGAGGGTCTGGATGTCATAGCGCTGGCTGCGCACGATCTCATCAAGCTTGATCTCCTCAGTGACATTGGTCACGAAGGTATAGCTCACGCCGTGCTTTCTCGCCCGGCCGGTGCGGCCGATTCGGTGGATATAGTACTCGTGCTCATCCGGGGCGTCATAGTTAAAGACCACGTCGACATCGTCGATATCCAGTCCGCGCGCAGCCACGTCGGTGGCCACCAACACAGTAAGCTTGCCGTCACGAAAGTCCCGGAGGGTCTTCTCGCGCTGCTTCTGGGGGATGTCGCCGTGAATGGGCTGGCAGGAGACCCCGTTCTGCTTGAGCAGCGCGGCCAGGCGGTCGGTCATACTCTTGGTGTTGCAAAAGGCGATTGCCCGCTCATAGCCGCCGCCGTGCAGCAGGCCGAGCAGGGTATCCAGCTTCTGGCTGCGGTCGGCAAGCATGATGCGGTACTGCTGGATATCCGGCCGGTCCTGCGCCACCGGACGGACTATGATCTCCGCCGGGTCGCGCTGATAGACCCAGGAGATGTCCATCACCTCGCGGCTGATCGTCGCGGAGAACAAACCCAGGTTACGCCGCTGAGGCATCATGTCCAAAATCTTGGTCACATCGTCGATAAATCCCATGTCCAGCATCCGGTCCGCCTCGTCCAGAATGACCGTCTGAACACTGTTCAGCTTCAGGTTGCGCCGCTTGCAGTGATCCATCAGGCGGCCGGGGGTGCCCACAACAATCTGCGGGCGGTTTTTCAGCTGTTTGGTCTGCTTGTCGATCGGCTGGCCGCCGTAGAGGCAGACCACCCGGATGCCCGGCTGAAAGGCGCACAGCTCGCTCAGCTCATCGCGGATCTGGAGCGCCAGTTCTCGTGTCGGCGCGAGGATGAGTGCCTGCACCGTCTCCTCGGCCAGCGAGAGATGCTCCAGGATGGGGATGCCGAAGGCAAAGGTCTTGCCCGTCCCGGTGGGCGCCTTGGCCACAACGTCCTTCCAATCCATCAGAAACGGGATGGCGCCCGCCTGCACCGGCGTCGCCCGGCGATAGCCCTTCTTCTCCAATGCCCGCATGATGGGCTCGGAGAGGCCGAGCTGGTCGTAGCGGACGTTCTCCTCCCGCTCAATGCCGTTGATTTCCATTCTTTATCGCTCCATCTGTATCAATATCTGGTTCAGTTTACCACATAGGACGTTCCTTGGCAAGCGTTGCGGAGCCCTTGGGATTTTTCCCCTTTTCCGCCCCCGTTTTTGCGGTCTGAATTGACAGAAGTAGGAAAGTGGTATACAATGCAAAGCATGAGTTACGTATTTTTTGACCTGGAATGGAACCAGGGTTATCCTCGCAACGAGGCAGAAAAAATAGACGAGATCATCCAGATCGGAGCCTACCGGCTCGACAGCTGGGAGGACGCAGGCACGCCCTTTTCCGCCTATGTGCGGCCGTCTATTCATAAACGCCTGCACCACCAGGTGCGCAAGATCCTCCCTCTGCACCAGTCCCAGCTCAAGCGGGCGGGCACTTTCCGTGAGGTAATTACGGAGTTCTTCCGCTGGTGCGGACCAGACCCTGTCTTCTTCACCTGGGGGACCTGCGACGCGCGCGTGCTGGACACCAACCTGTGCTGGTACGGCATGGCGGAATATCTCGACCTGGAGATCTACGATCTCCAGCGCGCCTTTGACCTGTTGGTTCTGGAGACCAACCGTCAGACCTCGCTGGAGGCGGCGGTGACGGTACTCGGACTGGACAGCTCGCTGACCTACCACGACGCGGGCAATGACGCGATCTACACCGCCCGGATCGGCGCAGAGCTGATCCGGCGCTTTGGCGCGCTCCCGAGCGCGGCGGAGCTGGACGCGGCGCAGGCCGCGCTGCGCCTGCGCCAGCAGCAGGAGGCCGCCGAAGAGGCTGCGCGTGCACTTGACCTCCTCGTGCGGGATGCGGCGCCCGCCCTGCGGCGGCGTGGCGGCCCCTTCCCGGATGAGACGGCTTGTCTGCACAGCCGCAGCGCTCGCATGTTCCCCTGCCCGTCATGCGGCGCATCCCTGTGCAGCGGCAGTTGGTACCGGATCGGCGCGCGCTATGTGAGCCAGAGCCGCTGCGGCGAGCACGGGCGGTTTTACAGCGTGCTCTCTGTCCAGCCCGCCGCTCCAGGGAAGCACACCGGTGAACTGCTGGTCTTTTCCGAGGAGTATTTTTCGCGTGAGCTCTACCATCAGTGCCGCCTAGGCGGCGAGCTGGTGGAGGTGCAGAAACTGCCGCGCAAGCGCCGCCGGCGCAGACACAGCGGGGAGCGAAAGCGCGCGTGAGCGAGGACAGGCACAGAGCGTTTTCTTCCATACGGAGGGCCATGCGTTAGCTCTCCGTTTCCGCTTTTAGACGCAAAAACACCCGCAGATCAGCATCTGCGGGTGTTCTGTGCTGTCTGGCTGACTGGATTACTTCAGCTCGACCTTGCCGCCGGCAGCTTCGAGCTTCTCCTTCAGGGCGTTGGCCTCGTCCTTGCTCATGGCCTCCTTCAGAGTGGTGGGAGCACCCTCGACAGCCTTCTTCGCCTCAGCCAGGCCCAGGCCGGTGGCCTCACGGACCGCCTTGATGACCTTGATCTTGGAAGCAGCGTCGAACGCGGTCAGAACCACATCGAACTCGGTCTTCTCCTCCACGGGCTCGGCAGCCGCGGCAGCGCCGCCGGCAGGAGCGCCCATGGCGATGGCCTCAACGCCGAAGGTCTCCTTCAGACCATCGGTCAGCTCCTTGACCTCCAGCAGAGAGAGGCCCTTGATCTCTTCAATAATAGCAGCGATCTTCTCAGACATGACAATTTACCTCCTAAATAGAGTACTTTTCAATTTAATGTTTACAGCGAAATTCAGCCCCGGCCGACTCACTCGGCGGCGGGCTCGGCGGCGCCGTCCTTCTCGGCAATCGCGGCCATAACGGCGGCCAGGTTGGCCATCGGGGCCATCAGAGTGCCCACCAGCTGGGCATACAGGTCCTTCTTGGACGTCAGAGCGGCGAGCTGGGCGATCTCCGACTCAGAGAGCACCTTGCCCTCCATGAAAGCGGCCTTGATCTGGAACTTGCTGTCCCCCATCTTCTTGGCGGCCTCGGACAGCAGACGGATGGGGACGATGGGGTCCTCCGTCGCGGTGGCCAGAGAGGTCGTGCCGTTGAGCACGCTGTCCAGCTCGTTCATGTTCAGGCTGTCCAGCGCGCGGCGGACCATGGTGTTCTTCACAACACCGTACTCCACGCCGTTCTTGCGCAGCTCGCTGCGCAACTCGGTATCCTCGGCCACGGTGATGCCCTTGTAGTCCACCAGCACGCCGGCCTGGGCGTTGGCGATGCGCTCTTTCAGCGCGGCGACCACGGCCTGCTTCTCGTTCATAACGCTTGCGCTAGGCATAGTTTCCATTCACCTCACAACACAAAAAATCCTCCGCGTCGAGAGACAGGAGGACAACAGACACAGAAAAAATCCTTTTAAAGCGGTTTTCCATGCACTCTCGGCAGGCGGGATGAACCCGTTACGCACAAGGCACCTGCTGTCTTCGAACGCGAGTTATATTATAACAGGGGAAGAAGGGGATTGTCAACCGCTTCTCCCCCTGTTTTCCATTTTACGCTGCCTGCTTATACCAGACGGGCCGGGTTCACGCGGATGCCCGGGCCCATGGTGGAAGCGACGGTGCAGGAGCGGATATACTGGCCCTTGGCAGCGGCGGGCTTGGCCTTGATGACGGCGCCCACCAGGGCGTTGAAGTTCTCCTCCAGCTTCTGCGCACCGAAGGAGACCTTGCCAATCGGGCAGTGGATGATGTTGGTCTTGTCCAGACGGTACTCCACCTTACCGGCCTTGGCCTCAGCAACCGCCTTGCCCGCGTCGGGGGTGACGGTGCCGGACTTGGGGGACGGCATCAGGCCCTTCGGGCCGAGCACGCGGCCCAGGCGGCCGACAAAGCGCATCATGTCCGGCGTGGCAATGACCACGTCAAAGTCAAACCAGTTCTCCTTCTGGATCTTCTCGACCAGATCCATCTCGCCGACATACTCGGCGCCGGCGGCTTTGGCGGCCTCGGCAGCCTCTCCCTTGGCGAAGACCAGCACGCGCACGCTCTTGCCGGTGCCGTTGGGCAGCACGATGGCGCCGCGGACCTGCTGGTCGGCGTGGCGGCCGTCGACGCCCAGGCGCAGGTGGACTTCCACCGTCTCGTCAAACTTGGCCTTGGAGGTCTTGCCGACCAGATCCATCGCCTCGCCTACGTCATAGAGATTTCCTTTTTCAATCAGCTTTGCGCTGTCCTGATATTTCTTCCCCTTCATCGTCTTACCTCCTTAGTCCCCGACAACGATGCCCATCGAGCGGGCGGTGCCGGCGATCATGGACATCGCGGCCTCGACAGAGGCGGCGTTCAGATCGGGCATCTTCAGCTCGGCGATTTTGCGCAGCTCGTCCTTGCTGATGGTGGCCACCTTGTTCTTGTTGGGCACGCCGGAAGCGGTCTCCAGATTGCAGGCCTTCTTCAGCAGCACCGCCGCGGGAGGGGTCTTGCAGACGAAGGTGTAGGAGCGGTCGGCATACACCGTGATAATGACGGGGATAATCAGGCCCACGTCCTTCTTGGTCCGCTCGTTGAATTCCTTGGTAAACGCGGCGATGTTCACGCCGTGCTGGCCCAGCGCCGGGCCGACCGGAGGGGCGGGAGTCGCCTTGCCTGCCGGAATCTGCAGCTTAACATAGCCGGTGATTTTCTTATTTTTAGCTGCCACGAAGAGCACCTCCTAAAATTCGTCACAAGTTAAAGAGGGATTGTCTCCCCTCAGAGCTTGACGGGCTCGACCTGGTCCAACTCCAGCTCCACCGGAGTCTCGCGGCCGAACATGCTCACCACGACGCGGACCTTGTTTTTGTCCATGTCGATCTCCTCCACCACGCCGAGGAAAGAGGCCAGAGCACCGTCGATGATTTTTACGTTGTCGCCCACGGCATAGGACACGTTGACCTCGTGCTTCTCCACGCCGAGCGCCGCGATCTCCTCGTCCGTCAGGGGAATCGCCTTGTTGCCCGAGCCGACAAAGCCGGTGACGCCGCGGATATTGCGGATCACATGCCAGCTCTCATCGGTCAGCACCATCTTCACCAGCACATAGCCTGGGAAGACTTTGCGCTCATAGGTCTTCGGGCCGTTTTCCGTCACCTCGGTGACCGTCTCGAGCGGGATGGTGACCTCGCTGATCAGGTCATGCAGGTTGCGGTTGTCCACATTCTTCAAAATGGCGCTGGCCACGGCATTTTCGTAGCCGGAATAGGTGTGGACCACATACCATTTCGCAGTCTCTGCCATGACCGGCCCCTCACATCTGGAAGAGGTTGATCAGCGCCCGGATCACAGCCGCCGCCAGCCAGTCAAACACCCAGATAAACACACCGATCACCAGGACACAGGCGATAACGACGAGGGTGTTGCGCGTGACCTCTTTGCGGCCGGGCCAGACCACCTTTTTCAGCTCCACGCGCAGCTCGTGCAGCCACTTGCGCGCGCCGCGCCAGAAGCGGACAAACCAGTTGGGCTTCTTCTCGCCGGACTTCTTCTCCGGCTTCTTCTCGCTGCCGCTGTTCGTCTTATTCTCAGCCATTAAAACACACTCATCCTTCCAGCTTACTTCGTCTCGACGTGTTCGGTGTGCTTCCGGCAGAAGGGACAATACTTGTTCAACTTCAGACGGTCGGTGGTGTTCTTCTTGTTCTTGTTGGTATTGTAGTTTCTCTGCTTGCACTCAGAGCATCTCAGGGTGATCTTCACCCGTGCGCCGGCTTTCGCCATAGTTCGGCACCTCCTTAAGTTTGTGTCTGGTTGCCCCGGGACTGACTCCCTGTCCGGAAATAACAACGGCCGGACCCTCGGCAGTTGCCCGGGACGGGGCAAACTTCCGCCGAAGTTCCAGCCGCACAGAGGCCCCGCGCCGCAGGACCGCCGGAGATCGTCAGGATGGCTTCGGCAGAGGGTTTCTGCCTCCCTGTTCTCGCGCCGGAGCGCCGCGAAGAACCGCGCGGGGTGCATCCGAGTGCGCCCGGCAGACCGCCCTTCTCACAGGTAGAATCAGAATACCACACCGTCTTCCATCCGTCAAGAGGAAAATCCGTTTTTTCGCATTTTTTGTCCGCGCTGTCAGCGATTTCGCCCGAATCCGAGCAGATACCACACGGACGAGCACGCCAGCAGGATCAGCAGCGCCATCCCAACGCCGGCGCAGACGCCGCCAAAGTCGATCCACACATCCAGCACGCTCGAGCTGCGCCCGGCGACATAGCGCTGGATCAGTTCGTCCGCATCGGCGATCAGCAGCCCCAACAGCAGCGGCCAGCTGATATGGCGGATATAGTGCCGGGTATAGACCCGCAGGCAGAGCATAAACCAGAAGCCGAGTACCAGGAACTCCCCAAAGTGCGCCAGCTTGCGCACCAGAGTCACTGTGAGCGGAGAGAGGCCCACGGCCTGCAGCACCTCGTTGATCGCCGCGGTGACCTCCGAGCTGCGCAGCGAGGAATCCGCGCCGATCTGCAGGGAATTGCTGAAGATAAAATAAATGGTATACAGCGCGAACCCGGTAAACAGGATACGAAAGATTACCAGAAGAACCGCCGGCAGCGGCGAACGCTCCCGCGTGGCCATAGGCATACCCCCCATCGGTTGGAATTGTGCTCTATTATAGGGCAATCACGCGGGAAAGACAAGCAAAAAATTCCTAAATAATTTCTTCCTCCCCTGTTGACAATGATCCTTGTCAATGGTATCCTTAATGTGACAAAGATCATTGTCAATCTGCCCAATATTTTAGTCACAGGAGGAGCTGCCATGCCGCTGTATAACCGACTGAAGGAGCACCGCGCCCGGCTGGGAGTCAACCAGCAGGAGCTCGGGCGGATGGTGGGCGCCTCGCGCCAGACCATCAGCCTGATCGAGCGGGGGGACTACTCCCCCTCTGTGACGCTGGCCCTGCGCATCGCAAAGGCCTGCGGCGTCGCGGTGGAGGACATCTTTCAATATGAGGAGGAGAACTGACATGAATGACAATCAGACCAGACGGGAGGAGATCCGCCGGGAGGACCGGCGGCAGTTACCCAAATTTATCCTGATCCTGATCGCCTGCGGCCTGTTGGGCGGGGTGCTCGGCTTTCTGTTCACATCGTTTTCCCTGTCTTCCAGCGAGACGCTCCCCTGGCTGGGCACAGTCGCGCTGCCCACCGTGATGCCGGTGCTCATGTGGCTCACGATCGCGGCGATACTGATCTACTGTGTGCCTCGCCTGCGCCGGGCGCAGGCCGCCTGGCGGGAGACGGCGGGAGAGGAGAGCGAGCGGGAGCGGGCGGGAGCGGGCGGCGGACGCCGACCTGACACGGTTGCTCACCTTTTCCAGCCTGGCGCAGGTGCTGCTCTACACCTGCTTTGGCATCAACGCCTCCGGCATCCAGACCATGTTGGCGCAGTCGGAGCGCGGGGACATCGGTTTCCTGATCTCCTTCAGCGCAGGCATCCTCGCCCTGCTCATCGGGACGGCGGTGCTGATATCCCTTCAACGGCGGGCTGTCAACCTGGTACGGGAGATGAGTCCGGAGAAGGACGGCTCGGTCTATTCAGATGGACTTTCAACGCCTCTGGCTGCGCCGCCTGGACGAGGCGGAGCTGGCCCGCGCGCACCGCGCCGGGTTTGCCGCCTACCGCATGGGGCAGATCTTCTGCTCGGGGTGCTGGGTTATCGCGGTGCTCGGCAGCATCTTCGGGTGGATGACCTGGGGCTCTGTGCTGCTTGTCGGGCGATCTGGGGTGCGATGACCTTCACCTACTGCCTCGCCAGCCGGGATGACTCCGCCGCGTCCATCCTCTGACGGGATGGACAGCGCGCCGCGCCTGTGATATACTGACGGCATTCCATCATCATTTCTCGGGCAAGTGCCTGTGCTTGCCCAAGACGTCAGGAGGCGCAAGATGCGCATTATGGCAATCGACTACGGCGACGCGCGCACCGGCGTGGCGGTCTCGGACGCGCTGGGAATGCTGGCCGGGTTCACCACCGTCATCCACAGCCGCAGCCAGGACGAGGTGGTCGCCCAGCTCAAGGCCCTCGCGCGCGAGCACGGCGCGGAGGAGCTGGCCCTCGGCTGGCCGAAGAATATGGACGCCTCTCTGGGCGAGCGGGCACAGCTCTGCCAGGCATTGGCGGAGCGGCTGCGCGCGGAGACCGGCCTGCCCGTCACCCTCTGGGACGAGCGGCGGACGACGGTGGACGCGCACCGCATCCTGTCAGAGAACGGGCGGCGGGGCAAGCGGCGCAAGAACACGGTGGACGCGGTGGCGGCGACGCTGATTCTGGAGGGCTTTCTCTTCTACCGGCGGCTGCACCCGCGCGCGGAAGAGGGGGAATGAGACATGCTGCTCGATTCGGACGAGAAAAAAGTCATCCTCGCTCTGGAGGGGGAGGACGGCGAGACAGAGCCCTATGAGCTGATCGATCTGGTAGAATATCTCGGCCGGACCTTCGGCATCTTCCTGCCCGAGGGACAGGAGGAGGGGGAGGTCGCCATCCTCGAGCTGGTGGGCGAGGACGACGAGCGCGCGGAGAACTACGCCCCGGTGGACGATGAGGGGCTGGAGCAGGCCGCCTTTGACCTCTTTCAAGCAAAGAACTTCGACCGCTTTGACTTTGGGGACAGCCAGTTCGGCACGGACGGCGCCCTGTTTTAAATGATGCAAACAGCTACGGCCCGGCAGGGAGCAACGCGCTCCTTGCCGGGCCGTGTGTTTTTTCCATCAGACGTGAAGCTGCCGGAAGACCTCGCCGATCTTGGCGTTGATGGTCAGGTTGGCGTAGCGGTCATAGTCGGTGGGCTGGAGGTTGATGAGCACCAACTTTTTCCCGCCATAGTAGCGGATCAGCCCCGCCGCCGGGTAGACCACCAGCGAGGTGCCGCCGACGATGAGCATATCCGCCTTTCGGATGTAATCCACCGCGCGGTACATCACATTTTCGTCCAGCGCCTCCTCATAGAGCACCACGTCCGGCTTGATCAGCCCTCCGCAGCTGCAGCGCGGCAGGCCCTCGCCCCCGGCCACTGCCTCTACGCCGTAAAACTTCCCGCAGCGCATGCAGTGGTTTCGCAGCACGGAACCGTGCAGCTCGAGCACCTCGCGGCTGCCCGCCTTCTGGTGCAGGCCGTCGATATTCTGGGTGATGACAGCGCGCAGCTTGCCCGCGCGCTCCAGCTCGGCCAGCTTTTTGTGCGCGTCGTTCGGCCTGGCCTCGAGGGGGAGCATCTTGTCCCGGTAGAAATCGAAAAATTCCTCCGGCTTTTGCATGAAGTAGGTGTGGCTCAAAATGGTCTCCGGCGGCTCGCGGTACTTCTGGTGATAGAGCCCGTCCACGCTGCGGAAATCGGGCACGCCGCTCTCGGTAGACACCCCCGCCCCGCCGAAAAAGACGATATTTCCGCTCTCGTCCAGCCATTGCTGCAGGCGGCGGATGCTCTCTTGCAACCGATTCATTTCAAACGCTCCTCTCTGTCTGACTTCCGGGGCGGCAGCCGCAGCGGCCTGGAAATCTGGCAAAATCTTATTATTTTGTGAATCCTGCCCACATCGGATTGACAAATCCCCCCGTTTCCCTATAATATATTATGAATCATTTTTCTACTACATTCAACCTTTTGCTTTCTGTTACAGGGAGAAACTGCCATGAAAAAATGTCCAGTCTGCGGCGTGGAGCACGCCGATAACGTACCCGTCTGCTCGATCTGCGGGACCCCGCTGACCTCGGGCGCCGTGGCGGAGAAGCCTGCCGGCGCCCCCCAGCCCGAGCCGGCTTCTCCCGCGCCCGACCTCACCGGGAAGGATGTCCGGACCGCCGTCTCCTCCGTGGTCTCACAGGCGGTGGCCCAGGCAGAAGGATCCAAGCAGGAAAAGCCCGCCAGCTCCCCGCAGTCCGAACCGGCCGCCGATGCCCCGGCGGCAGCCACGCCAGAGGATGACGAGCCGTTTGATGACGACTCCCCGTTTGTTGTCAACGCGATGCGCCCCACCGCCGAGCAGCGCGCCCGTAAAGAGGCGGCCGCTGCGTCCAAGACTGGTAAGGCCTCCAAAGAATCTAGGAAACCCGCTGCCCGCCCGCGCGGCGGCAAAAAGCCGTCCGCCGGTCCGTCCCCCAAGGAGACGGCACCCAAACCCGCCCAGGCGCAGCCGTCCACTGCGTCCGGTTCCTCCTCCGCCCGGACAGAGAGTTCCAAATCCTCTACCGGACGGTTCGCCACCGGTAAGACGGCCGCACCGCGCAACACCGGCCGTCCAGCCGCCTCACGTCACCAGCCGCCCGCCGTCCCTGTAGTGGACACCACTGCTGTGGCCGCTGCCTCTGCCCAGAAGGTGCAGGCAGCGCAGCAGAACGCCAAGGCGCGCAGCGCACAGAAGAATCCTGTCCCGACGGACACGGGGGAGTTTGACTGGTCCGAGCGCAGGCACAAGCGCCGTCAGCCTAAGACCACCACACCGGTGATCGCGGCAGTTTGTGCCCTGCTGGCGCTGCTGATCATCGCCATGATCGTGCTCATCGGCCGGATGATCACCGGGGACGGCAATTCCAATGCGGACGACGGCACCCCTGGCACCGGCATATCCGACAGCACGGGAGACGAGTCTACCGATGAGCAGGACGGCACCGAGGATATGAACACCCCGACGGACGAGACGGACACGCCGGATGACACGGATGACACGACCGACGAGACAGATGAGACGAATACGGGCGATACGGACGACGGCACGGACAGCGCCGATGAGGACGGTGACAGCGCGGAAAGCGAGGACGGAACCGGTGACGATGTCGCAGACACCTCTGACGGCAGCGAGGCCAGCGAGATCGATGACACCTCCTCGGAGCAGCCCGCTCTGCCCTCCATCACTGAGGTGAACGACACGGTGTATGCCACCGCGAGCCTCCGGGTACGTGACTATCCCAGCACAGAATACGGCGAGGTCATCAACTCCTTATCCGCCGGGCAGGCGGTCACACGCACCGGCCGCTGCTCCAACGGCTGGAGCCGCGTGGAGATTGACGGCGTAACCGGTTACGTGTTGGAGAGCTACCTGTCCACTACTCAGCCCGCCGACAGCAGCACAGGGGACACCGACACCACCCTGGACGGTATCACCATCACCGCCGTGGACGAGACAGTCTACGCCACCACCGGCGTCAACGTCCGCAATTACCCCAGCTCAACCGGCACCGTAATCAATACCCTCAGCCAGGGACAGTCGGTCACGCGTACCGGGCGCTGTTCCAATGGCTGGAGCCGTGTGGAGATCGGCGGCGTGACGGGCTATGTCTACTCCGACTACCTGTCCACCTCCCAATCCGGCAGTTCTGACTCCGGCAGTTCTGACTCCGGCAGCGACAGTCTGGACGGCATCACCATTACGGAGGTCAGCGAGACAGTTTACGCTACCACCGGCGTCAATGTCCGCGACTACCCCGGCTCCTCCGGCACCGTGATCAACACGCTCAGCCAGGGACAGTCGGTCACGCGCACCGGGCGTTGTTCCAACGGCTGGAGCCGCGTGGAAATCGGCGGCGTGACAGGCTATGTCTACT
>CAYWUA010000010.1:24118-41966 GCA_964461385.1 uncultured Oscillospiraceae bacterium
TGTTCCAACGGCTGGAGCCGCGTGGAAATCGGCGGCGTGACAGGCTATGTCTACTCCAGCTATCTGTCCACCTCCCAGTCTGGCAGCGGGTCGGGTTCTGGCAGCAGCACGAGCAGCAGTTACATTCTGCCCGACAGTAACTCCCGCTACTACTCCCGCTCCGAGCTGGCCAGTCTCTCCGCCTCCGAGCTGCGCCTGGCACGTAACGAGATCTACGCCCGCCACGGCCGGCTCTTCAACGACAGTTCTCTCCAGGAGTACTTCAACAACAAGACCTGGTACTCCGGAACAGTGGACGCCGCCACCTTTGACGCCAACATTAACAGCTATCTCAACGAATATGAGCTCGCCAACCTGCTGCTCATCATCGAGCTGGAGAACGGCTGAGTAGGTCTCAGACAGACTGAGCCCTCCCGCCCCAAGTCGGGGCAGGAGGGCTTTTGCCGTCTATTGTCTTCCGTTATTTGATCTCGGTCGAATCGCCCTGCTGGGCTTGCACTTCCTCCACGGCGGCGCCCACCGCCGCCTGCGTGAGGTCATGGTCCTCCCACAGATCACGAATTCTCCTGTATTGCTCCATGCAAATTCACCTACAAGGCGCCGCTGCTCATTCCGCCCGGCGCCCTACCAGATAGTCCAGCGAGACATGATAAAAGTCCGCCAGCTTCACCGCGAAGTCCAGTGGGAGCATCCGCTCGCCGCGCTCGTATTTGGAATAGAGGGACTGGTCACAGCCCAAATAGCGTGCGATCTCCTGCTGCGTCAGGTCGGCATCCTCCCGCAGGTCGCGAATTCTCAGGTTCACATTCATCACCAATGCCACTATAGCAAAGGACGATGTGTCCTATTGACAAAAAGGACGATATGTCCTATCATGGCCCAAAGGAGGGAATATTAATGCCAGACTATGAAAAAATGTATCTAACGCTATTTCATGCAACTGAACACGCAATCAATACCTTAATTGCCGCTCAACGCACGTGTGAGGAGCTTTATCTTAGCCAACCAGAGCCAAACCTCAAACTGATCTCTTCATCCATTCCTTCGGACGACTCAGAGCAACCCTTAACGGAACACTGATGACAGTTCACTTATCTTTGAATCTATCTATTCATACGGCGTTCTCCGGTCGGTGAGGCCGAGCAGATAATCCGCGCTGGTGTGGTAAAGCCGCGCCAGCTCGATGAGTACCCGGGTGGGGATGTCGTTCTCCCCCGTCTCATATTTGGAATAGCCCGTCTGGGACATGTGAAGATACTCCGCCACCTGCGTCTGATTCAGATCGGCATCCTCGCGCAGGTCACGCAGGCGATAGGCCATCGCGGTCATCTCCTCTCCACCTCGATTGGAAAAGGCCGGGAACCATGCGGTTCCCGGCCAAACGGCAGGTAAAATCAGGCAAACGGATTCTCCGAGGGATAGCGGTCTCCCTTCGGACGGTTGTAGTCGATCTCGTCGAGCGCGACGCCGAGATACTTGAAGACCTCATAGAGCGTCTTGCCGAAATGGCCGAAGGCGACGGCGCCATGGTGCGGGTAGTTCTTCTCCACCAGCACATGGCGGTAGAAGCGGCCCATCTCGGGGATGGCGAACACACCGATGCCGCCGAAGGAACGGGTGGCCACGGGCAGGACCTCACCCTCAGCGATGTAGGCGCGCAGCTTGGCGTCCGAAGTGGACTGCAGGCGGTAGAAGGTGATCTTGCCGGGGACGATGTCACCCTCGAGGGTGCCGTTGGTGAACTCGGCGGGCAGGCTGCGGGCCATGATCTTCTGGTTGCGCATCTCACAGCTGACCAGCTTGCTCGAGCAGGTGTTGCCGCAGTGGAAGCCCATGAAGGTGTCCTTCTGGGTGTAGCTGTACTTCGGGGCGATCTCCTGCTCGTACATGTCGCGCGGGACAGTGTTGTTGATGTCCAGCAGGGTGACGGCGTCCTGGCTGACAACGGTGCCGATCACCTCGCTCAGCGCGCCATAGATATCCACTTCGCAGGAGACGGGGATGCCGCGGGCTGTCAGGCGGGAGTTGACATAGCAGGGGACGAACTTGAACTCGGTCTGGAAGGCCGGCCAGCACTTGCCAGCGATGGCGACGTACTTGCGGCTGCCGCGGTGGCCCTCAATCCAGTCCAGCAGGGTAATCTCATACCGGGCCAGGTCGTTGAGGACCTCCGGCTTCTTGTTGCCGGCGCCCAGCTCGGCGGCCATATCGGCGGCCACCTCCGGGATGCGCGGGTCGTCCTTGTGGCGCAGGAAGGAGGCATACAGGTCCAGCTCGGAGTTCTCCTCGATCTCCACGCCCAGGTCATACAGGCGCTTGATGGGCGCATTGCAGGCCAGGAAGTCCTGCGGACGGGGACCGAAGGTGATGATCTTCAGGTTGCGCAGGCAGATAACCGCACGCGCGATGGGGGCAAACTCCGCGATCATGTCGGCGCACTCCTCGGCGGTGCCCAGAGGGTACTCGGGGATGTAGGCCTTCAGGTTGCGCAGGTAGAGGTTATAGCTGGCGTTGAGCATGCCGCAGTAGGCATCGCCGCGGCCGTCGAGCAGGCTGTCGCCCGACTCCTCCGAGGCGCCCACCACCATGCAGGGACCCTCGAACTCCTTGACCAACAGAGTCTCGGGGGTCTCGGGGCCGAAGTTGCCCAGGAAAACCACCAGAGCGTCCACGCCGGCAGCCTTCACGTCCTCGAGGGCGCGAAGCATATCCTTCTCATTCTCCACACAGACGGGGCACTCGTAGATGCTGCCATACTTCTTCTCATAGACCTCGACGACGGCCTTGCGGCGCCCCTCCGACAGACTCATGGGGAAGCAGTCGCGGCTGACGGCGACAATGCCCAGCTTTTCCTTGGGAATGTTGATCATAGCCTGATACCTCCTTGTATCATTTGCAGAGCTGACTGGTCCGGCAGGTCTGCCGGCCGTTTCTTTGTTTAGTATAACATAACAGGCGGCGAATAGGAACCTGTTGTTTTAGAATTCGACCGACTTTTTTGCGATTTTCGCTGTTTGATTCACACGCCGGGCAAGCTCGGCAGGTTTGCCTTTTCTTTTTTCGCCAAACTGTGGTACACTGGGGAAAAGCGGCCGGAAAGGAGGAGGAGGCATGCCCTATCAACTGACAGACCCGGTGCAGACCCTGCCCGGCATCGGCCCGGCCCGGGCCAAGCGGCTGGAGAAGCTGGGCATCCGAACTGCACAGGACCTGCTGCTCTGGTTCCCCCGCCAGTACGAGGACCGGCGGGAGTGCCGCTCCATCCGTGAGGCCCCGGAAGACCGGCCGGTCTGCGTGCGTGCCGTGATTGCTACGGCGCCCCGCCTGTCCTACATCCGTAAGGGCTTGGAACTGGTCAAGGTGAACGCGGTGGACGAGGCAGACGCAATGGAGCTAACCTTCTTCAACCAGAGTTATTTGAAGACCTCCCTCCGCCCCGGCGAGAGCTACCTCTTTTACGGCAAGGTGGAGCGCCACGGCAGCCGGTATGCGATGACCAACCCCGTCCTCGAGCCGGAGACAGGGACCCGCTTCACCCGGCGGATTATGCCGGTCTACCCGCTCACGGCCGGCATCTCCAACAACCTGCTCGCCGGGGCGGTACTGCGCATTCTGGAGGACTGCGCCCAGCAGCTCACCGACCCCCTCCCGGCTGCGCTGCGGCGGGAGCACGCGCTGGCGGAGTATGCCTATGCGGTGCAGACAATCCACTTCCCCCCCTCCTGGGAGGAGCTGGAGATCGCGCGGCGGCGGCTGGTGTTTGAGGAGCTGTTCTTCCTCTCCGCCGGGCTGGCCATGCTCCGCCGCAGCCGCGGCCGGGGGCTGGGCATCCCCTGCAAGTCGTACGACGCGGCGGAATATCTCGACACCCTCCCCTTCTCCCTCACCGGGGCGCAGCGGCGCGCGCTGGACGAGGCCTTTGCCGACCTCTGCTCCGGCGCGCCGATGAACCGGCTGATCCAGGGCGATGTAGGCAGCGGTAAGACGGTGGTGGCCGCCGCCTGCGCCTGGCTGCTGGCAAAAAACGGCTGTCAATCCGCCCTGATGGCCCCGACGGAAATCTTAGCCGAGCAGCACTACCACACGCTTGCCCCGCTGCTGGCCAAGAGCGGGCAGCGGGTGGGCCTGCTCACCGGGGCGATGAAGCTGTCAGAAAAGCGCGCGGTCTACACGGCCCTCGCGGATGGGTCCATCGACCTGGCGGTGGGGACCCATGCGCTGCTCTCGGAGGGGGTGTCCTTCCGGCGTCTGGGGCTGGTGATTACAGACGAGCAGCACCGCTTCGGCGTGGCACAGCGGGCGGCGCTGGCCGCCAAGGGAGAGGGGGAGGCGCGGCCGCACGTCCTCGTCATGTCCGCCACGCCCATCCCGCGCACGCTCGCCCTGCTCGTCTACGGCGACCTGGATGTCTCCGTCATCGACGAGCGTCCGCCCGGCCGCCGGGAGGTACAGACCACCCTGATCGGGGAGCGCAAGCGCCCCCAGCTCTACGGCTTTATCCGCAAGCAGGTCCGTGAGGGGCACCAGGTCTATCTGGTCTGCCCCGCCGTGGAGGAGGGGGAGGTCCCGGCCACCGCCGGACCGGAGCGCAAGGCGGCCGCCCCCTACGCGGAGGACCTGCAAAAGCACATCTTTCCAGACCTGCGCGTCGGCCTGGTCCACGGCCGGCTCAAGAGCCGGGAGAAGGAAGCGGTGATGGGCGCCTTTGGACGGGGGGAGATTGACATCCTCGTGGCCACTACCGTGATCGAGGTGGGGGTGGATGTGACCAACGCCACGCTGATGGTGGTGGAGAACGCCGAATGCTTCGGCCTCTCCCAACTTCATCAATTGCGCGGGCGGGTGGGCCGCGGGGAGAGCCAGTCCTACTGTGTCCTCGTCTCCTCCGCCCAGGCGCCGGAGACGCGCCAGCGCCTGCGGGTGCTGTGCCAGAGCAGCGACGGCTTTCACATCGCGGAGGAGGACCTCAAACTGCGCGGCCCGGGCGACTTCTTCGGGAACCGCCAGCATGGTCTGCCGCCGCTCAAGGTGGCCGACCTCGCCGCCGACACCCGCGTGCTGTACGAGGCGCGCGAGGCCGCCGCCGCACTGCTGGAGGAAGACCCGGAGCTGACGGCACTGGAGCACCGCGGCATCCGCACACGTGTGGAGCAGATATTCCAGGACAGCCGGGATACCATGAATTAAAAGGAGAGATAAGACATGAGCGAGACAAGCAAGCGCATGGAGCGCTGCCGCGCCCTGCGCGCGGACACCACACGCCACTATAACTGCGCCCAGGCCGTCTTTGTTCCGGTGGCCGAGTCGCTGGGGATGGACACCGAGACCGCCTGCCGGATCGCCGCGCACTTTGCCGCCGGCATGGGGATGGGCGCCACCTGCGGCGGCGTGACCGGCGGGCTGATGGCCCTCGGCCTGGCCGGGGCGGACAAGAAGACCGCACAGGAGTTCCTGCGCCGGGTCCGTGCGGCGCACGACGGCACGCTCGACTGCGCCGAACTGCTGCGGCTCGACCGGGCGCTGGGCCACACCGAGCGCAAGCCGCACTGCGACGCCATGGTTTTCGAATGCCTGGCGCTGGTGGAGGAACTGCTGGCGGAGCAGGCCTTGTCTGAAAAATAGGATATATGCCTGTCAGCGAGAGATTTTTTGCCGTGCAAGGCTCAATCACTTCCCATATCAGAGTTTCTGTCCGGACGGAGACTTCCGCCCCGGCAACCCGATCAGCCGGGACATGAAGTCCATCCTCCGGACATTTTCTCACCCGCCTTCGCGCATAGCCGTAATGCTGGCGCAGTTTTAAAAAACTTTTCAAATTTTCCTCTTGCTTTTTCTGCGAACTGTGTTACAATAAAGAAAGGATTCGGTTACTTTTCTAAAAGTTTGGGTGTGGTGATAAAAACTATGGCAACCTTTAATACCGCTGAATTGCGCCGTCAGAACCGCAACCGCGTCTTTCGGTATATCTATTCTTCCGGCCATCCGGTCACAAAGCAGGACATCGCGCAGGCCCTCTCCCTCAGCCTGCCGACCGTGGGGCAGAACCTGAAGGAGCTGCAGGAGGCCAACCTGCTGGAATTCCAGGGTACATTTGACTCTACCGGGGGCCGCAAGCCGCGGGCGATCGGCGTGTCCAACAATGTTCGCTGCGCCATCGGCGTCTACCTCGGGCACCGGCGGATTCACCTGGCGTGCATCAACATCCGCGCGCAGCTGATCTGCAGCCAGCGCGTCTCCCGGCCCATCGCCAACGACGATGCGTACGCCTCCTTCCTGGCGCAGGCCATCGAGGACTTTATCCAAACCAACGAGATCGACACGGGGCGGCTGCTCGGCGTCGGCATCGCCGTCTGCGGCGTCCCGCAGCCGGACACGGGCAAGGTGACCATGTCCCCCGTCCAGCCTGTCTCCGAGCTGGACATGAACCTGCTGGCGAGCCATATCCCCTATCCGGTGATCTTTGAAAACGACGCAAACGCGGGGGGGCTGGCCACCTGGTGGGTCAACCCGGAAAAGCAGAACATGGTCTACATGTTCCTGCACCGCGGTCTGGGCGGCGCGATGCTGCTTGGCGGCACGCCCTACCACGGCAGCACGCTCCACGGCGGCGAATTCGGGCACATGCGCATTGACCCCAACGGCCCGGTCTGCGGCTGCGGGCAGAAGGGCTGTCTGGAGGCCTTCTGCTCCACCAAGCGCCTGTCGGAGGACCTCGGCATCAGTATCGGCGCCTTCTTCGAGGGCCTGCAGAGCGGCAACGCGGAGTATCAAAAGATCTGGGAGGAATACCTCGACCATCTGGCCATCGGCATTACGAACATCCATCTCGTGCTCGACTGCCAGGTGGTGCTCGGCGGCCTGCTGGGCGGCTATATCGGCCCGTATCTGTACGATCTGCGCGCCAGACTCCAGAAACTGGCCACATTTGAGACGGACGGAAGCTACTGCACCGTCTCCAGCTTCGGCTATTGGGCCACCTGTGTCGGCGCGGCGCTCAACTTTGTCTCTCAGTTTATGGATCAAATCTGACAATCTTGCGTTTTCTCTGTGCCCCGGTGCTGATACCCCTTGCGCCGGGGCACCGCTGTGTGTATAATATAACCAGTCATTTGCCGCTTTTCTCTTTAAAACGAACAAAAAACGGCAAGATTCGAACATAAAACATCATACCGTCGATAAGGAGTGTGAGCAAACCATGACCGCAGCTGAAAAAAAGCAGCTCGCCATCACCGCCTGCAAGGTGCGCATGGGCATCGTCACCGCGACCCACGGCGCCAAGGCCGGCCACCCCGGAGGCAGCCTCTCCGCCGCCGACCTGTTCACCTATCTGTACTTTAAGGAGCTGCACGTCGACCCCGCCAACCCCAAGATGGACGGGCGCGACCGCTTTGTCCTCTCCAAGGGCCACACGGCGCCCGGCCTTTACTCCGCGCTGGCGCTGCGCGGCTTCTTCCCGGTGGAAGACCTGCCGACGCTGCGGCACATTGACAGCTATCTCCAGGGCCACCCCAATATGAACACCGTCCCCGGCGTGGACATGTCCACCGGCTCGCTCGGCCAGGGCATCTCCGTGGCCGCCGGCATGGCCAAGGGCGCCAAGCTCCAGGGCAAGGACTACCGCGTCTACACCCTGCTCGGCGACGGCGAGATCCAGGAGGGCCAGGTCTGGGAGGCGCTGATGTTCGGCGCGCACTATCACCTGGACAACTTCTGCGTCATCATCGACAACAACGGCCTGCAGATCGATGGCAAGGTGTCCGACGTCATGAGCCCCTATCCCATCCCCGAGAAGCTGCGCGCCTTCGGCTACGCGGTCGCGGAGATCGACGGGCACGACTTTGACCAGATCGAGGCGGCCATGACCCTGGCCCGCGCGACCAAGGGCAAGCCCTTCGCCATTGTGATGAAGACCACCAAGGGCAAGGGTGTGAGCTACATGGAGGACAAGGCCGGCTGGCACGGCAAGGCCCCCAACGACGAGGAGTACAAGATCGCCATGGACGAGCTGAACGCTCAGCTGGCAGAACTGGAGGCGAACTGATATGGCAGACGTGAAGAAAATTGCCACCCGTGAGAGCTACGGCAACGCCCTGAAAGAGCTGGGCACACAGCACCCCGACCTGGTCGTGCTGGACGCCGACCTGGCCGGCGCCACCAAGACCGGCACCTTCCAGAAGGCCTTCCCCGACCGGCACATCGACTGCGGCATCGCCGAGAGCAATATGATCTGTGTCGCCGCCGGCCTGGCCACCACTGGCCTGGTCCCCTTCGCCTCCTCCTTTGCCATGTTTGCCGCCGGCCGCGCCTTTGAGCAGGTGCGCAACAGCATCGGCTATCCCCACCTGAACGTCAAGATCGGCGCGACTCACGGCGGCATCTCCGTCGGCGAGGACGGCGCGTCCCACCAGTGCTGCGAGGATTTCGCCCTGATGCGCACCATCCCCGGCATGGTGGTCATGAGCCCCTCGGACGACGTGGAGGCCCGCGCCTGCGTCAAGGCGGCCTACGAGCACGTCGGCCCGGTCTACATGCGCTTCGGCCGCGCAGCCTGCCCCGTCTTCCACAGCGAGGACTACCAGTTTGAGATCGGCAAGGGCGAGGTGGTCTGCGATGGCTCCGACGTGGCCATCATCGCCACCGGCATCATGGTCGCCGAGGCGATCGAGGCGGCCAAGGCGCTCGCCACGGACGGTATCTCCGCCCGCGTGATCAACATCTGCACCATCAAGCCGCTGGACGAGGAGCTGGTACTCCAGGCCGCGCGCGAGTGCGGCAAGGTCATCACCGCCGAGGAGCACTCCGTCATCGGCGGCCTGGGCGAGGCGGTCTGCAGCCTGCTCGCCGAGAAGCTGCCCACCCCTGTGCGCCGCATCGGCGTGAACGACGAGTTCGGCCACTCCGGCCCCGCCGCCGCCCTGCTCAAGCAGTTCGGCCTGAGCGCGGAGCACATCGTTGAGGTCGCCAAGTCCTTCTAACCCTCTCATTTCCCGCGGCAAACCGGCGGGCGCGGGCAGCGGTCTATCCCTGCCGCGCGCCCGCCGCCGCTTTTCTCTTACCCTATCGCAGAGGAGGTCTGCTCTATGCCCATCACCAGCCAGCCCTTCGGCCACACCCGGGACGGCCGCACCATCACCGAATACCGCATCTCCAACACAAACGGCATGTCCGTCTCCGTGCTCTCCTACGCCGCCTCGCTGCGCGCCATCGTGGTGCCTGACCGGGAGGGCCGTCCGGTAGACGTCGTGCTCGGCTACGACACCGTCGCGGAGTATGAGGACGACGCCTGCTTCTTCGGCAACCTGGTCGGCCGGTTCGCCAACCGCCTGCGCAAGGCCCGCTTTTCCCTGGACGGCAAGATCTGGCAGCTCGTCCCCAACGAGGGGGAAAATCACCTCCACGGCACTTACTGCAAACGCGTGCTGGAGGGGCGCCCGGAGGGGAATTCGCTGATTTTCACATTCCTCAGCCCGGACGGCGAGGAGGGATACCCCGGCAACCTGAACGTCCGCTACAGCTACACGCTCACAGAGGACAACCGCCTGATTCTGGACTATCAGGCCACGACGGACAGGCCCACCATCGTCAACCTCACCAACCACGCCTACTTCAACCTCTCCGGCCACGGCGCGGGCGATATCCTGGATATCGAGTTGCAGCTTAACGCCTCCCACTTCACCGAGGGGGACGCGGAAAACCTGCTCACCGGCCGCATTCTCCCGGTGGAGGGCACGCCGTTTGACTTCCGCACACCCAAGCCGATCGGCCGCGACCTCCGCGCGGACCACCCGATGCTCCGCTCCGCCTCGGGCTACGATCTGAATATGATTCTCGACGCGCCCGGCCTGGACACGCCCGCCGCCCACGCCTTCTCCCCGCGCACCGGCATCACGCTGGATTACTACACCACTCAGCCGGGCACCCAGTTCTACACCGGCAACTTCGTCATCGCCGCCGACGGCGTCACGCCGCGCCACGGCAAGGGCGGGGCGCAGTATGGACGCTACAGCGCCTTCTGCCTGGAGAGCCAGCACTATCCCTGCTCCCCCGACTTCCCCGCCTTCCCCTCCGTCGTACTGCGCCCGGGCGAGGCCTATCACGAGACCGCCGTCTACCGCTTCGGCGTCCGGTGATCTGAAATCTTGCCGTCTAACGCACAAAATTCCCCTCCTCCGGGTTTCCATACCGGAGAAGGGGAATTTTTATGGCCCAAGGCTCACATAATACGGTCAGTGACCGGCGGCTCCAGCCGCAGGGCGTCAAAGAAACGGTAGTACGGCAGCAGCCAGCGAAAACCCTCCGCCACCTCACGCCAGAGGTCGGGGGAGCAGAGCAGCTCGTCCGGCGCGCTGGCATGGGAGATCATGATGCCCTTGCGGTTTACCCACGGGTCGAGCAATTCGGAGAGCTGGAGCTTCGGCCGCCGGTAGGTCTCCCCGCCGAGCTGAAAGCGCTCCTGCCGGGCCAGGCGGCGGGCAAGCCGCTCCATCTCCTCCCGCTTGCGCAGGACGGTGCGGCGGTAGCGCTCCATGTCCCGCGGCGCACCCCAGTAGCCGCAGCCGTACTCATAGCCCTCCGGCGCGATCTCAAACCAGAGCGACGGCCCGCCGTGCCAGTCGTCACGGTCATAGGGCCGTTCCAGGCTGAGCCAGAGATGCTCCTTGTACGGCCCTCCGTAGCGCACTCGCCGCGCGTCGCGGTAGATGCGCGTCACCCGCAGCTGCATCCCGAGGTCCGGGTTCTCCGCCCCGACGCTCTCGAGCAGATGCGCGCCGAGGTCCTGCATTGGGCGGTAGAGGGTGTTCAGATACTCCTCCTTGTGCGCCTGAAACCAGCCGCGCTCGTTGTTGAAGCGGAGCCCCCAGAGAAACTGAATCGTCTCGTCGGAAAACAGATGGTCCATCCCGCACCTCCTCAGCTGGCCCGGTAAGAGCTGTACGCCTCCGGCGTGGAGGAGATGAGGTTGCCGTCCCCGTCGTAGAGGTTGCGGTAGGTCTGCACCTTATAGCCGGTGTGGTGGCTGCCCTCGCCCGTCCCGGCGGGGATGACCTCCAGCGTCTCGCTGACCATCTCCACGCGGATGTCGTCCGTCTTGGTGCCGCGGATAGAGATGCTCAGCTGCCCGCCGGAGTAGGAGGCGTCCACTCGGATGGGATAGTCCGTGTTGTTGGCAAACTCATACTCCGGCCCGCCCCAGGAGACGGTGGCGTCCAGCCCCAGGCCGATATAGCTGGAGGCATAGGTGTGGTTCACCCGCGTGACGATCTCCAGATTGGAGTACAGGCAGGCGGCGTAGAGGGTGGAGGACACCTGGCAGATGCCGCCGCCCACCTCCTGCACCGTCTCGCCGTTCAGGTAGGCCGGCGCGGCGGAGAAGCCGCGCGCCGTGGTCCGCTCCCCCACCACGTCGTTGTAGTTGAACACCTCGCCCGGCATGAGAATCACGCCGTCGCAGAACTCCGCCGCCAGGCGCACGTTCTCCCGGCGGCCGCTCGAGCCGGAGACGCTGGTGGTGTAGCTGCCCAGCTCATCGCGGAAGAGGCACTCCTCCAGCTCCTGCGTCGTGATCTCCGGCTCGGTGAAGACCAGGTCCACCGTCACCGTCTCGCCCGGCGCAGCCGCTTCGAGCGCCGCCTGCGCCGCCTCCACGTCGAGGGAGACGCCGTCGACTGAGTCCACGATGGCATAGCCGTTCTCCGGATCCAGCGTCGCGTCCTGCGGGTCAGTGTAGACCTCGTCATAGACTTCCTGCACGTCCAGCGCGGCGGCCGTGCTGCCCAGTGTCGCGCTGTCAATCACGCCGCCGCCAAGCGCCGCGCCGGAGGAGACCAGATCGGTGATTTGCCCGGCCAGTGTCTCCACGTCGGCCACCACGCCGTCGGTCCCCTTGGTGAAGGTCACGCTCTGCTCTCCCACCTCATAGGTGGTGCCGGAGGCGGTGTCCACCGCCTCGATGCCGCTGCCCGCGATCGCCTCGCGCAGGCCGGCCTGGTCCGACACCTGCGGCAACACTTCCCCGCTCCAGGGGGTGATCTGCGCGCTGAGCCAGTCCAGGCCGCGGGTGAAAAAGCTGCCATGCCCGCGCTCCATCGCCTCGTCCAGCGCCGTGCCGGTATCCAGGGTGAGGACGTTGCGCTCCTCATCCCAGAGAGAGACGGTGTACTCCTCCCCCTCCAGGGAGACGGTCACCGCCGCGCCCTGATAGTCTGACCGGAAGTCCTCCTGCAGCGCCTCCTGTGCCTGCGTCCGCGTCAGCCCGCCGAGGGCCACGCCGTTGATCTCCGTGTTGGGCAGCAGCACGCTCTGATCCACCATCGCGCACAGGGCGACATACGCCCCGCCCACCAGCACCAGGCAGATCACCAGCGCCGCCAGCGCGGCGCGCACGCCCGCGGCGCGGCGCGCCTTCTTTGCCTTTGCGCCCGGACTCTTTTTCTTTGTCGCCACTTGTTTCGCCATTTTTTGCCCCACCGTGTAAAATAATCTCGTCCGGGGAGATTTTTCTCCCTGTTTTGTCAGTATATCGAATCCACGCGGAAATTTCAAGCGCAATTGGCTTTCCTGTCTTGCAAATTTAAGGACTCATTGTTATAATAGCCATGAAGAAATCATTGCGGCGGATGAAAATTGTGCTTTTCTTACACAAGAGGACCGCGGCGGCAGTGATGCGATTTTTTTCGCTTGGGAGGTCCATTTTATGCGTCATTTTATCGGAATTGACATCGGAGGCACCAATATCGCCGTCGGCATCGTTGCCGAGGACGGCTCACTGGTCAAAAAACTCAGCGTACCCACCGGAGCGGACCGCGGCCAGCAGGAGTTGATCGACGACATGATCGCCTCCGTCCGCGCCGTACTGGAGCTGGCCGGGATGACGCTCTCCGATATCGCCTCCGTTGGCATCGGCGTGCCCGGTGCCGTGACACCGGACGGCACGGTGATCCGCGCGGTCAACCTGGGCTGGAAACATGTGCCGCTGGCCGATATTATGTCAAACGCGCTCGGCCTGCCGGTCTATCTCGGCAACGACGCCGACTGCGCCGCCCTGGGCGAGGTGGTCGCCGGCAGCGGCAGCAACTGCAACAGCGCCCTGATGATCACGCTGGGCACCGGCATCGGCGGCGGCTTTATTGTCAGCGGCAAAATCTTCACCGGCTGCACCGGCCAGGGCACCGAGCCGGGCCACTTCACCTTCCTGTACGGCGGCGAGCTGTGCGGCTGCGGCCGCCGCGGCTGCTTTGAGACCTATGCCTCCGCCACCGCGCTCATCCGCCAGACCCGCCAGGCGATGGAGAAAAACCCCGACTCCAAGATGTGGGCACTGGTGGACAATGATCTGGACAGGGTCAACGGCAAGACCCCCTTTGACGCGGCCAAGCTGGAGGACGGGACCGCCCGCGCCGTCATCGCCCAGTACATTGACTATCTGGGACAGGGCATCGCCAGCCTGGTCAACTCCTTCCGGCCGGAGCTGGTCATCATGGGCGGCGGCATCTGCAATCAGGGCGACTACCTGATGATTCCGCTCAATGAGTCCATCCGCAAGTACTGCTATGCTCCGGACGAGCTGACGCCTCCGCCCGCCGTGCGCGCCACGCTGGGCAACGACGCCGGCATCATCGGCGCGGGCGCGCTGCAGATGTCGATGGAGAAGTCTTAAGATCAGTTTGCCCGCCCGGGCGGCGCGGCACTCCGCCCGCCGGCTGGGAAAAACAGTCTTTTTTCCAGCATAGACAGCACCCCTTGCGGTATTGCCCTCGTCTCAGGGTGTGTGCACATCTGCCAGCCTGGCTCCTCTTGATCTCCGGAATCCAAATCGGGAAAGAAGACACTATGATAGGGAACGAACCGCTCATCGCCCCGCTGCAGGCCGTCCGGGCCATCCATCCGGCTGCCCTGCCATATCTGTCTTTTTACCGCTTTACGGGCCGGACCGCCCCGATAGAACGGTATTTCTGCGCCGTGCTCGGCGGCTCTCTGCCGGCGGCACAATCCACAGATCACCCCCCGATTTAAACTGGCAACGCCCCAGGACATCATGTCCTGGGGCGTTTTGCCGCGCGCTTTGGCGTTACTGCTCGATTCCCTCCACCGTCACGTCCCGGACGAGCTGAAGGCCATCCGCCCAGGAGTAGATCGTATAGCTCGGCGTGCCGAAATAGACCGTCTTGGTCACCCGGTTGCCGCACATGTCGGTATATGAGATGGGCACGAACGGCGCAGACACGTCGCTCACCGCCGCCTCAATCACCGCCACCTGTGCCGTGGTCAGCACGGGCCACTTGATCTTGACTGTCGTCTTGCGGGCGATGATGCTGCCCACCATTTTGCCCGAGGCAGTGCGGCCTGTGTTGGACGACCAGACTTTTTCCGTGGAGATCGTGATCCCCTCCAGCGCCGGGTCTGGCATGGACACGCCGTTGATCGTCAGCCCTGTCACCGTGATGCCGGACATTGCTTCCCCTCCTCACACATAGATCGGGCACACGCCGGTCCGCCGGGTCTGGGCATTGACCTCACGCACCACCTGGCGGGCCAGCCGCTCGCCGCCGACGTAGACCTCGACCACCGTCTCCCCGCCGCCGGCGGCGCCGCGCGTCTCCAGTTGCTGGGCAAGCACTTCGGCCAGGCGGTCCATCCAGCCGGTGTTGCGGTCCAGTGGCAGCACCGCCTCCCGGCCCGCCTCACCGATGAGCGAGAGCGTCGGCCCAAGCGCTACGCCGCCCTCAGCCAGCTTGCTGATGGTGGGCAGGCGCGCGATGGTCACGCTGCCGGCAGGTACGATCACCTTGCCTGCCACCTTGATCGCCGGCCAGGAGAACTTCAGCGCGCTGTTGATTTTGCAGATAACCTTGTTCACCAGCTCCACCACCGCATTGAGTCCGTTACGCACCGGCGTAGAGATGGCGTTCTTGATGCCGGACAGCTTGCTCTGTACGCCGCTCACCAGTGTGCCGAACGCACTCTTGAGCCTGCTGCCCAGGCTGGTGACCTGACTTACCGCGCCGGAGGCGAGGGATGTAAAGGCTCCCACCACGCCCGTCCGGCAGCTGCCGGCCGCCGTCACCAGCGTGTTTTGAATCCCGCTCCAGGCCTTACCGATCTGCTCCTGCAGGCCGCTCCAGGAAGAGGGCAGCCGGCTGATCGCACTGGCCAGCGTATTCATCCCGCCGGCGGCCAGGTTCAGGCCAGTGGTCAGCAGGGACCCCGTCCAGCTGCCCATCGGCTTGAGCAGATACTCCCAGACCGATTGTGCAACCGGGCGGAAGAGATTGAGCGCCGAGGTCAGCAGCTGCACCGCCCCGGAGAGCAGATTCAGGCCCGCCGGCGCGGCCGAATCGATCACCCAGCCCGCCAGCGGCAGCAGGACATTGGTGTAGGCCCAGTACAGGGCACCGGAGGCCAGCTCTGCAAAGGGCTGCGCCGCCTCCACCAGGTCGGCAAACCCCTCCAACAACGGCGCAAAGTTCAACTGTGCGGCCCACGCCGCCGTCGCCGCCGCCATATCCCGCAGCCCGGCCAACAGGGTCTGCGCCAGGCCCAGCAGTCCGCGGAAGATCCGCTCTCCCGTACCGCCGGCCGTCCAGGCAAGGGTAAACTGTCCGGCGAGGTTTCCCACCGTGCGCAGGAGATTCTGCGCAAGCTGCAACAACGTGGCCACCAGGCGGGTTCCCGTCCCGTCCGTCCAGACGGCCATCCAACTCTGTCCCAGCGCCCCGGCCAGGCCGGAGAGGCGGTCAAGAGCCGTGCCGGCCTCTTCCAGCACGCGCGCCCCCTCCAGTTCCCACGCCTCCCGGAAGGGCTGCCAGAGCCGGGCAAGCGTCTGCTGCAGCGCCCCGGTCACCTGGACCCACGCGCCGCCGGTCGCAGCGGCGGCGCTCCCCCCGGCGCCGGAGGAGCCTCCGGATGAGGAACCGCCGCTCCCCCGGGCACTCACCCGGGTGATGCGGTCAAAGGAATAGAGGTCGCGCTGTGCCCGGGCGGCAGAGCGCGCCGAACCGGCCACCCGCCGGAGCGACGCAGCCATGCCCTCCGCCGCCTCGCTGCCCGGCTGCCACACCGTCACGCCGAACAGCCCGGTCACCAACCGGGAGATCCGTTCGGCCACCGGCTCGACGGCGCGCAGCAGGCTGGCAAACAGATTCATTCCCACCGCTGCCACCGGCAAAAACGCCTGACCAAGCTGCCGCAGCGCCGACTGCACCCGACTGAGTGACTGGGTGTAGGCCTGTTCCACCAGCGACGCGCGGCGCAGGAACTGGTCCACCGTAAGCGTCATCCGCTCCACGCTGCGGCGAAAGCCGCCATCCTCCAGCCGGAAGCGGACGCTCCTCTCCTCTGTCTCCATCTGTCAAACCTCCTCTCGTCCCGCGCGGGCGGATGCGGCATGGCGCTGCATGATCTGCCGGTAGTGCTCCACCCGCAGGGCGCGGATCTCCTCTTCCTCCCAGAAGGGAAAATCCTCATACACCGGCGCGAGCCGCTCCCCGGCCAGGCACCGCGCCGCCCGCTCCGCCGCGCGTGCGGCGATCAGGCTGAGCGCCTGGCCGCGCAGGCGCTCGCGCCTGCGATAAGCGCGTACGGCGGCGGCCGCCTCGCCCCAGGTCCACTCCTCCACCTCCAGCGGGGAGATCCCGGCCAGGCAGCCCTCCTCCGCCAGTTCCTCCACCGTCAGGCCGTGCCCGGGAAAGGGCCGTCTGATCGCTCCTCCTGCCGCTCCGGCTGCGCGGAGCCATCCTCGCGCGCCCCGCGCAGCATCTCGCCGAAGGCCTGCTCCACCGTCTCGCGCAGGGCGTCCTTGAGCTGGCCCGCCTGCCGCTCGGAGAGCAGGCCGGAGGCGGCGGCGATGTCAAAGGCCAGCGCGCCGAAGCGCTCCTGCCCGTGATAGCCCGCGTCCACCAGCAGGTCATAGAGCGCCTCGCCGTCTGTTGTGGGATTGTTTGCCCCCTCCCACTCCAGCGCCTCGCCCAGCAGGGCGCTCATCCGCTCGCCGTCCGCCGCCGCAAGCAGGACGGTCTGGAGCGTCTCCTCTCCAAAGCGCTCACGCAGCCGCCGCTGGCCGCGCAGCGTCAGCCGTAGGCGGTATTCCCCGCCGTCCAGACGGAGCGGCACACATTTTCTCATCATCGAAATCGCACCATCCTCTCTGCCGGCGGCGCGGCAGAATGGGGTTTCCGCCGCGCCGCCGGATAGTTGTCATCAGGCCGTCGCCGGGTTGGTCACCGACCAGTCCGACTGGAGCGAGACGGTCAGCTTGGCGGAGATCAGCTCGTCCACCTTTGCGCCCACTACATAGGTGGTCACGTAGCCGGTAGTGGCAAACACCGTCCCGTCCGGCAGCTCCACTGCCACGTCCACCACCTCGCCGGCGGTCTGCATCGCCTTGAGCACGCGGTAGTCCGAGTCCGCCGCGCTGTTGTCGAAGAGGTAGGTCACCTCAAACGCCTGCGTGTCCTGCACGCCGGGGACGTTCTTTTTCATCGTGTCGCGCAGGCAGGTCGCGTCCAGGTTGGACGGGCTGCCGCCGATGTCGCCGATCTCGGTGACGTAGTTGAGCTCATTCTCGTCCACCGTCACTGTGATGCCGATGGTGGAGAGGCCCTGCTTTGCCATAATTCATCATCCTTTCTGTGTTACTTGGCTGTCATGAGAAACCATGCCCTGTGGGGCGTGTGTTTTGCCGCGCGTGCCGCTGTGGGCAGGATGCGAAACGGTCGGGCAACTGCCCGTTAATCCATCAGCCGCCCCCAGCGCTTGTCCACCTTCCGGCCAAAGCGGAAGGTCTTGCGGTAATATCCGCCCGTGTTCTCGTCATAGCCGTCCATCCCGGCGTAGGTGCGCCGCAGGCCAA
>CAYWUA010000011.1:0-41373 GCA_964461385.1 uncultured Oscillospiraceae bacterium
GCCCATATCCATGAGCTTCCGGCTGTTCGGATCGCTGCTCAGCGGGCTGCTGGTCACGGAGCTGGTCTATTACGCGCTGCCGCTGAGCATCGGCCTGCCGGTCATCGTTGGCCTGATGTTCACCCTGCTGCATGCGCTCATTCAGACCTATGTGCTGGTCATGCTCACCGCGCTGTTTTACGGAGAGGTCAGCGAGCCGCGTCAGAAAAAGGCAAAACCTGCCCGGCACGCTGCCGGGGCTGCAAACTAACAACCTACATTGTGGAGGTAATTTCTGTCATGAAACATATGAAAGCGATTTCCATCCGCGCCGCGCTGGCGCTGGCCGCCCTGGCCGCCATGCTCACCCCCGCCTTTGCCGCAAATGCCGGCACCGAGGCCATCGCGGCCGTTGCTGACTCTGACTGGGCCAAGGCGATCGCCGCCGGCATTGCCATTGGCCTGGGCGCCGCGGGCGGCGCCATTGGCATGGGCATTGCCGCCAGCAAGTCGGTGGACGGGATCTCCCGTCAGCCGGAGGCAGAGGGCAAGATCCGTACGACTATGATGCTGGGCTTGGTGTTCATCGAGACGGCAATTATCTACGCCCTGATCGTTGCCATCCTCATCATCTTCGTCCTCTGAGAGGGGGGAACTCACCGTGAGTATTCCCCTGAATATCGACCTGCAGCAGATTTTGCTGCACCTGTTTAACTTTGCCATCCTGGCCGGCGGGCTCTATCTGCTGCTGTACTGCCCGGTGAAAGAGTTCATTGCCAAGCGCAAAGCGCACTATCAGAGCATGGACCGGGAAGCGGCTGAAAAGCTTGCCCATGTTGAGGCGCTGGAGGCGGAGCACCAACAGCGTCTGGACGCCGTGGAGCAGGAGTTGCGCGAGCGCCGCGCCCAGGCGAAGCAGGAGTTGGCGCAGACCACCGAGACCCGGCTGACCGAGGCCAGGATCCAGGCGGAGAAGATCATCTCCGACGCGCAGGAGGCTGCCCGCCGCGAGCACGACAAGATCTTGTATGAGGCGCAGAAGGAGCTGGTCGATCTGGCCGTGGCCGCGACCGAGAAACTCGCGCGCGGCAGCGGAGACTACGACCGCTTCCTTGATCTGGCGGAGAGAGGTGAGAACCATGGCGAGCCGTGACGCCTCCGCGCCGCTGCACGCCGTCCTGCGTTCCGCCGAGCGCCCGAGCTGGCCGCAGGAGGAGCGGATGCTTGCCTTCCTGGAGCGAAAGTATGGCCAATTGGTCACGCTGGAATGGGTAGAGGACCCGGCGCTGCGCGACGGATTCTTCCTCACCGTGGGGCTGGACACCTATGACTGGAGCCTGGAGGGCCGTCTGCGCCAGTTTAAGGACGCGATGAGCCACCTGGAGCGCGCCAACGGGCAGGACGTCATCCCTCTGATCCGGGAGACGGTCCGCAATTGGACGCCGCACGTGACTGCCGAGGAGGTGGGCCAGGTGCGCACCGTTGGCGACGGCATTGCCACCGTCAGCGGCCTGAGCGGGGCGATGTATGGCGAGATCCTGCTCTTCTCCGGCGGCATCCGCGGCATGGTCCAGGATCTGCGGCGGGAAGAGGTTGGCTGCATCCTCTTCGGCGACGACGCCGAGATCGAGGCCGGCAGCCCGGTGCGCCGAACCTGCCGGACCGCCGGCATCCCGGTAGGGGAGGGCTTCCTCGGCCGCGTGGTGGATGCGCTGGGCGCTCCTATCGATGGCCGGGGGGAGATCCGCGCCGAGGGATATCGGCCCGTCGAGCGCCCCGCACCCGGCATCCTGGACCGCCAGCCGGTCAATCAGCCGATGGAGACCGGGCTGCTGGCCATCGACTCCATGTTCCCCATCGGGCGCGGCCAGCGTGAGCTCATCATCGGCGACCGCCAGACCGGCAAGACCGCCATCGCGCTGGATACCATGCTCAACCAGAAGGGCAAGGACGTCATCTGCATCTATGTCGCCGTCGGCCAGAAGGCCAGCTCGGTCGCCCAGCTGGTGGAGACACTGCGCCGGCGCGGGGCGATGGACTATACCATCGTCGTGAGCGCTTCGGCCAGCGACGCCGCGCCGCTGCAATATATCGCACCCTATGCCGGCTGCGCGCTGGCGGAATACTTTATGGAGCAGGGGCGTGACGTGCTCATTGTGTATGACGATCTGTCCAAGCACGCGGTGGCCTACCGCGCGCTGAGTCTGCTGCTCGGCCGCTCCCCTGGCCGTGAGGCCTACCCCGGCGATGTGTTTTATCTGCACTCCCGCCTGCTCGAGCGCGCGGCGCACCTGTCAGAGGAGAAGGGCGGCGGGAGCATCACGGCGCTGCCCATCGTCGAGACGCAAGCCGGCGACGTGTCCGCTTATATCCCGACGAACATCATCTCTATCACCGACGGCCAGATTTTCCTGGAGAGCGAGCTCTTCTTCGCCGGGCAGCGTCCGGCCGTCAACGTCGGCCTCTCTGTCTCCCGCGTTGGCGGCGCGGCGCAGACCAAGGCGATGAAGTCCGCGGCGGGCGCCATCCGTTTGGATTTGGCGCAGTACCGCGAGATGGAGGTGTTTACCCAGTTTTCCAGCGACCTGGACGAAACAACGCGCCGCCAGCTCACCTACGGACAGGGACTGATGCAGCTGCTCCGGCAGGCGCAGTATCACCCGATGGCCCAGCACGAGCAGGTCATTACCCTGATCTGCGCGATGGCGCATCTGCTGCAAGACGTGCCCCCGGCCGAGGTGCCGGCGTGTAACCACGCGCTGCTCGAGCAGATGCAGACGCAGGCCCCCGACCTGTGCCGGGAGATCGACCAAAACGGACGGCTTGAGCCCGCCGACCGCGAGCGCATTTTGGCCATCGCGCGCGGCTTTCTGTCCGAACGGCATCCAAGCGGGAGTGTGAAGCGGCATGCCCAGCAGTAAGGAGATCAAGGGCCGGATCGAGAGCGTCCGGGATACGCAGAAGATCACCAACGCGATGTACCTGATCGCATCGACCAAGATGCGCAAGGCCAAGAGCGGGCTGGATCTCACCCGCCCCTACTTTACCGCCCTGCGCGGCGAGATCAAGCGCATCTTCCGCACCGTGCAGGATGTGGAGAGCCCCTATTTTTACCCCCTTGACGGTTCCTCGCTGCCGAAGGGCACCTATGCCTGTCTGGTCATCACCGCAGACAAGGGACTGGCCGGGGCGTATAACCAAAATGTCATCCGCAAGGCGGCAGAGCTGCTGGAGGAACATCCGGACACCCAGCTCTATGTGGTGGGCGAATACGGCCGGCGCTACTACGCCCGGCGGCACATCCCCATCGAGCAGAGCTTCCTCTACACCGCGCAGAACCCCACCATGCAGCGCGCCCGGGAGATCAGCTCCATCCTGCTGGACCGCTTTGAGCGCGGGGAGCTCAAGAAGATCTACGTCGTCTATACCGACTTCCAGAACGGCCTGTCCTCGGAAGTGCGCTCGACGCGGCTGCTGCCCTTCCACCGGACGCACTTCGAGGACTCCGAGCCGGAGAAGGCGGTCACCGCGCCGTTTGAATTTGTCCCATCCATCCCGGTCATTCTCACCCATATGATGCAGAGCTACGTCTCCGGATTTATCTACAGCGCCCTGGTGGATAGCTTCTGCAGCGAGCAGAACGCCCGCATGACCGCCATGAGCTCGGCCAACCAGAATGCCGAGAGCATTCTCGGCGAGCTTTCGCTGCAATATAACCGCGTGCGCCAGGCCGCCATCACGCAGGAGATCACCGAGGTCTCCGCCGGCGCGCGGGCGCAGCGCAGCAAAGGCAGAAAGGAGGCGCTGTCACCGTGACCATCGGAACCATTGCCCAGATTTCCGGCCCCGTCATTGACGTGGATTTCCCCGACGGGACGCTGCCGAAAATTCGGGAGGCGCTCACCGTCGAGACGGACGGAACGCGCCGCGTCATGGAGGTGGCGCAGCACATTGGCGCGCACACTGTCCGCTGCGTGATGCTGGCCACGAGCGTGGGACTGTGCCGCGGGCTGCCGGTCGCCGCGACCGGCAAGACGATCGAGGTCCCCGTCGGAGAGGCCACCCTCGGCCGGATGTTCAACGTCCTCGGCGACCCGATTGACGGCGGTGAGCCGGTGCCGGCGAGCGAGCCGCACTGGTCCATCCACCGCAGCCCGCCCTCTTTTGAGGAGCAGAGCCCGGTCGTCGAGATTCTGGAGACCGGCATCAAGGTCATCGACCTGCTCGAGCCCTACCCCAAGGGCGGTAAGATCGGCCTGTTCGGCGGCGCCGGCGTCGGTAAGACGGTGCTGATCCAGGAGCTGATCCACAACGTCGCCATGGAGCACGGCGGCTACTCCATCTTTACCGGTGTCGGCGAGCGCAGCCGTGAGGGCAACGACCTCTGGTCCGAGATGCGCGAGAGCGGCGTGTCCGACAAGACGGCGCTCGTCTTCGGCCAGATGAACGAGTCCCCCGGCGTGCGGATGCGCGTGGCGCTGTCCGGGCTGACGATGGCGGAGTATTTCCGCGATGAGGAGCACCGCAACGTGCTGCTGTTCATCGACAATATCTTCCGCTTTGTCCAGGCCGGCAGCGAGGTGTCCACCCTGCTCGGGCGGATGCCCTCCGCCGTGGGCTATCAGCCCACCCTCGCCAACGAGATGGGCGAGCTGCAAGAGCGCATTACCTCCACCCGCGACGGCTCGGTCACCTCGGTTCAGGCGGTTTACGTCCCCGCCGACGACCTGACTGACCCGGCGCCGGCCACCACCTTCGCCCATCTGGACGCCACCACCGTCCTGAGCCGTAAAGTTGCCGAGCAGGGCATCTATCCCGCCGTCGATCCACTGGAGTCCACCTCCCGTATTCTGGAGCCAGACCTCGTTGGGGAAGAGCACTACCGGGTTGCCCGCCGCGTGCAGGAGATCCTCCAGAAATACAGCGAGCTGCAAGACATCATCGCCATCCTCGGCATGGAGGAGCTGGGCGAGGAGGACCGGCTAACCGTCATGCGCGCACGTAAGATCCAGCGTTTCCTCTCGCAGCCGTTCCATGTGGCGGAGAAATTCACCGGCACACCCGGCGTCTATGTCCCGCTGAGCGACACACTGGCCGGATTCAAGGCCATCATCTCCGGCGAGATGGACGAATATCCCGAGGCAGCCTTCTTCAACGTCGGAACGATCGACGACGTAAAGAAAAAGGCGCGGGAGCTGCAGAGCGAGGCGGCGTCATGAGCCAGTTTTATGTGCGGATTCTGGCGGCGGACTGCCCCTTCTACGAGGGCGAGTGCGAGTCTCTTATTGTCCCCACCGTAGCTGGGCAGTACGGCATTCTTGCCAACCACAGCAATACCATCTCCGCCATTGTGCCGGGGACGCTCTCCTACCGTGTGCCGGGTGAGGGGCGGTTCCGCCTGGCCGCCGTCTCCTTTGGGATGGTCAAGGTGGAGAACAACGATGTGCTCGTGCTGGTGGACACGGCGGAGCGTCCGGAGGACATTGACGCCAACCGCGCCCAACGGGAGGCGGATCAGGCCCGCGAGGAGATGCTGCAAAAGCACAGCATGATGGAATACCGCACTGCGCAGGCCACCCTGGCCCGCGCAGTCAACCGTCTGCGTGTCAAGCGGTACTACGAGGATAACACCATCAATCTCAAGTGACGGAAAGCAGATGGTGTATGCCATATCTGTGCAATTCTCGCTTGTATTTTCCCGGGAAATCCGCTATAATCTCCTTACCTGTATTTGAGGAGGTCTGTACGGATGGGAAGACGAGTGCAGCTGCCGGAGCATGAGACCAATCTCCTGCTCACGTCCGCGCTGATTTTGCTGATTTCGCTTGTGCTGGCCGCAGTGGCCTATTTTGCCTTCGCCCTGGAGATTCTGAACCCGCCGGTGACCAGCGATGCGCCCAGCCGGGTGGGCAGTTCATCTTCCAACGCTTCCGGCATCGCCAGCCCCGGCGGGACCAGCCTGGAGGATGCCTCGGACAGCGAGGTGGGGGACATCATCTTCCCGGGCTTTGTCGACTTCTCCATCACGAGTGGGCAGGATACATTGGAGCTGGTAAACGACAGCCAGAACGCCGTCTACTTTATCTTCACCGTCACGGATGAGGAGGGCCAGGTGCTCTACAGCACGGAGGCCGTCGCGCCCGGCGAGCAGGAGAGCTGGAGCGTGACCGAGGCGTATGAGCCGGGCACCGGCACGCATGAGATCACGGTCACCACCGCGGCATTCGGCTTGGACGACGGCGTGGAATATAACGGGACGTCCACCGTCGTCACCGTTGATATGGGCTAAAATGAACCGGCAGCGGCGGCCGACCCGGAGAGGTTTGGCCGCCGTGCTGCTTTTGCTGCGGCGGGGAGAGAGGAGAGCGTATGGAAGTGAATTTTGCCGTCGCGTCCCGCTGGCTGGACGGATTGACGGTCTACCGTGGGCTGCTGCGCCTGGACGTGCTGAGGGCGATCCGGGAGCTGCTGGAAGAGGACTGTGCCGACCGGCTGAGCTGCTATGGGCGTGCCTTCTGCGCGCTGGCGGAGTCGGACTATGACTCGCTGGCCGCCTGGCTGGGCGACCGGCTGCGCTATGACGAGTGGCCCTATGCTATGGCAGCGGCTAAGGGGGAGGAGACGACGGCGCTCACCCGCGCGGCCGGACACGACCTGGAGGCGCTGCGCCGCCTGCTTGCTTTGCCGTGGGAGGAGATGGCCGCCTCCCTCTCACCGGAGCTGCCGCTGCCGGCCTGGGCGGGGGGCGAACTGCCCTCCCTCGAGGAGCTGACCGCCTTTTATCGCGCCAACGGCTGTGGGCAGTTTGCCCGCTATCACGCCTTTCTCTGGCAGAGCGGGCGGCTCATCCCGGTGCGTGAGCCGGACTGTATCCCGGCCGAGGAGATGCTGGGCTATCACCGGCAACGCAGCCAGGTGGCTGCCAACACCCGCGCAATGCTCGCCGGGCGCCAGGTGAACAATGTGCTGCTCTACGGTGCGAGCGGAACCGGCAAGTCGGCCACCGTAAAAGCCCTGCTGGCGATGGACGGGATGGAGGGTTTGCGCCTGATCGAGGTGGACAAAAACGACCTGACCGGGATTCCGGAGCTGGTGCGGATGCTCGGCCATCAGCCGCAGAAGTTTATCCTCTTTATTGACGACCTCGCCTTTGACAAGGACGACCACAATTACTCCCTGCTCAAGACGATCCTGGAAGGCGGCGTCGAGCCGCGGCCGGCCAATGTGGCGGTCTATGCCACTTCTAACCGCCGCCACCTGGTACGCGAGACCTTTTCCGACCGGCTGGGCGATGAGGTGGATGCCCGGGAGACCATCCAGGAGAAGACCTCTCTGTCCGAGCGCTTCGGCCTGCGCGTGCTCTTCCAGGAGCTGACCAAGCCGCAGTTTTTGGAGATGGTCCGAGAGCTGGCCAAAATCCGCGGCGTGGAGATGGACCCGGAGCGGCTCACCGCCCTTGCTGTCCGCTGGGATATCCGCAACCCCAACCGCACACCGCGCTCCGCCGTCCAGTTTCTCACCAGCCTGGCGGCGATGGAGTGACCACATACCAGAATAAGGACATGCCCTGCAAGCACACGATGAGAGCTTGCAGGGCTGTTGCCGTTTTCCTGGCATTTTGCTCTGCATGGGGGAACGCGAGCCCAGACGCACCGCTCAGCCGCGCCGGGGCACGAGGAGGACTGCTCTGTGTCACGGTGGACAGTTTGCGTCCCGGAGCGCAGCAGTCTATGCACAGACGGTTGCCTTTTTTTAAAAAATATTTTATAAATAGCCTTAGAAATAATAGACAAAGGAGGGTAGAGTGCAACCGAAAAATTAGCAAAATCTGACATGAATTTGGAAAAGGAGGCGTATGCAGCATGCAACAAAAAGAAAGCAGACGGGCCCGGCGCTGGCGCGGGCTGACATCCACCCTGGCGGTGCTTCTGGTACTGGCTCTGTTTTGCACCCAGACCGCGATCACCTACACCGGCACGCTCAATTCCTATCTCGGCACCACCACCAGCGAGGTGGTCTATGACGAGGACGCGTCCGGCGAGGACACGATCTACTGGACCAGCGAGTTTGGAGAGTTTTCCGCTGAGAACCTCCAGACCCTGATCCAGGCGACCTATGACGAGTCTGTCCTGGAACAGGAGGAGGGCTCTGTCCTGCTGAAAAATGACGATAATGCCCTGCCGCTGGCGTCCGGCAGCCGCGTGACCCTCTTCGGCCACGCATTCGTCGAGCCGGTCTACTCACCCGGCGGCGCCAACAGCAGCGCGGCGGATACGGGGACTTATCTGATCACGCCCTATGACGCGCTGGCCGAGGCGGGCTTTGTCATCAATGACACACTCTACAATGCCTACCAGGCGAGCGATACCACCCGCGTGGCCAGCAATAATCTTCAGATCTCCGGCGGCCCAACCTCGACAGGGGAGTATAACGCCGCTCCTGTGCTGGGGGAGGAGCCGATCAGCTTTTATACGGATGAGCTGCGCGCGAGCTGGCAGGACGACTACAACGACGTGGCCATCGTCATGCTGGCCCGTGAGGGCGGCGAGGATACCGAGATGATGATGGAAGATCCGGAAGGCATCAGTTCCCTGGCGCTCCATCAGGATGAGCGTGACATGCTGGAGATGATCCGCGACTCCGGTGTGTTTGATAAAGTGATTGTCCTGCTCAACAGCAACTATCAGATGGAAGTGGATTGGCTGGACGAGTACGGCGTGGACGCCTGCCTGTGGATCGGCACACCGGGGCTGCGCGGCTTTGAGGGTGTGGCGAATATCCTCACCGGTGAGGCGAATCCCTCAGGACGCCTGGTGGACACCTATGCGGTGGACTCCCTCTCCTCCCCGGCGGCGCATGTCTCCAGCCAGAACAGCACCACCTGGACCAATCTGGATGAGGTGCTGAACTCCGGGATCGTCACCGATTCGGAGGACAACGTCTCCCACGTGGTTATCCAGACGGAGGGCATCTACGTCGGCTACAAATACTACGAGACGCGCTATGAGGATACCATCCTGAACCCGTCTTCCGGAGCATCCTCCAGCGCCGGTTCCTCCAACGGCGGCGCCTGGGTCTATCAGGAAGAGGTGTCCTATCCCTTCGGCTATGGCCTGAGCTACACCACGTTTGCGCAGACGCTGGACAGCGTGACCTATGATGAGGCGAGCGACACCTTTACTGTTACCGTCACCGTCACCAACACCGGCGATGTGGCGGGGAAATCGGCCGTTCAGATCTATGTCCAGACCCCCTACGGCGACTACGAGCGGGAAAATCTGGTGGAGAAGTCTGCCATTCAGGTGATTGGCTTCAACAAGACCGGCCTGCTCGAGCCGGGCGCGTCTGAAACGGTGCAGGTCAGCATTGACCGCTACCTGATGGCGAGTTATGATTACACCAACGCAAAGGGATACATCCTCAGTGCGGGCGACTACTACCTCTCGCTCGGCGACGATGCACACGACGCGCTTAATAACATCCTCGCCGCCAAGGGGGCGTCCGGCATGGTCGATCACGAGGGCAATGAGGTCGCGGGCGACGCCACAAAGACCTATCGCTGGACCTATGACGCGCTGGATACCGAGAGCTATCGCTATTCCGATACCGGCGAGCTGGTGACCAATCAGTTTGACGACTGCGATATCAATTACTGGTTCCCGGATACCGTCACCTATCTGACCCGCCAGGACTGGGAGAACACCTTCCCGGAAGAGCCGGTGGAGATCGCCTGTACGGAAGAGATGATGGTGCTTCTGCAGGGCGATACCTATGAAAAGCCGGAGGACGCCCCCTCGGTGGACGATTATACGCAGGGGGCGAATAACGGGCTGACCTTCGTCATGATGAAGGACGTGGACTATGACGACGAGGAAACCTGGGATTTGTATCTGGATCAGATGACGGTGGAGGAACTGGCCTCTCAGTTGGCGGACATGTTCGGCACGGTAGAGGTCACGTCGGTGGGCAAGCCGGCCTTTTCCGAGGGCGACGGCACGGCCAGTGTCGGCTCCAATACCTTCCCGGAGGAGTATGGGGACACGCGGGATGTCTGCCTATATCCCTCCAGCACGGTTGTCGCCTGCACCTGGAATCCTGAGCGGCTGCAGCGCCGCGGCGAACTGATGGCGGAAGAGGCGCTGTACTGCAACCTGCCCTCCTTCTGGGCCGGCGGCGGAAATATCCACCGTACGCCGTTCGGTGGCCGAAATGGCGAGTATTATTCTGAGGACAGCATCCTCACCTATCTGTACACGGAGATACAGCTCAGTGCCACGCAGGCCCGCGGGGTCTCGCCCGGCATCAAACACCTGGCCGGAAACGATCAGGAGCTGTACCGTGAGGGGCTGGTGATGTTCTTCAACGAGCAGGCATTCCGGGAAGGCTCTTTGAAGGCGTTTGAGGGCGCGCTGAGCCATGACAACACGCTGGCAGTGATGCAGTCGTTTAACCGTCTGGGACTGACCTGGTCTTCCTCCAGCTATGCGCTCAACATACAGGTGCTGCGCAACGAGTGGGGCTTCAAGGGGCAGGTGGAGACGGACGGCGTGGCCGGCGGCACGTATAAGAGCCACTTCTCCACCTCGCTCACGGCGGGGACCACGACCTACTGTATCGACCCGACCGGCAGCAGCACGGAGGCCATTTTGCAGGAGATCACTGCCAACGATGACGGCTATCTGCTCGGTTGGCTGCGCAATGCGGTCAAGAACTATCACTACATGCTCTCTCGGACAAACCTGACCAACGGTTTGAGCGTGAACTCCACCATTCGCAGTGTCATGCCGTGGTGGCAGACGGCGCTCTATGCACTCGACGTGGCCATGGCAGTACTGACGGCGGGCTGCGCGGTGATGCTTTTCCGGAGTGGAAAAGATCCAAGCATTGAAGTGAAAGATGACGGAAAGGAGACAGGGAGGTAAGCATATGAACCTGAAAAGCTGTTTCTCCGGCCGGGCGGCCGGCTGGTATCTGGCCCTCGCGGGCGGCATGCTCGCACTGCTCTCCATTGTCCTCTATGCCGTCTACGGCGCGGCGACGGGTGAGCGGAACCTGCTGATCTATCTGCCGCTGGCAGCGGTGGTCGTGCTGGAGGCGCTCAGCCTGTTCTGGGAAAACGACTGGCTGATTGCGCTGGCCCCGGCGTTGGAGATGATCGCGCTGTGCGCGTTTGTAGTGGACAGCGTATACACCTTTGTCGGCTACTTTTTCAATCTGGCCATGTTCGGCGATGTGAGCATGATGGGCTCCATCATCCGACTGTGCGTCCTGATGGGGGCGGCGGTGCTGCTCCTGCTGGTATCAGCCTACCTGCGCCATCGCAAAGAGGCCTGACCGGGCGGCCCCGGGACAGATCCTGTCCCGGGGCATTGCCCCATGAAGTATAGAGAACAGCGAGGTACTGCATGGAAAAAATTGCGCTCGATGACAATTGGCGCTGCTGGCCGGCCGGAGAGGAGCACGAGGCGGTCTCGGTCACATTGCCATACGACGCGATGCTGGACGACCGGCGGAGCGCGTCCAGCCCCGGCGGCGAGAACACCGGCTGGTACGAGGCGCGGGACTACGTCTACACCCGCACCCTCACCATCCCGGAGGAGGACCGGGAGAAGCGTCTCCTGCTGGAGTTTGAGGGAGTCTACCAGCGCGCCGTAGTCTATCTCAACGGACAGAAGATCGCCGAGCATTGCTACGGCTACACCGGCTTTTTTGCCGATCCCACGCCCGCGCTGCGCTATGGCGCGGAAAACGAGCTGCGGGTGGAGGCGGCCAACCGCGACCAGCCGAACTGCCGCTGGTATACCGGCACGGGCATCTACCGCCCGGTCTGGCTGCTGCGTATGCCAAAGGAGCATATTCTGCCCTCCGGCATCCGCATCACTCCGACCGGCTGGCAGCCGCCCGCCGTGCGGGTGGAGGTCCGGACCAGCGCGCCCGGCCCGGTCCGTGTGGAGCTGCTGGATGGGCGGACGCCGATCGCGCGTTCCGACGGCATGGCCGAGCGCCAGGCGGACGGCACCGGCCGGTGCAGCGGAGACTTCTCCCTGCCCGGGGCGGAGCTCTGGTCGCCGGATCACCCCAGGCGTTATACCTGCCACGTCACCTTTGGAGAGGACGTGCGCCGTGAGCCGTTTGGGATCCGCGTGGTCACCTGCGACAGCCATTCCGGCTTTTGCATCAATGGGGAGCGGGTCATCCTGCGCGGGGCCTGTATCCACCACGACAACGGACTGCTCGGAGCTGCCGCGTGGGACTTTGCCGAGGAGCGGAAGATACGCCTGCTCCGGGAAAACGGCTACAATGCCATCCGCTCGGCCCACAACCCGTGCTCCAAGGCGCTTCTGGATGCCTGCGACCGGCTGGGAATGCTGGTGATGGACGAGTATGTAGACGTCTGGTACATCCACAAAACCCGCTATGACTACGCCGGGGAGGTGGAGCGGCGCTACCCGGAGGACCTGCGCGCCATGGTGGAAAAGGACTACAACCATCCCTCCGTCGTCCTCTACTCCACCGGGAACGAGGTTTCCGAGACGGCCCAGCGGCGGGGAATTGACCTGTGCGGGGCGATGACGGAGTGCCTGCACCGCCTGGACGGCACCCGCCCGGTCACCTGCGGGGTAAATATCTTTTTCAACTTTCTCAGCTCCCTCGGCTTTGGCGTCTACAGCGACAAAAAGGCGGAGGAGGCCGCCCGGCCGGGCGGGCGCACTCGCGCGGTGGGCAGCACGTTTTTCAACAATATGGCGGGCCTGTTTGGCTCCGGTTTTATGAAATTTGGGGCCACGCTGCCGCCGTGTGACTGGAAGACGCGAGATGCCTTTGCCAAACTGGACATTGCGGGATATAATTATGGTATCCGCCGCTACCGGCATGATCTGAAGAGGTATCCCGACCGGCTGATTGTCGGCAGCGAGACCTTCTGTGCCGACGCTGCCCGTTTCTGGGACGCGGCGCAGAAAGAGCCCCGTCTGATCGGGGACTTTGTCTGGGCGGGGATGGACTACCTTGGCGAGGTGGGGGTCGGCGCATGGGAGTACCGCGACTACGCGCCCGACTTTTCCCACGGGCCGGGCTGGCTGAGCGCCGGGTCCGGCCGCATCGACCTGACGGGCAGGCCCCTGGCGGAGATGCGCTATACCCGCGTGGCCTTCGGGCTGGAGACGGTAGGACTGGCCGTCGTGCCTGTCCCGTACACGCGCCAGCGTCACTCGCCGTCGGCCTGGAAGATGAGCAACGCGATCGAGAGCTGGTCCTGGCACGGCTGCGAGGGGGCGCCGGCCGTGATAGAGGTCTATGCCCGCGCCGCGCGCGTCAGCCTCTTTCTCAACGGGACCTGCCTGGGCACCCGGCGGGTGGGCCGGGACTGCCGCGTGCGCTTTGGCACGGTCTACCGGCCGGGGACGCTGCGCGCGGTCGCCTATGACGGCGCCGGGCGGGAGACCGGCCGGGCGGAGCTGCGCTCGGCAGGGGAGGAGACGGTGCTGACCCTCCGTCCGGAGCAGGCCAGAGTTCCCCGCGCGGGCGGGCTGTGCTATATCCGGATGCAGTACACCGACCGGAATGGTGTCTTACAGCCGATGGCCCGCGGGGAGATCCGCGTCCGCGTCGACGGGGGCCGGCTGCTCGGGCTGGGCAGCGCCTGCCCTTACTATCCGCGCGGCTACCGGGGGGATACGGCGGACACCTATTACGGCGAGGCGCTGGCCATCGTCCTGCCGGGCGAGGGGGAGCGCGTGACGCTCACCGCTGAGAGCCCCTACGGCGCGGCCCGGACAGAGGTGGAGGTGTATGAAGCATGAGGGATAACACCTCCGCCCCGGCCCGCTGGTGGGTCCGGCACTGGAGCGCGTTCCGCGAGGCGCACCCGACGGCGGCCCGATGGCTCAGCCAGCTGTTTTACTTCTATGTCTTTAGCCTGAGCGTCACGATCTTTCAATATCTGGTGTTCACCTTCCTGCCCTATCTGTTGGGGGAAGAGCTGGCCGGCGTGGAGTTCATGTGGCCGCAGATTCCGATCCATTTTGCCGGGCTCGACTACACATGGAATATCCTGGGCTACGAGGTGGCCCGCGATGCGGCCGGCGAGGTGATTATCGGCGGCGGGCTGGGTTATTTTATCAGCTATGAGGTCGGATCCTTCTTGGCACAGTGCATCAATTTCCCGCTCCAGCGCAACATCACTTTTCGGAGCAAGGGGAACGTGGCCTATCAGGCCATGTGGTATCTGATCGCCTGGGTGCTGATCTCACTGGCCTGCAACGCGATCAACGGCCTCTGGCTGCCCATTGCGCAGGTTTCCTTCCCTCCGGCAGTCTACAATCTGCTGGTGACCTTCATCACCGGCGGCGTGTCCATGGTGATCTATTTCTTTGTCTTCAAACTGATCTTCCCGGAGGGAAAGCCGGAGCGCTGACCTGACGGGAGAGAGGGGGTCCGGGCCGATGATCAAAATTGTAGTCGCAGACGACGAGCGGCAGGAGCGCGAGAGCATGTGCTCGCATCTGCGGCGTCTGGCCGGAGAGGTGCGCGAGGAGCTGTGTGTCCAGACCTACGCGTCTGGAAGCGCCCTGCTCGATGACTATGACGGGTCGGCCGATCTGGTCTGCTTGGACATCGACATGCCGGGACAGGACGGCCTGAGCGTGGCGCGCGAGGTGCGCCGGCGGGACCGGCAGGTTCTGATCCTGTTTATCACCAACCTGGCGCAGATGGCCATCCGGGGTTATGAGGTCCAGGCACTGGACTTCCTGGTCAAGCCGGTCAGCTACTATTCCTTCGCACTGAAGATGAAAAATGCCCTGCAGATGCTCCGCGCGCGCAAGGTGCGCAGCATTGTCCTCACCACGGCGGAGGGCAAGCGCATTCTCTCCACCGACGAGCTGCTCTACGCCGAGGTGCGGGGCCACTATCTCTATTACCATACAGCGGAAGGGACTATCCGACAGAAGGCCACCCTGCGTGAGCTGGAGGAGAAGGTGGAGGGCCTGTCCTTCAAGCGATGCAATCAGTGCTATCTGGTCAACCTTAAGCATGTCTCCGCCGTGCAGAAGGACGACGTCCGCATCGGACAGGAGTGGATTCGCATCAGCCGGCCGCGCAAAAAAGCCTTTTTGCAGTCGCTGGCGAGCTATATGGGAGGAGTGGACCCGTGATCGTTCAGCTGTGGCAGCGGGTGGATTATACCGTCCAGCTGATTTGCGCCTGCCTGCTCTTTCTGTATCCGGTCTGCAAACGTGCCCATTATCATCTGCGGGTGCTGTGCGCCTGCTCGCTGATGCTGGCTGCCTCGTTTTTCATCAACAGCATCTTCCCGATTCCGGAGAACGGACCGTGGCTGCTTGTCTACTGGGGCATCTTTTTGCTCGGGTGTATCCCGTTTATCTGGGGCTGTATCCGCGTCTCCCTCTGGGAGGCGGTCTACTGTACGATCTGCGTATCGGCCACGCAGCATGTGGCCTATGATGTCTACTGCGTGTATCATGTTCTCTGGGGCGCGCGGCGGGGGGATTCTTCGCTGGTTGTGCTGGGCATCTACGCGGCGGTCTACCTGTTGTTTTATCGCGTATTTGTCCGCAAGCTGGCCCGGCATGGCGGGTATTCCGTCAGCCGGTCCGACCTGTTCCCCATGACGACCATCCTGCTGTTCGTCTGGCTGCTGAGCATCTGGGAGAAATCGGCCGAATCCGCGCTGCCCCACAGCCTGATCTATCCGATCAGCGATGCGCTGTGCTGCTATTATGTCCTCTGGCAGCAGGCCAGCCAGCGGGAGAAGATGGACCTGCAGCGCGACCTGGACGGCATCTCCCACGCCCTGCGCCAGCAGCAGCTCCAGTTCCAGCTCACACAGGAGACGATTGACACCATCAACCGCAAATGCCATGACCTGCGCCACCAGCTCTGGGCGAACTGCCCGTCCGCCGACGGGCCGGAGCGGGAGGCGTACCTCAAGAGCGTCGAGGAGGCCATTCAGATCTATGACACCGCTGTCAAGACGGGAAACAGCGCGCTGGATATCGTCCTGATGGAGAAGGGCCGGTTCTGTAAGAGTCATGACATCCAGTGGACCTGTCTGGCCGACGGCGCTCAGCTGAGCTTTATGGCGTTGGAGGATATCTACGCCCTGTTCGGCAACGCGCTGGACAACGCCATCGCCGCCGTGATGGAACTGGAGGAGCCGGAAAAGCGGGTCATCAGTGTCCGCGTGGTCGCCCAGGGCGAGCTGCTGATGATTCAGGTGCAAAATTACTACGATCATTCTCTCACGTTTGAAGAAGGCCTGCCCCGCAGCACCAGAACGGATGGGCCGGGCCATGGCTACGGGATGAAAAGCATCCGCTATACGGCGGAGAAATATGGTGGGACCATCAGTGTACAGACACGACAGAATATTTTTACTCTTCAGGTTTTGATACCGCAGCCATGAAAAGTGTGGAATCCGCCTGTATGCGTGTATACGCGGAATACCTGAGAGGGGAATAGACTACGGCCGGCAGACCGCGCAGCGTTTTCCTGCGCGGGTCCTGCCGGCCGCTCTGCTGTTTTTGCACTCATTCCCCGCCGGCCGTGATGGGCGGCCGCAGCCGCACGCCCAGCGCCGCGGCCTGCCCGGCCAACGGCGCGCAGAACGCGTCCTCCAGCCAGCGGCGCAGCTCCGTCTCCTCCGGCGCCCCGGGACAGTCCGCGAGGAGCGCGGCGGCCTCCTCCAGACCGGCCAGCTGCGGGACCAGCCAGCGGCAGAGCACCTCGTCGCCCAGCGCGCGCGCCAGAGCGTCCGACCTGCGGCGCGCTGCCCGGAAGGCGGCCAACTGCCAGGCATCGCAGGCGGCCCCGGCGAGCGACTTCAATGTGGAAGCGAGCGGCCCGGCGAGCGCGTCCCAGCCGGCGTCCGCCGCAGCAACACCCTCCCGTACGGCCCGTACTGCCAGGTCCAGATGGACCGCCGGCGCGAAAGCCACCTCCTCCTGCCCTGGGGAAAACGGGACGCCGGCGCCCAGCAGCAGGCTGTCCCCGCTACCTTCCGCCAGCGTGTCCTGGGGCTCCAGGCGCAGCAGACCGTCCGAAGCGGCGGCCCGGCTGACCGCCTGCCGAAAGGCGCGCGGCAGGCGGTCGGACCAGAGCACCGCAAAGTCCTCAGCGGGGGCGCATGACAGGCCGGCACGCAGCAGCCGCATGCTCGTCCGGGTCACCCGCGCGCGCCCGTCCGTACCGGTGCCGCCCAGCGTCAGCGTGCGCAAGATGCCCTCCTCCAGCAGCCAGCGCGCGATGGCCTGTACCTCCGCCTCGCTGCACAGGCATTCGGTCAGGTCACGTTCGGCGTAGATATCCAGAAAGAGGTCTGCCCGCCCGGGCGATGGACCGTCCCGGCAGGCCAGCGCGAGCCAGAGTGCCGCCTGCCGGAAGTTCCCCGCCGGCAGGGAGAGATCCACGCCTGCGCGCAGGCCGCGGGCGCGCAGCTCCTCCAGCGCCTCCAGCCGCTCGGCCAGCTGCGTCCGGCGCGCGAGCGTGTACGGCCCGAGCGGACCGTCCGCAGTGCAGGCGGCCCGCAGCGGCGCGGCGAGCCGGTCAATGCCGTAGAGCGCCACCCGGCGCGCATCGCCCAGCGCGCCCATCTGGCCAGTGAGAGGCGGCTCGAGCTGTCCGGCGCGCACAAGGCGGCGTAGCGATTCCGGACAAAAGAGCCCCTCCTCCGCGCGCGCCGGTGTAAGGGCGCTGCTGGGCGGGAGACGGAAGGGGACCGGGCCGGGCTGCCAGGGGATCTCTCCTCCCTCGTAAGGGGTGTAGTTGCATCGGACGAAGTCGTCCACATCGATGGCCCGCACCCAGCGTCCGGGGGCAAAGCCGGTCCATTGCTCTGTCATGTCATCCTCCTGTATCGGTCCGCCTCAGATGGTCAAAAACGGCCGGATTCCCCCGGCCGGAAGATCGCTGTTAGCCTTTCCCGACCAGCCGGAAAAGTATGCGCACTGCCCGGCCGGACGTGGCAAAGTTTACAAATTGTCTGTTGTTCTCCCGCAGAAACCATGGTATCATAAACATGAAAATGGGCGGAGGAGGCGCGCGGATGTCGTATATTGAACTGGAACATGTTTCCAAGCATTACCGGATGGGAGAGGTGGAGATCGTCGCGGTGGCCGACATTTCCTTCCGGGTGGAGAAGGGAGAATTTGTCGTGATTGTCGGTCCCTCCGGCGCGGGCAAGACGACGGTGCTCAACCTGCTCGGCGGCATGGACAGCTGCACCGGCGGTGAGATCACGGTGGACGGGCGGCGCATCAGCGGCTACAACGCGCGCCAGCTGACGGAATACCGCCGGCACGACATCGGCTTTGTCTTCCAGTTTTACAATCTGGTCCAGAATCTGACCGCGCTGGAAAACGTGGAACTGGCGGCGCAGATTTGCCGCAACCCGTTGCCGGCGGATCGGGTCCTCGGTCGTGTCGGCCTGGGCGACCGGAAGAATAACTTTCCCGCCCAGCTCTCCGGCGGCGAGCAGCAGCGCGTGGCCATTGCCCGGGCGCTGGCGAAGAATCCCAAGCTGCTGCTGTGCGACGAGCCGACCGGCGCGCTGGACTACGTGACCGGCAAGCAGATCCTCACCCTCTTGCAGGAGACTTGCCGCAGTGAGGGGATGACGGTGCTGGTCATCACGCACAACTCCGCCCTGACACCGATGGCGGACCGGGTGATCCGTATCAAAAACGGCCGGGTGGCCTCTATCATGACCAACGCCAACCCGACCAGTGTAGACGAGATTGAATGGTGACAGATGAGATGACCAGAGGGAGGCAGCCATGTCCAAGCGCGCGCTGAATCAGGACGCCCTGCGTGAGATCAGCAAGACCCGCGGGCGCTTTTTATCCATCTTGACGCTGGTGGTGATCGCCGTCAGCTTCCTTTTTGGCCTGCGGATGTCTGCCCCCGACATGATGGCCTCGATGGACGCCTATCTGGACGAACAGAACCTGATGGACGTCCATATCATGGCCACGCTCGGTCTGACGGAGGAGGACGTGGATGCCTTGCAGGCGGCCGACGGGACGCAGCAGTCCGAGGGCGCCTATAGTGTGGACGCGATCGCCTACAGCGCCGACGGTGCGGACTCCCTGGTGGTCAAGGCGATCAGTCTGAGCGAGAGCGGGTTGAACGCGCCCAGCCTGACGGAGGGCCGCCTGCCGGAGACGGCGGAGGAATGCCTCGTCGAGCCATCCATGCTGGAGACCCTTGGCCTTTCCCTGGGGGACACCATCACGCTGGACACCGGTAGCGGGGCCTACGAGGACAGCCTTACGGTGAACACGTTTACCATTGTCGGCGCTGGGGAGAGCCCGCTGTACATCTCGCTGACCCGAGGAACCTCCACCCTCGGCAACGGCAGCGTCTCAGCCATCGTCACGCTGCACCCGGATGCCTATGCCTTGGATTACTATACTGATATCTATCTCACGGTGGAGGGCGCGGCGGAGGAAAACGCCTATGACGACGCCTATACCGACCTGATCGACGCCTATATCGACAGCCTGGAGTCGTTGCGCACCCAGCGGGAGCAGGCGCGCACCGATGAGGTGATCGGAGAGGCACAGTCAGAGATTGACGAGGCGTGGGTAGAATACTATGACGGGGAGGCGGAGGCCAGGCAGGAGTTGGCCGATGCCTGGCAGGAGCTGGCCGACGCCGCGCAGGAGCTGGCTGACGGCTGGGCGGACTACTACGATGGGGCGGCCGACCTGGACGAGGCGCGCGCGCAGCTCATCGACGGCGAGGCGGAGCTGGCCGATGGCCGCCAGACGCTGGAGGAGAGTGAGAGCGACTATCAGGAGGGGCTTTCCCAGTATGAGGACGGCTATGCCCAGTACGAGGAGGGGCTTTCCCAGTATGAAGACGGCGCCGCCGCCCTGCGCGAGCAGTGGGACACGCTCCAAGCGGGGCAGGATGCCTATGACGCGGGCTATGCCCAGTATGAGGCGGGAGAGAGCGCCTACGCCGAGAGTTATGCCCAGTATGAGGCGGGAGAGAGTGCCTACGCCGAGGGCCTTGCCCAGTACGAGGCGGGAGAGAGCGCCTACGCTGAGGGCCTTGCTCAATATGAGGCGGGCGAGGCGGAATATCAGGAGAACCTCGCTGCGTTCCAGCCGGTGTGGGAGGCTTACCAGGCAGACCTCTCCGCCTATCAGGAGGCGGAGTCTGCCCTTCAGTCCGACCAAGATGCCTACGATCGAGATTTACAGGCCCTGAATGACCGGCGCGCCGCGCTGGAGGCAGAGGGCTGGACAGAGGAAGAGATCGCCGCCGAGCTGGGAGAGGAGGAGCGCCGGCTCGAGACGCTCCGGGCGGAACTGGAGACGCGCGCCTCGGAGCTGGCCCGGGAGCAGGCCACGCTCAGTGCGCGGGAGGAGGCGCTTTCCCCGCAGAAGGCGGCGCTGGACGAGGCGCGCGCGACCCTGGATGCCACCCAGGCGGCGCTGGCGGCGACGCGGGAGCAGCTGGACGAGAGCGCGGCGACATTGGCGGTGACCCGGGAACAGTTGGACGCGGCGCAGGCGGAACTGGCGGCCGGACGCGCCGAGCTGGACGCGACGCGGGACCTGCTGGAGACCAACAAGGCGGCGCTGGCGGCCGGACGCAGCCAGCTGGAGGCGGCGCAGGCGGAGCTGGACAGCTCGAAGGAGCTTTTAGACGCGACGGAGGCCCAGCTCGCGGATGCCTGGGCGGAACTGGCGGCCGGACGCACCGAGCTGGACGAAGGCTGGGCGGAGTACTATGACGGCCTGGAAGCACTGGAGGATGCCCGCGGCGAGCTGGCCGACGGAGAGCGCGAACTGGCCGACGCGTTCACCGAGCTGACGGATGGGCAGGCGGAGTACGAGGATGGCCTGGCGGAATACTATGACGGCGAGGCGGAGGCCCAGCAAGAGCTGGCCGACGCCCGCGCCGAGATCGAGGACGCCCAGCGGGAGGTGGATGAGATCGAGCCGGACGAGTGGTACGTCCTCGACCGGACAAGCAATACCGGCTTTGCCAGCTATCAGCAGGACGCGGAGCGGATGGACCGGCTGGCCACCGTCTTCCCGACGGTGTTTTTCCTGGTGGCGGCGCTGGTCTGCCTGACCACCATGACGCGTATGGTGGAGGAGCAGCGCGTCCAGATCGGCGGCCTCAAGGCGCTGGGTTACTCCCGCATGGATATCGCCCGCAAATACGTCGGCTATGGGCTGATTGCCTCGCTCACCGGCAGCGTGATCGGGCTGCTCCTCGGCGGGACGTTCATCCCTTGGGTGATCGTCACCTGCTGGAAGGTGATGTACGACTATCCCGGCCTTGTCCTGACGGTAGACTGGGGCACAGCGGCGATCTGCGTGATTGCAGCGGTGGGCTGCTGCACCATCGCGGTGCTGACGGCGGCTCTGGCCGCGCTGCGCGCTACGCCGGCCTCCCTCATGCGCCCCAAGGCGCCCGACCCCGGCAAGCGGGTCTGGCTGGAGCACCTGCCCTTCCTCTGGAAGCGGATGTCCTTCAGCCATAAGGTCACCGCGCGCAACCTGTTCCGCTACCAGAAGCGGTTCTGGATGACGGTAATCGGGATTGCCGGCTGTACCGGCCTGATTATCACCGGCTTTGGCCTGCACGACTCCATTATGGACGTGCTCGACCTCCAGTTTGACCGCATTACGCTCTACTCCGCCATTGTCTACACCGACAGCGGCTGCTCGGAGGACGAGCACGCCGCGCTGGAGGCGGCGCTGGCGGACGAGGATGAGTTGGATGACTATACCTCTGTCTACCTCACCACCGTCACGCTGGAGAGCACGGCCTATTCGCTCGACGGCAACCTGATGTCGGTGGAGCAGCCGGATGATCTGGATGGCTTCCTCGACTTCCACGACCGGCTCACGCTGGAGCCGGTGGAGATGCAGACAGACGGCGCGCTGATCTCGGAGAAGACCGCCGAGCTGCTGGAACTCGGCGTCGGGGACATGGTGACCGTCGTCTCGGGAGACGAGCGAGCGGAGGTTGAGATCACCGGCATTGTGGAAAACTACATCCAGCACTACCTGTACATGACCGATGCGTGCTATGAGGCCGCCTTCGGCCACGCACCAGAGGAGGAACAGATTCTTCTGCGCTATCTGACGGACGCCGACTGGGAGGGGATCGGAAGCCGCCTGCTTCAGCTCGATGCCGTCAGCGGCGTGTACTACATGGAGGAGACGGAGGAGATGGTCCGCAGCCAGCTCAACGGCGTCTACCCGGCGGTGGTCATCATCATCAGCGCCGCCGGCGCGCTTGCCTTTGTGGTGCTGCTCAACCTTTCGAGCATCAATATCACCGAGCGCCTGCGCGAACTGGCCACCCTCAAGGTGCTCGGCTTCCGGGAGAAGGAGCTGCGCGACTACGTGTTCCGGGAGAATCTGGTGCTCACCTTTATCGGCATGGCTCTTGGTGTGCTGGTGGGCAAGTGGTTCCACAGCTATCTCATCACCACCGTGGAGGTGGACCTGGTCATGTTCGGCCGCTCGGCCCATCTGTCGAGCTATCTCATCTCGGTGGCTATGACGCTTGCCTTTGCCTTCATCGTCAACCTGGTCGGCAGCCGCCGGCTCCGGAAGATTGATATGGTGGAATCACTGAAAACAGTGGAGTGAGCGCTTCCGGCAAGCCAGATCGAAGCGGCGGCGAGATGTGGCGCGGAGAAGGCGTGGGCGGCCATGGAGTATGAGATCGGAGATTTTGACACGCCGCAGGAGGCGGAGGACTATTTCCTTGCCACCTATTGCGCAGACGTGGAAGAGCTTCGAAAACGGTGCGTCTTCGTGGCCGATGCGCGGGAACAGATCGTCGGCGCCTGCATCGCGTGGCGTGACAGACGGGGAGAGGGGACGGTGGCGTCGCTGCACTGGCTGGTGGTCGCCCCTTCCTTTCAGGGCAGAGGGCTCGGAAAAGCCCTGTGCCAGAGGACGATGGAGCTGTTCCAGTCTCTGGGAGAGCTGCCGGTCTATGTCCATACCCAGCCGTGGAGCCATAAGGCGATTGTGCTGTATATCCGCCAGGGATTCCGGCTGCAGACCAGAGACACCTTTTCCCATTATGAAAATCAGTACCCGCTGGCGATGCAGACGCTGAAGGGCGTCCTGCCGCCGGAGCGGTACCGGCTGCTGGAGGAGCATTCCGTCTGACCCCGTACTGGGGGGCAGATTCTTGCATAAAAGGAAAGAATGTGCTATACTCCCCCTATTCCAAGACAGCGCATCGGAGAAAGGGGCGGCGAATATGACCTATCACACCCAATCCCCCGCCGGGACGGAGGCGTTGGGCGAGCGGCTGGGCCGCCTGGTGGCTCCGGGCGCGGTGATCGCCTACACCGGTGATCTGGGGGCGGGGAAGACCGCCTTCACGCGCGGCCTGGCGCGGGGACTGGGCATTCCCGGGCGGGTGACCTCGCCCACCTTCACGATCGTGGATGAACACACCAGCGGCCGCCTGCCGCTGTTTCACTTTGACCTCTACCGGCTCTCCGGCGCCGACGAGCTCTATGACATCGGCTGGGAGGATTACCTGGCCCGCGGCGGCGTGTGCGCCGTCGAGTGGAGCGAGGTGGCGGAGGAGCTCTTTCGGGGTCAGGACACCATCCGCGTCGACCTGCGCCGCGGCGCGGGGGAAGAGGAGCGGGAGATCACCATTTCGGGGGTGGAAGGGCTGTGAATATTCTGGCGCTGGAGACGAGCGCGAAGTCGGTCTCCGTCTGTCTCTGCCGCGACGAGTTTCTGGTGGCGCAGAGCTATCAGAACAGCGGCCTGACCCACAGCCAGACGCTGATGCCGCTGTGCCGCGACCTGCTCGCGCACTGCGGCATGGAGCCCTCCGAGGTGGACCTGATCGCCTGTGCGGCCGGGCCGGGCTCGTTCACCGGACTGCGCATCGGCCTGGCGACCGCAAAGGGCCTGGCCTGGGCGTTGGAGAAGCCGTGCTGCGGGATCTCCACTCTCGAGGCGATGGCCTGGCAGGTGGCGCACCGGCCGGGGGAGGTCCTCTGCGCGATGGACGCGCGGCGGGGACAGGTCTACAACGCCCGCTTTTCCTCCGATGGGGCGCGGCTCACACGCCTGTGCCCGGACCGGGCGATCTCGCTGGAGGAGCTGTTTTCCGAGCTGGGCGAAAAAACAGGTCAAATAGTAGTTGGAGACGGGGCGGAGCTGTGCTATAATGACGGCATAGAACGCGGGGCGCGCCTGGAGCTGGCGCCGCCGCATTTGCGTTTCCAAACCGCCTGGGGCGTGGCCCGCGCCGCGCTGGAGACGGCTCGCGCCGGCCGGTGCACCGACGCGGCGGGACTGCGCGCGCAGTATATCCGTCTCTCGCAGGCCGAGCGGGAGCGCTTGGCCCGGCAGGGCCGCCCAGTCTGAAAGGGGAGTTCAAACATGAGCAATACGGTCCATATTTTAGACCATCCGCTGATTCACCATAAGCTGGCCATCCTGCGCGATGAGCGGACAGGTACGCGCGAGTTTCGCGCTGTTACCAGCGAGATCGCCGCGCTGATGTGCTATGAGGCCACGCGCGACATGCCCACCCGTGAGGTGGAGGTCAAGACTCCGCTGGGCATTGCGCACTGTAAGACGCTGGCGGGGAAAAAGGTGGCCATCGTCCCCATCCTGCGCGCCGGACTCGGCATGGTGGACGGGATGCTGTCCATGCTGCCGTCGGCCAAGGTGGGCCACATCGGCCTCTACCGCGACCCGGACACCTTTGCTCCGGTGGAGTACTACTGCAAGATGCCGCCTGACATCTCCGAGCGTGAGGCGATCATCATTGACCCTATGCTCGCCACCGGCGGCTCTGCCAGCGCGGCGGCCCAGTTTCTCAAGGGATACGGCTGCCGGCATATCCGGATGATGAACATCCTGGCCGCGCCGGAGGGAATTGAGCGGATGCAGCGCGAGCACCCGGACGTGGATATCTACGTCGCCGCAGTGGATGAGCGGCTCAACGAGCACGGCTATATTGTCCCCGGTCTGGGGGACGCCGGAGACCGCATCTTCGGCACAAAGTAACCCCACCTGACCCGTTCAAAGGGGAAGAGCAGAGGGCAGCGGCGAGTGTCTCCCTGCTCTTTCCCAGTCAAGGTTCAAATCTGGAGGAATCTTTTATGTGCGGAATTGTCGGTTTTATCGGCGCACAGCAGGCGGCGCCCATCCTGCTGGACGGCCTGCGGCGGCTGGAATACCGCGGGTATGACTCGGCGGGGCTCGCGGTCTATGACAGCGAACGCGGCCTGCAGCTGGTCAAGGCAAAAGGCCGCCTGCATGTGCTCTCCGATCTGGTGGACGGCGGGGCGAAGCTCACCGGGACTGTCGGGGTGGGGCACACCCGCTGGGCCACCCATGGCGAACCGTCAGACACCAACTCCCACCCCCATCTGAGCGACTCCGGCCGCATCGCGGTGGTGCACAACGGCATCATCGAGAATTATATGGAGATCAAGGAGTATCTTCAGAGTAAGGGCATGGTCTTCCACTCGGACACGGACACGGAGGTGGTGGCCCAGCTGCTGGATTACTACTATGAGGACGACTTGGTGGAGGCGGCCTTTAAGGTGCTGCACCGGATTGAGGGGTCCTACGCCCTCGGTATCCTCTGCGCTGATCACCCGGACCAGCTCATCGCCGTCCGGAAGGACAGCCCGCTCGTGCTCGGCTACAGTGAGGGGTGCAGCTTCCTTGCCAGTGATGTGACTGCGCTGATCAAATATACCAAGACGGTGAGCTACATGGAAGACGGCGAGCTCGCCATTCTCACGCGCGATGGTATCCAGGTCTATGACTCCCTCCTGCAGCCGGTGGAGAAAGAGCGCAGCACGGTGGACTGGGACATCTCGGACGCGGAAAAGGGCGGCTACGAGCACTTCATGTTCAAGGAGATCATGGAGCAGCCGGAGGCGCTGCGCAAGGCGGTCTCCCCACGCATCCAGAGCGGACGGATCGTCCTGGAAAACCTGGATCTGGAACCGGGCTTCCTGTGCCGGCTCTCACGGCTGTATATCGTCGCCTGCGGCTCGTCCTATCACGTCGGCGTGGTGGGCAAATATCTGCTCGAGCGGCTGCTGCGTAAACCGGTGGAGGTGGCTCTCGCCTCGGAATTCCGATATTCCCAGCCGCTGGTGGATGAGAACTCCCTGGTCATCGTCATCAGCCAGTCGGGCGAGACGCTGGATACCATGGCCGCCCTGCGGGAGGCCAAGCGCCTGGGCGCCCGGACACTTGCCATTGTCAACGTCGTGGGCAGCTCCATCGCCAAGGAGGCAGACAGCGTCCTCTATACTTGGGCTGGGCCGGAGATCGCCGTGGCGACCACCAAGGCCTATACCACGCAGCTGGCGGTACTCACGCTTTTCGGCCTCTGGTACGCCAGGATTCTGGACCGGATTACGCCGGAGCGGGAGGCGGAGCTGTTGGCGGAGATGGAGCGCCTGCCGGAGAAGATGGGGGAGATTTTGCGCGACACGGAGCAGATTCAGTATTTTGCCTCCCAATACTTCAATCACGAGTCCATCTTCTTTATTGGCCGCAACCTGGACTATGCCATGGGACTGGAGGGCTCGCTCAAACTCAAAGAGATCTCCTACATCCATTCTGAGGCCTATGCCGCCGGCGAGCTGAAGCACGGCACCATCTCACTGATCGAGGATGGGACGCTGGTGGTGGCGCTGGCGACCTACGCCCCGCTGTTTGATAAGGATATGAGCAATGTCGTCGAGGTCAAGTCCCGCGGCGCGCGGGTGCTCGGCCTGACCACCCGGGCCAAGGCACAGGAGATGGCCAAGTACACCGACGCCATGATTGTCATCCCGGACACCGACGCGCTGCTGCTGCCATCGCTGGCGGTGGTGCCGCTTCAGCTTTTTGCCTATTACGTCGCCCTCATGCGCGGCTGCGATATCGACAAACCGCGCAACCTCGCCAAAAGCGTGACGGTGGAGTGAACCGTCGACGGCTCCGGCCGGGGCAGCTTGTTGCCGGTGGATTTTACGGGGGCACTTGCAATTTACGGTCTGTCATAGGTCATAGTATAATAGGAACAGAAAACCGGCTGCGGCGTCTCCCGGCAGGGGGACGCCGTTGTTGTCGTAAAAAGGAAGGTGACCCCAATGGCGGCGGTCGAACGCGAGCGCCTGTTTGAAACCCAGCCTATTCCGAGCGCGGTGGCGGCGCTCTGCGTCCCCACCATTCTGAGCTCCCTGGTCATGGTCCTTTACAATATGGCGGACACCTATTTTGTCGGCCTGCTCAACGATCCGGTAGAGACTGCCGCAGTCACGCTGGCGGCCCCGGTGCTGTTGGCGTTCAACGCGGTAAACAACCTCTTCGGCGTCGGCAGTTCGAGCATGATGAGCCGGGCGATGGGGCGCAGGGACCTGGAGACGGTGTACCGCTGTTCCGCCTTTGGGTTTTACGGCGCGCTGATCTCCGGCGGCCTGTTCTCTCTGCTCTGCACGGTTCTCCGCGCGCCGTTGCTAACGCTCCTGGGGGCGGATGCGTCGACGGCGGCGGGCACCGATGCCTATCTCTTCTGGACGGTCACCGCTGGGGCGATTCCCTCCGTTCTGAACGTCGTGATTGCCTATCTGATCCGCTCGGAGGGCGCTGCCCTGCATGCCAGCATCGGCACGATGAGCGGCTGCCTGCTCAATATCGTGCTTGATCCTATCTTTATCCTGCCCTGGGGCTTTGACATGGGGGCGGAGGGCGCGGGGCTGGCGACCTGCCTGTCTAACCTGTTTGCGCTGGGGTATTTTTTGGTCTATCTCGCCGTCAAGCGGCAGGATACCTGCGTGCGCATCTCGCTCCACTGGCTCAGCTTCCGCCGCCAGATTGTCGCCGGGGTCTGCGCGGTCGGGATCCCGGCGGCGATTCAGAATCTGCTCAACGTTGTCGGCAGCACGGTGCTCAACAACCTGGCTGCGGGCTATGCCACCACAGCGCTTGCAGCGATGGGTATCTGCGTGAAGATCAACATGGTCCCGATGTACATTGCCATGGGCTTTTCTCAGGGGGTCATGCCGCTCATCAGCTACAACTATTCCTCCGGCGATAGCCGCCGTCTGCGTGACGGCCTGTCCTTTTCGGCCAAGATTATTGAGGCGCTCATGGTGCTCTCTACCGTGATTATGTTTGCCGCCTCCGGGCTGTTGGTGGGAATGTTTATTGGCGAGGAGGAGACGGTCGCTTACGGCGCGCAGTTTTTGAAGGGGTTCTGTCTGGCGCAGCCCTTCCTGGCGCTGGACTTTCTCTGTGTCGGCGTCTTTCAGGCGGTGGGGATGGGGAAGGCGTCCCTTCTCTTGGCGATCCTGCGAAAGGCTGCGCTGGAGATCCCGCTGCTGTATCTGCTCAACTTCCTCTTTCCGCTCTATGGCCTGCCGTTTGCGCAGACGGGGGCGGAGCTGGTCATGGCGGCAGTGGCCGGTGTGATGCTGCTGCGGTTCCTGCGCCGTCTGCCCGAAAAGGGACAGGGGGCTGCATCCGCCGCAGGGGTGTAAGGCATTTTCCCAATCGGCCGCCCGGTGGCGGCAGCGAGGTTCCCCTCTCCGGAATGGCCGGATGGCTGCGGAGAGGGGAATCTCACTGTCGGGCGCGTTAAAATCTGCGCGGGCGGATGGTTTTGGTTGCCAGATTCCGCATATTCCGTTATACTAATTTTAACAGCACCACTCGAAATCATGGGGCTCAACCAGCCACGCGGCTTCAGCGAGGAGGACGGATTACTATGCCTATTTATGACCAGACCACCAACGAACAGACCTATCTGGGGATCGAGTTCGGCTCGACACGTATCAAGGCGGTGGCGATTGATGCCAGCCACAGCCCTGTGGCAAGCGGGGACTATACCTGGGCAAGCCGTTATGAAAACGGCATCTGGACCTATGACCTGAAAGAGGTCTGGTCCGGCCTGAACGCCGCGCTCGCCGCGATGCGGGCTGCGTTTCCAGCGGGGGCGGAGATTGACGCGATGGGCGTCTCCGGCATGATGCACGGCTACCTGGCCTTCGATAAGGACTGGAATCTGCTCACCCCCTTCCGCACCTGGCAGAACACCATCACCGGCGCGGCGGCGGCAGAGCTGACCGAGCGCTTTGGATTCAATATCCCGCAGCGCTGGAGTATCGCCCATCTCTATCAGGCGATGCTCAATGGGGAAGAGCACGTCGGCCGCATCGCCCACATCACCACGCTGGCCGGGTACGTCCATTACATGCTCACCGGAGAGAACGCCCTCGGCATCGGCGAGGCGTCCGGCATGTTCCCGATTGACAGCGAAGCGTTGGACTATGATGCATCCATGTTGGCGCAATTTGACGCACTGGTGGCCGGACGGGGCTATGACTGGCGGATTCGGGACATCCTGCCCAAAGTCCTGCCGGCGGGGGAACCGGCAGGCAGCCTGACGGCGTCCGGCGCCGCCCTGCTGGGCGGGCAGATCCCGACGGGGACTCCCCTCTGTCCGCCGGAGGGGGACGCGGGAACCGGTATGACGGCGACCAACGCCGTCGCCCCGCGCACCGGCAACGTCAGTGCCGGGACTTCCATCTTCTCCATGGTGGTGCTCGAGCGCCAGCTCTCGCGCGTCTACGAGGAGATCGACTTGGTGACCACTCCGACCGGCAAACCGGTGGCGATGGTCCACTGTAATAACTGCACCAATGACATGAATGCCTGGGTGAAGGCGTTGGGGGAGACGGCAGCCCTGTTCGGCGCAGTGCCCTCTACCGGGGATCTCTTCACCAAGCTCTATCAGAAGAGCCTGGAGGGGGATGCGGACTGCGGCGGCGTGCTGGTGTACAACTACCTCGCAGGCGAAGGGGTGACCCACCTGGACGAGGGCCGTCCGATGGTGGTCCGCCGTCCGGACAGCAAGTTTACCCTGGCCAATTTCCTGCGCGCGCAGCTCTACTCCACGATGGCGACGCTGAAGATCGGGATGGACATCCTTGCGGGCGAACAGGTGGCCATTGACAGCCTCACCGGCCACGGCGGACTGTTTAAGACCCCGGTGGTGGGGCAGAAATACCTGGCGGCGGCGTGCAACGCCCCTGTGACCTGTATGGAGACGGCAGGCGAGGGCGGCCCGTATGGCATGGCGCTGCTGGCGGCCTATGCGGCGCGCAGGGACGAGGGCGAGAGCCTGGAGGACTATCTTGCGGACCGCGTCTTCGCCAGCGTAACCGGAACCACGCTCCAACCGGAGGCGGAGGATGTGGCAGGATTTGATGCCTGGATGGCCCGGTACAAGCGCGGCCTGGCAGCCGAGCGCGCCGCGGTGGAGCTGCTGTGATTGAAGTGCCGGCTGGAGGCCGGCGAGCGGAACATGCCTGCAATCCACATGGATGTGGATTGCAGGACAGCACAAGAGCTATGCCCCCGGCACGGTGAGAAAATCCTGCGCCGGGGGCGATTTGCGCGCTGTGGCCCGCAGATGGCCCCAGAGCACAGCGTTTATGATTTACCGGACAGGATGGATCAGTTCTTCGATTTTATATTTTTAAACTATTTTAAATGCCGTTGTCCCGCATATGTTTGATTGATTTGGTTGTTTTTTACCGCAGGAGGAACCTGGATGCCGTGGGGCAGTTGAGCAAGATGCTCCAAGACAATCAGCGTCAGGCCTCCAATGCACAGGAACGCCAATTGAATAACGTGCGCAACCAGCAATCTGATCTGCAGATGCAGATGGGCAGCAGATGGGGCAGATGGAGCGGCGTATACTTACGCTGGCAAACACCATCGAGACTCAATTAGGGAACATTCGGGGGGAGATGTCGAATAATATAACGTCTATGCGGTGCGCCTGCCCGGTCAGGACGGCCGTGTTATCTACCTCCCGATTGATTCCAAATTCCCCGGTGATCGCTATGCCCAGCTCCAGGACGCCCAGGAGAGCGGGGACAAGGGGGCGGTGGAAGCTGCCTATAAAGCCCTTGAGACGACAATTCGCAGCGAGGCGAAGGACATACATACTGAAAGACACGGTAGTGCCAACATTTTTTCGCACTTTGGCCTGCAAACTCTGGCAAGAATAAAGTCAGCCGGCAATGTAAGTCAGCGTCTCCTCCATGCCATCCTCTGCCTTCTTAGCAGCCTCCTTCAGTTTCATAGTGGCCGCTGCGGTAGCCCTGTCGAGCCTCGCTGCGCTCGTAGCGGGCAGCCTGGGTCAGTGCATCTCATTCCGGGCCAGGCTGGAGCCGGAAGGCAACTAAAAGAAAACGCGGGGGCATTCCATCCAGATGGACAGAATGCTCCCGCTTTTTGCGCTCAGCTACATTGGCTCACACGCCCAGATAATACCGCAGCAACTCCTGCAGCAATTCGTCCCGGTCCAGCTTGCGGATCAGGGTGCGGGCGTTGTTGTAGTTGGTGATATAGGTGGGGTCCTCTGAGAGGATGTAACCGACGATCTGATTGATGGAATTATAGCCCTTTTCCTGCAAAGAGCGATAGACCTCGGTAAGAATGGCCCGGGTATCCCATTCCTCGTCTTTGGTGACATCAAAACGTCGTGTGAAATCAGACATGGCTATCACACCTCCGTCAGCCTATTGTGCACATTTGAGAAGTTGTTTTATATTTTACCCCAGAAGTGCCGCTCTGTAAAGGGGTATGGGAAGAAAATTTGACGCTTTTGATAATTATGTGAACTAAAAACAGTCAAAACAGAAAAAGCTTCCGGCCGGGCGGCAAAAGCTGCCCCGGCCGGAAGGGAAAAGGGCATGGATCAGCGGAGAACGGCCTTCCACTCCCGCTCGAGCAGGTCGAGGATGGAGCGGATATCCGCGTCCGCCTCCGCGTCGGTGAGGGTGTGGTCCTCCGAGCGCAGGCGCAGGGAGAAGGCGACCGACTTCTTGCCCTCCGGGATGGGCTTGCCGGTGTAGATGTCAAAGAGACGGACCTCCTGGACCAGCCCCTTGCCGCCGCGGGAGATGCAGTCTTCCAGCTGGGCGACCGGCACATCCGCGTCGCAGACAACGGCAATATCGCGCTCTACGGCGGGGAATTTGGGCAGCGGACGGTAGACGATCTCCGTGCGGCGCGCGGCCAGCAGCGGCTCGAGGGCCAGCTCGGCGGCGAACATCGGCTGCTCGACGTCGTAGTTTTTGCCGGCAAGGGGGTGAATCTGTCCGAAGACGCCGATCTCCTTGCCATCAATCAGGACGCGGGCGCAGCGGCCGGGGTGGTAGGAGGGATTGTCGCGGCAGGCCTCATAGCGGGCATTCCGGATGCCGAGCGCGTCCAGAACCGTCTCCACCGCTCCCTTAAAGGTGAAGAAATCCAGGTCTCCGTAGCCGCCCATGCTGAGCACCTGCCGCTCGTCGGCCAGCGGGCCGTCTTCGTCCGGCAGATAGATCCGGCACAGCTCGTACAGCCGCGCGGTGGGGTTGCGGTGGCTGTGGTTGCGCGCGAGCGTCTCCAGGAGCGAGGGGAGGGAGGTGGTGCGCATGATGGAGGTGTCCTCGCCCAGCGGGTTGAGAATGGTGACCGACTGGCGGCGCGGGTCATCCTCGGCCATCCGGATCTTGTTGTAATCGTTCGGGGAGATGAAGGAGTAGGTCAGAATCTCGCTGTAACCCAGGCTGCGGCAGACCTGGCCCAGCTCCTTCTCCGCCTTCTGCTTGTCGGACAGGCCGCCGCGCGTCGTCTCGCCGCGCATGAGGGTGATGGGGAGGTTGTCGTAGCCGTAGAAGCGGGCGACCTCCTCCGCGAGGTCGGAGTAGTGCTCCACGTCGGAGCGCCAGGAGGGGACGTAGACCGTGTCCCCGTCCAGGGTGAAGCCGAGGGAGAGCAGGATCTCCCGCATCGTCTCCTCGGCGATGTCGGTGCCGAGCAGGCGGTTGATCTTCTTCGGCTCCAGCTTCAGAGAGGTGGGGGTGAACTCCCGGGCGACCACGTCGATCACGCCGTCGGCCACCTCGCCGCAGCCGAGCAGCTCGACCAGCTCGCAGGCGCGCTGGACGGCGGGCAGGGTGTTCATCGGGTCCAGCCCCTTCTCATAGCGGCCGGAGGCCTCGGTGCGCATGCCAAGGGCAAGGGCCGTCTTGCGGATGGAGACCCCGTTGAAGTTAGCCGACTCGAAGAAGACGTCCCGGGTGGCCTCGGTGATCTCACTGTTCATGCCGCCCATCACACCGGCCACGCCGACCGGCTTGTGCTCGTCGGCGATGACCAGCATGGACTCGGTGAGCGCGCGGGCGTTGCCGTCCAGGGTCTGGATCTCCTCGCCGGGGCGGGCGCGGCGGACGACGATGCGGTGGCCGTCCACGCAGGAGAAGTCAAAGGAATGCATCGGCTGGCCGTACTCCAGCATGACATAGTTCGTGATATCCACGATGTTGTTGATCGGGCGCACGCCGGAGGCGCGCAGCCGCTCGCGCATCCACTTGGGGGAGGGGCCGATCTTCACGTTTCGCACCAGCCGGCCGGTGTAGCGCGGGCAGAGGTCGCCGTCTTCAATATCCACGTCGGCGTCCTCCAGGATGGGGCGGCCCTCGCCGCGCACCTCCGGCTCGTGCAGGCGCAGCGGCTGGTGGAAGGTAGCGGACGCCTCGCGCGCCAGGCCGATCACGGACAGGCAGTCGGGGCGGTTGGGGGTGATCTCAAACTCCACCACATGGTCGTCCAGGCCGAGCACGGCGGGCAGATCGTCGCCCGGCCGGCAGTCCTCATTCAGGATAAAGATGCCGTCCGGAATGCAGTTGGGGAACTCCGCTTGCTGGGCGTGCAGGTCGTCCAGGCCGAGCACGGCGTCGTCTGCCGTGTGATAGCAGACCAGATCGCCGGTGTGAATATTGGGACAGTGGGTCGTCGTGTCCACCAGCCGGTCGCCGAGGTCCAGATGCAGGGTGTAGGTGGAATAGCCCGTCACCTCGCACGAGAGGACGAGCGCGGCGACTACCTTGCCGAAGATCTTGTGGCCGGGGGCGATGTCCGCAGGGATGGAGGGCTTTTCGCCGGGCAGGACGTGGTAGTCCCCCAGGATGGCGGCCGGACGGATGACGGCGTAGGGGAAGTCGCGCACTTCCAGCCCCAGCTCGCTCAGCCCGCAGAGCATGCCGTTGGAGACCACGCCGCGCAGCTTGCCGCGGGTGATCTTCACCCCGCCGGGCAGGGTGCTCTTGTGCTTGGCCACCGGGACCAGGTCGCCCACATGGACGTTCCAGGCGCCGGTGCAGATCTGGACCGGCTCTGCCTCGCCCACGTCCACCTGGAGGACCCACATGTGGTCGGAGTTGGGGTGGCGCTCCTCGGAGAGCACACGGCCCACCACCACGTTATGGAACGCGGCGCCGAGATCGGTGATGACCTCCACCTTGGAGCCGGAGATGGTCATCGCCTCGGCGAAAGTCTTATCGCTGACCGAACTGCAGTCCACGAACTCGTTCAGCCATTTCCGGGAAAGTTTCATATCGCATTGCTCCTATCTGTCAAGATGTCGGGGGAGATCAGAACTGCTCGAGGAAGCGGACGTCATTTTCAAAGATGAGCCGCAGGTCCTTGATGCCAAAGCGCCGCATCGCCAGGCGCTCCACGCCCATGCCGAAGGCCCAGCCGGAATACACCTCGGTGTCGATGCCGCAGCCCTCGAGCACCTTGGGATGGACCATGCCGGCGCCCAGGATCTCAATCCAGCCCTCGCCCTTGCAGACGTTGCAGCCCTTGCCGCCGCACTCGACGCACTGCACGTCCACCTCGCAGGAGGGCTCGGTGAAGGGGAAGTGGTGCGGGCGGAAGCGAGTCTTGGAGTCCGGGCCGTACAGGGCGCGGATGACCTCGTTGAGCGTCCCCTTCAGGTCGGCCATCGTGATGCCCTTGTCCACTACGAGCCCCTCGATCTGGTGGAACATGGGGGAGTGGGTGGCGTCCGCCTCGTCCTTGCGGAAGACGCGGCCGGGAGCGATGATGCGGATGGGAGGCTTTTGTTGCTCCATCACCCGCACCTGCATGGGGGAGGTCTGCGAGCGCAGCAGGACGGCGTCGTTTTTCGGGTCATCGCCGCCGGCGGAGATATAGAATGTGTCCGTCCACTCGCGGCCGGGGTGGCCCTCCTCCGTGTTCAGCTTGGTAAAGTTGTACTCCGCCAGCTCGATCTCGGGGCCCTCCGCGACCTGGAAGCCCATGCCGGTGAAGATGTCGGTGATCTCGTCGATCACGATGGACAGCGGATGCTTATGGCCCAGCGCCGTGCACTGACCGGGGATGGTCACGTCTACCGTCTCGGCGGCCAGCTTCAGGTTCAGGGCGGTCTCGGCGAGCGCCTTGCCCTGCTCCGCGATGGCGTTGGCGAGGGCCTCGCGGACCTCGTTGGCCATCTGGCCAATGACAGGGCGCTCCTCGGCGGGGAGCTTGCCCATCTGCTTGAGGACGGCGGTCAGCTCGCCCTTTTTGCCCAGGTACTGCACGCGGACCTGGTCCAGCGCGGCGGCGGCGTTGGCGGAACGGATCGCCTTCAGCGCCTCCTGCCGGATGTTCGCCAGCTGTTCTCTCATGTGTGACAACTCCTTACAACAGTATTGGAATTGGGAACGCGCGGTTCCCCAGGGAAAGGGCAAAAAAGAATCGCCCTTCCTCCCAGACGGGACGAAAGACGACTTCCGTGGTACCACCCGAATTCACCGGACACCGCTGAGCGCGCCGGTGCACTCCTGGCCGGATAACGACGGCAAGACGGCCCGGCCTTTCCTCCGGGCAGCTCCGGGGCGAACCAAGCGGGGCCCTGCCTGCCTCTGCTCTCAGCCGGTGACAGAGGCTCTCTGAAGGCGGTCTGATCCGCTATTTTCCCCTTCTGCGCTTTTGAAACACATTATATATACCATACCGCGCCTCAAAATGCAAGCGGAGATTTGGGAAACGGATTGCCCGCGGGGATAGGCATTACAAATGTGGAGCGCAGTTATCGGAAAAGAATGAATGCTTCTTTGCCCTGCATTCATTCTTTTCCTTTGGAGCGCTCCAAAACAGGCACGCGGTCCTGCTGCCGGTCGCACATCAGACTCGCACGGGGACAGTACTGCCCTGTCACCGCTCCAACAGCCCCTCCAGCACGTCCTCCACCCGTTCACAGCGGCGCCAATTGGCAGGGATCTCCCGCAGGGGAGAGCGATTCACAACATAGGGCATCCCAACCAGCTCCAGCATCGGCAGGTCGTTGGCGTTGTCGCCAAAGGCCATCACCTCCGCCGGGTCAATGGAGAGGGCGGCCAGCAGTGCGCGCAGGCCGGTCCCCTTGTCCGCCCGGGCGAAGTCAAGCCAAAGAGGACCGCCCACCGCCATGGGGAACTCTTTTCCCCAGACGGGGCCAAAGAGCGGGGCATATCGTGCCGCCCCGTCCCGGCAGTAGGCAGAGACCTTCAAGATCTCCTCCGGCATCTTCTCCGGGGCGCCTAGGACAGTGACGCGGTTGCCGGTGAAGTGGCGCAGCCGCTCGTCCAGGCCGGGCTGCTTCAGGCAGACGTAGCTCATATTCGCCCCGGAGAGCAGCAACTCGCACCCGGGCTGAGCCAGGATATCACGCGCCAGGGCGAGGGCCCGCGCACGTTCCATCACCGTGCGGCCGAGCACCTCGCCGCCGCGCCCGAAGAGAATGCCGCCGTTTTCACACAGATAGACCAGCCGGTCTGCCACCGGCTCGAACAGGCGGCGCAGGCTGGCATACTGCCGCCCGCTGGCGAGGCAGAAGAGGACGCCGCGCACCTCCAGCGCCCGGATGAGCGGGAAGATCCGCGGGGAGAGCGTGCTCTCGTCATAGTCCATCAGGGTTCCATCAATGTCACAGGCGATCAGCCGTGGCAGCGCATCGCGCATACGCGCGCCTCCTTTTCCCGAAACGACGGAGAGCCCGCTCCGCCGGTCATGTCTCGTGCCAGAAGAGGCGAAACAGCGGCCGCTTCCAACCCGGCAGCGCGCGCTCCGTCCGGTGCCGCTCCTCTTGGAACAGGCGGCGCATCTCGGCGATCTCCCTCTCTGTCATCCGGTGCTGGCTAAAGCGCGCCTTCTGGGCCAGCGCCCTGGCCTGCTCCGGCATCTGTCCGCCCCAGCGGACGAGGTCTTCCAACAGCCCGTAGAGGTCCAGAACGCACGCATTCGTATTGCCCTGGTGCAGCGGGGCAAACCGCCGGCGCAGCAGGGTCCGCCGCAGCCACCGTCCGCCGGCCAGCACTGCCGCGGCCGCAGCCAACCCGGCGGCCACCCGGCCCAGCGTGCCGAGCAGGGGCAGCAGGTTGGTCAGCCCTCCGCCTGTCCCGGACGCGCTGCCGCTGCCCTCCGTACCGGCGGAGGAGGACTCCTCCGGTGTCTCTTCCGGTGTCTCCGGCGTCTCGGAGGCGGAGGGCTCCTGTTCAGGCTCTGCCTCTGTTTCTGCCTCTGCCTCCTGCTCCGGCTGTGTCTCTTGGGATTCCTCTGTCTCCTCATCGGCGGAGGGGGCCGGGAGTCCCTGGGCGGGCGTCATCTCTACCGGATACCAGCCGTAGCCCTCCAGATAGATTTCCACCCACGCGTGGGCGGCGGAATCCGGGACCTGCGTCGTCCCGGCCGCCGTCACCGGGACGGCATAGCCGGCCACATAGCGGGCCGGAATCCCCATCGCGCGCAGCAGAACCGCCCCCGTGGTGGCAAAGTGCATGCAGTAGCCGCGCCCGCTCTCCTGCAAAAACCAGACCGCGGCGTCCTCCCCCTCCGGCAGGGCGGGTGCGTCGAGGTCGTAGACGGCGCTCTCCTCCAACAGCTGCGCCACGGCGAGCGCGGCGGAGATGCTGTCCTGATAGCGCCGGGGCAGGCCGGCGGCGGCCTCCTCCCCTTCAGCTAGGTAGACGGTCTCCACCGCGTCCACCCAGGGGGCGAGCGCGTCGGCCAGGCCGTCGGGGAGGGAGAGATAGTGCTCGTTTACAAAGACCTGGTAGAGCTGCTCCGCCTGCGCAATCTCACCGGAGAGGGCGGTCAGGCCGTCCAGGCCGGGCGTCTGGCAGAGAAAACGGTGCTGCCGCTGACTGCCGTCGCGCGCGAGATGGGTATCCGCGCGCGCGAGGGCAGAGCCGGTCTCGGTGAGCTGATAGGGGGTGTAGACCCACTGCGTGGGGGAGGCGAGGTCGCGCACGGTGAAGGTCTCCGTCTCTCCCTCCGGGCGCGCCGCGGCCGGGTAGAGAGCGGGGGGATAGGCCGCCAGGAGGTCAAGCCAGTTCGCGCTCTCGCCCAGCTCCCCCGGGCCGGCCCAGGGGAGTGTCTCGGCATAGGCGTCCTCCTCCAGCGCCGTCCAGCCCTGCCCGGTGTAGACCGCCATGGAGTAGCCGCGCAGATAGACCAGCCCGGTGCGCTCGCTGTCGAGCTCCAGCACCGCCGCGCCGGAGTAGACGGGGGAGCCTGCCTGGGTGAGGTCTACCGTCTCGGACAGCTGTGCCGGCCGCGCCGTCCCCACGCCGTCTCCCTCCGCGAAGGGGTTGGGAAGCGAGGCTGCCCAGTCGAGCAGGCGCACCTGCGCCGCGGCGGCCCAGTCCGGGAACTGGTAGCTCCCCTCCGGGGAGAGCGCCGTCAGCCCGGTCAGGGCCAGCGCGACGAGGGGCAGGAGCAGCAGTGTCAGCTTCGCCCCGCCCACCACGTCTGCCCGCCCGGGGCGGGAGGCGCAGAGGAAGGCCAGGTGAGCCGTCAGCAGGGCGATCAGCGCTGCCCAGTTCAGCGGCGCGTTGAGCACAAATGCAGGAAACAGCAGCGGCCAGGTCAGCAGCAGCGCGAGCACCGGCGAGCGCCCCAGCAGGACGCACCAGCCCAGCAGCGCTGCCCAGGGAAAGGCGATCAGCCCGAGGACGGCCGCGACGGCCGTGCCGTCCGCCGCCCCGGTCGGGAGGAGAGAGAGGTCGAAGGACAGGGAGAGCTGCGCGTCCAGCGCCTCGAGCAGCGTCCGCAGCGCGGGGAGCAGGGTCTCCCGCCCGGTCCAGAGCAGGGCTGCCCAGCCCAGGGCGAGCGCGCCAAAGGCCGCCCAGCGCAGCCGCGGCAGCGAGTAGGCCAGCAGGAGCACCAGGCCGAGCGCCGCCCCGACGAGGGCCAGCGCGGCGCCGTCCGCCGGCAGGGCGTACCCGGCGGAGAAGGAGAAGAGAAAGCCGAGCAGCATCAGCTCCAGAACCAGCCCGCCCGCGAGCGCGGGCAGCAGCCGGCGCGCCCAGCGCGCCGTGAGTTTCTCACGCATCTCCCTCACCTCCCTCCGCGCCCAGGTGGAGCAGGCGGATAGGGCCGGCCACCTCGCTCAGGCGGACCGGCAGCTCCAGCACCGACCGGCCGCGCTCCGGCGCGGGGTCAGACAGCAGGCGGGACAGGCACCGGTCATAGCCGCGCCGGTCCTCTACCAGATCACGCCGCAGCTCCCCGCTGACCGGGTGGAGCCACTGGAGATAGAACGCCTTTCCCTCCGCCAGCAGGGCGAGGGCGGCGGTGTGAAGAGTGTCCAGCCGCCGGTCCAGCTCATCCGGCGCGCCGAAGTGGTCCAGCGAGAGCAGGGCGGTCGGCTCGGGCGGCAGCAGCGCCTCGCGCACGACGAGGTCCTCCTGCTTGGACGAGAGTTTCCAATGGACCGCGCGCATCGCGTCGCCCGGACGGTAGGCGCGCAGGTCGTAGTCGCCGCCCACGCCGCTGAGGGTAGGGCGCAGCGAGCCGGCGTCCGGGGCAATCTCCTGCCATGGCGGCAGGGGACGGTCGGTCGGCCGGGGAAGGACCTCGGCGGCGGCCTCCCCGCCGGGACACGGGCGGCGCAGGGAGAACAGGCCCAGCATATCCCACACCCGCAGCCGCTCCAAGCGGCAAGTCCAGGCGCCGCAGTGGGCTGTGTCCATCGCCAGATAGAACCTGGTGCGGCCGGAGGCGCCGGAAAAGCGCAGAGAGTGCAGTTCCTCCTGCCCGGAAAAGGCGTTGATCACCCGGCAGCGCGCCTGGCCGTGCGAGAGGGGCAGGCCGCTGCGGTTGCGCACCTCCAACACCCAGCTTCCGCTGCGGCCGCGCTCCAGCCCGGCGCGGGAGGGGGAGAGGAGAACCTCTACGCCCAGCATGGCCGGCAGGCTCACCAGCAGTGAGAAGGCGGGCAGCAGCAGGATGGTCAAAAAGAAGAAGTGGACAAGATACCCGTCATAGAGGATTTGAAAGACAGTCGCCGCCGTGAGAACGGCGAGGTAGCACAGCCAGCTTCGTACCATGGCTCAGCGGATGCGCGGCGGGGCGACCTGGGCCAAGATCTCCTGCGTGACCGCTCTCGCCCCGTTTGGCCGGCTCTCCGCCGCCGGAGTGAGCAGCAGCCGGTGATCGATCACGTCGCCGAAGACGGACTGCACCTCCTCGGGCAGCACGTAGTCCCGCCCGCGCAGGAGGGCGAGGGCGCGAGCGGCCGCCGTGACTGCCAGCGTCGCGCGCGGGCTGGCCCCCTGGACCACCTGCGCGTGGCCGCGCGTGGCCGCGCACAGGCGCACGATATACGTCAGCACCGCCTCGCCCACATAGACGCGGTCCACCGCCTTGCGCAGGGTCTCCAATGTGCTGTGGTCCACCACCCGGCGCACCGATGCGAGCGGATCGCTCCCCTGGCGGCGGCGCACCATCTCCAGTTCGTCTGCCTCCTCCGGATAGCCGATGCGCAGACGGAGCATAAAGCGGTCGAGCTGGCTGTCCGGCAGCGGCTGCGTGCCCGCCACGCCGGTGGGGTTCTGGGTCGCGATGACGAGAAAGGGCTGAGGGATACGGTGCGTCCTGCCGTCCACCGTGACCTGGCCCTCCTCCATCGCCTCGAGCAGGGCGGACTGGGTGCGGCTGTTGGCCCGGTTGAGCTCGTCAGCCAGGAAGAGGTTGGTGAGCAGCGCCCCCGGCTGGTACTCCATCTGGCCGGTGCTGCGGTTGTAGAGGGTGAAGCCGGTCAGGTCGGACGGCATCACGTCCGGGTTGAACTGTACGCGGCTATAGTTCAGGTCGAGCGCGCGGGAGAAGGCCAGGGCCATCGTCGTCTTGCCCACGCCGGGCACGTCCTCGAGCAGGATGTGCCCGCGCGCGAGGATGGCCAGCAGCATCCGCGCGAGCACCTGGTCCTTGCCCACCACGACCTTCTTCACTTCCGCCAGAATTTCAGCGGCCAATTTGCGAGGTTCCATCGTCTGATTTGCTCCTGTCAGAGGGATTCGGATTTTTTGCTACGCTACCATGATAGTGGACACGGGGGCCGCTGTCAATGCGGGATTTTGATGCGCTGCGGCAGAGAGGGTTGGACCGGACCGTTTCCTGCGGAGAGGAGGAACCCTCTTCGGATTGATGTAGCAGCTCCTCTCAGCAGTCTAACCCGCTCAGCCCCCTCCATCGCTCCGAAGCCGCTGCGCAGTCCAACCGGTGCCGGAAC
>CAYWUA010000012.1:0-40142 GCA_964461385.1 uncultured Oscillospiraceae bacterium
ACTCCGGCGGGCCAGCGAAGAGAAGGAGAAGCTGCGCGGACGCCTCCAGCAGGCGTATGCGGAGAAAAGCGAACTCAACGCCAAGCTCCAGCAGACCTATCGGGAAAAATCGGAGCGGGGCGTGACCATCAAGCAGCTCAAAGCCCGGCTCAAGCAGGAACAGGAGAGGCGGCGTTAGACGCAAAAGAGGTACAGCGCGCTGAAAAGCTCCAGATCTTACCGGCTGGGCCGCGTGCTGACGGCGCCCGTCCGGAAAGTAAAAAAGTACATGAAGAAGTCTTATGCACAGGGAGACGCGCCGCAATGAGGGAAAGCAGCCGTGCGCGGCAGCGGGAGAACCGGAGCGGACGCGGCGGTGGTATCCTATCTTTGACCATAAGAGGAGCCGGAATGGAAATCCGTTCCGGCTCCTGCCTATTAGACGGCCTTGCTTTGCCCGGTCAGTTTTCCCCGTCCAGGTCCAGTTTGATATGGACCTCCCGGAGCTGCTTTTCCTCCACGACGGAGGGGGCGCCCATCATGACGTCCTGGGCATTTTTGTTCATCGGGAAGGGGATGATCTCGCGGATGGACTCCTCGCCGGCCAGCAGCATCACCATCCGGTCCACGCCCGGGGCGATGCCGGCGTGGGGGGGCGCGCCGTAGCAGAAGGCGTTGTACATGGCGGGGAACTTCGCCTTCACGTCCTCCTCGCCCAGGCGGACGAGTTCGAAGGCCTTGACCATGATCTCGGGGTCGTGGTTCCGCACCGCGCCGGAGGAGAGCTCCACGCCGTTGCACACCAGGTCATACTGGTAGGCCATGATCTCCAGCGGATCCACCTCGCCGCGTTCGGCCTTCAGGAGGATGTCCAGCCCGCCGTTGGGCATGGAGAAGGGGTTGTGGCAGAACTCCAGCTCGCCGGACTCCTCGCCGATCTCGTACATCGGGAAGTCCACAATCCAGCAGAACTCGTAGCGCTCCTTGTCCATGTGCTCCGGGCAGGCGGCGCCCAGCTTGCTGCGCAGTACGCCGGCGGTCTTCTGCGCGGCGCCCAGGTTGCCGGCAGTGAAGCCGACAAAGTCGCCCGGCTGGAGCCCGAGGCGCTCGGTGAGCGCGGCGGTGTGTTCCTTGAGGAACTTGGCAACGCCCCCGGACAGCTCGCCTTTGTCGTCCACCTTGCACCAGTAGGCCTTGCTGCCCGCCTGGACTTCCACCTCGGCGCAGAGCTTGTCAATCGCCTTGCGCGCGAGCTTGCAGCCGGAGACCACCACCGCCTTGACCGCCTCCGCTTGGAAGGGGGCAAACTCGGTCCGGGTGCAGATGTCGGTCACGTCCTGCACGATGAGGTCGATGCGCAGGTCCGGCTTGTCCGAGCCGTAGGTCTCCATCGCCTCGCGGAAGGGGATACGGCGGAAGGGGGCCTCCGAGGCGACGTTGTAGATGCCGTATTTCGCGAAGATGGGGGGGAGGACCCGCTCGAGCACGGCGAAGACGTCGTCTTGGGTGGCGAAGGCCATCTCCATATCCAGCTGATAGAACTCGCCGGGGGAGCGGTCGCCGCGGGCGTCCTCATCGCGGAAGCAGGGGGCGATCTGGAAATAGCGGTCAAACCCGGCGGTCATCAGCAGCTGCTTGAACTGCTGCGGGGCCTGGGGCAGGGCGTAGAACTTGCCTGGGTGCTTCCGGGCGGGCACCAGGTAGTCCCGCGCGCCCTCGGGGGAGGAGACGGTGAGAATGGGGGTGGTGATCTCCAGAAAGCCCTCCTCGCCCATCGCCTGGCGCAGGGCGGAGACAACGTTGCAGCGCAGGATGATATTCCGCTTCACCGCCGGGTTGCGCAGGTCGAGGTAGCGGTATTTCAGCCGGGCGGACTCGTCCGCCTCGCGGCTGCGGTTGATCTCAAAGGGCAGCTCGTTATAACGGCAGCGGCCGAGCACCTCAATGTTGGTGGGCACCACCTCGATCTCGCCGGTGGCCTGCTTGGGATTCTTGCTCTCTCGCTCGCGGACGACGCCGGTGACCGAGAGGGTGGACTCCTTGTTCAGCGGCTTGACGATGGACATCATCGCCTCATTCTCGATCACCACCTGGGTGGTGCCGTAAAAGTCGCGCAGGACGAGAAAGGCGAAGTTGGAGCCCACCTCGCGGATGTTCTCCATCCAACCGCAAAGGGTGACGGTTTTGCCCGCGTCGGCCAGCCGCAGCGCGCCGCAGGTATGGGTTCTGGATTGAAACAGCATGGTCTGACACCTCAGATTTTCAATTTGTATTTTGCTAAATACAGGTTTTGTCTGAAAATAGTTAAATATGTCACGGGTCTTTCCGTTTTTAAGCAAGACCAAAAAATAAGCGGATTTTTTAAATAATTGTCGTCTGCGCTTTACACAGCGGTAGAGAAAACTATGCTCGGCGGCGGCAATTTGTTTTTGTTGTTTTTGAATAATATTGGTTAATTGACCGATCTGCGTATTGAGTTGTCTGATTTGGCTTTTCTGCTCTTTTGACTGTCTATTTCTTGAACTGAATTGAAACCAAATCTCATTGGCATAGCGGGCAATAGCGGGAATGGCAGCGCAGTCTTCTGCAAAGCACCGAATCACCAGATCAATCAGTTGAAATACAATGAGATTTTCAAACGATTTATGAGGGGAAGAAGGACCAAGCGCTTGAAAAAGCCAGACAATAACATTTTCCTTTCGTGTCGCACCGTAAGATGGCAGAATATTCAGCTGATTGCATAACGGTATGACGTGGTGGCTCATATCCTCGGAGGAGAGCAGATTTCCCAGTACTATATAGTGCGTTTCAGGGTGCTGCCGGATGCATGAGATGAGATCTGTGCGGCAGAAGAGTGATTCCTTAGTCAGGTCCAGCCCTGTAATACTCTGAAAAGAGGGGTAATAACTATATGCCGTCAGGTTTATCTGCGGATTTACACCGACGGCGGTACAGCCTGGAAGATACTGGGCGGTAAAAAGTGCGGCTGTGCCGCCGCCAGAACGGCCGTATAAAACAATATTTTCTCGCCTGATATCAAGCTGGCAGGCGATTCGGTCAATCACTTCTCCCAGGAGCTTTCGGAAGTCCTGGTGTTCCGTGCCAAAAAACCAACCGAGATGCAAGTCTGGGAAAGTATAATACATGGGATCTTCAAAGCAGAGAATATTAGCTTCTATCTTAGGATACCAGCTCCAGCTAATATAGCTGGGCAGTGGGGCCAAACTGGTTCCGCGATTGCGGGTGCGAGCGCCATCCAGAAAGACATAGAGACGATCGCTTTGCCTGGATTTGAAGAAAAAATCAAAAAACACACCCTGATAGGTAAGCTGATAGCGGCCATCCTCTTTGGAGAAGGGGGCGTCAAACGCGAGGGTGTGAAGGTGTTCCAGTAGTGCCTTGTCCGCCTGCAGTCTATCCCTTTCCTGTTCTATATGGGACCGAATCGTATGGTCATCTTGTCCGGTACAGTCAATATAATAGGGAAAAAAGTTCTCAAGAGATTGCATATTCATCTTAATATCCTGTCTGGATTGTAATCCGTCTTTTTGAAAAATCGGTACCTGGACGCCGATGGATAGGCTGGTATCTATCTGGTATCGTGTGCGATTGTCCGTCGTATACCAAAAATACCGGCAATGTTAAGGATAAACCAGACATCAAGGCCCTCACCTCTCCACCACAGGTGTGATTGCTGCGCTCTCGGCGAGATAGGCGCGTACGGCCGCCACCGTCCCGTCGGGGGAGAGGGTGGACTGCTCGCCGGTGCGCAGGTCTTTGAGGGAGAAGGTCCCCGCCTCGCGCTCCGAGCTGCCGAGGAAGAGGACGAAGGGGATGCCGAGCTTGGCGGCGTAGGAGATCTTTGCCTTGAACTTCTTCTGCTCGCAGTAGAGCTGGGTGCGGATGCCGGCCGCGCGCAGGCGAGTGGCGGCGGAGATGGCGTAGTCCAGCTCCTCCGGCGACATCGGCAGGACGAGCACGTCCGCCGGCGCGGTGGGCAAGTCCGGATTGAGCAGCTTCTGCTCATTCAGGACGTAAAACAGCCGGGTCAGCCCGATGGAGATGCCCACGCCGGGAAGGGCCTTGTCGGTGTAATACTCCGCCAGGTTGTCATAACGCCCGCCGGAGCAGATGGAGCCCACCTCGGGGTGGTCGAGCATGGTGGTCTCATAGACGGTGCCGGTATAGTAGTCCAGGCCGCGGGCAATGGTGAGATCGACGGCGAAGTGGCTCTGCGGCACGCCAAAGGCCGCAAGATACCGCGTCACCGTCCGCAGCTCCTCCAGGCCCTGGTCAAAGAGCGCGTCCTTGCCCCGGTACTCCTCCAGCGCGGCGAGGACGGCGTCGTTGCCGCCCCGAATCTGGGTGAAGGCGAGGACGGCGTCCGCCTGGCTATCGTCCAGCCCGTCCTCCTGCGTCAGCACGGAGCGCACCTTGTCCGGGCCGATCTTCTCCAGCTTGTCCACCGTGCGCATGATCGCTCCCGCCCGGTCGGACAGGCCGAGCATGGCGTAAAAACCGTTTAGGATCTTGCGGTTGTTCACCCGGATCTGGAAGCGGTGCAGGCCGAGGGAGGTAAAGGTCTGATAAATGATGGCGGGGATCTCCGCCTCGTTGACGATGTCCAGCGCGCCGTCCCCAATCACGTCGATGTCCGCCTGATAGAACTCGCGGAACCGGCCCCGCTGCGCCCGCTCCCCGCGGTAGACCTTGCCGATCTGATAGCGGCGGAAGGGGAAGGAGAGCTGCCCGTAGTTGAGCGCGACGTACTTTGCCAGCGGCACGGTGAGGTCAAAGCGCAGCGCCAGGTCACTGTCCCCTTTCTGGAAACGGTAGATCTGTTTCTCCGTCTCGCCGCCGCCCTTGGCCAGCAGGACTTCCGCCGCCTCGATGGCGGGGGTGTCCAGCGGGGTGAAGCCGTAGAGGGCGTAAGTGCGGCGCAGGGTCTCCATCATCCGCTCCATCTGCTGCTGCGGGGCGGGGAGCAGTTCCATAAACCCGGAGAGGGTGCGCGGTTTCAGTTTTGCCATAGGGGCACATTCCTTTCCTCAATGTCCGGACAGACAGACACGCCCAAGGGCGGGCCGTTGGGCGTGACAGCAGGGCCGGTAATTTGCTCAGAGTACGATCTTTGTCTTACGGGAGCGGACGACGTCGCGCCAGTCGAGGTCTCCGCGGGCCAGGCCGTGGATCAACATCTCTGCGGTGGCGATATTGGTCGCACATGGGATGTTATAGATGTCGCACAGGTGGCAAATATAGTGCAGGTCCTCCTCATATGCCACGCTCTTCGGACCGGTGAAGAAGAAGACCATGTCGATCTCGTCATAGGCGATGCGCGCGCAGATCTGCTGGCAGCCGCCGTGGTCATGGGTAAACAGCAGTTCCACGTCCAGGCCGGTGGCCTCAGCGACCATGCGTCCGGTGGTGTGGGTGGCGCACAGGGAATGCTTGGCTAAAATACCGCAGTAGGCGATACAGAATTCCACCATCAGTTCCTGGCGGTTTTCATCGCTGATGAGTGCAATGTTCAATGACAAGACCTCCTCCGTTCCATGTGATTCCGGCGCGCGTCAAATGTGCATGGGCGGCACGCGCTCGCCCATAATCCGCCGGGAGATATTGTAATAAGCGCGCGCGCCACCCCGGCGGGAGGTCATGATGACCGGGATGCCCCGGTTGGCGGCCAGAGGAATGCGTGCATCCTCCGGGATGATGCCCAGCAGCGGCAGGCTGAGAGCATCCATCGCGTCGTCAATATTGGTGTGCGTTTTGCGCAGGAAAGCGCGGGTGACCCGGTTGACCACCAGGTGGATCGGGATCTCCCGCCGCCGCAGGCGGCTCACCGCCGACTGCGCCGCACGCAGGGAAGCCGGGTCGGTGGTGGAGACGATAACCGCGCGGTCCGCCGCGCAGATGGAGAGCTGGAAGCCGGAGCCAAGCCCCGCCGGGCTGTCAATCAGGCAGAAATCATACCGCTCCTTCGCCTCGGCGACGAGAGCGGCCATCCCCTCCGGCCGCAGCGGGGCGCGCGGCGGGGTCACCGGTGCGGGCAGCAGGGCCAGATGTTCCAGTTTTGGGTGGACCGCCGCCGCGTGGCTCAGCGGGCAGCGCCCTTCCAGCACGTCAGACACGTCCATCAGCGCCACATCTGACATGCCGAGCGTCAGATCCAAGTTGCGCAGGCCGATGTCCATGTCGATGCACAGCACCCGCTTACCCATCGCGGCCAGGCAGGAACCCAGCCCCGCCGTGAGGGAGGATTTTCCCGTGCCGCCTTTTCCCGATGTAATGACAATGGCAGTCCCCATAACAACCTCCATATAGCAGCATTATAGCACAGGGGAAAGAGGAGTTACAAGATAATTTTGTGACATTTTTCCGCCATGGAGTATACTTCAGGCAACGAAGCGGCTCAGAGCGGATTTTTTCGGATGCGCGCGAAGCGGCGCGGGTACTGCGCCGGGGTGGGCGCGGTTTTTTCCATCACCACGATGCGCCGGCCGATCGCCGTGCCCGGGATGGAATAGACCCTGTCCTCGCGCAGCGTGCCGCCAAGCGCCGCGATCGCGTGCGCCGCCTGCGCCTTTTCCGCTGCGCAGTCCCCGCTCTTCATCGCCAGGAACAGCCCGCCCACGGCGGCAAAGGGGAGGCAGAGCTCGGCGAGCATCCGCAAGTCGGCCACCGCGCGGGAGGTGACGATGTCAAACTGCTCCCGGAAGCCCGTCTCCCGCCCGTACTCCTCCGCGCGGCCGTGAATCACGGTCACCGGACTGCCGCCCAGCAGGGGAGCGGTCTCGCGCAGCCAGTCTGTCCGCTTGCCCAGGCTGTCCATCAGCGTCAGGCGGATGGACGGCTCCACCGCCCGCAGCACCAGGCCGGGAAAGCCCGCCCCGGTGCCCACGTCGAGCACCCGCTTACCGGCCAGCGGGACGCAGGCGGCCACCGCGGCGCAGTCGAGCATGTGCAGCCGGGCCACCTCGTCCGGGTCGGTGATGGCGGTCAGATTGGTCACCCGGTTCCCTTCCAGCAGGAGAGTTCCATATTTTTCCAGAATCGGGGCGCGGGACGGGTCCAGTCCGAGCGCGCGCAGCCCGTCGGCGAGTATGGCGTTCATTCGGAAAGCGCTCCTTTCGGCGGCGGAGGTGGAAAGGGGAATACGTAGAGGCGTAGGGGCACACCGCGTGCGCCCGTCGAAAAATGCGTCCGGCAGCACAGGCGGCACACGGTGCGTCCCTACGGAGAAGCAAAGGTTTGGAATCGCATCTTCCTGCGACGGAAAAAGCCGGGCAAAGGCAGTGCCTCTGCCCGGCTTTTGCGGGAAGATTTGGTTTTGCTCAGAATTGGCCGATCAGCTGGACAGTGCCGATCACAAGCGTGAGCAGTGTGCCCGCGCCGCAGGCGATGGCCAGCAGGAGAAAGACGAGGGGATTTCCCGGACGCAGGCCGCGCGCGGCCTTCCAGCGCCAGTTCAGGCACTGGACGCACATCCCGCCGCACAAGGGGAAGAGCATCAGCCCGGTGATACCGGTGAGCAGGGAGGTGGTGGCAATCCAGTAGGTGGTCAGGCACAGTCCGAACACGACATATACCACGCCAACCATCGCCCAGATTCGTTTATCCTCCACCTGTCCGTCAGTTGGCGGCCTCAGGCGGCAGGTCGGGCGCGTCTTCCTCCGTCTCGTCCGGTACCTCGACGGTGATTTCCACGGTCGGCTCGGCGTCCGTCTTGACTTCCTCGACGATGAGCTCGTCCTCAGCCTGCTCGGCGAAGGGCTCCTCCACCGGGGCGTCCTCCTGGCCGGCGAGCTCTGCCTCTTTCTCCTCGACCTCCTGATTCAGGAAGGGGAGCAGCTCCATCGTGTAGGTGTCCTCTTCCTCGCCAGGGGTCTTCTTCAGGTTCCACAGCAGGCCGCCCAGCTCAAACTCACCGGACTCCTTGTCCGACTTGAAGCGATAGGGGACCAGGGCGGCGGCGAGAGCGGCGGCACTGGCCGCGCCGATGATTTTGACGATCTTTTTCATTGTACAGCACCTCTTTAAATTCTATTTGGCAGGATATTCCTGTGAGGAACCGATTTTCCGGGCGGACGGCTGTGGGCCGGCTCAACTCATTTTTTGGGCACGAGCAGCGCCTTGCCGCCCATATAAGGCCGCAGAACCTCGGGGATGCGGACCGAGCCGTCCGCCTGGAGGTTGTTCTCCAGCAGGGCGATCAGCATCCGCGGCGGGGCGACGACGGTGTTGTTGAGCGTGTGCACCAGGTTGTTGACATTCTTGGTTGTCTTCTGGCCCTTGCGGTTGGTGACGGTGACCGCCTCACTGTAGCGAATGCCCAGGCGCCGGGCCTGCGCGTCGCCCAGGTTGGAGCAGGAGCAGACCTCGAAGTACTTCTGCTGGCGGGGGGACCATGCCTCGATATCGCAGCTCTTCACCTTCAGGTCGGCCAGGTCGCCGGAGCAGCACTCCAGCTGCCGCACGGGGATATCCATGCTGCGGAAGAGCTCGACGGAGTAGCGCCACATCTTCTCATACCACGCCATGGAATCCTCCGGCTTGCAGACGACGATCATCTCCTGCTTTTCGAACTGGTGGATGCGATACAGTCCGCGCTCCTCAATGCCGTGCGCGCCCTTCTCCTTGCGGAAGCAGGGGGAATAGGAGGTCAGTGTGAGCGGCAGGCTGTCGCCGGGGAGGATCTGGTCGATAAAGCGGCCGATCATGGAGTGCTCGGAGGTACCGATCAGATAGAGGTCCTCGCCCTCGATCTTATACATCATCGCGTCCATCTCGGGGAAGGACATCACGCCCTCCACCACGCGCCCGTGAATCAGGAAGGGGGGGATGACGTAGGTAAAGCCCTTGCCGATCATGAAGTCGCGGGCGTAGGCGAGCACGGCCTCGTGCAGCCGGGCGATGTCGCCCAGCAGGTAGTAAAAGCCGTTGCCGGACACGCGGCGCGCCGCGTCCAGGTCCAGCCCGCCAAAGGACTCGATGATATCGGTGTGATAGGGGATCTCAAAGTCGGGCACCACCGGCTCGCCAAAGCGCGCGACTTCCACGTTGCAGCTGTCGTCCGGACCGATGGGGACGGAGGGGTCGATGATGTTCGGAATCTGCATCAGGATGGCGCGGACCTTGCCGTTGAGCTCGTCCGCCTCCACCTCCAGCTGCCGGCGCTGTTCCGCCTCGGCGTTGACCTGGGCGGTGATGGCGTCCACCTGGGCCTCCAGCTCGGCGGCGCGCGCCGGCTCACGCTTGGCCTGGCCCTTGAGCATGCCGATCTGCTTGGACAGGCTGTTGCGGTTGGCCTGCAGGGCTTCGGCGGCCTTTTTCGCCTCCAGGCTGCGCTGATAGAGGCCGATCACCTCGTCCACCAGCGGGAGCTTCGCCTCCTGGAACTTGTTGCGCAGATTTTGCCGGACGACCTCCGGGTTGTCGCGGACAAATTTGATGTCTAACATACCGTTTCTCTCTCCTTATGGCCAGCCGGCCGTTCTAAATTGGGCAGATGCTCACAGGCAGGTAACTCTCTAACCGCGCCGGGGAAGCCGGTGCAGCGCCTCGAGCAGGTCGTTCAGGTCCTCTGTCCCATAGTATTCCAGCTCCAGCCGTCCTTTTTTCCGGCCGGAGACAATTTTCACCTTCCGACCCAGGCTGTCGGCCAGCTCCCGGGCGGCGGCGGCGGCGTAGTCCACCTCGGGCGCGGTGTCCGGTGTCTGCTTTTTCTCCGGCTGTCCGGCGAGCTTTTGCATCTGGCGGACGAGCTCCTCTGTCTGCCGGACGGAGAGCTGGCGCTGGGCGACCTTATCCGCCACTGCCTTCATTTCCTCCGGGCCGGAGAGTCCGAGCAGGGCGCGCGCGTGCCCGGCGGAGAGGATATCCGCCTCCACATACTGTGCCAGCTCCTGCGGCAGGGCGAGCAGGCGGACGGCGTTGGCCACTGCCGGGCGGCTTTTGCCCACCTGGCGGGCGACCTCCTCCTGCGTCATGCCGTATTCCTGCATCAGGGTCTGAAAGCCGCGCGCCTCCTCCATCGGGTTGAGGTCCTCGCGCTGGAGGTTCTCGATCAGGCCGAGTTCCATCGCCCGGCGGTCGTCCGCCTCCAGTATGACGACGGGGATCTCCTCCAGTCCTGCTTCGCGTGCGGCGCGCCAGCGGCGCTCGCCCGAGATGATTTGATAATACCCGGATGCCATCAGCCGCACGTTGATCGGTTGGAGCACTCCGTGCAGGCGGATAGACTCGGTCAGTTCGGCCAGCGCCTGGCTGTCAAACTGCTTGCGCGGCTGGTCCTGGTTGGGACGCACCTTTTCAATCGGCAGAGTGGAGACGCCCTCAAACTCCGGTTGGTCGGCGGCATCGCCCAGCAGGGCCCCCAGGCCCCGTCCCAGGCCGGAACTGAAATTGCGTTTTGCCATGCGTGTTAAATCCCCCATTCCTGGCGGGACGTCCCGCCTCATGCGTTGTGTTCCAAAAATTCCTCCGCCAGCCGCTGATAAGCCGCCGCTCCGGTGGAGTAGCGGTCATAGTCGAGCACCGGTCTGCCATGGCTGGGCGCCTCGGACAGGCGGACGTTGCGCGGGATGACGGTGGCGTACACCTGGCCGGGGAAGTGCCGCTTGACCTCCTCCGCCACCTGGAGGGAGAGGTTCGTCCGCCCGTCAAACATGGTCAGCAGCACGCCCTCCAGCTCGATCTTCCGGTTCAGGCGGCGCTTGACGATGCGGATGGTGGTCAGCAGGTCGCTCAGTCCCTCCAGCGCGTAATACTCGCACTGCACCGGCACCAGCACGGTGTCCGCCGCGCACAGCCCGTTGAGGGTGAGCAGCTCAAGTGAGGGCGGGCAGTCGATCAAGATATAATCGTATCGCTCCGCCAGCTGGTCGAGTACGCCGCGCAGGAGAAATTCCCGGCGGTCCATCTCGACCATCTCCACGCCCGCCCCGGAGAGCGCCTTGTTACTCGGCAGCACGTCGCCCCACCGGGTGGAGACCACCGCCTTTTCCGGGTCTGCCCCGTCGATGAGCACATCATAGATGCTGGGCGAGACGGCTCTTTTGTCCACACCGAGGCCGGAGGTAGCGTTCGCCTGGGGGTCAAAGTCGCACAGCAGGACCTTTTTACCCGCCTGCGTCAGCGCGGCGGAGAGGTTGACCGCCGTGGTCGTCTTTCCGACGCCCCCTTTTTGATTTGCAATGACAACACGTTTTGCCACAGAAACACCACCTGGTTCGAAAGCTTGACAATCCGGCAAAAGACAGAGCGCCGGTTCTGGTTTACTGGGTAATATTATAGTCCATCTTTCGAGGTATTGCAACTGTGGCGGCCGGAAATTCCGCTGTACCGGCGGGAAAGAGGGGGCGGGCAAAACGGGGAGTGCGGGCTCTGTTTCACGTGAAACACAGGCCGGGAGGTCCGGGACGGCCCCCGGTGTTTCACGTGAAACATCCGCCGGCTCCGACCGGACAGGCGGCGCGGGCGGCTGCAAAGGGGCAGCAGGGAAGGGAAGTGTTTCACGTGAAACAGTCTCCGGAGAACGGGAGGACGCTGCCCCGGGCGAAGCAGGCGGCGCGGCGCATCGCGCACAGGGAAAGGACCGACGCGCCGTCCGCCGCGGCACCGAGAGAGTAACCGCGCCCGTCCGGCGGGAGATTCGCAGCGTAAACCGTCCCGGCCGAAGCTGCCGCAGCCGGTGGAAAAACCGCCGCCAGATGCGCGGGCGGCGGGACGGGACGGCGGCGGGCAAGGCTAAGTACCCCGGCGCGCGGTCTTCGGGATGACAATGGTGAGGGTGATGGACTCCTCGTCCTCCTCCCGCCCGCAGGAGGCGTCAATCCCCGCCTGGCGCATCACGTCCATGCTGTGGCGGATGGTGTTGAGAAAAAGGCGCACGTCGCGCACCAGGAGGACCGGCTGCTTGCGCGCCGTCCGCCGCGGCTTGCGTGTGCTCTCCTCCGTCGCCTCCGGCTGCGGCTCAGGCAGGGCGGGCGGCTCCGGGTGGAGCAGGCGGTCAATCAGCTCCTCTGTCCGCGCGACGGTGAGGCGCTCCGAGATGACCTGCCGTAAGACCGGCCCGCGCAGTTCCGGCGGCACGCGCAGGAGGGCGCGCCCGTGGCGCTCGGTCAGGCCGTTGCGCCACAGGGTCTCAAGCACTGGGGCGGAGAGCTTGAGCAGGCGCAGTTTGTTGGCCACGGCGGACTGGCTCTTGCCGATCCGCCGGGCCGCCTCCTCTTGGCTGAGGTGGTAGGTGGAGATAAGCTGGTCCAGGGCGAGGGCCTCATCCACAAAGTCGAGGTCGCGCCGCTGCAGATTTTCGATCAGCGCCAGCAGGGAGGACTCCAGGTCGTCCGCCCGCATCAGCAGGCAGGGCACCGTCTCCAGATGCGCCATCCTGGCCGCGCGCAGGCGGCGCTCCCCGGAGATCAGCTCATAGCTGCGGTCGTCCAGCCGGCGGACGGTGAGCGGCTGCAAAATGCCGTGCTCCCGGATGGAGGCGGCCAGCTCCTCCAACCCCTTGACGGAAAAGACGGTGCGCGGCTGGTTGGGGTTTGGATGGATTTGCCAGACCGGCAGCGAGAGTACACGCGCGCTCTCAAAAGGTCCTCTTCTTCGTGTCAATGCCATATTTCCCATCACAGTCCTTTCCGAATCAGTGGATAAATTTAGGATAGCAACTGTTCCGGGCGAAGGGGGTCGAGACGGGAGGGCGGGCAAAAAGAATTCAGCCCCCGAATTCGGGAGCTGAAGTCAGAGAGGGAGGGAATTCCCATGTTTTTTCTGTTTCCTGATATCTTCTCCGTAAAAATGCACTGCGTCATAATCCCCCTGCAGCCGGGAGGCGACCTGCGGCGTATAGCGTTTTGCCATGTCGAAGAGGGAGAGGTTGGAGGAGATCACCGTTTGCCGCCCGGTGACCAGGCGGCTGTTGACAAGCTGGTAGAGGGAGGCGTGCACCAGCGGGGAGAGCATCTCACTGCCCAGGTCGTCCAAAATCATCAGGTCGCAGGTGCAGTAGCGCTGCACGTCCTCCTCCGCGCGCTCGTCCCGGTTAAACCGCTGGGCCTCGAAGCGCTGGAAGACGTTGACCGCCGAGTCATAGACCACGCTGTAGCCCTTCTCGCTCACCACCCGCGCGATGGAGGCGGAGAGGAAGGTCTTGCCCAGGCCGGGCGCGCCGGTGAGAAAGAGGTTTTGACGGCTCTTGCGCCCGAAGCGGTTGGCAAAGGTGAAGCAGATCTCCAGGGCAAACTCCATGCACTCGCGCGGGGAGCTGCCGATCGCCGGGTCGTAGACGGGGGAGTAGTAGTCCAAGTTAAAGGTGTCAAAGGACTGGTCGCCCAGCTCCAGCATGGAGGAGAGCTGGCGCACCTGCTCCTGGGCGCACAGCGCGCGCAGGCAGCGGCACATCTCCGAGCCGCGCCAGCCCCGGTCGCCGCAGAGGGGGCAGAGCGGCTGATAGTGCAGCGCGTCCTCGGGATAGCCGTTTTTCCGCAGCAGCTCGCGCCGCTCCTGCTGAAGGGAGAGGTTCTGCGCTCTGGCCCGCGCGAGGGCGGGGCCGGGGTCCACACCTTGGTTGAGGGCGGCCTGCGCCGCCTGGCGGACGGTCTGGGAGAGCTGGCGGTCAATCGCCTGCAGGCGGGGCGCGCGGCGGTAGATCTCCTGCCGCCGCCGGTCAAACTCCGCGCGGTGGCGGCGGGCGTTCTCCTGGAGGGCCTGGGTGGCCGTGTGAATGACGTTGGCATCGTAGGGCATCCGTGCGCCTCCTCTCTTATTCCTCGCTCTGCCGCATCCGCTCGAGCACGCGCTTCATCTCGGCCAGTCCGCGCTGGTTCTCCCGGCGCTGGGAGGCGAGCTCCTCTTCCGTGGGCGGACGGGAGGCGGGGCGCTGCCCGGCAGGCGCGGCGGCGTGCGGGGCGCTCTTGTGTTCGCTGCGCACCTCCTGCGGCGTGTGCAGTCCCTTCTCGTGCCAGCGGCGGAGAATCGCGTTGCAGTAGTTCCAGTTCATCCGCCCCGTGTTGGTCAGCGTGATGTCATAGGCGACGGCGACCGTCTCGGCCGGGAAACCCCACTCCATCCACTGCTGGAGGAAGCGCCGCTCCCCCGCCGCCGCCGGGCGGCCGTAAATGCTGAGGGCCGCGAGCATTGCACCCTCCCGCGACTCGCGCTGCTGGACGGAGGCGATGTACTCGTCTGCGGCCTCCAGCGTGTCGTATCCGTTCTCCTTCCACTGATAGCCCACCCGCTTGACGTAGGACATGGACAGGCGCTTGCCGGGGCCGTATTTGTTCCGGTTGCGCTCGTTCAGCCAGCTGATGAGGGTGAAGAGCACCTCGCCGGGCAGTCCGACGTAGTCGTACAGCTCCAGCAGGATGGACACCTGCGCCGTGGTGAGCCGCCGGCCGAAGAGGTTCTCCACCTCGCGCAGCAGGGCGGCAAAGGTGCCGTTCTGGTCGCGCAGCTCAGCGGCAATCTCATCGGTGGTGTACTCCGGCGCCTGGTCGGGCACGGGAACCGGCTCGGCGGCGGAGGGAGCGGCGGCGCCCTTGGCCAGGCCAAGCTGCCCGAGCTGCGCGAGCGCGGCGTCCAGCTGCGCGCGCTTCCAACCGAGCGCGCGTCCGGCTTCCGCCGGGTCGTAGGCGCCCTGTGCGCGCAGGAGATAGAGGTAAAGCAGGGCGGCGTCCCCGCTGCCGAGCCGGATCAGCCGGTCAGCGGTGGTCCCGTCCATGGAGATGGATTGGTCTTTCAGATCGATGCGCGAAACGGCCACAATCTCCGCCCCCTTTCCCTGCGCATTGTGTCTCTTCATTTTACAACAAAATTCGCCCAAGGTAAAGCCCGCGCCTGCGGGAAGTGTCAAAAACAGGGCTGCGGGAGGGAAAACTTTACCATTACATTGACAAAGTGCGCAAAGGTTCGTACAATAAAAAAGTTGTGTCCTCCGGAGCATGGAGGGCGCCGATCCTAGAGAGAGGAATGAAACAGTCATCATGGAAGCATTTACCAACTGGGTCTCCAGTGTCAGCAATTTTATCTGGGGCCCGCCGCTGATCGTGCTCATCATGGTCTGCGGCATTTGGCTGACGATTCGGACCGGCCTGCTGCAGGTCCGCCACTTGGGCAAGGCTCTGCGCTATATGTTCAAGGACGAGGAGGACGGCGCCGGCGAGGTGACCTCCTTCGGCGCGCTGTGTACTGCGCTGTCGGCCACCATCGGCACGGGAAACATTGTCGGCGTCGCCTCCGCGATCGCCGCCGGCGGTCCCGGTGCGCTGCTCTGGATGGAGGTTGCCGCCTTCTTCGGCATGGCGACGAAGTACGCCGAGGGGCTCCTGGCCATCAAGTACCGCGAGGTGGACCAGTGGGGCCATGTGCTCGGCGGCCCGTTTTACTATATCGAGAAGGGGATGGGGAAGGGCTGGAAGTGGCTCGGCAAGCTCTTTGCCCTCTTCGGCCTGCTCGCCGGCGCGCTCGGCATTGGCACCATCACCCAGATCAACGGCATCACCTCTGCGGCGGAGACCTTCTTTGACCCGCAGCAGGCGCACGTCGCCTTTACGATCGGCTCGGGCGACGGGGCGGTGAACATCACCTGGACCACCATTATCACAGGCCTGATCGTCACAGTGGGCGCCGCGCTGGTCATCATCGGCGGCCTGCAGCGGATTGCCAAGGTCTCTGAGATCATCGTCCCCTTTATGGCGGTGCTCTATGTGGCCTGCGGCCTGATCATTCTGGTGTGCAATATCACGGAGATCCCCAACGCCCTCTGCCAGATCGTCTACGGTGCGTTCAACCCGCAGGCGGTGGCCGGCGGCATCGTCGGCGTGACCATTCAGACCGCCATCCGTCAGGGAGTCGCCCGCGGCATCTTCTCCAACGAGTCCGGCCTCGGCTCCGCGCCGATCGCCGCCGCGGCCGCACGGACCAAGGAGCCGGTGCGTCAGGGCCTGGTTACCATGACCGGCACCTTTATCGACACGATCATCGTTTGCACCATGACCGGCATCTCCATCGTTCTCTCCGGCGCGTGGGACCCGGCGCTGGGGCTGGAGGGGTCGCAGATCACCGTCTACGCCTTCCAGAACGCCCTGCCCTTCCCGGCGCAAGTGAGCTCCTTCCTGCTGATGATTTGCCTGATGTTCTTCGCCTTCACCACCATCCTCGGCTGGGACTATTACGGAGAGCGCTGCTTGGAGTACCTCTCCAACCGCAGCCGGCTGGCGGTGAAGTGTTACCGCTGGTTCTACATCCTGGCCGTCTTTGTCGGCCCCTACCTCACAGTCTCGGTGGTCTGGGGCATTGCGGACGTGTTCAACGCCCTGATGGCCTTCCCGAATATCATTGCCCTGCTCGCCCTCTCCGGCGTGGTCGCCCGGGAGACGAAGGACTACTTCCGCCGCTACCCGAAAGGGGAATGACAGCGACGGCTGCAAATGACAAAAGGACGCCCGCCGCGAGAAACCGCGGCGGGCGTTTCATATGTTTGCCTGGCTTACAGGTGAATCCCAAATTTGTCCAGCACGCCGACCGCCAGAATCGCGATCACGATCAGCGGCAGGATAAACGTGATGTAAAAGCGCAGCGCAGGGTGATCGGGAAACTTCAGCCCCTTGCCCTGGTTGGCCTCGTGGAGGAAGTTTTTCCAGCCCCAGCCGTAGCGGGTAACACAGAAGAGGACAAAGATGAGCGAGCCGATCGGCAGCAGCAGGTTGCTCACCACGAAATCCTCCAGGTCCATAATGCTCGACCCCTCGCCGAACGGCTGGATACCGGAGAGCACGTTGAAGCCCAGTGTGCACGGCAGGGAGAGAATGATCATGACAAAGGTGTTGATCAGGCCGGACTTCTTGCGCGACCAGCCGAAGAGGTCGGAGCAGCAGGCCATGATGTTCTCAAACACCGCCAGCACGGTGGAGAAGGAGGCGAAGAGCAGGAAAAGGAAGAACAGGCTGCCCCACAGCCGGCCGAGCGGCATATGGTTGAAGATGTTCGGCAGGGTGACAAAGATCAGGTTCGGGCCGCTGTCCGGCTCCACACCGTAGGCAAAGCAGGCGGGGAAGATAATCAGGCCGGAGGTGAAGGCCACAAAGGTGTCCAGCACGGTCACGTTCACCGATTCGCCCAGCAGCGCGCGGTCCTTGTTCAGATAGCTGCCGAAGATCGCCATCGCGCCGATGCCCAGGCTCAGGGTAAAGAAGGACTGGTTCATCGCGTTGACCAGCACGGTGAGGATGCCCACATCCATCGCGCGCTCCAGGTCGGGCACCAGGTAGAACGCGAGGCCCTCGCTGCCGCCCTCCATCGTGACGCTGTTGACCACCAGAATCAGCATGATCGCCAGCAGCGCCAGCATCATCCACTTGGTCACCCGCTCCAGGCCATTTTGCAGGCCGATGGAGCAGATAGCAAAGCCGCCGATGACCGTCAGCAGCATGCAGCCCACCATCGCCGGCGTATTGGCCAGCATCTCGCTGAAAATCGCGCCGACGCGCGCCGTGTCCGCGCCCACGAAGGCCCCGCCTGCCGTGGCGAAGAAGTAGTAGATCATCCAGCCGCAGACGGTGGTGTAGAACATCATCAGGATGTAGTTGCCTGCCATGGCGACATAGCCGTGCAGGTGCCACTTCGACCCCTGCGGCTCGAGCTGCTGATAGAGCCGCACCGGGCTCTTCTGCGCTGCCCGGCCCATGGAAAACTCCATCGTCAGCACGGGGAGCCCCAGAATGACCAGAAAGAACAGGTAGACCAGCACAAAGAGGCCGCCGCCGCTCTGTCCGGCCAGATAGGGAAATTTCCACACGTTTCCGACGCCAATCGCGCAGCCCGCGCTGAGCAGGATAAAGCCCAGCCGGCTGCCCAAATGCTCTCGTTCCATCTCACAAATCCTCTCTGACAAAAATTTGCCGGACCTGCCGTGCGGCAGATACAGCACGTCCCATTATAGCAGAAACGGCGGAGAAAAACGAGTATCTGCAGGAAATCCTGCGAAATTTTTCTGTACAACCGGGGCCGGCCGCGGTAGAATGGGATCGGAAGGACACAGGTCCGGTTTTTGGACTGCGGCTGTGCTATCCTGTCGATCAAAGGGGGAACTCCGTCATGGCAAAGGGGAGCAATCAGAAGGGCAAGCAGCTCGCGCTGCTCAATCTGCTGTTTTACAACAGTGACGAGCGCCATTTTCTCTCCGGCACACAGCTGGTGCAGATGCTGCGCGCGCAGGGGATCTCCGCCGAGCGCAAGAGCGTCTACGACGACATCGAGGTGCTGCGCGGCCGGGGCTATGACATCCAGCTCGAGCGCGGCCGCGGCTATTTCCTGGGCAATCGCCTGTTCCAGCTCCCGGAGCTCAAGCTGCTGGTGGACGCGGTGCAGTCCTCCAAGTTTATCACCGCCCGCAAGAGCGCAGAGCTGATCGGCAAGCTGGAAAAGCTCACCTCCCGCGCCCAGGCGAGCGGCCTGCAGCGCCAGGTCTTTGTCACCGGGCGGGTCAAGAGCATGAACGAGAGCGTCTACTACAGCATCGACGCCATTCACGAGGCGATCAGCGAGAACCGGCAAATCACCTTCTGCTATTTCCGTTACAACGTCCACCGGGAGAAGGAGCTGCGCCACAACGGCCGCCTCTACCGGGTGAGCCCCTACGCCCTGCTGCGCAGCGACGAGAACTACTACCTGATCGCCTACGACAGCCGCAGCAGTGAGATCCGGCATTACCGGGTAGACAAAATGACCGGCATCAGCCTGGACGAGCGCGCGCGAGAGGGGATGGAGGCCTACCGCTCTTTCGACCTGGCGCGCTATGCCCAGATCCAGTTCGGCATGTTCCGCGGCCCGGAGCAGACCGTCACCCTGCGCTGCCGGGACGAGATGGCGGACGTGATCATCGACCGCTTCGGCAAGGAGACTGCCCTCGTCTCGGAGGAGGAGGGCTGGTTTACCTGCTGCGTCCCCGTGATGGTCAGTCCGCAGTTTTACGGCTGGCTCTTCGGCCTGGGGGCCGGCGTGCAGGTCACTGCCCCGCAGAGCGTGGCCGACGGCATGCGCTGCCAGCTGGCCGAGGTAGGGGCGGGGTACTCTGAAAAATAAATAAACTAATTAATGTATTGACATTATATTACATTGCTATATAATATACTTAGAAAATAGTTGATGAGGGAACTATAAAAAAGGGGCTATTTTAATGACTACAAAAATCAAGCGTACTATTTTGCCTTTTTTCCTTGTATTGACACTTATCGGAGCAAGTCCAGCTTTTGCGACTAGTAGTTATTATCAGACAACAGAGGATGGAGCTGTTCAGACCTCCCTTTCTGTTCAGGATTATGTTACCGTAACTTATATTGAAAATGAACCTATTAAATCAGAAGATTCTAATAATGAAGGAGTAATAGTTCGTGACGCTCCTGACATTATGCCGATGAGTGCAAATGTAACTAAAACGCTCAATTTGGCTTATGGGAAAAGTTACACATATGGAGAGTTCTATATGGGTTCTAATGGCCCTAATGACCCAAATGCAGGCGATCATATTGATATTACTATTTCCGGTATAACGAGTGGGAAATATAAAGTAATTGTCAAGGGTTATGAATATAGCGGAATTTTGGGGATTAATAAAACAGAAGTATACAACTACGAAAGTAAGGAGTATTCATCCGGTAAAATATTTACCGTACCAGGTGAAGGTGGAGTGGCATATAGTGTGACTGTTGTTAATACTTCGTCTCAGACTTTAAAAGCCACATTATCTATAGTAACGTACTAATTTAGTTCTAAGACACCCCTGCAGAATTTCAAAGCGAGTACGACAGGCAGAATCCAGACGGATTCTGCCTGTCTCTGTTTCTTAGCTCTCCTGCTTGCCGCCCTCGGCGGGCCGTTTCGCCCCGCCGTGCGGGCGGTGCTTGCGGTAGTGTGGGCGGTGACGCCGGGGCGCGGCGGGGCCCGCGTCGTGGGCGCCCTCTCCGGCGGGAGGCTCCGATGCGCGTTCGGGCGCGTTCTGGGCCTTTTGCCCTTGCCCTTGGGCCTGGCCCGCGGCACGGGGCGGGCGCTTTTTCCCGCCGCGCCGGCCGGAGGCCTCACCGGAGGGCGGGGCGGACGCTGCCTCGTCTGGCTCCTGGGAGAGGATGACGTTTTCCAGATGCGGCGTCTCCCGCCGGCGCGGTTCGGGGGGCTCCGGCTTCTCGTAGCCGGGAGGACGCTTGCCCTTGCCGTTGCGGATCACGCACAGGTCGCAGTTGTGGTAGCAGCGCGGGGTGTCCGGGTCGCTGTCGAGCGTGACGCGCGAGGTCTCGCGCAGCAGGTTCACCTGATTGACCACGCCCACGCCGTCCGGCGTCTCCACCAGTGACTCCTGCTTGGGCGCGCGCTTGAGCAGGTCGGTATAAGCTTCCTGCTCATATTTCAGGCAGCACATCAGCCGGCCGCAGGCGCCCGAGATCTTGCCCGGATTGAGCGAGAGGTTCTGCGTCTTGGCCATCTTGATGGACACCGGGTGGAAGTCGTTGAGGAAGGTGCAGCAGCAAAACGGCCGTCCGCAGATGCCGAGGCCGCCGAGCATCTTCGCCTCGTCGCGCACGCCGATCTGCCGCAGCTCAATCCGCGTGCGGAAGATGGAGGCGAGGTCCTTCACCAGCGCGCGAAAGTCCACCCGCCCGTCGGCGGTGAAAAAGAAGAGGATCTTGCTGCCGTCGAAGTTATACTCCACGTCGATCAGCTTCATCTCCAGACCGTGGACGGCGATCTTTTCCTGACAGATGCGGAAGGCGCGCTCTTCCCGCTTGCGGTTCTCCGCGACCCGGCGGTGGTCCTGCTCGGTGGCGACGCGCAGGACGGGGCGCAGGGGGCTGATGAGCTCCTCCTCGTCAATCATCCGGTTGCCCCGGACACATTCGGCGAACTCCACGCCCTTGCTCGTCTCAATGATGACAGCCTGGCCCGCCTCGACGGTCAGGCCGTTTGGGTTAAAATAGTACTCCTTTCCGCCGCTTTTAAAGCGGACGCTGATAATCTCAGTCACAATTTCCTCCTTCGATTGGATATGCCCGCGCGGGGCGGGAGGGGGTTATCCCTGTTGGCCGGCCCGGCAGAGCCCGGTGAGCCGCGCGGCGAGCCAGCCGGCGTTGTGCGCGGGGGAGACATTGCCCGCAATGGCGGCCGCCCCCTCGCGCGCAAGGCGGGCGAGGGCCATCAGTCCGGCGGGGGAGAGGCTCGCGGCCCAGCGCGCGTCCCGCCCGGCCAGTGCGTCCCGGGCGCGCGCGGCGAGGGCGGGATAGAGCCTGCCCATCTGCTCGCGCGTCCACTTCTCATTCTGGATGCGGACGGACCACTCCATCAGCTCCAGTTCAGAGCGATGCTCCAGCGCCATGCACAGCGCCTCCAGGGCGCGCGAAAGCTTTGGATCCTCCGGGACTTCCTCCTCGAGCAGAGCGGCGGCCCGGCCCAGCCAGCCGCCGCAGGCCGCGGCCGCGCGCATGAGGTCGGACGGCGCCCGGTCGGGATAGCGGCCGCGCAGCCATTCGAGCGCCTCCGCCTCGCCGACGGGGGCGAGCTCGTAATGGACGCAGCGCGAGCGGATGGTCTCCAGCAGCGCGAGCGGGTTATCCGCCACCAGAAGGAAGGCCGCGTAATCCGGCCCCTCCTCCAGCACCTTAAGCAGGGCGTTTTGCCCGCTGGGATTCATCGTGTCCGCGCGCGCGATGAGGTAGACCTTGCGCGCGGCCTGGTTGGGGCGGATGTAGGCGTCCGCGCGCAGGGCGCGCACCGCGTCCACCTTCAGCGGCTTCTCCCGCTCCTCAGGGGAGAGGAAGCGCTCGATCGGGACTACGTCTGGATGCGCTCCCTCCGCGGCCAAGCGGCAGTCGCGGCAGCGGCCGCAGGGACGCTCCCCCTCGCCGGTGCAGACAAAGGCCTGCGCCAGCGCGCGGGCGAGCGTGTGCTTCCCGCTCCCGGCCGGGCCGGAGAGGATGAGCGTGTGCGGCAGACGGCGCGCATCGCGCAGCTGCGCCTTGAGCGCCGCGTTGCCGGCCAGGTCAGACAGGTTCATAGCCGCAGGAAATGGTCCACGTTGAGCACAAAGATGGTTGCGCCGGAGACGGTGACCGCCTGGTTCTCATCCACCAGCATGGAGTTGCGCGGGGTTTTGCCCGCCGCATCCACCTCCCGCCAGTGCACGGCACTGCGCAGGAGGGCGATCACCTCCCGCACCTTGTCGTCCGACACGCCGATGAGCAGCGTGCGGTTCTCCTGTTGCAAAAAGGTGCCCCAGGAGTTGATGCAGGTGGCGCCATATCCCTTTTCCACCAGATATTGGCTGGCATGCGCGGCGTCGTCCTTCTGGACGACGGCGACGATCATTTTCATCCCAACACCTCATTTCTCCTCAAACCGCCCCGAAAGGGGCGGGAAGCCGGCGCATCTCTCAGGAAAGACACACCGTTACAGGCTCATTATACCCCATCTGGGCCAAATAGGCCAGATGCTTTTTTTGGATTCTTTCTCCCGGGGCGACCACGGGCACGCCGGGCGGGTAGGGAGCGACCGGCTGCGCGGCCACATGGCCCTCGGACTCCTCCAGCGGCAGCCGCACCTGCCGGCCGAGCATCGCCGCGCGCGGGGTGCGCACCTCCTCCGCCTCGGGCGGCGGGTCAAGTGCCAGCTCCGGCGCGGGGGAAAAGGCCAACCCCGCCGTGTCCAGCGTGGCGGCCAGGCGCTCGATCTGCTCCTTCCCGTCCGCGCCGGTCAGGATGAGGACCACGTGATTCCGGTCCGCCATCTCGGGGTAAAGCCCCAGCTCCTCCAGGATATCGGCCAGGGCAAAGCCGTCCTCCGTCAGCAGCGTCAGCCGCATCGGGTCCAGCGGCAGCGCGGGGGAAGACCGGAGGCAGGGGTAGCGCTCGCGCAGCTCCAGCACCGCCTCCGCCGCCTGGAAGCAGCGCTCCGCTCCGCCGCAGGCCAGCCAGGTGCGCAGCCGGTCCAGCGCGGCCATCATCGGGTAGGAGGGGGAGGTGGTGGCAAAGAGCTGGGAGGCCGCGCGCAGCTCATCCATGGAGCAGCCGGTGGCAAACAGCAGCGCCGTCTGCCCCGGGGCGGGCAGGGTTTTGTGGGTGGAGACCACGGCGAGGTCTGCCGCGGCATAGGGGTTCTCGTCTTCCCCAAAAAAGAGGGGCAGGTGCGCCCCGTGCGCACCGTCCACCACCAGCTGTGCCCCGTGCGCGTGGCAGACGGCGGCGAGGGCCGGAAGGTCGGAGCACACCCCGTAATAGGTCGGGGAGGTGACCACGACAGCGCGGCAGTCCGGATGCGCCCGCAGCGCGGCATCCACCGCCTCCGGCGCGACGGGGCCGCAGACTCCCGCCGCCGCGTCCCACGGCCGGCCCAGCCAGACGGGGCGCAGGTCGAGCAGAGCCATGCCGGTGTGCAGGCTGCGGTGGCTCACCCGGTCCATCAGCACGGTCTCTCCCGGCCCGGCGGCGAGGGAGAGTGCCGCGTGCAGCCCCTGTGTCGCCCCGCCGGTGAGGAAGAGGCAGGCGCCGCTCCCCCAGAAGTCCGCCCACAGCCGCTCCGCCGCCTCAATCGGTCCGCCGGGGGCGTAGAGGTTGCCGGTGCGGCTTGTCTCGGTGAAGTCAATGGCGGCGTATCCCTTCAGCTCGGGCAGCGGCAGGCCGATCCCCTTGTGGCCCGGCATGTGCATCCGCAGCGGCCGCTCGTCGGCAAAGGCGCGCAACGCGTCGTAGAGAGGGGTCTCCAGCGGCGTCTGATGCATGGCCTCTTCCTCCTTATTCGCTGTCCAGCTTGAGCACAGCCATGAACGCCTCGGTGGGCAGCTGCACCGTGCCGAGGGAGCGCATCTTCTTCTTGCCGCGCTTCTGCTTTTCCAGCAGCTTCTTCTTCCGGGTGATGTCGCCGCCGTAGCACTTGGCGAGCACGTCTTTGCGCAGGGCCTTCACCGTCTCGCGGGCGATGATCTTCCCGCCGATCGCCGCCTGGATGGGCACCTCGAACTGCTGGCGGGGGATGTTCTCCTTCAGCTTTTCGCAGATGCGCCGCGCACGGGCGTAGGCCTTGTCCTTGTGGACGATAAAGCTCAGCGCGTCCACCTTGTCCCCGTTGAGCAGCAGGTCCACCTTGACCAGGCTGCTCGGCCGGTAGTCCGCCAGCTCGTAGTCCAGCGAGGCGTAGCCCTTGGTGTGCGCCTTGAGGGTGTCGAAGAAGTCGTAGATCGTCTCGTTGAGCGGCATGGCGTAGTGCAGCTCCACCAGCTTGGTGTCCAGGTACTGCATGTCCTGGTACTCCCCGCGCCGCTCCTGACAGATGGGCATGATCTCGCCGACATAGTCGTTCGGCGTCAGGATGGAGACGTTGACGTACGGTTCGCGCGCCTCGGCGATGGCGGAGGGATCGGGGTAGTTGTGCGGGTTGTCCACCCGGATGACTGAGCCGTCCGTCTTGGTGATCTCGTAGATGACGTTGGGCAGGGTGGTCACCAGGTCGAGGTCGAACTCCCGCTCCAGCCGCTCCTGGATGATCTCCATGTGCAGCAGCCCGAGGAAGCCGCAGCGGAAGCCGAAGCCGAGCGCGGCGGAGCTCTCCGGCTCGAAGACAAGGGAGGCGTCGTTGAGCTGGAGCTTCTCCAGCGCTTCGCGCAGGTCGGGGTACTTGGACCCGTCCTCCGTGTAGATGCCGCAGAACACCATCGGCTGGACCGGCCGGTAGCCCGGCAGAGCCTCGGCGGTGGGCTGGGCGGCGGAGGTGACGGTGTCGCCTACGCGGGTGTCACGCACGTTCTTGATGCTGGCGGTGAAGTAGCCCACCTCTCCGGCGGTCAGCTCCCCGCAGGGGTCCAGGCCGATGGGCAGCATATGGCCGCACTCCACCACCTTATAACGCGCACCGGAGGCCATCATCTGCACCTCTGAGCCGACACGCAGCGAGCCGTCTATCAGCCGCACCAGCACCACCACGCCGCGGTAGGCGTCGTACTGGCTGTCAAAGATCAGGGCCTTGAGCGGCGCATCCGCGTCGCCGGCGGGGGCGGGGACGTTCGCCACCACGTCTTCCAGCACGGCGGGGATGTTGATGCCCGCCTTGGCGGAGATCTCGGGGGCGTCCCCGGCGGGCAGGCCGATGATGTTCTCCACCTCTTCCTTGACCCGTGCCGGGTCGGCGGCGGGCAGGTCGATCTTGTTGATGACGGGGAGGATCTCCAGGTCGTGGTCCAGGGCGAGGTAGGCGTTGGCCAGCGTCTGCGCCTCTACCCCCTGGCTGGCGTCTACCACCAGCACCGCTCCCTCGCACGCGGCGAGCGAGCGGCTGACCTCGTAATTGAAGTCCACGTGGCCCGGGGTGTCGATCAGGTTGAGCTGGTAGTCCTGTCCATCCAGGGTGCGGTAGTGCAGCGTGACCGCGCGGGCCTTGATCGTGATGCCGCGCTCGCGCTCGAGGTCCATGTTGTCCAGCAGCTGGCTCTCCATCTCCCGTTCCGGGACGGCCCCGCACAGCTCAATCAGCCGGTCGGAGAGCGTGCTCTTTCCGTGGTCGATATGGGCAATGATCGAAAAGTTGCGGATCAAAGACTGTTTCATAGAATACCTCAGCTTTTCTGTAAGGATTGGGCGAAAACCCGGACGGAAGTCACGAGTTGCGCCGGCGCCGGCCCTCCGGCTCCGCCGTCCGGTCGGCGGCGCGACGCCCCGTCTCCCGCGCCAGATCCAGCAGGTAGGGCGCCGTGGCGGGATACTCGCGCAGCAGCGAGGCCTCCGACAGCTCGGGCAGCGGGGCGCGGCGGGTGGAACAGCGCTCCAGCTCGGTCAGATAACGGCAGCGGCAGTGCTGCCGTTCCAGCTCGGCGGCGCCGGCGGCAAACAATCCCTCCGGCAGCTCGCCGGGCAGCGCCTCTCCCGGCGAGACCCGGCTCAGCGCGCCGAGCAGCTGGTAGACCGACGCGGAGAGATAGCCCGCAGCCGCCTGTAGCAGCGCGGTGTCCTCCAGCCGGTCGAGCAGGTCGAGCAGAAGGGAGAGCGCGCTGACTAGGCGCTTTTTGCTCTCTGCAACCAGTCTGTCCCGTCCGCGGCCGCTGCGGCCCGGCCGGCCGGCGGTCAGCAGCGCGCCCTCCCGGTCCAGCGTCCGGCCGAGCAGATAGTCCGCCGAGACTTGGTAGTAGTCGCAGGCCCGGACAACAAATTGCAGCCCCGGCTCGCGGATGCCATTTTCATAGTGCGACAGCAGCGCTTGGCTGATGCCCAGCTCCTCCGAGGCCTGGCGCTGGCTGATGTGCCGCTCCTTGCGCAGCAGAGACAGAGTGCGGCCGAAATCCTCTTGCATGGATAACCTCCTAAAAGTCAAATAAGAAAACGCTTCCCGAGGCGGAATACGCGCCGGACATACCGCCGGCGCGCGCGGATGACGCGATGATCAACAAGTAGTAATATAATACCGGATGTTATACGGAAAGTAAAGCAGAAAACGAGTAAAACTTTGTGAAAAAGTTAGCAATACATAATTCCTTAAAATCTTTTCTCAAAGCATTGCATTTTTGGGTGAAAAGTGATAAATTTACTGTAGGGTTCCATGCGCGAGCGCGTAAATATGACAACGACGGAGGAAACTAAAATTATGTTTGCCAAACTGATTGCAAAGCTGAAAAAGGACCCGAAGACCATTGTCTTTACCGAGGGCACCGACCCGCGTATCCTGGAGGCCTCGTCCCGCCTGCTGGCCAGTAACTTCCTCAAGCCCATCCTGGTGGGCAACCCCGAGAAGGTGGCCGAGGCCGCCGAGGAGGCCGGCTTTAATATCCGCGGCGCGGAGATTCTCGACCCGTATCACTATGACCAGATGGACGAGATGGTCGCCCAGCTGGTGGAGCTGCGCAAGAACAAGGGGATGACGGAGGAGAAGGCCCGCTCCACCCTCCGCCAGGGCAACTACTTCGGTACCATGCTGGTACAGATGAAGGTGGCCGACGCCCTGCTCGGCGGCGCGACCTATTCCACGGCGGACACCGTGCGCCCGGCCCTGCAGATCATCCGGACCAAGCCGGGACACAATATCGTCTCCTCCTGCTACATCCTGGTCCGCAACGCCGCGACCGGCTCCTCCGAGGTGCTGGCGATGGGCGACTGCGCGATCAATATCCATCCGAGCGAGGACCAGCTCGTCGAGATCGGCATCGAGGTGGTCAGGTGTGCCCAGAAGTTCGGCGTGGACCCGAAGGTCGCCTTCCTGAGCTACTCCACCCTCGGCTCCGGCAAGGGCGAGGACGTGGACCGGATGCGCAACGCCGCCAACCGCGTGCGCTCCAAGCTGCCCAACATCCCGGTGGACGGCGAAATCCAGTTTGACGCCGCCGTCGCCCCGCGCGTGGCGCGCATCAAGTGCCCCAACAGCCCGGTCGGCGGCCAGGCCAACACGTTCATCTTCCCCGACATCAACGCCGGCAACATCGGCTACAAGATCGCCCAGCGCATGGGCAACTTTGAGGCCTATGGTCCCATTCTGCTCGGCCTGAACGCCCCGATCAACGACCTGTCCCGCGGCTGCAACGCGATGGAGGTCTACTCCATGGCCATCGTCACCGCAGCCCTGGCAGAGTAATCCGAAATCCCCGGTTCTGACCGCAAAATCCCCCCGCATCCAAACCGCTGCGGGGGGATTTTATCTTGTATTTTTTGATTACAGCCGTGCCCCGCCGAACTCGGACAGGGCGAGCCCCTTGTTCTTGTCCAGGACCCACTGGATGGACCACGGCGCGGAGAAAAGCATCAGCCGCTCCCCGCGGTAGTCCTCCACGACCTTCACGTCCTGCCCGTCGCCGAGAATCAGCTCGTCCATCGGCACGTCGCAGCGGTCGATCCAGCGCACGTACTCGTAGGGGAGGTTCTCCATCACCAGGTCCACCTTGTACTCGTTCTTCAGCCGGTACTCGAAGACGTCGAACTGAAGCGTGCCCACCACGCCGACGATGACCTCCTCCATGCCGGTGTAGGGGATTTTGAAGATCTGGATGGCGCCCTCCTGGGCGATCTGCTCGGTCCCCTTGATGAACTGCTTGCGCTTGAGGGTGTCCTTCGGGCGCACGCGGCGGAAGTGCTCCGGGGCGAAGGTGGGAATGGGGTCAAAACAGAACTTCTGTCCCGGGGCGCAGATGGTGTCCCCGATGGAGAAGATGCCGGGGTCGAACACGCCGATGATGTCCCCGGCGTAGGCCTCCTCGATGATCTCCCGCTCGGCGGCCATGAGCTGCTGCGGCCGCGACAGGCGCAGCTTGCGTCCGCCCTGGACGTGATAGACCTCGCGGTCGGCGTCAAACCGGCCGGAGACCACGCGCAGAAAGGCGATCCGGTCGCGGTGGGCCTTGTTCATGTTCGCCTGAATCTTGAAGACAAAGGCGGAGAAGGCGTCGTCAAAGGAGTCCACCTCCACATCCCCCGCCATGCGCGGCAGCGGCGGCGTGGTCATATGGAGAAACTCCTCCAGGAAGGACTCGATGCCGAAGCTGTTGAGGGCCGAGCCGAAGAACACCGGCGAGAGCTTGCCCGCGCGCACCGCCTCCAGGTCGAGCTCCTCCCCCGCCCCGTCGAGCAGCTCCAGCTCGTCGCGCAGCTGCGCGAGATGTCCCTCGCCGATCACGCCGGGGAGGGCGGGGTCGTCCACGGAGAAGGTCTGCGCCACGGCGGCCTTCGCGCTGCCCTGGGCGATGAAGTGGAGCACCTGACGCCGCTGGCGGTCGTAGACGCCCTGGAAGTCCCGGCCGCAGCCGATGGGCCAGTTGACCGGACAGGTGTCAATCCCCAGCTCGTGCTCGATCTCCTCGCACAGGTCGAAGGGGTCGCGCGCCTCGCGGTCCATCTTGTTGATGAAGGTAAAGATGGGGATGCCGCGCATCGCGCACACCCGGAAAAGCTTGCGCGTCTGCGCCTCGACGCCCTTGGCCGCGTCGATCACCATCACGGCGGAGTCGGCGGCCATCAGGGTGCGGTAGGTGTCCTCCGAGAAGTCCTGGTGGCCCGGCGTGTCCAGGATATTGATGCAAAAGCCCTGATACTGGAACTGCATCACCGAGCTGGTCACCGAGATGCCGCGCTGCTTCTCAATCTCCATCCAGTCGGAGGTGGCGGCCCGGGCGTTGCGCTTGCCCTTGACCACGCCCGCCTGGTTGATCGCCCCGCCGTAGAGCAGGAACTTCTCCGTCAGCGTGGTCTTGCCGGCGTCGGGGTGCGAGATGATGGCAAAGGTGCGGCGGCGGCTGATTTCGGCCTGATAGTTGGACATCGCAGATATACCTCCCCAAACGGGCCAAACGGCGTCGCGCGCCGCGGCGGTTCGATCATGTCCGGTAAAGTCACAATTCCTTATTATATCGGCCGGAGGGAGAAAAAGCAAGAGAGACTCTGCTCGCCGGCGCTGTCCCGGCAAAATTTCGCCTTTCGAAAGGGGAAAAGCGAGAATCACTCTTGCATAAAAAGTCGAAAAACGCTACTATGTAGAAGAGACAGTTCAAGCATGCGCCCGGCCGCCGTCCCGTGTTTTGGCCCGCCGGGAGATTGATAGAAGGAGCGAGCCGCCGATGCAGAAAGTACCGTTTGTCACCCTGCCCCAGTTCCGGGAGATTCGGGAGCGTTACCAGACGCCCTTCCACATCTATGATGAGGCGGGCATCCGCCGCACTGCCCGCGACGTCAACCGGGCCTTTGCCTGGAATCCTGGCTTTAAGGAGTACTTCGCCGTCAAGGCGACCCCGACGCCCGGCATCCTGAAGATTCTCCGCGAGGAGGGCTGCGGCGTGGACTGCTCCAGCCTGACCGAGCTGATGATGAGCGGCCGCTGCGGCTTTGCCGGCCAGGAGATCATGTTCTCCTCCAACGAGACGCCGGCGGAGGAGTATGTCCTGGCGGCCAAGCTGGGCGCGACCATTAACCTGGACGACATCACCCACGTAGACTTCCTGGAGCGCACCTTGGGCTATATCCCGGAGCGCATCTCCTGCCGGTATAACCCCGGCGGGGTCTTCCAGCTCGGCGAGAGCAAGGAGGGCTTCCAGGTGATGGACAACCCCGGCGAGGCGAAGTACGGCATGACCCGCCCCCAGCTCTTTGAGGCCTACCGGATGCTCAGGGCGAAGGGGGCCAAGGAGTTCGGCATCCACGCCTTTCTCGCCTCCAACACCCTCTCCAACGACTACTATCCCGCCCTGGCCGGGCAGCTCTTTGAACTGGCGGTGGATCTGCAGCGGGAGACCGGCTGTCACATCGCCTTTATCAACCTCTCCGGCGGCGTCGGCGTGGATTACCGCCCGGAGCAGCCGGCCAACGACATCTTCGCGATCGGCGAGGGGGTGCGCCGTGCCTATGAGCGGGTGCTCGTGCCCGCCGGGATGGGAGACGTGGCGATCTACACCGAGATGGGCCGCTTTATGCTCGCCCCGCACGGCCACCTGGTCACCACCGTCCTGCACGAGAAGCACACCTACAAGGAGTATATCGGCGTGGACGCCTGCGCGGCCAACCTGATGCGCCCGGCGATGTACGGGGCCTATCACCATATCACCGTCATGGGCAAGGAGGACCTGCCCTGCGACCACAAGTATGACGTGGTCGGCTCCCTGTGCGAGAACAACGACAAGTTTGCCGTCGACCGGATGCTCCCGAAGATCGACATCGGGGATATCCTGGTGATCCACGACACCGGCGCACACGGCTTTTCCATGGGCTATAACTACAACGGCCGCCTGCGCTCGGCGGAGCTGCTGCTGCGCGAGGACGGCTCGGTGGAGCTGATGCGCCGCGCCGAGACTCCCGAGGACTACTTTGCCACCTTGGTCTGGTAATGCAATCAGACAGATTTTCCCATGCCCCGGAGACACCTGTCTCCGGGGATGTTTTTTGACGGGAAGCGCTGAAAGCGGCGGCCGGAGGGCCGCCGCTTTCAGCATAAAAGGAGGAAAAAATGAAAAGAGAGAGTTTGCAATCCCTGCTTGCAAGAATAGAATACCGGATAATTGTTACAAAAGTTTACATGAAAATGTTAACAAACTATAACGGAGAAACTTTTTTCTCGCCGGGGAGAGCGGAAAAATGGGAAACGGCAGCCGGGGTGGAGCTGCCGTTCCCAACAGAGGAGGATAGAATGAAAAGAAGCTACTGTCTTTTGTTACACTTAAAGTAACAGAAAGATGTTACAAAAATTAGGACAGAGAAATTACAAAAGTATTAAATGTCCCTTTCTCCGCGCAGCCCGTCAAAAAAGCCGCGCAGCAGCGCCCGGCAGTCCTCAGCCAACACCCCGGCGGTGATCTCCGCCCCGGGGGAAAACCCCTCCAGCTCCAGGTGCAGCCGCGAGCCGCAGCAACCGGCCGCCGGGTCGTCCGCTCCGTAGACCACCTGGCCCAGCCGGGCGTTCCAGATGGCCCCGGCGCACATCGGGCAGGGCTCCAGGGTGACGTAGAGCGCGCAGTCGTTCAGCCGCCAGCGCCCCAGCGTCCGGCAGGCGTCGCGGATGGCCAGCACCTCCGCGTGGGCGGTGGCGTCCCGGTCCGCCTCGCGGCGGTTGCGGCCCCGCCCGACCACCGCGCCGTCCCGGACGACGACGCAGCCCACCGGCACGTCGCCCTCCTCTCCCGCCTCGCGCGCGAGGGCGAGGGCGAGGGACATATATCGCTCGTCAGCCGTCATAGCGGTTCCTCCTGTCCTATCCGCGCCCCCGGCGGCATAGGATAACGCCAAAGGGGGCGGGGAGATGGGTTCTGTATTGCTGCTGGCGCTCAGCCTGGCGGCGGACGCCTTTGCCGCCGCGGTCTGCTGCGGGGTGCGCAGCAGCGGCCTTGGGCTGCGCGGCTCGCTGCGCATCGGGCTGTGGTTTGGCGGGTTTCAGGCGGGGATGACGCTGCTCGGCGGGGTTTTCGGCGCCCTGCTCAGCCGGAGCCTCTACCGGGCGGGCGCGGTACTCTCCTTCGGGCTGCTGGCCTATCTGGGCGTCAAGATGCTGCTCGAGAGCTTCTTCCCCGGCCCGGAGGGGGCGGAAGGGGAGGGGCCCCTCGTCCTCTCGGCCGCAGCGCTCGCCCCGCTGGCCCTCGCGACCAGTCTGGACGCGCTGGCGGCGGGGGTCTCTCTCGGCTATCTGGACGGCGGGCTGCTCCGCTCGGCGGCGGTGATCGGCCTGGTCGCCTTTGCCTTCTCCGCCCTCGGCGGCGCACTCGGGCGGCGTGCGGGGCAGCGGTTGCACCGGTGGGCGGGCGCTGCCGGCGGCGGTGTGCTGCTCTGGCTGGGGCTGCGCGTGCTGGCGGGGTGATTGCCGGGAAATTGACGTAGGGGCGCACAAGGTGCGCCCCTACAAGGGCTCCCAAAACCGCCTTCCCCCTGAGGGGAAGGTGCCCCGCAGGGGCGGATGAGGGGGCGAAGGCTGCGCCCGCCTAAAGCCGCGCCCACTCCCACAGACGAACAAACAAATTTACCCGAGTTCCCCGGCCATGCCGGCCAGCAGGCTCACCCAGCCTTCCCGGCGCCGCTCTTCCCAAATGGTCCACCCTGCCGCGCGCAGGGCGTCTGCCACGTCGCCGGCGCGGTGCTCGATGATGCCGGAACAGAGGAAGCGCCCGCCCGGGGCGAGAAACGCGGGTACTACCGGCGCCAGCGGGATGATGACATCCGCGATAATATTGGCCAGCACAATCTCATACCGGCCGGCGAGCCGCTCCCGCAGCGCCGCGTCGTTGACAATATCGCCGGTATGGACGCGAAACTCCTCCCCGATGCCGTTGTAGGCGGCGTTCTCCGCCGCGACGCGGGCGGCCTTGGGGTCGATGTCGCAGCCCACGGCCGTGGCCGCGCCCAGGCGCAGGGCGGCGATGGAGAGGATGCCGCTCCCGCAGCCGAGGTCGAGCACGCGGTCGCCCGGGCGGACGCAGGCCTCCAGCCCCTCCAGGCAGAGCTGGGTAGTGCTGTGTGACCCGGTGCCGAAGATCAGCCCGGGATTGAGATAGAGGGCGGTCCGTCCCTCCGGCACCGGCGCATCCCGCAGCCACTCGGGCACGACATAGAGTTTTTCCCCGACGGGGAAGGGCTGATAGTATTGCTGCCAGTTGTGCGCCCAGTCCTCCTCCTGAAGCGAGGCGACGTGGACGGCGAGGGTCCCGGCGTCCGCCTCGGTGCGCGCGCGGAAGCCCTCCAGCCCGGCGGTGATTTCCGCCAGGCGCGCGCGGCCGTCCTCCCCGTCGGGGAGGTAGAACTTCACGCGGGAGACCCCGCGCAGCCCCTCGCGCACGCGCTCGTCCACCTCCGACCAGACGGGGCGGTTCTCGTCCTCAAACTGCTCCAGGTCGTTCTCGTCCTCAATCACGAGTCCGACGATGCCGCAGGCGGTGAGATAGGCCGCCAGCGCCTCGAGCGCCGCGGAGCGGGTGTCAATGCTCACTTCCAGCCAGATTTGATTCATTGGTAAAACCTTCCTTTCTCCCTCTGCCGGCCCGTGGGCGGAATGATTCGCCCGGCCGGGCGCAAACTAACCGCGGGGCGGTCCGGCGCCGCCCCGATGTGGGGACAGAAGGAGGAATCATATGGAATTTTCAAACGAATGCGCTCTCTTGCAGGAGATCTACCAAGGCGCGGCGATGGGCAGCGAGTCCATCCGCCTGCTGCTGCCGAAGGTGAAAAACGCGGGCTTCCGCTCCGATCTGCAGACGCAGCACCAGCAGTATCTCGACACCGCCTCCCGCGCGGAGGAGGAGCTCCGCCAGCTCGGCCAGTGCCCGCGCGAGCTCACGCGGGACCGCCAGGCGATGCTCTGGCTGGGGGTGCAGGGCAAGACACTGCTCAACCAGGAGACCTCGCACCTGGCGCGGATGATGATCGAGGGGAGCAATATGGGCATCGTCACCCTCACCGGGGTGCTCAACAGCTACGGCGACAGCCGCGACAACCCCGCCCAGAGCCAGACGGAGGCCCAGCTGGCCGATCAGGCGAAGAATCCCGCCGTCGCCCTGGCCCGGGAGACCATCCAGACCGAGCGGGACAATATCGACCGGCTGAAGGTCTATCTGCAATAAGGGCCGCGCCCCTCACACCTTTCCGAACTGGTAGAGGTCGCACTTGAGCATGCCGTTGTAGAGCTTGCGGCGGCGCCTGGCCTTTTGACCAAAGGCGTGCTCCAGGTCCTCGTAGGAGGAGAGGATGTTCACGCCCCATCCCTCCGGGAGCAGGCGGGCCGCCGCGCCGAAGTCGTGGTAGAGCCTGCCTGCCTCCTCCGGGGTGAGCAGGCGCTCGCCGTAGGGGGGGTTGGTAACTACCCGCCCGTACGGCTCGTGCGCGTAAAACCGCCGGGCGTCCGCCACCTCAAAGCGGACGGTGTCCTCCACCTCTGCCTTGACGGCGTTCTCCTGGGCGATGCGCACCGCCTGCGGGTCGATGTCGCCGCCCCAGATATCGTAGCTGCGGTGATACTCCCCATCGAGCGCCTCCTCCACCGCGTCCATCCAGATGGAGCCCTCCAGCGCGCGCCAGCTCTGGGCGGCAAAGCGGCGGTTGAGGCCGGGCGCACGGTTTTTCGCGATCAGCGCCGCCTCGATGCAGATGGTGCCCGAGCCGCAGAACGGGTCGCAGAACGGGTCCAGCCCCCGGTAGTGCGCCAGCAGCACCAGCGCGGCGGCCAGCGTCTCGCGCAGGGGGGCCTCCACGCCGACGGCGCGGTAGCCGCGCTGGTAGAGCCCCGCGCCCGAGGTGTCCAGGCAGAGGAGCACCTCGTCCTTCATGACGGAGAACTGAATCTGATAGGTCTCGCCCGTCTCCGGCAGCCACTCGACGCCATAGGCCTGTCCCAGCCGCTGGGAGACCGCCTTTTTCACAATGGACTGGCAGGCGGGCACCGAGTGCAGCTGGGAGGAGAGGGAGTAGCCCTTGACGGGAAAGGCCCCGTCGCGCGGGATCATCTCCTCCCAGCGCACCGCCCGCGTGCCCTGAAAGAGCTCCTCAAAGCTCTCGGCGTGAAACTCCGCCAGCACGAGCAGGACGCGCGCCCCGCAGCGCAGACCGATGTTCATCCGCGCCAGGTCGCCGAGACTCCCCTGGCAGAAGACGCGCGCGTTCTCCGCGCGGACCTCTGACAGACCCAGCTTTTTCAGCTCATCGGCCACCAGCCGCTCCAGCCCCATCAGGCAGGGTACCATAAATTTCATCCGGTGCTGCATATGACCTCACATCCTTTGCCCCCAGTATAGCGGAAACGCCTTGAAAAGTATAGACCTTGTCTGAAAACAGAAAAGACGAACCGGGCAGCGGTCAGGTGGAAAGATTTAATCTTGTGAAATGCTGCCGCTTTCTGTTGCCTTTTGCTTTGCGACATGATATGATGAAAACAACCTTCTGAAAGGGGGAATCTGCACATGTCGCCATCCCTGTTCTGGGTGATCGCCCTGTTTGTCTTCGCCGTGGCGGAGGCGGCCACCGTGGGGCTGGTCTCCATCTGGTTTGCCGTCGGTGCGCTGGCCGGGTTTGTGGTGAGCTTTTTCACCGGAAATCTGTGGATTCAGGCGGGCGTCTTTCTGCTGGTGTCTTTTTTGGCGCTGGTGGGGATCAAGCCGCTGGCCGACAAGTTTTTTACATCCCGCGGCCACCAGCCCACCAATGCCGACCGCGTGGTCGGCCAGGAGGCGGTGGTGATCGAGCCGATCTGCAACCTGGAAAACCGCGGCCTGGTGCAGGTACTCGGCCAGGAGTGGAGCGCCCGCTCCGAGACCGGCGCGGACATCCCGGCGCATACCGTGGTCATCGTCAACCGCATTGAGGGCGTAAAACTGTTTGTCACGCCCAAAGACTGACGGCGCATCGCCGCAGTGGAGAGGAAAGGAGCGCATTTCCATGGAATTTATCCCGGTCATTATTCTGGTTGTCATTGTCCTGCTCATTTTGACGAAAAACGTCGTCGTTGTGCGCCAGTCGCGCGCGTACGTGGTCGAGCGTCTCGGCGCGTTTCACAGCGTGTGGGGCGTGGGCATCCACTTTAAGATCCCGTTCATCGAGCGCGTGGCCAAGGCGGTCTCCCTTAAGGAACAGATTGCCGACTTCCCGCCTCAGCCGGTGATCACGAAGGACAACGTCACCATTCAGATCGACACGGTGCTCTACTTCCAGATCACCGACCCGAAGCTGTACACCTACGGCGTGGAGCACCCGATGCCCGCCATTGAGAACCTGACCACCACCACGCTGCGCAATATCATCGGCGAGCTGGAGCTGGACCAGTCGCTGACCAGCCGCGACATCATCAACGCCAAGATGCGCTCCATCCTCGACGAGGCGACCGACCCCTGGGGCATCAAGGTCAACCGCGTGGAGCTGAAGAACATCCTCCCACCCAAGGAGATTCAGGACGCGATGGAGAAGCAGATGAAGGCCGAGCGCGAGCGCCGCGAGCAGATCCTGCAGGCCGAGGGGCAGAAGCAGAGCCAGATCCTCGTCGCCGAGGGCGAGCGGCAGTCCGTCATCCTGCGCGCCGAGGCGGCCAAGGAGGCCAAGCTCCTTGAGGCGGAGGCGAACGCCCAGGCCGTGCTCAAGGTGCAGGAGGCCACCGCGCAGGCGATCCGGATGCTCAACGAGGCGGCGCCGAGCGACGGCGTGATCAAGATCCGCGCCCTCGAGGCGTTTGCCGCCGCCGCCAACGGCAAGGCGACCAAGATCATCATCCCCTCCGAGATTCAGTCCCTGGCCGGGCTGGCCGAGGGCCTGCGCACGGTGGTCGCCTCCGGCGAGCCGGAGGGCGCGGCGGGCCCCGCCAAGGGCGGCAAGTGAATTTCCGGTTTAGACAGACAGGACAGCGGCTTCGGTGCGCGGGAGTTTTTCCCGCCTGCCGGGCCGCTGTCCGGCGCGTTGGGGCGCCGGTCCCGTCTTTTTAATGAAATTTTTAACCCTTTCAAAGACCTGTTTCAAGCCGGTCGGGTATACTGTCGGGGAAGAGACAGGGCGGCAGACCTGCCGCTGCGGGAAATACCTGTATTTGCCCGGAAGAGCGGGGACCGGAAAGGAAGAAGGATATGGAACAGGAAAAGATTACCCTGGAACAGGTCGAGCGGCTGCGCTCGCTCGCCGATGTCTCCTATGCCGATGCCAAGGCGGCGCTGGAGGCCGCCGATGGCGAGCTGCTGAACGCGCTCATCTGGCTGGAGCAGGAGGGGAAGATTCCCGCGGCAGGCGTCTCCGGTTACTCCACCCGCACGCAGGAGGGGGCCGGCGGGCCTTCCGCCGCCTCCGGCCGGGTGGACGGCGCATCGGCCGCCGCCCGCTCGGCGGAGCAGGAAGAGGCCCGCCGGCGGGAGTACGAGCAGCGCAAGGAGCAGGCCCGCACTGCCTGGCGCACAATCAGGCATTGGCTGGTGGACAACCGCCTGGAGGCCTACCACCGCCCGAGCGGCCGGGAGCTGCAGATTCCGGTGCTGGTGGCGCTGGTGCTGCTCGTGCTGGCGTTCTGGCTGGTGCCTGTGCTGTTGATCGCGGGCTATTTTCTCGGCTGGCGCTACCGCCTGGCCGGGCCTGACCTCGGCCGGGAGGATGTCAACCAGGTGATGGACAACATCAACGACACCGCCGGCGACGTGGTCACCAGCGTGAAGAAGAATCTGTTTGAGAAGAAGTGAGGACGTTATGGCAAGGATTCTCATCGTCGAGGACGAGGAAAAGCTGGCCCGGATGCTGGAGCTGGAGCTGACGTACGAGGGTTATGAGACGGAGAAGGCGCTCGACGGCCCGACCGGCCTGACGATGGCGCTCTCGGGGCGGTTTGACCTCGTGCTGCTGGATATCATGCTGCCGGGCCTGTCCGGGATGGAGGTACTGCGCCGTCTGCGCCGGGAGGAGCAGCGCTATATCCCGGTCCTGCTGCTCACCGCGCGCGACGCAGTGACGGACAAGGTCTCCGGCCTGGACGCCGGGGCGGACGACTATATCACCAAGCCCTTTGCGATTGAGGAGCTGCTCGCGCGCATCCGCGTGAGTCTGCGCAAGCGCTCCTCCGGAGGCCAGCTGCAGAGCACCCAGCTGACGGTGGGGGAGATCTGCTTGGACCCGGAGAGCCGCAGCGTCACCCTGCGCGGCGAACCGGTCAGCCTGACCCGGCGGGAATTTGACCTGCTGCAGTACCTGATGGAGCACCCCAACCGCGTGCTCACCCGCGAACAGCTGCTCAGCCAGGTCTGGGGCTATGACTACGCCGGCGAGACCAACGCCGTGGACGTGTACATCAGCTTTCTGCGCAACAAGCTCGGCGCCGGCGTGATTGAGACTGTCCGCGGCGTGGGATATATCATGCGCTGCTGAGACGGGAGGGCCGGGCATGGCAAGTCGAAAAGCGATGCTGGACAGCATTGTCCGGCAGATCAGCACCAAGCTCTTTTTGCAGAATCTGGCCTGTTTTCTGCTGCTGGACATCGTCGTCTTTTTTCTCATGGGCTACAGTTCGTGGGCCTGGCGGGCGATGTGCACGGTGGAGTTTCTCATCCTGGCAATCTTTCTGAACCAGAACAGCAAGCTGATCCGCTCCATGCTCGCCCCGCTGGAGGCGATGGGGGAGACGGCGGACGTCCTGGGCCAGAGCGAGCTGCGCCCGGAGGACCTCGAGTGCCTGATCAGCCGCCTGGATAACATCAACGTCTCCCACCTCGGCAGCCGCGTCAACCTCCCGCAGAGCCGGGAGCTGGCGGGGCTGACGCGGGCGATCAACGCCATGCTCGAGCGCATCGACCAGGGCTATCAGGCGCAGGCGCGCTTTGTCTCCGACGCCTCGCACGAGCTGCGCACGCCGATTGCCGTCATTCAGGGCTACGCCAACCTTCTCAACCGCTGGGGCAAGGACAATCCCGCCGCCCGGCAGGAGGCGATCGACGCGATCGTGCAGGAGTCGGAATCCATGGCCCGGATGGTGGACCAGCTCCTCTTTCTCACCCGTGGGGATAACGACACCCAGACCGTCCGGCTCGAGCAGGTGGACCTGACCCTGTTAGCCGACGAGGTGGGGCGGGAGACCAAGCTGCTCGGCACCGGCCGGACGGTCGTCACCCGGCTGGAACCGCTGGTGCTGGTCCAGGCGGACCCCGGCCTGATAAAGCAGGCGCTGCGCGTGCTGGTGGACAACGCGGTGAAATACACCGCCCCCGGCGACGAGATCTGCATCACCCTGCGCGAGCGGGAGGGCTATGCGCGCCTGGCGGTGAGCGACAGCGGCCAGGGCATCGCCCCGGCGGAGCTGGCGGCGGTCTTCCGCCGCTTCTACCGCACGGAGGAGTCGCGCAGCCGCCAGACCGGCGGCACCGGGCTGGGGCTCTCCATCGCCCAGTGGATCGCCCAGCGGCACCGCGGCTGGATTGAGGTGCTCAGCCGGCCGGGCGCGGGCAGCCGCTTTACCCTGGTAATGCCGGTGGAGCGGCGGGAGCAGCCGAAGAAGCCGAGCGGCGGCTGACACAAGGCGGACAGAGGAGCGCAGAGCCGAAAAGGTCACCGGCGCGGATTCCTCTGGCCGCCTTTGTTTCCAACCGATTACTTCCGCCGCACCACGTTGCCCGAGATGTCGCAGAGCGCCCGCGCGGCCTCCGCCTCGTAGCGGTGGCTGCGGGCGAGATCGCCGAGGGAGAGCATCCCCACCACCTGGCCGGCCTCCACCACCGGGAGGCGGCGGACTTGGCAGCGGCTCATCCGGCGCAGCGCATCCTCGCCGCGGTCGGCGGGAGAGAGGGTCTCCAGCTCCCGCGTCATGATGTCCTGGACCGGTACGCGCGAGGCGTCTTCGCTCGCGGCGACGCAGCGGGTGATGATGTCCCGGTCGGTGACCACGCCGAGCAGCGTCCCGTCCTGCGCGCAGACGGGGAGCATGCCCAGGTTGTGCCGCGTGAGCAGCCGGGCCGCCAGCGCGGCGGACTCCTCCGGCGTGATGGACACGACGTGCCGGCTCATCAGATCTTTCACTCTCATTCCAATACCTCCCGCACCATGGTTCCGCCCGGCGCGCGGAGAGAGACGGCACCGCCCGCGCAGCCGGGAAATCCTGTCACCAGTATTCCCCGCGCGCGGGCGGTGTTATGCGTTTTGAGGCTGTCAAAAAAGTATTTTTTGACAGCCTTTCGCGCAAATGCAAGCATTTGCGCGAGTTTGCAGTCCTCCCACGCGCACGGATTTTTGTTCCAAAAA
>CAYWUA010000013.1:0-37969 GCA_964461385.1 uncultured Oscillospiraceae bacterium
CGGCCTCCCTGTGTTTTTGGGCCGGTACACGCCCGTCCCAAAAACGGATTTCACCCTATTTTGTTGCTACCGCAACAAAACTCCTGCGGAGGGCTTTCTATATTTTTCATCTGCGTTTGAAATCGACAGATATATTTATCGACAGCATTTGGCTCCTCGAGCCAAACTCGGTGAGATCTTTTTGACACGCTGATGCCGAACGCCCGGTGTCAAAAGCGACACCGGGCGTCCGGCGGAGAAAAGAGAGAGGGGGGGAGGCCGATGATTGCGGAGGGTTCACTCCTCCAGGAAGGTGAGCACATCCAGCAGGAATTTCTCCAGCGTGGGATTTGCGCTGCGGTAGATCTCGTGCTTGGCGTAGGGATAGACGATCTTCTCCCCCTTGGGGAGGCGCTCCACCAGCTCATCCTGCGGCTCGAGCTGGACAATGGTATCCATGCTGGCCTGGCAGAGCAGCACGGGGATGGTCACCTTGTCCGCCTGGGCGAGGATGGGGTAGCGGACCTGGACCGCCTCCTTGGCCCAGGAGTAGGTGGCGGTGGAGTTCTGGCGGTCCTGGTCCTGGCGCTGGCGTTCGAGGTACCAGAGGTAGCGCGCGCGGGAGGTGGTGCAGTTGTTGTCGGCCCAGTGGTCTTTCCCGTCGAAGGGCTTCTGGATGGGAATCCGGTGCTCCCCCTGTCCGATGGCGCACATGAAGGTGGCCAGCGCGCTGCCCACCAGGTCAGGGAAATTGCCCGCCACCGGGGCGACCATCGGGGAGCAGAGGACGGCGCGCGCAAACTGTCCCGGATAGCGCTCCAGATAGAGCATGGCGATCGCTCCGCCCATGGAATGGCCGAAGAGACAGCGAGTCTTTCCCTCTGTGCGCGGCAGGACGACCCTGTCTATCAGATGGTGCATATCCGCAATGTACTCGTCAAAGGAGGTGACATGCGTCAGCCAGCGCTCATTGAGCAGGCGATAGGACTTCCCGTGCCCCATATGGTCGCAGATAAAGACGCCGTATCCCGCCCGCAGGAAGTACCAGATCAGCTCGGAGTACTCCAGCGTGGATTCGGTAAAGCCGTGGCTGATAAACACCACGCGCTGGCAGCCATCGTCCGGCGCGTAGTACTCCCAGTAGATGCCAAGACCCGGCTTGCGCGCACAGTGTCCGCTGGCCTGCCGGAGCTGGTCGAGCCGGAGCAGGAGCCGGTCCATCTCCTCGTCATAGTGTTCTTCCGACAGGAGCTTGAAGGGAAGTTGAGTCATAGCGGTTTTGCCTCCAGAAAATCAGTCTTGCCACTGCCGGATGACCGTCCGATGCGCGGATCATATCCAAAGTCTCCCCGGCCGGGCGCCCGGCATGGGACACGGTCCTTCACGCGGCGAAGCACTTTTAGCTAATTCTATTATACTAGTCTTTTCGGAAATGGCAAGAGCTTTTTGAAAATGAAGACGCATTTTTGACTGCCCCGTTCCCACCGGCCGGCTTGCCGGGACAGAAAAACGCCGGGCGCATTGCTGCGCCCGGCGGCAGGAGATTCTGTCTGGTGGTGCTGCGTCAGTCGTCCAAGCTGACGATTTCATATTCCCGCGCGCCCAGTCCGAGCTGGGCGGCGGCCCCCACGGTGTGGATGCCGTGACGGGACTCCATCCGCTCAATCAGCGCGGCCTTCCCGGAGTCGGGGGACTGATAGACCGCGTCCACGCAGGCCTGGTCCACCGCGACCGGGTCGAGGGAGGCGAAGATGCCGATATCCGCCATCTTTGGCTCGTGCGGGTTGGCGTCGCAGTCGCAGTCCACGCTCAGGCGGTTGGGCACGTTGATATAGACCACGTTCTCCCGGCCCAGGTAGTCCATCATGCTCTCGTCGGCGTCCGCCATCGACTCGAGAAAGTGGTCCTGGCCCGGCAGGGTGACGCCGAGCGCCTCATAGGCGCGCATCAGCCCACCGGGGGGTGAGCTCACGGGTAAAGTAGACCTTGGATTTCATCTGTGACATCCTCCTTCGTCACTCCGGCGGCCTTCAGGCCGCGCGCTGTCAGTTCCTTTGACAACGGTATTGTACGGCATGGAGTGAACTCCATGCCAAGCAAAAAACGCCGGAAAAGTTCCGCCGCGTGACGGCGGAGAAAGGCGCAGACTGTCGAAAAAGCATGTTTTGAGATTTTAAATGAAGGCGAAAAGTTCAGAAAGCCATCCGCAGGAGTTTTGTTGCGATAGCAACAAAATAGAGTGAAATCCCGTTTTTGGGACGGGCGTGTACCGGCCCAAAAACACAGGGAGGCCGGGAGGTGCCCCGCAGGGGCGCGCGGGTCGGCCGCACATTTCGAACAAAATCGTAGATTTTGTTCGAGCGTGTCGACAAAGTCGACACGCCAAGCGGCGGCGCGGGCCTTGACTGGAGTGGACTCCATATGCTAGAATCCAAACCAGAACGGACAGGCAGGTGAAGGAATTGCCCGGGAAGACAGGGGAATATCGCATTCTGGTGATGGACGGCCAGGGCGGCGGCATCGGCGTGCGGCTGATCCGGCAGCTGGCCGGCGCGCTGCCGGAGAACTGCCGGCTGCTGTGCGTGGGCACCAATTCCATGGCCACGGCCAGCATGCTGCGCGCCGGCGCGGCACAGGGGGCCACGGGGGAGAACGCCGCCTGTGTGCAGGCCGCGCGTGCCGACCTGATTCTCGGCCCGGTGGGCATCGTGCTCGCCGACGGGATTCTGGGCGAGGTCACGGCCCGCATGGCCCGGGCGGTCTCCTCGTCCGAGGCGGTCAAGATTCTGATCCCGTCCTCCGGCTGCGGCGTGCGCATCGCCGGTGCGGAGGACTGCAAATTGGAGGACGCACTGGGCCGCGCCGTCCGCCTGGCCCTGGAGGAGATTTCCCGCGCAGCGAGTACCTGAGACGCGCGCCAGCGCCCCGGCAGAGAGCCGTCGGGCGGAAAACCGGCAGGAAGCCGGACGGCGCGCCGGAACGCCGCTGCCGTTTTCGTGCAAATTTAAGATGGAAGAGAACGATATGCCAGGAAGGCGTCCGCGCCCCAGCGGGGGTGCAGGCGGCTTCCTGTTGTGCTGTTTGGAGGGAAAACGATGACCTTGGAGGAATTTTTCGCCGCCCATCCCCGCCCGGCGTTGGCCTTTTCCGGGGGGACGGACTCCGCCTTTCTGCTCTGGGCCGCCCGGCGCTGCGGCTGCCAGGTGCGGGCCTACTATGTCCGCACCCACTTTCAGCCGGCCTTTGAGCGGCGCGACGCCCTGCGCCTGGCGGAGGAGCTGGATGTGCCGCTCACGGTGGTGGACGTGGACATCCTCGCCGTGCCGGGGGTGGCGGCCAACGGGCCGGAGCGCTGCTATCACTGCAAGCGCGCCCTCTTCACCCAGCTGTGGGAGGCGGCGCGCGCGGACGGCTGCGACGTCCTGATGGACGGGACCAACGCCTCAGATGACGCCGCCGACCGCCCCGGGATGCGCGCCCTGCGGGAGCTGGGGGTCCGCTCGCCGCTGCGCGAGTGCGGCGTCACGAAGGAGGAGGTGCGCCGCCGCTCGCGGGAGGCGGGGCTGTTCACCTGGGACAAGCCGGCCTATGCCTGCCTGGCCACCCGTGTGCCCACCGGGCGGCCGGTGACCGAGGCGCTGCTGCGCCGCGCGGAGGGGGCGGAAGAGGCCCTCGCGGCCCTGGGTTTTTCGGATTTTCGCGCCCGCCTGGCGGGGGAGGACATCCGTTTGGAGATCACCGGGGCGCAGATCCCGCTTGTCCTGGAGCGGCGGGAGGAAATTGTCCGCGCGCTGCGCCCCTATGCGGGCCACGTGCTGCTCGACCTGGCGGTCCGGCAGCCGTCACGATGAGGAGGGAGAAGATTTGGACAACCGACACGATATTCTTGCCCTGCTGCGCGCCGTCGCGGCGGGTCAGACTGCCCCGGAGGACGCTCTGCTCGCGCTCAAGCAGGAGCCGTTTGCCGACCTGGGCTATGCGAAGGTGGACTTTCACCGCGCCGTGCGCCAGGGCGCGGGGGAGGTGATCTACGGCGCGGGCAAGACCCCGGAACAGATCGCCGGCATCGCCGCGGCGATGGGGGAGCGGGGCTGCCGGAATATCCTCATCACCCGGATGGGGGAGGAGGCGGCGCGTCAGGTGGCCCAGGCCGTCCCACTGGAATACCACGCCGTGGCGCGCCTCGGCGTCGCCCATCCCGCCCCACGGCGGCAGGTGGGGCAGATCGTGGTCGCCACCGGCGGCACGAGCGACCAGCCGGTGGCAGAGGAGGCCGCCCTCACCGCCGAGGTGCTGGGCAACCGCGTCACCCGGCTCTATGACGTTGGCGTGGCCGGGATACACCGCCTGCTCTCCCAGCTCGACGTGCTCATGCACGCGCGCTGCGTGATCGCCGTGGCGGGGATGGAGGGGGCGCTGGCCTCGGTGGCCGGCGGCCTGGTGGATTGCCCGGTGATCGCGGTGCCCACCAGCGTGGGCTACGGGGCGAGTTTCGGCGGCCTGTCCGCCTTGCTGTCCATGCTCAACTCCTGCGCCTCGGGGTGCAGCGTGGTGAATATCGACAACGGATTCGGCGCGGGTTACCTCGCCAGCCGGATCAATCAGATGGAAGGATGCAAGGAGGAGACGGAATGAAGACGCTCTATCTGGAGTGCTCCATGGGCGCGGCGGGCGACATGCTGCTGGCGGCCCTCTACGAGCTGCTGGAGGACAAAGAGGGATTTTTGCAGACGATGAACGGCCTCGGCCTGCCCGGCGTGGCGGTCGCGGCCGAGCGGGGCGCGACCTGCGGCATCGCCGGGACCCATATGCGTGTGACCGTCCACGGCCACGAGGAGGACGAGGGGCAGGACGGCGGCCATGCCCATCCCGATCATGGGCATGGGGAGGACCATGTCCACGACCACCACGCGCGCGATCACGGCCATGACTACGCGCACGATCACGGCCGTGACCATGCGCACGATCACGATCATATCCACGACCACGATCATGCGCATCATCACCATCACGCCACGCCGGGGGAGATCGGCGCACTGATCGACCGCCTCCCTCTCCCGGAGGAGGTGCGCGCCGACGCGCGCGCGGTCTACGACGCGATCGCCCGCGCCGAGGCGGAGGCCCACGGCTGCCCGGTGGGGGACGTGCACTACCACGAGGTGGGCGCACTGGACGCGGTGGCGGACGTGACCGGCGTGTGCTACGCCCTCTCGCTGCTCCGCCCGGAGCGGATTGTCGTCTCCCCGGTCCACGTCGGCAGCGGCACGGTCCGCTGCGCGCACGGCGTCCTGCCGGTGCCCGCGCCCGCGACGGCGAACCTGCTGCGCGGCGTGCCGGTCTACGGCGGCGCGGTGCAGGGGGAGCTGTGCACCCCCACCGGGGCGGCGCTGCTGACCCACTTTGCCGACGCCTTCGGCCCGATGCCGCCAATGGCGGCCGAGCGAATTGGCATTGGCATCGGCAGCCGGACCTTCCCGCAGGCCAATTGCCTGCGCGCTTTCTGGGGCGAGTCGGCCGGGGAGCGGGGCGAGATTGTCGAGCTGGTGTGCAACCTGGACGACATGACGCCGGAGGCCCTCGCGTTTGCCTGCGAGAGGCTGCTCGAGCAGGGCGCGCTGGACGTGTACACCACGCCGGGCACGATGAAGAAGGGCCGGGCGGGCCAGGTGCTCACCGTCCTGTGCGCGCCCGAGCGGGAGGGGGAGCTGGCCCGCGCCGTCCTGCGCGAGACGGCCAGCAACGGCCTGCGCGCGCGCCGGTGCGGCAAGTATTTCCTCACCCCTGGCAGCGCCGAGGTGGAGACCCGCTGGGGCGTCGTCCGCATTAAGACGGCGGAGGGCTGCGGCATCGCCCGCGCCAAGCCGGAGTATGAGGACGCCGCCTGCCTGGCCCGGGCGCATCAGGTCCCCTACGCCGAGGTGGCCCAGGAGGCCCTGGAGCGCTACCGCCGGGGGGAGTGGCACCGTTGAGGAGAAAAAAGCACATGCCAAGGGCCATTTGCCTGCTGCTGGCCGCCGCGCTGCTGGCGGGCCTGCTCGGCGGCTGCGGCGCGGACAGCCAGAGCGCCGGGGAGACGGAGGCCCGGGACGAGGAGACCGTCGTGGTCGCCATGGGCCCCACCTCCGAACCGGAGGCCGGCTTTGACCCCGCCTACGGCTGGGGTGCGGGGGAGCACGTCCATGAGCCGCTCATCCAGAGCACCCTCACCGTCACCAACCCCGACCTCACCATCGGCTATGACCTCGCGACCGGGTACTCCGTGAGCGACGACGGCCTGACCTGGACGGTCACCATCCGGGACGACGCCTATTTCACCGACGGCGAGCACCTCACCGCCTCCGACGTGGCCTTCACCTACAACACGGTGAAGGAAACCAGCTCGGTCAACGACTTCACCATGCTCGACTCCGCCGAGGCGGTGGACGAGACGACGGTGGTCTTCCACATGGCGACCCCCTTTTCCATCTGGCCGTACACCATGGCGGTGGTGGGCATCCTGCCGGAGCACGCCTATGACCCGGCCACCTACGGCGCCAACCCCATCGGCTCGGGGCGCTACCAGCTCGTGCAGTGGGACCGCGGCCAGCAGGTCATCCTGGAGGCCAATCCGGATTACTACGGCGGCGAGGTGAAGATGAAGCGGGTGGTCATCCTCTTTTTGGAGGAGGACGCCGCCTTCCTCGCCGCGCAGGCCGGCGAGGTGGACGTGGCCTACACCTCCGCGACCTACTCCGACCAGGCCGTGGCGGGCTATACCCTCGCGGCCTATGACACGGTGGACAACCGCGGCATCAACCTGCCCGCCGTCCCCGCCGGGACGGACGAGTCGGGCCGCGCGGTGGGCAACGACTTCACCGCGGACGTGCGCGTGCGCCGGGCGATCAACATCGGCATCGACCGCGAGGAGATGATCGAGCATGTCCTAAACGGCTACGGTTCGCCCGCCTACAGCGTGTGCGACCAGCTGCCGTGGTATCACTCCGCTTCCGAAGTGGCATACGACCCGGAGGGGGCCGCCGCCCTGCTGGACGAGGCGGGCTGGCTGCTCGGGCCGGACGGGGTGCGGGAGAAGGACGGCGTGCGCGCCGCGCTGAATATTCTCTACTCCAGCGAGGACTCGGTGCGCCAGGCGCTGGCGGCGGACCTCGCCAACCAGCTCGGCGAGCTGGGCATCGAGGCCACCATCGAGGGCGTCGGCTGGGACACCGCCTACGACCGCGCCCTCTCCGAGCCCCTTGTCTGGGGCTGGGGGGCGCACACGCCGATGGAGCTGTATAACCTCTACCACACCGCGCCCGGCGCGGATACGGCGCGCTACTCCCCCTACGCAAACGGGACGGTGGACGATTGGATGGACCAGGCGCTGGCCAGCACTGACCTGGAGGCGTCCTATGCCCTCTGGCAGAGCGCTCAGTGGGACGGGACGACCGGCGTCACCCAGGACGGCGACATCCCCTGGGTCTGGTTGGTCAACGTGGACCACCTCTACTGGGTGCGCGACGGGCTCCAGGTCGCCGAGCAGAAGATTCACCCGCACGGCCACGGCTGGTCCATCGTCAACAACGTGGACCAGTGGAGCTGGTCGTGAGCAGACGGGACTTTCTAGGAGGTACACAGAACATGGCACACCAATCCAGGGCGGGACGACGGGCGATCGTCCGGCACATGATCTCTCTATCCTATCTGCTTTCCCTCATTTTGCCGGCGGTCTATCTCGTGCTCCGGTATCCGCAGCGGCTGGACAATCTGCTCTATACATCGCTGTCGGGGCTGCTGTTTGCCCATCCGCTCGTGCTGACCGGGCTGAACCTCTTTTTCTTCCTCTTCGGCGCGCGGGAGGCGGACCTGCGCCGCAAGGGGCGGCACATCGCCTGCCTGACGCTGGTGGAGGGCGGGTTGTACACTGAGCTTTTCCTGCCGCTGATGAATGTCACCGCGTCGGACTGGACTGAGACGCTGGTCAATCAGCAGCTTCACACCCCACTCTGGAGCGGCGGGTGGGTGACGACGGCGGTACTGTGCGCTGTGGGACTGGCCGGAGGCGTGGCGCTCGCCTGCCTGCGGATGGACCGGACGCCGCCACTGGTCACCGTCTGCGCAATGGCGGGGCTCTATCTCGGCCTGGCCGAGTGCGCGGTGTGGACGGCGCAGGTCTTCCGCCCGGCGTGGGAGAATTGCTACCTCTGCCTGCTGCCGGTCAACTGCCTGCTCCTCGGCGCGGCGCTGGTGCGGGGAAAGGCGGCCGAGTGGCGCGCCTCTGACCGGTCGGCGCAGCGGCCCTTCCGCCACCCGTGGCTGGAGCGGCCGAATGCCTGGCTGATGGACGCCGCGCGATGGCCGGCGGCGGCCTTTTTGCTGATGTGGCCGCTGCTGGGGCTGCTGACCGCGCTGCTCGTCCTGCTGGGACAGCAGCCGGACGCCGCCGTCCGCGCCTGGACGGAGACAAGCGACTGGAATCTCTCCCGGCAGACCGCCCCGCCCAATCTCTATTATGACGAGCACTACCTCTGCACGGTTGCCGCCGGGGGCCACCGCCGCCTTGTCCGGCCGCTGCGCATGGGCCAGCGGCATGGCCACCGCGTCATCGTCAACCGCCAGCTGTGTATTGCCAATGCCTTTGAAGAGCTGCTCTGGGAGCGCACGCCGCGCCTGCACCGCCGTTTGCGCGGCTTCTACGACCGGTACGGCCTCCCGGTTGCCCGGCTCATCCGCTCCCCCTGGGCGGCGGACGCGGTCTATCTGCTGATGAAACCGGCGGAGTGGCTCTTTCTCACGGCGCTGTATCTCTGCGACGTGCATCCGGAGGACCGGATTGCCGTGCAGTACCTGCCGCGCCCCGGCCGTGGCGCAAAAAAACGGAGGGAAGAGGAGGCCGGATGAGACATCGCCTGCAATTTGCCGCGAAGAAGCTGCTGCGCATGGCGCTGCTGCTCTGGGGCGTGAGCTTTGCGGCCTTTCTGCTGCTGGCACTCTCGCCGCTCGACCCGCTGGAGACCAACGTCGGCCAGGCAGCCCTGGGCTCCATGAGCGAGGCGCAGGTGGAGCGGCTGGAGTCGTACTGGGGGATGGACACCCCTCCGCTGGAGCGCTACTGGAACTGGCTCAGCGGCGCACTGCGGGGGGACCTCGGCACCTCGCTGCTCTACCGCCAGCCGGTGGTGGAGGTGATCGGCGAGCGGCTGGCCGCCTCCCTGGGGGTGCTGGTCTTCGCCTGGCTGTTTGCCGGCGTGCTGGGGCTGGCGCTCGGGGTGACGGCGGGGGTCTGCCGCGCGCGCTGGCCGGACCGGCTGATCCGCGGGGCCTGCCTGCTGCTGGCGAGCACGCCGTCGTTCTGGCTGGCGCTGCTGCTGCTCATGGTGTTTGCTGTCTGGCTGGGCTGGCTGCCGGTCGGGCTCTCCGTCCCGATCGGGGCGGCGGCGGACAGCGTGACCGTCTGGGAACGGCTGCAGCACGCGGTGCTGCCCGCCCTGACGCTCAGCCTCACCGGCATGCCCAACATCGCCCTGCACACGCGGGAGAAGACGGTGGAGGTGCTCTCGTCGGACTACATCCTCTACGCCCGCGCGCGGGGGGAGGGGACGGCCTCCATCGTCCGCCGCCATGTGCTGCGAAACGTCGCCCTGCCCGGCATCACGCTGCAGTTTGCCTCCATCGGGGAGATCATCGGCGGCTCGGTGCTGGTGGAGCAGGCCTTCTCCTATCCCGGCCTGGGCCAGGCGGCCGTCACCGCCGGGCTGGGCAGCGACCTGCCCCTCCTGCTCGGGATCACGGTGGTCACGGCGGCGCTGGTCTTTGCCGGGAGCCTCGCGGCGGACCTGCTCTACGGCGCGGTGGATCCGCGCATCCGGAGGGGGGCGGCCCGCGCGCGATGAAGACGTTCTGGAACCTGCGCCGGCGGACTCTGGCGCTCTTTCTGGCCGCCGCGGTGGTCATTCTGTCGGTGCTGCTGGCCGGGCTGCTGCTGGAGGAGGCGGCGATGACGACGGATTTCACCCGACGGAACCTCGCCCCCTCGCTGCGCTTTCCCTTCGGCACCGACTGGCTGGGCCGGGATATGCTGGCCCGGACCCTCGCGGGGCTGTCGCTGAGCATCCGCATCGGCGTGCTCACCGCCGCCGTCAGCGCCCTGCTCGCGGCGGCGATCGGCCTGGCGGCCGCCACGCTGGGCCGCCGGGTGGACGCGGCGCTCAGCTGGCTGATGGACCTGATGATGGGTATTCCCCATATCCTGCTGATGCTGCTGATCTCCCTCGCCTGCGGGCGGGGCTTCTGGGGGGTGGTGGCCGGCGTCTCGCTGAGCCACTGGCCGTCGCTGGCCCGGCTGCTGCGCGGGGAGGTGCTCCAGCTGCGCGAGGCGGTCTATCTCCGCACTGCGGCGCACCTGGGCGTCTCCCGGCTGGGACTGGTGCGGCGGCACATCCTCCCGCACCTGCTGGGGCAGTTTCTCACCGGGCTGGTCCTCCAGTTCCCGCACGCCATCCTGCACGAGGCGAGCGTGACCTTTCTCGGCTTCGGTCTGTCCTCCGAGCAGCCGGCCATCGGGGTCATCCTCTCGGAGAGCATGCGCTACCTGACGACGGGGCGGTGGTGGCTGGCCCTCTTTCCCGGCCTCGCGCTGGCGGCGCTGGTCATGCTCTTTGCCGTGATGGGGGAGCGGCTGCGCCGCCTGCTCGACCCGTCGGCGGCACACGAATAGGAGGTGGGACGGATGGAACAGATTTTGGAGGTGGAGCATCTCTCGCTCACCTTTGTGCAATACGCCTCCGGCCTGCGCCGCCGGGCGCTGCAGGTGCTCGACGACCTCTCACTGACCGTCGCGGCCGGGCAGGTGGTGGCCGTGGTGGGCGCGAGCGGCTCGGGCAAGAGCCTGCTGGCGCACGGGATTCTCGGCATCCTGCCCTACAACGCCCGGATGGGCGGCACGCTGCGCTACCGCGGCGCACCGCTGGACGGGGCGAGGGCCAAGGCCCTGCGCGGGCGGGAGATCGTCCTCATCCCGCAGGGAGTCACCTGGCTCGACCCGCTGGAGACGGTGGGCGCGCAGCTGCGGCGGGGCAGCAGGCGGGCCGGGGCGCGCGAGGCCAGCCGGGCCGCCCTGGCCGGTTATGGCCTGGGGGAGGAGACAGAGCGCCTCTATCCCTTTGAGCTCTCCGGCGGCATGGCGCGCCGGGTGCTGCTGGCCGCGGCGGCGATGGAGCGGCCCCGCCTGGTGATCGCCGACGAGCCGACGCCCGGCCTGGACGCCCGCGCCGCGGCGCGCGTGCTGGGCCACTTTCGCGGCCTGGCGGCGGACGGGGCGGGCGTGCTCTTTATCACGCACGACCTGGAGCTGGCGCTGACGGTGGCCGACCGGGTCGTCGTCCTCTACGCGGGGCAGACGGTGGAGGAGGCGGCTGCCGGGGATTTTGCCGCTGGCCGCCTGCGCCACCCCTATACGCGCGCGCTCTGGGCGGCGCTGCCGCGCAACGGCTTTCTCCCGCTGGCGGGGACGCAGCCCTACCCGGGGGAGCTCTCGAATGGATGCCGGTTCGCCCCGCGCTGCCCCCGCTGCCGTCCGGACTGCCGGGAACGTGCGCCGGAGGAGCGGGAGTTTTGGGACGGCAGGGTGCGCTGCCGCTATCCGGAGGGAGGGGACGCGCGATGAGCCTGGAGGCGAGAAATCTCTCCTTCCGTTACCGGCGGCGGGGCGGCGAGGTGCTGCGCGACATCTCCCTCACCCTCGCGCCCGGCGAACGGCTGGGCCTCGGCGGCGCGAGCGGGCGCGGCAAGACGACGCTGTGCAAGCTGCTGGCCGGGTATGAGCGCCCGACTGCGGGGCAGGTGCTCGCAGACGGCGTGCCGCCGGCGCGCTGGCGCGGGGTCTCGCCGGTGCAGATGATCTGGCAGCACCCGGAGAGCGCCGTGGACCCCCTCCTCAAGCTGCGCGAGACGCTCTATGAGGCCGGGCCAGTCCCCGGACGGCTGCTGGATGCGCTCGGCATCCAGCAGGGCTGGCTGGACCGCTACCCCTCCGAGCTCTCCGGCGGCGAGCTGCAGCGCTTTTGCCTGGCGCGCGCGCTGCGGCCCCAGGTGCGCTATCTGCTCTGCGACGAGCTGTCGGCCATGCTCGACCCCATCACGCAGGCCCAGCTCTGGGCCTTCCTCCTGGACGAGGCGCGCGAACGCGGCCTGGGATTGCTGATTGTCAGCCACGAGAGCGCTCTGCTTGACCGGCTGTGTGCGCGCCGAATCTCACTGGACCAATAAAAACGCGGGCCGCGAGAAATACCCGCGGCCCGTAAATACTATCCTGATAAACCTGTGTTCCGTTGCCGTGCTCAGCCGGTAAAGCCGTAGTCCCCGTCGTCATCCTTGTCTGAAGACTCAGAGGCCGGGGATGCCTCCTCGGCGGGAGTTTCCTCCGGTGCAGCCTCCCCCGGCGCGGGCTCCTCGGCGGGAGCCTCCTCCGCCTTGACATCCACCTCGACGGCGACCTCGGGGGAGACCTTCAGCTCGGCGATCTTGGCGTTGTTGGCGGCGATGGCTGCCTGGATGTCCCCGATCAGGGAGCAGACGGAGACATACGCCTCGTCCGGGTCGGTGCCGTGGTCGGCGAAATACATCTTGCCCAACTCCACATAGGCGGCGCGCAGATTGCTCTCTTCCTTCAGGTTGGAGGCGCGCAGCTTGGCGATAGCGGCGAGCTGGATGCTCTTATCCACGCCGCTCTGGGCCATGTTCAGGCCGGTCTGTCCGAGCGCAGCCGCCTTTTTCTTCAGTTCGTCCACATTTACCGTGAATGACATGATAGTTCCTCCTCTGTGGCAAAATGGGTCATTCCGTTTGACAAACCTATTGTACTGTCTGTGGCGGAAAAGCGCAAGCGGTTTTTCCCGGTTTTCATCTATTTTTAATTTCCGGCAGAATGGGGGCGCCGCCTGCCCCGTTTCCGGCCTGCCTGTCATTTTGAATGCGGCAGGATAGATCGACAAATTCCCGGGCTAGCAGATCGTTGCGCTTCGACTTCCAGAGCGCGATGAGGTCCAGATTTACCTGCGGTTCCGGAGGAGAGAGGGAAAAGGGAATCAGCCGGTAGCCCGGGCTGGGTTGGATGGAGTAGTTCACTACAAAGCTGATGCCAAATCCCGCCTGCACCATCAGAGCGGACTGTTCCGGGGAGGGGCTGTAGCAGATGGTGTGATCCGGCCAGCGGGTCTTGAGCCGCAGCTGCAGTCGGGCAACAGGAGGTGTGCTGTGCCGTGATTCCCGAAAAATCCAGGGATAATCTGCCACTTCCTCCGCTGTCAGACGGCGGAACCCGGCCAGAGGGCTCTCCACTGGGACAACGCAGCAAAAATATCCCCGCCGCAGCCGGCGGCGTTGCGCCGCTCACTCCCGCGGCGGGACTGCGCATGCAGAAAATCAAGTCCAGATCGCCACTCTGAAACTTTTGAATTAACCCGCGAAAGGAGTCCACCTTGAGATGCAAAAAGACGTCTGGATGTTGCTTTCGGAATTGGCGCATCGCCTCGGGGAGAAAGGGAAGCTCTTGCAGGTCGCATACGCCGATCCGCAGCTCTCCCGTGAGCTGCGATTCGATCTGCCGCGCGGTCTGGATGACGTTGTTCATCTCGTCCAAAAGCCGTCGGAACTCTTTTTGCAGATAGACCCCCGTGGGCGTCAGCTCCACCTTCCGGCTGGTGCGGTGAAAGAGGGAGACCTCCAGTTCGTTTTCTAACGCCTGGATCTGCCGCGTCACGGAGGGCTGGCTGGTGTAGAGCTCCTCTGCAGTTCGGGCAAAGTTGAGTGTCTCGCAGAGTTTGAGGAAGTATTCCAATTGCCGGAATGTCAAAACGACCGCCTCCTTGGTTACTGTCAGTCACGTTGAGATAGAAGAGCGGATAGAAGGGGAAGGCGTACACGCACCGGTGTACGCCTTCCGAAAGGAGAGAGAGGGAGGTGAATTATTTGCTCTGTGCGGCCATCCACTCAAACAGGGTGACCTCCTGACCGTCTACCGTGACGGGGCTGCCGTCGTAGTCGGTGCTGCACAGGTTGGCCAGGGCATAGACCCAGGCGAAGTGCCCGCCGTACTCGTAGCCGGTGTCCGGGTCAATAATGGTCTCGAAGGTGGTGTAGTGGACATTTTCCGCCCCGGCGGCGATCAGGCGCTCGTAAGTGGGCACGCTGGTGATGGTTGGGTCCACCGTAGTGTCATTGGAGCAATGGACGAACCAGATCGACTGATCTTTGAGCAGATCGAGCTGCTCATCACTGATCCACGCATCCTGATAGGCCTCGCATACCGGGACGATCGCCGCGAAATAGTCGGGATAGTTCAACGCCATGTTCACAGACATATAACCGCCGTTGGAGCAGCCGGCAAGATAGATGCGGTTGGTGTCGATATCGGGATGGCTCGCCACATAGTCTTCGATCAGGGCCATCAACGGAGCGGAGTACATGCTCGAGCCGTCTTCGGTGTGGCCTGCATCTTTGCCGTCGTCTAACCACTGTGTCTCAGCCTGCGGCATCAGGACGTGGGCGCCGCCGAAAATCTCCTGAGTCTCGTCGGAAATCCAGTTGGTGACCAGCATACCGCCGGTGACAAAGCCGATGTCAGTGCCGCCGCTGCCCTGGCCGTGCAGCCATACAATCAGTGGATGGCTCTCGCCGTCCTCTTCCGGCGTGTAATAGGCATAGGAGAGATCCACGCCCTCGCTGGAAAAGACGTCCGACTGGAAGGCCTCCTCGTCCGGATGATAGACGGTGTCCAGTTCATTCCAGGTCTCGCCAGTCGTGTCGCAAGTGACGGTGTATTGTCAATCTGCCCAAGATTTGAGATTGCTGCGGTAAGAGTTGGGGTCTGTGTAATATGGCTGAGCGACGCTCATGTCCGCTGCGACCTCCATGGTCAGCGTCACATAGCCGCCCTCGGCATCCTCCGCGCCGGCTGCGTCGGAGAGGTAGGCCCCGGTCACTGTCCGCTCGCCCTCGTCGAGCAGTTCGCCGGCGGTGTCATAGCGCTGTACGGAGACAGTATAGGCAGAGGCGTCGGTGTAGTCGGCCTCGCCGCTCACAGGCAAGATAATGCTGCTGTAAGAGCTGCCCCAATTATACACATTTTGAATCAGCGAATAAGTGGAGTCCGCCTCGGTCTCCGCCTCCGGTTCAGTTTCTTCGGGCTGAGACTCCTCTTCCTCCTGCGAGTCCTCCTGCGCTTCCTCCTGGGTGTCTTCGGTGGTTGTCTCCTCCTCGTCTGTACTGCCCGCGTCCTCTGTCTGCGCGCCGCAGGCCGCCAGCGCCAGGAGGAGCATCAGCGCCAGGAGCAGTGCCAGGAGCCGCTTGCAAAGATTGCCGGTTGATGCCTTCATGTTCGTTTTCCTCCGTTTTCAGTAGTGTGTCCCATCTTACCGGGGAAGATGAGACGGATTTCTGTTGGCAGGCCGTTTCCTGCCGTTGAAAGCAGTTTATCATAACTTCTTTGAGCTGTGAAATGCTTTCTTTGTGGCGATTGATACGGAAAACGTATTGGCAGGGCGAAAAAGACCGGCAGGGAGGAAATTCTCCCTGCCGGTCTTGCGGCAACCTATATGGTGACTGTGCTCAGCGAATCGCCTTTGAGTCCACTTCCTCGCGCAGCAGGGCGGTGAAGTCCTCCCAGCGCATCGCGCCGAGGTCCTTGCCCGAGCGGTGCCGGGGGGAGACGGTGTGGTTTTCCATGTCCTTGTCGCCCACGACGAGCATATAGGGCACCTTCTGGCCCTGGGCCTCGCGGATCTTGTAGCCCAGCTTCTCACTGCGGTGGTCCACCTCCACGCGGAAGCCGGCGGCGGTGAGGGCGCGCTCCACCTCGTCGGCGTAGGCCGAGGCGCGGTCGGTGACCGGCAGGACCTTCACCTGTACCGGGGCGAGCCAGGCAGGGAAGGCGCCGCCAAAGTGCTCGGTGATCACGCCGATGAAGCGCTCAATGGAGCCGAGGACCACGCGGTGAATCATCACCGGGCGATGTTTCTCGCCGTCCGCGCCGGTGTACTCCAGCTCAAAGCGCTCCGGCAGCTGCATGTCCAGCTGAATGGTGCCGCACTGCCAGGTGCGCCCGAGAGAGTCGGCCAGGTGGAAGTCCAGCTTGGGGCCGTAGAACGCGCCGTCGCCCTCGTTGATGACAAAGCTCTTGCCCATCTCGGCGATGGCCTCCTTGAGCGTCTCCTGGGCGAAGGCCCAGTCCTTCTCGTCGCCCATGTGGTCCTCCGGCATGGTGGACAGCTCGATCTGATAGCTCAGGCCGAAGACGGAGTACACCTCGTCAAAGAGGCGGACGACATTCTTGATCTCGTCCTTCATCTGGTCCCAGGTCATGAAGATGTGCGCGTCGTCCTGGGTGAAGCAGCGCACGCGGAACAGCCCGTGCAGCGCGCCGGAGAGCTCGTGGCGGTGCACCAGGCCGAGCTCGCCCACGCGCAGCGGCAGGTCGCGGTAGGAGTGCGGCTCGGACTTATACACCAGCATGCCGCCCGGGCAGTTCATCGGCTTGATGGCGAAGTCCTCGCCGTCGATGACGGTGGTGTACATGTTCTGCTTGTAGTGGTCCCAGTGGCCGGAGCGCTCCCAGAGCTGGCGGTTCAAGATCATGGGGGTGGAGATCTCCACATAGCCGTAGCGCTTGTGCACCTGGCGCCAGTAGTCGATCAGCGTGTTGCGCAGCACCATGCCCTTCGGGAGGAAGAAGGGGAAGCCGGGGCCCTCCTCCATCAGGGTGAACAGGCCGAGCTCCTTGCCGAGCTTGCGGTGGTCGCGGCGCTTGGCCTCCTCCAGCTTGGCCAGGTACTCGTCCAGCTGGTCCTTCTTGGGGAAGGCGATGCCGTAGATGCGCTGGAGCGTCTCCCGGTTGGAGTCGCCGCGCCAGTAGGCGGCGTTGCAGGCGGTGAGCTTGATCGCGTTGCCCTTCACGCGGCCGGTGGAGTCCAGGTGGGGGCCGGCGCACAGGTCGACGAACTCGCCCTGCTTGTAAAACGAGATGGTCTCACCCTCCGGCAGGTCGCGGATGAGCTCGAGCTTGAACGGCTCATCCTTCATCAGCTCCAGCGCTTCCTCCCGGGGCAGCTCAAAGCGCTCGATCTTCAGCTTCTCCTTGCAGATCTTGCGCATCTCGCCCTCGAGCTGCTCCATGATCTCCGGCGTGAAGGGGAAGGGGGAGTAGAGGTCATAGTAAAAGCCGTTGTCGATCGCCGGGCCGATGGCCAGCTTGACCTCGGGGTACAGGCGCTTGACCGCTTGGGCCAGGATGTGGGAGCAGGAATGCCAGTAGGTGTGGCGGTACTCCGGATTGTCAAAAGTGAATTGATTCTCAGACATAGTTAAAGTGCCTCCTTCTGCGCTGCTGCGGGGCGGAAGAAAACAAAACCCCACCCCTGACGGACATCAGGGGTGGGATGAAAGTTCATCTCACGGTTCCACCCTGCTTGACGCGCCGTGCGGCGCGCCCGCTCTTTGGCCGCTGTAACGTGCGGACACGGCAGGCTTGTCTTCACCTGCGGCTCCGGGGCGGTGTCACCGGTTCGGGCGGAAAGCGCTCGCAGCACATGGCGCCTCTCTCTGACCGCTCTTCGCGGATTCGTCCCCATCAAAGCCAGTTTGCCCATTCATTATAACAGCTCGCGCCCGGTTGTCAAGGGGAAGGAAAGAAGGCGCGCCGCCAGGTTCCGGCCTTTCCGGCTTTTGAATTGGTCAGGCGAAAAAACTGCCGAAAAGCAGTCAAAAGCCGCCTCTCCTCACGAGAAACGGCTTTTTGTATGGAGCAGGTGAAGGGAATCGAACCCTCGTGGCCAGCTTGGGAAGCTGGAGTTCTGCCATTGAACTACACCTGCCCGTTCAGGGCAAGAAGTATTATACCACCTCGCCCGCGGACTTGCAAGGGAAATTTTGCTGGAATGCGCTCATTTTTTCCGTCGGCCCTGGTTTTTTTCGTAGAGAATTCGCAGTCCCTGGATGAGCAGGTCCGGCTCGAGGTGGAACTCCCGCCGGCAGTGCGGGGCCACCAGCGCGCCCAGGCCGCCGGTGAGGATAGCGGTGACCGGCTGGCCCAGCTCCGCCTCCACCCGGGCCACCATGCCGTCGATCATGGAGGCGCAGCCGTAGATCGCGCCGGACTGCATGCAGTCCACCGTGTTGCTGCCGATCAGGCAGGCGGGGGCGGTGAAGTTGATATAGGGCAGCTGCGCCGCGTGGGCGGACAGCGCATCCACCGACACACGCAGGCCGGGGATAATCGCCCCGCCAATATAGCTGCCCGCCGCGTCAATGACCGACATGGTGGTCGCCGTGCCCATGTCAAAAAAGACAATGGGGGCGGGATACTTGGCCAGGGCAGCCACCGCGTCCACCACCATGTCGCTGCCGAGCTGGGCGGGGTTGTCCATGCGGATATTCAGCCCGGTCTTAAGGCCGGAGCCGACAACGAGAATCTCCTTACCGGTGAGCTGGTAGACTGCCTTGGGCACTACCGTGCGCAGAATGGGCACTACAGAGGAGAGGATGCCGCCCTCAATCTCCCGCGGGTCGATGCCGCGCATCTGCAAAATCCCCTGAATGGTCAGGGCATACTCGTCCTCCGTCTTGTGCCGGTCGCTTGCGCAGCGGGCGGAGAAGACCTGACGGCCGTTCTCGATGCCGCCGAGGACGATGTTGGTGTTGCCAATGTCGATGGCCAGAATCATGGCGAATGTCCCCACTTTCTTCCGGGCAAAGAGGCTGTCAAAAAAGTGTTTTTGACAGCCTTCCGAGCAAATGCAGACATTTGCTCGGAGTTTGCAGTCCCACTGCGCGTACCCAAAGGGCATTTCCGTGCCGCCTTTGGCGGCTTGGTCACACTCGCTTCGCTTGCACACTTGTGGGACTATCAGTATTTTTGGCCCGGTACAACAAGGTGAATTGCCCCGCAGGGGCAAGAGAAGGCCCCCTGGGGGGTGCCCGTGCCAAAAATGAATTGGACTCTATTTGGCTCTTTGAGCCAAACTCGGTGAGACCTTTTTGATACTCTGATATTCTATCCCTTTTCCGCCGGTTGTCAACCGCCTTTTTCCGTCCCCTGCAGCAGCGAGAGCGCCTGGACGTGAATCAGCCCGTTGGTGGCTAGGATATCCGCGTTCTCCAGCGGGCAGAGCCGTCCGCCGTCCATCGTGGTGCATGTGCCGCCCGACTCGCGGAGGATGAGCTGTCCGGCCGCGTAGTCCCAGGGCTTGAGATTGTACTCAAAGTACAGCTCCGCCCGCCCGGCGGCCACGCGGCACAGGTCGATTGCCGCGCTGCCGCCCCGGCGCAGGTCCTCCGTTTGCAGGTAAAGACGTTTGAGGCGCTCAAACAGCGCGTCCGCCCGCGCAGCCTTCTCATAGGGAGAGGTGCCGAAGATGGCGAGGCTGTGGGCGAGGTTGTCGCGGTCACTGCACCGGATGCGCTTACCGTTGCAGCGGCTGCCCATCCCCCGCGTGGCGGAGAAGACCTCCTCCCGGAAGGGGTTGTACACCACGCCGAGCACCACCTCACGCCCGTCCCAGAGGGCGAGGGAGACCGCGCTCTCCCCGTAGCCGTGGATCAGATTGGCCGTGCCGTCGATGGGGTCTAAAATCCACATCGGCCGGTCGGGCCGTCGGGCGACGGCGCCCTCCTCCTCGCCCATGAACTGGATGCCGGGCCAACGCTCGCCCAACTGCCGGGAGAGGGTGTGCTGCACGGCAAGGTCGGTGGCTGTGACGTAGTTGGCCGCGCCCTTCTCATGTACGTCGGCCGCGCCCGCGCGGTCAAGAATCAGCGGCCGCAGGGCGCGCACCAGGCGGATGACCTCGCGCTCAGGGATGATCTGCCGCATGGCGTTGTTGTCCTCCTGTCTCTCCATGTGACGGAAGAGCGCTGTCTATGACAGCGCCCGTCTGTTCCGGTCCTTGCGCAGGGGCGCACCGTGTGCGCCTGTATGTCAATGTGCCGGGGTGCGGCAAGCGCACGCCGCGACCTGTCAGATGCGCGGCATATCCAGCAGTGCTGCGCCGATGATGCCGGCGTCGCCGCCGAGCTGGGCCTTGACAAAGCGGGTGGACTGCGCCCCCTGGCGCACGCGGGTGCGTTCGGCCACCATCGCCTGGAGGGGGTGAAGCAGGTTCTCCTCCCGCTCGTTGGCTACGCCGCCGCCCAGGCAGATCAGCTCGGGGGAGAAGATGTTCACCGCGTTGGCCAGGCCGTCGGCGAGATAGGAGAGGTAGCGATCCGTCAGCTCCTTAGCCGCCGCGTCCCCCGCCTCCATCGCCAGGAAGGAGGTCCGCCCGCTCACCCGCCCGAGGTCCCCGCCGCACAGGTCCCACATGGCGCTCTCCGGGTGCGATCGCATCTGCTCGCGCGTCATGCGCTTGAGCGCGGTGGCGGAGGAGTACTGCTCCCAGCAACCCCGCCGCCCGCAGGGACAGGGGACCCCGTCGTGCTCGATCACCATATGTCCGATCTCGGTGCCCTGCAGGCGGATGCCGTTGGCGGTCTTGCGCAGGTAGCTGCCGCCCACGCCGGTGCCGAGGGTGAACATCATCATAAACGGGCTGTCCCGCCCGCAGCCGGCCAGGCCCTCACCCAGAACGGCGCAGCAGGCGTCGTTTTCCAGATAGACCTCCACTTGCCACAGCCGCTGAAAGAGCGCGCGCACCGGCGTGTGGTCAAATGGAGCGTTGACTGTCTTGACGGCCACGCCGGCCATGTCGTCCGTCATACCGGGCACGCCGATGCCGACGGCACGTACCTGCTCCGGCGGCAGGCCAGCCATCTCAATCGCCTGCCGGGCAATCCGGACCATGCCGGCCACCGTCTCCTCCGCCGTGTCAAAATCGCTCGCCCGGACTTTAGCCTTGGCAATGATCCGGTTGTGCTCGTCTACCACGCCGGCGACCAGGTTGGTTCCGCCGACGTCAATCCCGATGCGTACCATGTGCACGCCCCCTCTATGGTCCGCCGGAACGCGGTTCCGGCGGCCGGCTGTTCCGGTCTTTCGCCCGCTTCAGAGTATCCCGCTTTCGGCGAGCTGCTGGTCAAAATGCGCGTTGATCTGTTCGGTAAATTCCTTGGCCGCGTTGTGCCCCATCTTTTTGTGCCGGTTATTCATCGCGGCCACTTCAATGACGACGGCGAGGTTGCGCCCCGGCTTGACTGGGATGGTCAGCGTCGGCAACTGCACGTCCAGGATGGAGGTGTACAGGCTCTCCAGCCCGAGACGGTCATAGAGCATGCCCTCCTTCCACAGCTCCAGGTTGATGACCATATTGATCTCCTGGCTGTCTTTGACGGCGGACATACCGAACAGCTGCCGCACGTCGATCACGCCGATACCGCGCAGCTCAACGTAGTAGCGGATCAGTTCGGGAGCCATGCCGGTCAGGGAATTTGCACCGGAGCGGCGAATCTCCACCGCGTCGTCTGCGATCAGCCGGTGGCCGCGCTTGATGAGCTCCACCGCTGTCTCGCTCTTGCCCACGCCGCTCTCGCCGAGCAGCAGTACGCCCTCGCCGTAGATCTCCAGCAGCACCCCGTGGCGGGTGATGCGCGGGGCCAGGGCGTTATACAGATAGGTGATCAGGCTGCTCTGGAGCGCGGCAGTGTTCTGGTCGCTGCGCAGGAGAGGGCGGTTATATTTCTCCGCCGCCGCCAGGCATTCCGGAAACACGTCCAGATTGCGCGCAATGATGACCGCCGGGATGGGCCGGGCGAAGAGCGCGTCAAACCGTCTCTGCCGCTCCTCCGGGTCCAGTCCGGTGAGATAGGTCCACTCCACCATTCCCAGCAGCTGCACCCGGTCATTGTCAAAGTAATCGTAAAAACCGACCAGCTGTAGTCCGGGCCGGTTGATGCTCGGCTTATAGATACGGGTCTTCTCGTCCTTTGGACCGCCACGGATCACCTGTAGATTAAACTCCTTGATGAGGACGCCCAATTCTACGTAGTAGCCTCGTTCCAAGTCCTCCGCCTCCTTATAATGGGTTCGTCACGTTTACTTTAGTATAGCGGCTTTTCATATCTTTGGCAACGTTTTCTTTCCGGATGCGGCCGCTTTTTCCATCAGACGGGGAGGCGGAGAAAAAATTAACGCCGGGGGTTGATTTTTGGCGCGCGATCTGATAAAATAACTGACGCTGTTGATTTGATTTAGCGAGGAGGTTATGCAAATGGCTAAGTGCGACTTTTGCGGCAAGGGCGTTGTGTTTGGCATTCAGGTTTCCCACTCTCACCGCCGCTCCAACCGCCCCTGGAAGCCCAACGTGAAGCGCGTTAAGGCGGTCGTGAACGGTACTCCTACCCACGTCTATGCCTGCACGCGGTGCCTCCGTTCCGGTAAAGTCGAGCGCGCCTGAGGGCGGGCTGACAAAACACCTCTCCGCTCGGGAAGGCGGAGGGGTGTTTTGTTATATGGACCGGCGCGTTTTCACGCCTAAAGTGCTGCTTTTGGTATAAAAGAACATCCGGAAGGGCATGGTGGAGGGGGGCTGCACGTCTGGGCTTGCATCCTCCGGCGGGGCGTACTATAATGACAGTGACCGACAGACAGGACCGGCCCGTTTCCGACAGGACCTGTCCTGCGATGCAGACACAGGGAAATTTGGAGGTTTCGATATGTCTGTGAGCGAATTGAAGGCCAAACTCAAGCCAGGCTGCCGGGCCCATTTGGTGGGCATCGGCGGGGTGTCCATGTTCCCGCTCTCCGAGATGCTGCTGCGGCGCGGAGTGGAGGTTTCCGGCTCCGACCTGCGCGACTCGGACGCGCTCGAGCAGCTGCGCCGTCAGGGCGTGCGCGTGAGCGTCGGCCACCGGGCGGAGAATATTGCCGGGGCGGATCTGATTATCCGCACTGCCGCCGTGCACGAAGATAACCCCGAGATCTATGCTGCGCGCGAGGCCGGCATCCCGGTCTACGAGCGGGCGCAGGCTCTCGGTGCGCTGATGAGCGACTACGGGCATGCGTTGTGCGTGGCCGGGACGCACGGCAAGACCACCACCACCTCCATGTGCACCCATATCGTCCTGGAAGCGGGCCTGGACCCTACGGTCATGATCGGCGGGAACCTGCCCCTGCTTGGCTCGGGCTACCGCATCGGCCACGGTGACACCATCGTGCTCGAGTCGTGCGAGTACTGTAACTCTTTTCTCTCTTTCCGGCCGACAGTGGCGGTGGTGCTCAACGTGGAGGAGGACCACATGGACTTCTTCCACGACCTGGAGGAGATCAAGCGCTCCTTCCGCACCTTTGCCCGCCTGGTGCCGGAGCAGGGGGCTGTGATTGCCAACGCGGACGATGCGAACACGATGGACGCGCTGCAAAACCTGGGCCGCCGGATGATCACCTTCGGCCTGGAGCGCCCAGCTGACGTGACCGCACTTGATTTGACGTATGAAAACGGCCTGGCCCGATTCACCGTGGTCAGCCACGGGGAGCCGCTCTGCCATGTCTCCCTGTCGGTGCCGGGGCGGCACAATGTCTTAAACGCCCTCGCCGCTGCGGCGGCTGCCCAGTTTATGGGGATCTCGCCGGAGGCGGTCGCCGCAGGGTTGAACCGCTTTCATGGGGCGGAGCGCCGCTTTGAGTACCGCGGGGTCTGCAAAGGCGCGCGGGTCTACGATGACTATGCCCACCACCCCGGTGAGCTGCACACCCTCTTTGACACTGCCGAGGGCTTGGGCTACCGGCGCATTCTCTGCGCTTTCCAGCCGCACACTTACAGCCGGACGATCGCCTTCTTCGATGGCTTTGTGCGCGAGCTCTCCCGCCCGGATGTGACGGTATTGATGGAAATCTTCCCCGCCCGAGAGACCAACGAGACCGGCATCTCCTCGCGCGATCTGGCCGCGCGCATCCCGGGGGCGCGCTACTGCGCCACGCTGGAGGAGACGGAGGCCGCCCTGCGCGAGATTGCGCAGCCGGGGGATCTGATTCTCACCGTCGGCGCAGGCGAACTCAACCGGGTGGCCGGCTGGCTGACCGCCAGATGAGCCGGCCCAATGACCGCGTATCCAGAGCCGTCCGCCCTGCCTGAAAGGCAGCGGATGGCCTGTTTTTTTCGGATTTTCCGCCGCGCCGATTGACGGGCCCTGGAATTTGTGATAGCATCTTTACAGAAGTGGAGGGAAGCGGCCGGCTTTGTCCGCTTTTCTCACCGAGAGGAGGGGGTGCTATGAACGCGTGGGTCCGGCAATTTCTCCGCGCGGTCCGGGCTGAGATACCCGTCAGCGGCCCGCAGGAGCGGCAGTTTCTCCGAGAGCTGCGCGCGCAGTTAGAGGACACGTTTGCGCACCGGCCCCCGGCTTCGGTAGAGGAGGTGAGCGCGCAGGTCGGTACGCCGGAAGAGGTGGTGGGCAATTACCTGTTCCACCTGGACCCGGAGGACCTGGCCGGACGAATCCGCCGCGCGAAGCGATGGCGCAGGACGGCGGTGTGCATGGTTCTGGCTGCCTTCCTGATAAGTTGTATTTGCGCATATGCGATCTTTCAAAATTATGCTGGATACTCTACCCGGGTCAGAGAGGGAACGGGGTACTATATTGACCATATTGAGTGAGGGAGAAAAGATGAAGATGAAAAGAGTGCTTGCCGCCGTGCTGAGCGTGCTGCTGCTCGCGTCCCTCTTCCCGTCAGCTTACGCGGAAGAGCCGGACGTACAGATCGAGTATTTTGCGGATGGGAGCTATCTGGAGACGGTGATTACGCAGGAGACGACCGGCATTTCGCCACTTGCCACGACAACCACGAAGTCCAAGACGAGCACGTATTATTCCGCGGACGATGTGGCGCTGTGGTATGTCAGAGTTACGGGGACGTTTACTTACAACGGAAGCTACGCCTCGTGCAGCGCCTCGTCGGTGTCCGCGCAGTCCTACTCCTCCAATTGGGAGATTGAGAAAACGGGCCACGCGCATTACCGCAATCAGGCATCTGCCAACGCGACTGTGAACCAGGTGCGGGAGAACGGCAGCGTTGTGCAGACGATGTACCGCACGGTTACCCTGACCTGCAGCGCGGACGGCACGTTCTCCTGACCGGGAAGCCGGCCTATGTTGAACGCTGATGTGCGCGGCTATCTGAGGCAAGTGCGCAAGCATCTGCCGATGTGTGAAGACGCCGAGGAGAAATATCTAGATCAGATCGCCTTATCGCTTGCGGACTACTGTGCGGAAAACAGCCCCGCGTCTGCCGGAGAGATCACAGAGGCGTTTGGAAGTCCGGAGGATGTTGTGGACGCTTATCTGTCAGAGATGGATACCGGCCGCATGATCCGACAGACGGACATCCGAAAGCCGGTCAAGGCCTGCGTGCTGGCGGCACTGGCCGTCGTGATGCTTGCGGTCCTGACTGCCGGAATAGTGGCGTTCTGGTATGCGGAGGAGTCCAAAATCATCCGGTCTTATGATGCGCCAACTTATTTTTCACAGGAGGCGCCGTCAGGGGAGGATGCCTCTCCGGACGAAAGAGGCACGATCTCGTAAAACAAAAGCGCCCGCCTGCCATTTTGAACCGCCCCGGATTGTACTGCCTGTACAATCCGGGGCGGTTCGCCCCTCGTACGGGGGAAAATGGACATAGAAAAAGCACGATGCAGGAGCATCGTGCTTTTGTGGTGTGATTGTTGTCCGCTGTCAGAGCAGCGCCAGTTTGACCAACTCTAAAATCGCGCCAGGGACTCCTTCCAATACGACCTTTTTCAGTGCCCGCATCTTATCATTATCCAGCAGATAGCGGATGCCCGCTGAGGTGATACGCATCTCTCGCAGATCAGAAGCGGAGATCAGAAACGGTCCCGGCAATTGCCCAAAAGCGTGAGGGAAAACTTTGAAAGTCATATTGCCTGTTCCTGAAACCAATCCGATTTCAGAACTGTCGAACCGGCCTTTGCCGATCTTTCCGTTGGCAGAGGCCGGTTTGTTTTTGACAATTAGTTCGGGATTTGCGCAAAAGTTATCCACACATCGGAACAGCGGGCCTTTTTTCGCCATACTGCGTTGATTTTCCTTGCGATCCTCAAGGATGGCTGCGTCAAATCACCTTGCCAGGGGAAAATTCCTTGCTGCCGGGCATATTCCCTATTTTTAAACAAGGCCCGGTGCTTGTGTTGCAATCATCAAACAGGGAAAGCCGAGAGCTCGGCGGGCAAAACAGGAGATCGCGTGTTGCAGCTGGCCTGGGGTCCCTTACCCTTGACGAACGGTGGCGACTCTGCTAAGATTTCAATATGATTGTCTGAGATTTGTGCAAAAGAATTGCCGCGAAAGCGGCAAGACGGAAGAACAGACCGGGAAGAGAGAATGCCGTCACAATATTCTCACTGCGGGCGGAGCGGAGAAGAGCGGCGGGGGATGCCCGGCCGGCGGCGCTCTCGGCGGAGGACAGCGATCTGGCAGCTACAATCAAGAGGTGCTCGGAGAAGAGATGTTGGAGGGACGTGGCATGTGGAATTGCCCAGTGTGCAGAGCAGAAAACACGCAGGGATGGACCTGTCCGGTGTGTGGATTTGACCGGAGCGGTGACTATGAGCGCTATCGTACGCTCTGCGCCGCGGTTCCTGCAGGCCAAAAGGCCGTCTCGCTTCTGCGGACCGAATGGCAGGCCCAGCAGGAAGAGGCCCGGGTTCCCGCGCTGTTACACTGCCCGGCGTGCGGGGGGACGCATTTTCTCATCTCCAGGCAGACGCGCGCGCTCCACTGCGCCCGCTGTGACGCCCGGCTCTCGTCAGATGAGGTGTTCCTGCCCGCGGCGGCAGCCCTCATACGCCCGGCAGAGGATAAAAACCAGGGCGCTCCCGCGCCACTCCTGCCGAAGCAGGATCAGCTGGTTTCCGGCTGGGTCAGAAATACCATCGCGGCCGGACGCTACCATGCGGTGGCGATCAAAGAGGACGGCACGGTGGTGGCGGCTGGACGCAACCGGGATGGGCAATGCGACGTAGGCGCTTGGCGGGAGATCGTCTCAGTCGCCGCCGGAGGCGCGCACACCGTTGGCCTGCGGGCAGACGGCACGGTGGTTGCCGTCGGGGCGAACGGTAGTGGGCAGTGCAGTGTGAGCCGCTGGAGAGATATCGTGGCGATCGCAGCGGGGACAATGCACACCGTTGGCCTGAGATCGAACGGCACGGTGGTCGCGACCGGGAGCAACCGGGGTGGACAATGCAACGTGGGCCAGTGGAGCGGAATCGTCGCGATTGCTGCGGGCAGCGAAATGACGATGGGGCTGCGGGGCGGCGGTACCGTTGTCCCTACAACGGGGCAGAGGAATGTGACAAACAAGCAGATCCGGGACAATGTGAAGAATTGGAGCGGCATGGCGGCGCTGGCCCTCGGGACCAATCACGCCGTCGGCCTGAAGGCGGACGGGACGGCGGTCGCGACGCTGTGTACCTACGACTATGGCCAGAGTGAGGTGAACGGTTGGAGCGGATTGACTGCCGTGGCGGCAGGCGCGCTCTTCTCGGCCGGACTGCGTGCGGACGGCACGGTGGTCACCGCCGGACATAACCGGAATGTACAGACCAGTGTCGCCGACTGGTCACAGATTATGGCCATCGCTGCCGGGGCCTATTATCTCCTCGGTTTGCGGGCAGACGGTACGGTGGTCGCCGCCGGACGCAATGATGACGGCGAGTGCGAGGTGAGCGGGTGGTCCGGTATCCGTCTGCCGGATGCTGTGGCCGGGAAGGGGAGTGGCGCGCCGCAGACTTCTGCCGGAATAGCCGAAGCCGCCGGCGGGGAAAAGGTGCACAGCCGTGCAAAGGGCGCGCGCAGCCCGCTGATTGTGCCCACGATTGCGGCGGGAGACTATCACTCGGTCGGCGTCCGAACAGATGGCAGTGTTCTGGCCACGGGCTGGGACCGCAGCGGCCAATGTGATGTGGACAACTGGCGGGACATCATCTCCGTCGCCGCCGGCCGGTCTCATACGGTCGGTCTCAAGGCAGACGGCACGGTTCTCGCAGTTGGCAACAACTGGTACCACGAGTGCGATGTGGAGGACTGGAGAGAGATCATTTCTGTCGCTGCCGGGGAGAATCACACGGTGGGCCTGCGCGCGGACGGCACGGTAGTCATCACCGCGCAGGAGGAGCAGGCGCAGCGCGAGGTCCGGCAGTGGCGCGATATCGTGGCTGTGGCCGCGGGCAGAGAACTGACCGTCGGACTGCGTGCGGACGGTACCGTTGTGGCGGCCGGGGAAGACGTTCAAAGCCGCTGTAATGTGGGCCGCTGGAGCGACATCATCGCGATTGCTGTGGGCGAGGAGCATACTGTCGGACTGCGTGCGGACGGCACCGTGGTGGCTGCCTCCGTGCAGATGCACCCCTGCTGCAAGCTGGATGACTGGCACGGGATGACCGCCATCGCCGCGGGACACTATCACACGGTGGGCCTGCGTGCCGACGGCACCGTGGCCGCAGTCGGGAACGACTACGACGGCCGGACCAAGGTGGACAAATGGACCGGCGTGGTGGCGATTGCCGCAGGCGCCTGCTATACAATGGGACTGCAATCGAGCGGCAAAGTCCTGGCGGCCGGGCGCAATGCCGACGGCGAGTGCAACGCCAACCTGTGGTCCGGCATCAAGGTGCCGGAGCCACTGCCGCGCTGAGGAAAAAACTGGGCAAACTGACCGCACCGGCGGCGTGCGCAGCGGGGCGGCTTCGGCAAAATGACTGCGTTTGAAAGCGGTTCCGGTTGACAAGGAAGGCTAGAAAAGCATATAATGTTGCAAATGGTTTCTTGATAGAACGCTCTGTGCCCAAACGCGCCGCCTCCGGAGACACCGCCCTGCCGGGCCGAGGAGGCGGAGCGCCTCTGGCAGAAATGGGTTGAAAACTGAGGCTTTTTGTAATGGACGGGAAGAAAACGGGGTGGACAGGCCTGTGGACGGAAAGAATCGGAGGGAGCTATGAACGGGAAGATCAATCTGTCACAATATGTGAGCAGCCAAGTCCTCGCGCAGGCGGAGGCGCTCTGCCGGGACGGACGGGTGCTCCATGCCGCCGGGCGGCGTCAGCGGGACGGCAGCACGGAAATCACGGGAAAGTGCGTCGACAGTTTCCAGTTTGTCGACCATCCAAAGGTGATTGTCAGCCCGTCCGGAGACCGGTTGGAGCATTTTTCCTGTGACTGTCTGCAGGCACGCGGGAGGGAATTGTGTGCGCACTGCGCGGCGCTGATCCTCTCCTGTGGCGTGGCGGACGCAGAGCATACGCCGTAAGGATAGCTGTGCGCGTGCGGCCTGCGCGACGGGCCTCCGTCAAAGCAGTGAACAGGGAGTTTTGCACCCAAGCGGAGAGCCGAGATCAGGGGTGAACGGATAATGGAATGGAATTGTAACGTGTCCGGCGGTCTGGACCCGTCTGCTCTGGAGCGGGGCAGCGCCTTTCTGCGGAAGAACCGATTGATTCGGAAGACCCAGACGCGGCGCGCGGACGGGAATCTTCTGCTGCAGGCCAAGGCGGTGGACAGCTTCAACTTTGTCAACCGGCTCTGGCTGCTGCTCGACCCGGCCGGGCGGGAGGTGCTGCGCTGCGGCTGTGACTGTTCCGGACAGGGACAGACGCGAGAGATCTGTGTACACTGCGCCGCCCTGGCCTGGGAGCATTCGGGCGCGCAGGGTGTTCCGGAACAGCCGGAAGTCCCGGCGCTGGAGGTCCCTGACTTGCCCGACCCGATGCGGGAGGCGCCCGAGGGCGGGGAAGAGGAGGCAGATTTGTCCCCCGCGCCCGCCCAGCCGCGCCCGGAAGGGGCCTCCACCATGCCGCAGGAGCCGTCCGCAGCCGTACCGGAAGAGCCGGCCCTGCCGCAGGAGCACCGCACCATGCGGATCCTCTTTGGAACCAATCTGGACGACGGCAGCCCCGTCTTTTGGCTGCCCAACGACACAGAGCGGGTCTTTCACACGAATACCGGCATCATCGGCACGATGGGCACGGGGAAGACCCAATTCACCAAATCACTGGTGACGCAGCTCTACCGGAGCCAGCGGGACAATTTCGATGGCTGGCCGCTCGGCATCCTGATCTTTGACTATAAGGGCGACTATAACGAGACCAAGGCGGATTTTGTCGCCGCGGTGAATGCCCGCGTGTACAAGCCGTGCCGCCTGCCGTACAATCCCCTGGCGCTGAACCGGCCCAGATCGTTCAAGCCGTTGCTGCCGATGCACACGGCAAATGAGTTTCAGACCACGCTGGCGAAGATCTATCACCTGGGCCCAAAGCAGCAGCAGGTGCTGCTCGACTGTATCCTCAAGGCCTACGCGCAGCAGGGCATCGAGCCGGCCAACCCCGCCACTTGGGGCAGGAGGGCGCCCACCTTTGACCAGGTCTACCGGATCTTTGCGCGCGAGAGCGCCGGGCGGACGGTGGATGCCCTGACGGCCGCGATGAATAAGCTTCACCACTTCTGCCTTTTTGAGGACGACCCGAACCGGGCGCAGCCGCTGGCGGACATCCTGCGCGGGGTGGTGGTGATCGACCTGTCCGGTTACGACAGCGATATCCAGAGCCTGATCATCGCCATCACCCTCGACCAGTTCTATGCCCAGATGCAGGCCCGCGGCTCCAGCGCCACCGACGGCAGGTTCCGCCAGCTGCGCAACCTGATTCTGGTGGACGAGGCGGACAGTTTTCTGTCCCAGCGCTTCCCCTCCCTGCGCAAGATTATGAAGGAGGGGCGTGAGTTTGGCGTGGGCGTCATCTTGTCCACGCAGAGCCTGTCGCATTTTGTGGGGGATGACGACGACTATTCCCGCTATATCCTCACCTGGGTGGTCCACAGCGTCAGCGATATCCGGCAGAGAGATCTGGAATATGTGTTTAAGTTCCAGCCCAAGGACCCCGACATCGCCGCCTGCTATGCCAGGGTGAAGGGATTGAAAAAGCACGAGAGCGTCGTGAAGGTATCCAACGAGGCGCCGGTCGCCGTCCGGGACCGGGCGTTTTGGGAGCTCTGCCGGGATGGGAACGGCGGCTCGGAAGAGAAGTGAGGGGTTAAGTTGAGGCTGGGAATCGACTTTGGCAGTACCTATTCCACGCTGGCGCACTTCAACCGTGCGCTGAACAATGTCGAGACGATCACCATGGCGGAGGGAACTCCCGCCAGTATCCCGTCTGTCGTGAGCATTGCCAGAAAGAGCAAGACGGTGACCTGCGGCGACGCCGCGAAGGCCCAGATCGGCAAAAAGACCGTCCGCATCTTCGAGGCCTTTAAAATGCTGCTGACGGAATCCAATCCGGACATTCTGTGCCAGCGAGGCTATGACGAGACCTATACCCCCCGCGAGATCACCAGGCTCTATCTGGAGTCCGTCCTCAAGACCGCCCTGCTGCGGGAGGGGGAGACGGAGGTGGAGGAGCTGGTTATCTGCGTGCCGGAGATCTGGGGCAAACGGGTGACCACGCTGGACGGGCGGATGATCCTGCGCGACCTGCTGCGCAGGGAGATCAGCGTTCCGGTGGGGCACGTCCGGGTGGTCACCGAGCCGGAGGCCGCCAGCGCCTATTTCGCCTATAACTACGAGCGGGAGACGGGCAAGCGGTTCAACGGCCATCTGCTGCTGATTGACTACGGCGGCGGCACGCTGGACATCACGCTCTCCGAGGCGTTCTCCGACGGGCACGGCAACATTGAAATTGTCTGGCGTGATGACGGCGGCGCCGGAGAGAACCACCCCGGCGAGCACGGCGAGAGCGTGATCGGCAGCGCGGGCATCGCCTATATGCAGAGCGTGCTGGTGCTCGCCCTGCGGGAGGGCGGCCTGCTCCCCGACGGGGAGGCCCCGGACTATACCGCCCCCGACTTCGTCGCCGCCGTGCGCGACCTGGAGAGCCAGTTGAAATCGGCCGAGCGGATGAAGGAGATCGAGGATTTCTTCGGCACCTACGGGTCTTACCGGAAGATGAAGCGGGTCCTGAAAGAGGAGCGCGTGGAGTTCTGCTCCGTCGAGTACAGCGGCGAAGAGGTGCCGGTCTACTATCATCAGCTGTTTGCGGCCTACCAGCAGACCATCGCCGGCGTGCTGGCCGAGCAGGTCCGCGAGATCAACGAGAAGGTGCGCCGCCATATTGACGCCGACCCGTGTGAGCCGGACGCCGGCGCGAAGGACGACTTTAAAATTGCGCTGGTCGGCGGCTTCGGCTCGTTCTACCTGGTCAAGCAGCAGATCGCGGAGATCTATCACCTGGACACCAACTCCAAGACCGATCCGCGCACGAAGAATATCACCGCAAACAAGCGCGAGCAGGCGGTATCGCTCGGCGCCGCCCTGCTGGCAGAGGGAAAGGTCGTCCTGCAAAAGACGGCCCGGTATTCCATCGGCCTATGCACGAAAAACGCAAAAGGACGGGTCACCGGGCTCTATTACGGCATCCGGTACCATCAGAATATTGAGCCGGGAAAGCCGTACTATCTGCTCAGCCGTCCGGAAGCCGAGGACAAGCCGGAAAACCGGGTCACCTGGGGGGCGCTGTACGGCAATATCGAGTCTTTTGTGATCGAGTTTACCGACCGCCTGGATCACGGCGGCCTGATGGACGTCAAACCGGAGATTTTGGAGCGTCTGCGCCAGCTGCCGGACTTCGGGTTCTGGAACTGCGGATTCTCCATGGATGAAAACGAGGCGGTCTCGTTCCACGTCACGCCGCGCCCCATTCCGGGCCTACCCGATCAGCGCGAGGGGATTGTGATTCCGCTCGACAGCTATTCGCGGATGTTTGATCTGACTGCGGTAAGAGAGGTGACGGTCTGACATGCAATTCAAGCGCCTGAAAGCGTCCATCGCGCACAACGCGGACGAGGCCCCGTCCATCTATCTGGCCATCTGCGCGATGGAGTCTCTGGTCTACGACATCGAGGACGAGACGGGCTGTGACATCTCGGAATGCCAGATGGGAGATGAGACCCTGCCCACCAAGCTGGCCTGGCTCTGCGGGACGATCGAACAGATCTACGAGGAGAACCGCGGCGCGATGGTCCGCAACCGCGACCGGCTCCGCCAGTCGGTCACCGCGCTCCAATCGATCCAGGCCGAACTGGCCGGGCTGGCGGAGGCCGTCCAGCAGCTCTCTGACGCCCGGAAACGCCTGGAGGAAAAGCAGGAAGAGTTGGCGCGCGCAAAGGAAGACCGGCGTATTTGGGAGTCCGTCGCCGCTCAGTGCGCCGAGGTGGAACAGGAGCTGCAGGCGCTGAAAGGCTTTGATGTCTCTGCCGAGCGCCGGCGCCTGAAGGAATTGCGCGATCAGTCCGCCGCCCTGCGGGCGCAGCAAGAGACGCTGCGCGCCCAGCTGACGCAGGCCCAGACGGAGCGGGACAGCCAGACCGGCGCGCGCGACGCCCTCCAGGCCGAGCTGGCCGCCGCGCAGGAGCAGTCTGCCGCCCTGAGCGCCCAGCAGACCCGCCTTCGCCAGGAGACTGAGCGGCAGCGGACGGAAAACGAGCGCGCAGAACAGGCCGTGCGCGAACTGGAGACACAGAGCCAGAGCCTGGACGCGCAGGCGGAGCAGTGGCGCAGCCGGGAGCAGCAGCTGCAAAAGGAGATCGGGGACTACACGGCCCGGGAAATCACTCCGCTGCGGCAGAGTATCGAGGCCCTGCAAGAGGAGCGGAAGGGACTGGACCGGCAGAAGGCGGACCTTCAGTCCGAGCTGGACGCGATCCGCCTCCAGCGCAACGCGGCCGTCAACGAGATTGCCGGACTGCGCGAGCAGGAGCCGCGGGAGCGGGAGACGCTGCGCGGCAAGGAGGCGGACCGGGACAGCCTGATGGCCAGCCGGGAGGCGCGCCAGGCGCAGATCGCGCAGCTCAGCCGGGAGCTGCAGAAGCTCACCGATCAGCTCAGCGACCAGCAGGACCGCCTCTCCGAGCTGGAGCAGAAGCAGATTCCGCTCCAGCGCAGGCGCGTGGAGGATATGAAAAAGAGCGTGGCAGAGTGCGGAGACACCCTGCAGGCGCTGCGGGAGCAGGAGGCCGCGCTTGAGGAGGACCATGAGAGCCGGCAGCAGGAGATGCGGGCGCTTTCCGAGCAGGTGGAGGCCGCTCAGAAGGAGTACAACGCCCTCACGGCCGAATATAATGCGAAGGACGAAAAGCTCCGCGACCTGAGAGACAAGCTTGATGAGCTGCGCAGCCAGACCGATCTGGAAAAGCACGCGCGCTACCAATCCCAGTTGGAGTCCTCCATCGCGGAGATGGAACGGGTGCAGGCGGAGTGCAGCCGGCTGGAGGCGCGGCTGGCAGAGCAGCGCGCGCAGCTCCAGGACAAGCAGAGCGCCTATGAAAAGCTGCAAGAGCAGCGCAAGGAGTTGCAAAGACGGGAGAACCGGCTGGATGATCTGCTCACGGAACTGACCCCGGTGGGCGCGGCGGACTACTCCGCCCGCCTGGATGCCTTGCAAGGGCGGCTGGACCAGCTCTCTGAGGTGCGCCGCCGCCTCCAGACGACGTTGGAGGTCATACGGGCCTCTCTGGGCGAGCAGCAGGTGTCTGCCGCGGGCGGGCTGCTAGAGCAGGTCACTGCCGCGCTCCAGGCGGCCTCCAGCCAGGCGGGCCAGCTCAAGCGCGATCTGACCGCCTGCGCGCGGGCCGTCCAATTGGAGGAACGCTGAAATGAAATGTCTTGTATGTGGAAGGGAATTTGACGCGGAGTCCTGCCCAGTCTGTCAGTTCCCGGTGGTCCGTTTCCCGGGCAACCCGGAGGAGGGGCTGCGCGCCATGCAGCCGACGATTGACACCTATCGGGAACGGTTCCTCTCTGGTGTGCGGATTGGCATTGTGACCTATCGCTGGAAGGACGATGACGGAACGCTGGCGGTTGACCGGAGGGAGACGGCTTGGATCGGGACCGGGGCAGAACTGTACGGCCAGGAGGGCTGGAGCGAGGAGCGGTTTGCACGGATCCCGGAGATGCCCTCGCTGGAGGTGGAGCTGTCCGTTTCAGCTGGTGGCCGGGAGACGGTACGTAAGGTCACCTTGCCCAACCGGCAGGAGGCGCAGCTGCAGGAGATCGGCGCCGTGCTCGACGCGCAGATGAATCTCCGGCTGCTGCTGCGCAATGAGGCCGGACAGACGCAGTCGGAAAAAATACCGCTCTTTGCCTGACGCGGAGCGGATTGCGAGAGGGGGGAGAGCATGTTTTCTCCGACAGAGCGGCTGCACTTGGTGTTTGCTCATGACGACGACCTCTACTATGACGAAAATTTACTGAAGCTCAATCTGAATCAGTATCTCTGGCTGAAGCTGCATGAGAGCGGCTACCAGACGGTCTACTTTCTGCACAGGGATAAGGACGGGTTCCGGGTCGGGACCTATGGCGACTTACAGGCCCAGCCGTATGCGCCAACCTGGTTTCTGCAGCTGTTTCAGACAGAGGCGCTGAACTTCGGAGAGTGGATGCTCAGCCAGCTGCGGGGGAGGAGCACACAGCGTGCGGCCTTTGTCTGTCCGATGGACACGTTTTGTGCGGTCGCCGGGGAGGAACCGTGGGCTGGTGTGCTGCGAAAGCTCGCCCGGGCGGGCAAGTGGAGCGGCATTCTGGTGCTCACTGCCCCCGTCGAGGTGGAGAAGACGCGGGAGCTGCTGCTTGGCAGCAGCGTATTTGGAGCTCTGGGGGACCCGGCAATCCGCAATCTCCGCGCGGGCCCGCTCTGCCCGCTCTACCGGACGCTTGCGGAGGATAAACCCTCCGGCGTGGTGTATCTGAATGGCTATACGCGTGAGCGGCTCCGGGCGCTGCTTTTGCATGTGATGATGGACAACAGCAGCGAGAGTTTTTTTGCCGATGACGGGAAACTTGACCGGATGGCGGAATATCTGACACAGTATCTCAATAATGCCTGGCTGCAGCGGGAAAAGCCCCTGTTCGGCGCGTGTAAATGCAAGGAATATCCGAAGTATTGTGAACTTTATCAGTGTTTGCAGGAGAGGACGGCCTGGCAGCGGCTGGAAGATGCGGCGGAGACTGCTGCGCAGCAGGGCGGGCTGAAGGCGTATCTGCGTGTGATCGGCTGCCAGTACCGGGGCCCGAGCGACGTGGCGGTCTTTCCCATGCGGGAGGGCCATACCGCAGCCGGCCGGTGCGTGAGTCTCTGGCCTCCGGAGCGTGTGGATCGCAATGTCAAAGACGGGACGGAATCCGCCTTTCAGATTGCGCACGAGATTGCCCAGACCCTCCTCGCGCCGTGGAACCGGAGCGATAACGGCAAAATCACCGCCGATATGGAGGATTTTCGCAATCGTCTCAGCAGCGCGCTGGGCAACGAGGACTATGAGACTTACCGGCGCATCCTCAAGGCGATCCGGTTTTGCGCCCAGCGCCTGCAAACGCCGGCAGACAGTGAAGAAGAGGAGAGCGTCCTCGTGCTCGATAACAGCCTGCGCGCGCTCATTGAGAACTCAGAGGATTACTTCGAGGCAGACAGACGCCTGAAACGCTACTCTTATCAGGGAGCCTCTCAGCACCTTGCCGGCGCCCAGCTCCAGCAGCTCCGGGAGATGACGGACGCGGCTAGGCTGCGTCTGAACCGGCTGGAGGAGCTTGTGATGGGGGCTATCGTGAAGGTTGACCTCACCGCCTCCGCCAAAGAGGTGACGGAGCTGGCCTCCGGCCTGCAAAATCAGCTGACCCAGTTCCAGTCAGAGCTGCCGGAGATGCAGACGCCGCAGGAACGGGAGAGACCGCCGGAGCCAGCACAGCTGCAGTGGGAAGAGGAACCGGAGATTGTGCTCGGTCAAGAGGTATTCAGCGCAAAGCCGCCAGGGAGCTGATCGTCCCTATGCCACTGGGGCGGGATGGGCCCGATTGACGGACGGATGCAGAATTTTGCCTGAGATTGCCGTGAAAACGGTGAGAAACGAGAAAGGATGTGACCAATATGCCAAGACCGCAAGTGGGGACGAGAGCTGCCAGGACTGAACCGGCCAACTCGATTTCGGCGTGGTTTGCCGGCCGCAGGGAACGCAAGGCCCGGGAGGAGGAGGCTGCCGCCCGGCGGATCACGGACAAGATGGCGGAAAATGAGAATACCCTCCAGAATATCCTGGAGGGGATCAATTTCCTCCACAGTAAGCTCCCTGCCGATACACTGAACTATAAGTCCAACCCGAACCAGAGGTACGGCGATCTGGAGCAGACCGCTCGCGGCCTTGCGCAGGCGATCCGGAAAAACCCGCTGACAGTGGACGTGGACATCCGCAAGATTGATGAGAAACTGCTTGTCCTGGCGCAGCGGTTTCGCGACGCGGTGGAGAATGGTGACCGTCATGCCGCCTATGCTGCCAAGGCCGGCCTGGCCCGCGGCATCTTGGACATCCGCAACCGGATTCCGGTGCAACAGCCAGAGATGATCGAGCAGTTCGTCGAGCTCAACACGCAGTATCTCGATGAGTGGCTCATCCTGGTGCGCTTTGCCCAGCTCGCCGACCGCTCGGAGGAAAACGTCAGCAATCTGAAGGTGAAATACGAACAGGCCAAGAAAGAGTACGACAGCGATGTGAAGAAGCTCTACGACAGCCTCCAGGAGGATCCCAAGACGCGCGAGGCGCTGAGCTTTCTCCAGAAACAGACCGACAAAAACGATTGGGGCACTTGGTCGGCGGAGCACCGCAGGGTCTACGCCATGATGATTGATCAGCGCTTCAAGCAGGTCAATATTGATCTGGAAGCCTATCAGTGTCAGACAGAGGAGACCTCGAAGAATAAATATCTCAACGACGTCGATCTCCTCTCGGCCAAGCTGGCCCGGGTGCCGATCACGGTGGACCCGGATCAGATGAACCGATATAAGGAAGCGATTAAAAACCTGTTTCAGGAGTTTGCGCGCAAGGACGCCGAGCTGCAAGAGACGCTCACTGAGCTTGACTATATTGAAGGAAGTCTTGAACAGCTGAAGTCTGCGCCCGGGAACCTCATGGCCCGGGAGGTGGCGGCGCAGCAGGCCCAGGTTGTCCTGAAGAAGATGCGGGAAATGCAGGAGCAGAAGGTGGGCGA
>CAYWUA010000014.1:0-31966 GCA_964461385.1 uncultured Oscillospiraceae bacterium
TGAAGCGGCATGTGGGGTTGACAGCCGGTCCCGCGCAACGTCAGCCCGTGAACCATGTCAGGCGGGGAACCGAGCAGCATTAAGCGGTATCTGGTGTGTGCCGCGGCCAGCCGGCTCGAGCTGCCTGCCGCTTCAGAGAGGAGCGCGGAGCGTGCGTCTTTCAGAGCCGTTTTTGATTTGTCCAGGAGAGGAGTGACCCGGCTTGTATCAGGCGCTGTACCGCAAGTGGCGTCCACAGAAATTTGAGGATGTGGTGGGCCAGGAGCATATCACCCAGACCCTCCGCACCCAGGTGGAGACCGGACGCCTCTCCCATGCCTATCTCTTTACCGGCACGCGCGGCACCGGCAAGACCACCTGTGCCAAGATTCTGGCCCGCGCGGTCAACTGCGAGCACCCCGTCCATGGCGACCCCTGCAACCAGTGTCCCGCCTGCCGCGGAATTGAGGACGGGTCCATCCTCGACGTGGTGGAACTGGACGCGGCGTCCAATAACGGCGTCGACCAGGTCCGCGCCCTCCGGGACGAGGCGGTCTATTCCCCCGCCGCGGTGAAGAAGCGCGTCTATATCGTCGACGAGGTGCACATGCTCTCCACCGCCGCCTTCAACGCCCTGCTCAAGATTCTGGAGGAGCCGCCGGAGCACCTGATGTTCATCCTCGCCACCACCGAGCTGCACAAGGTCCCGGCCACCATCCTCTCCCGCTGCCAGCGCTTTTCCTTCCGCCGTATCGACGCGGAGGCGATTCAGGGGCGGCTGACCCAGGTGGCCCTGGCGGAGGGGATTGATCTCACGCCGGACGGGGCGGCGCTGCTGGCCCGGCTGGCGGACGGGGCGCTGCGCGATGGGCTCTCCCTGCTCGACCAGTGCGCCGCCGCGGGCGGCAAGGTGGACCGGCAGGCGGTGCTCGACAGCCTCGGCCTTGCCGGGAATTTGAAGATCGCCCATCTGATGAACCACATCCGCCGCGGCCGCAGCGCCGAGGCGCTCTCCGAACTGGCCGACCTCTACGCCGCCGGGCGCGGCGTGGGGACGGTGCTCTCCGAGTTGGCCGCCCTGACGCGCGATCTGCTGATCGAGAAGACCGCCCCCAAGGGCGGCGGCGCGCTGCTGGCGGGGGGCTACGACCAGGAGACGCTGGACACCCTCTCCAAGGGGCTGAGCGCGCAGCGCCTCTTACAGATGCTTCGCCGCCTGCAGGAGACGCAGGCCGGCCTGCGCGAGAGCGCCAATCAGCGTACCGATGCCGAGCTGTGCATCCTCTGCCTGTGCGACGAGACGCTCGACCCTTCGCCCGAGGGCATCTCCGCGCGCCTGAGCCGCCTGGAGGAGGCCTTTGCCGCCGGGACTCTCCCCGCCGCGGCCCCGGCGGCGTCCGCCGCACCTGCCGATCTGTCAGAGCCGTCCGCCCCCGTGCCGCGGGAGGATGCCCCGCCCTGGGACGAGCCGCCGCTGCCCGAGGAACCGGAGGAGACGCCCCGCTATCAGATCCCCGAACCGCCTCCGCGGGAGGAGCCGCCGCGCCCTGCCTGCCCGGTGCAGAAACCTGCCGCGCGTCCTGCCGCGGCGGCGTCCGGCGGAGGGGACGGCGCGTTCTGGAAGGGGCTTTTGCCCGCGCTGCGGCCGAAGCTGAGCGCGTGGGAGTATATGCCGCTCACGGACGGCGCCACCGTCGCAGGACGGCTGGAAAACGACACCCTGGTGCTCTACGCGGACGATCAGTTCACCTATAAGACGATCAACAAGCGGCCGCTGCTGGAAAAGATCGCCCGGGTGGCCTCTCAGCGCGCCGGGAGGACGGTGGACGCGGTCGCCCGCGAGGGAAAGCCGCCCGCGGCGGCGCCTGTGGCGAAGCACGAGGACCAATTTGAGGATTTGCTCCGGCTGGGCGCCCAGTACGGGGCGGAAATTGACTGAAGGAAAGGAAATCAGACGGATGGCAAAAGGATTTAACAGCCGCAATATGCGCGGCATGGGCGGGCTGAACATGAACAACATGGTCCGCCAGGCCCAGAAGATGCAGGCCGACATGGAGCGGATGCAGACCGAGCTGGAGCAGAAGACCTATTCCGGCAAGGCCGGCGGCGGCATGGTGGAGGCGGTGGTCTCCGGAAAGAAGGAGCTGACCAAAATCACCATCAATCCCGAGGCGGTGGACCCGGAGGACGTCGGCATGCTGGAGGACCTGGTCCTGCTGGCGGTGAATGAGGCGCTGCGCCTTGCCAACGAGGACGCCAATTCGTCTCTGGGGCGGCTCACGGGCGGACTGAACCTGGGGGGCCTCGGCCTGTGATTTTATGCCCGCAACCACGGTTGCGGGCATTTCTTGTATATTTTTTCCAGAACTGGAAAAGGAGGGAAACACGATGAGACGCCTGTTTGGTTGCCTGCTGGCCCTGCTGCTGGCCGTTGGTCTGACCGCCTGTCAGCCGGCGCAGCAGAAGGAACCGGAGACGGAGCTCCCCGGCGGCACACAGACGGAGGAGCCGCAAGAGCTAACGGAAACGGAGCCTCCCGCCGTGGAGGAGCCGGAACCGGAGGAGCCGGAGCGGCTGGACTACGCCCCGCTCGCCGTGGAGGGCGCGGAGGGCTTTTACGACCTCAGCCGCCTGGAGCAGCTATCCGGGCTTCAGGTCCGCAGCGCCGCCCTCGCCGGGGAGGATACGCTCGTCCTCCTGGCCGGGGAGCAGGGGGACTCGGTCTGGTCCTTTGACCTGGACACCGGGGCCCTTTCGCGCCTGTTCTCCTTTGACGTGGGGAAGGGGGCGGACCACTGGGACACCAGCCTGCTCTCGGCCGATCCGCTTATCGTCGCGGATTATTACAACGGGCGTGTCCTCTACTGGGACAGCGCGGAGGAGACGGTCTGCACGCTCTCGGATACCTCCATCGACTACACCGCTGCCACCGTCCTGGACGGAGCGTGGTATTACTATTCCTACGATACCCAGACCATCTGCCGCCGCCCGCTCTCTGGCGGGGCGGTGACCGAGCTGGCAAAGCTCCCGCCGGAGTATGTCGACCTCTATTCCTACGGCGTCACCATGGACGGCACCTGCGCTATCTTCCAGGGGAAGGAGGTCTGGGGTGGCGAGAGAGTGTCTATCCTCCAGCGTCTCTCGGACGGGGGCATTGAGGTGGTCTATCGCGACACGTTCATCACCCGCGAGCAGACCAGTCCGGTTCGGATTACCGCATCTCTGGAGGAGGGGAGCGGGTCGGCCTACCAGCTCGCCGCCGTCGGCCCGGACGGGACGGCCGAGCAGTCGCTGGACCTCGCCCTGCTGCTGCGGCCGACGGACACGCAGACGGCCGAGGAGTGTTGGCTCTCGGCGACGGTGCCCTCCGACATCTGGGGACGCACCGTGCTGATGCTGGAGGTCGGGGAGACGCTGCGGCCCATCCTCTGGGACTACAGCGCCCTGCCCCTGACAGAGACGGAGCAGGAGCCGTGGGAGGCCTTCACCCCGCCGGAGACGGTGGACTACGGCGCGCTGTCCGTCCGGGCGGCCGAACTGGAGGAGACCTACGGCGTGCGCATCTATCTGGGGGAGAACGCCGTCGTCACCTTCCCGGACTACACCACCAGCGCCTGCACGGACGAGCAGATGATGTCAGACGCCCTGGACACGCTGGAGGAGGCGCTCTCCCTCTATCCGCCCAGCTATCTGGAACAGCTCTGCCATGAGGCTAACCGGGCCATCTGCCTCTATCTGACCGGCACCCTGACCCCCATTTATCCCGACCAGAACATTGACAACCCCGGCGGCATCGCCTGCCAGAGGGGAGATGTGCAGATGATCGCGTTCAATCTGGAATACCTGCGCGTGCAGGATGTGGTGCACGAGCTGAACCACGTGCTCGACAACTTTCTCTGGGCTTCCGGTGCGCTGGACGAGGAGACCTGGAACGCCATGAACCCGGAGGGGTTTGACTACTATTACAGCTACATCGACGAGAACGGGGAGAGCTACGAGTGGACGGGGGACTCCACCTACACCACCTGGAGCTCCTCCTACTACCTGGGCGACCTGGAAAACGCGTACTTTATCGACCCCTATTCCACCACCTATCCGACCGAGGACCGCGCGCGGCTGATGGAGTACCTGCTGGCCGGGTATTACGCGGGGGCGGGGGAGTTTTTCTCCGGCGAGCATGCGCAGGAGAAGCTGAGCTACTACTTTGACTGCATCCGACGGAGCTTTGACACCGCCGGCTGGCCGGAGCAGACGGCCTGGGAGGTGGCGCTGGCCGGAGCGGCAGACGGCGCCGCGGCGGACGAGGCGGCCTGAGCCGAGCGGCAATGGCCCGCGAAATCTTTCCGTTTTCTTGAAAACAGGTTAATTTTTCCGAAAGAAGGGGGCGGGCGCATTTTCAAGCTGCCTGTCGTGTGGTATAATGTACCCGTACGAGCCAAACGGCCCCGTTTCCCGCTGCGGGCGGGACCATTCTGTAGAAAATCGAGGTAGACGCCCATGAATGACCGCTATGAAAGCCCCCTGTCCAGCCGCTATGCCAGCGACCGGATGCAGTACATTTTTTCTCCCATCAAGAAGTTCACCACCTGGCGGCGGCTGTGGATTGCCCTGGCCCGCGCGGAGATGGAGCTGGGTCTGCCCATCACCCAGGAGCAGATTGACGAGATGGAGGCCAATGTGGACAACGTCGACTTTGCCGCGGCGGCCCGCTATGAGCGCGAGCTGCGCCACGACGTGATGGCCCACATCCACGCCTGGGGCGACCAGTGCCCCAAGGCCCGGCCGATTATCCACCTGGGCGCGACAAGCTGCTATGTGGGGGACAACACCGACATCATCCTCATGCGCGAGGCCCTCGAGCTCATCCGGGACGAGCTGGTGCGGGTGCTCTCCAACCTCGCCCGCTTTGCCGACCGGTATAAGGCGACCCCGACGCTTGGCTTCACGCACTTCCAGGCTGCGCAGCTCACCACGGTGGGCAAGCGCGCCACGCTCTGGATGAACGATTTTCTGATGGACCTGCACGAGGTGGAGTACCGCCTGTCCACCCTCAAGCTCCTTGGCAGCAAGGGCACCACCGGCACACAGGCGAGCTTTATGGAACTCTTTGACGGCGACCAGGAGAAGATTCGCGTCATGGAAGAGAAGATCGCCGCCGAGATGGGCTTTGACGGCGTCGTGCCCGTCTCCGGCCAGACCTACAGCCGCAAGATGGACTCCTTTGTCCTCAATGTGCTCGGCGGCATCGCCCAGTCCGCCACCAAATTCGCCACCGACCTGCGCCTGCTCAGCCACCTGAAGGAGGTGGAGGAGCCGTTTGAGAAGAAGCAGATCGGCTCGTCCGCCATGCCCTACAAGCGCAACCCGATGCGCTCCGAGCGCATCTGCGGCCTGAGCCGCTATATCCTCAGCGATACGATGAACCCCGCGATCACCGCTGCCACCCAGTGGTTTGAGCGCACGTTGGACGACTCCGCCAACAAGCGCCTGTCCGTGCCGGAGGCGTTCCTGGCCGCCGACGCGGTACTGCTGATCTGCCAGAACGTGACCTCCGGACTGGTGGTGCATGAGAAGGTGATTGAAAAGCATATTCTGGAAGAGCTGCCCTTTATGGCCAGCGAGAATATCCTGATGGACGCGGTGCTGCGCGGCGGCGACCGTCAGCAGCTCCACGAGCGCATCCGCGTCCACTCGCTCGAGGCGGGGCAAAACGTCAAAGAGCGCGGCCTGGCCAACAACCTGATCGACCTGATCGCGGCCGACCCCCTCTTCGGGATGACAAAGGAGGAGCTGACCGCCCATCTGGAGCCGAGCCGCTACATCGGACGCAGCCCGGACCAGGTGACCGAGTTCCTGCGCGGGGAGATCGCGCCCGTGCTGGAGCGTTACGCCGCCGCGCTGGACGGCGAAACGGTGGAACTGTCCGTCTGAGGACGGGACGCGTATACGGGGGTGATTGCCATGAAGGATCGGAAAATGAACCGATACGTCGCGATGGGATTGACCGCCTTTTCCGTCATCGCCGCGAGCATCCTGCTCTTCTTCCTCTTTTACGAGATTCAGGTCATCCGGGATATCATTGTGCAGCTGATTGACATTCTGATGCCGTTTTTGATCGGCGCAGTGATCGCCTATCTGCTCGCGCCGCTGTACAATCTGCTCTGCCGGAACCTGGATCACCTGTTTTCCCTGCGCCTGGACGCCAAGCGTTCGGCGCGCATGGCCCGCATCTGCTCGGTGCTGCTGTCCATTCTGGCGGCGCTGGCGCTGATCGGCGGAGTGGTGGCGCTGGTGGTGCCGCAGCTGGTCTCCAGCATTATGCGCGTGGTCAACGCCATGCCCAGCTATGTCGAGCAGATCAATCAGTGGATCAACGGCCTGGCGGAGGACTATCCCTTCTATGGGGAGATGATTCAGGACGCGTTTGCCAATCTCTCCACCCTCCTGCAGAACTGGGTGACGACAGACCTGCTGCCCAACCTGGAGAACTTCTCCGAGCTGATGCGGGGCAGTGTGAACACCGTCCTCGGCAACGTCGTGCAGGGCGTCGTGGTCGCCGTGCAGGCTGTGAAGAACCTGGTGCTCGGTTTTATTATCGCCGCATATCTGCTGGCGGGAAAGAACATGCACATGGCAGTGGCGAAAAAGCTGCTCTATGCCGTCCTGGGGGCCGGCCACGGCAACGAGGCGATGCTCCGCCTGCGCTATATCCACCAGATTTTCGGCGGCTTTATCCGCGGACAGATCATTGACGCGCTTTTTGTGGGCATCATCTGCTTCCTGGGGACCAGTCTGCTGCGCATTCCCTATGCCGCGCTCATCAGCGTCGTCGTCGGGGTGACCAACGTCATCCCCTTCTTCGGCCCCTTCCTGGGCGCGATCCCCAGCGGAATTCTAATCCTGCTGACCGACCCCATCAAGTGCATCTATTTCGCCATCTTTATTTTGGCGCTCCAGCAGTTTGACGGCAATATCATGGTGCCGCGGATTCTGGGCAACGCCACCGGGATCAGCGCCTTCGGCGTGCTGTTTGCGATCATCTTCTTTGGCGGACTGTTCGGCTTTGTCGGCATGATCATCGGTGTGCCCCTCTACGCGGTCATCAGCTCCATCGTCTCGGAGATCATCAACGGCAAGCTGCGCAAAAAGGAGCTGTCGCTGGACACGAATGACTACGTCCATCTGGACTATGTCGATCCGGAGAAACACGAATACGTCAAGATGCGAGATCCGATGAACAAGGACTCGCGCCCCTGAGCCCGGCGGGGAGGAGGAGAGCATGCGCCCTGTCTATGTGATCGGACATAAAAACCCGGATACTGACTCCATCTGCTCTGCTATCGCCTACGCCCATCTGCGCCAGGCGCTCACCGGACAGCCCCACGAGGCGCGGCGGGCGGGGGGGCTCAACAGCGAGACGGCCTACGTCCTCTCGCGCTTTCAGGTTCCCGCCCCGCCGCTGCTCGAGTCGCTCGAGCCGCGGGCGGAGGATATCCGCATGAGCCGCGCCCCCGGTCTGGAGCCGGAGGCGAGCTTGCTGCAGGCCTGGGAGCGGATGCAGGCCGAGGGGGTGGACACCCTGCCCGTCCTCCACCGCCGGCGGTTGGCGGGCATCGTCAGCCTGGACGACATCGCCCGCTCCTACCTGGCCGACCACGAGCGCAGCACCCTTGCGCGCGCGCAGACGCCGTATGCCAACCTGGTCCGGACGCTGGGGGCAGAACTGCTGGCGGGCGACCTCACTGCCCGCGTCTGCCGCGGCAGCGTGGCGGTGGCCTCCGACCGGCCGGAGCGCCCGGCCCGGCAGGTCGCGCCGGGCGACCTGGTACTGACTGGGGGCCGCGCCGAGACGCAGCGCGCCGCCATCGAGGCGGGGGCGGACTGCCTCGTGGTCACGCAGGCCGCGCCGGTGGAGGAGGACGTGCTGTGCCTGGCGCGGCGGATGGGCTGCGCGGTTCTGGTCACGCCGCATGACATCTATACCGTCTCCCGGCTGATCAACCAGGCCATCCCTGTCCGCCATGTGATGCGCACGGAGGGCCTCGTCACCTTTGATGCGGATGATCCCGTGAGTGAGCTCAAAACGGTCATGGCCCGGCGCAGATACCGCTATTTCCCCGTGCTGGACGAGGAGGGGGGCTACCTCGGCCTGGTCAGCCGCCGGGACCTACTCGACCTGCAGCCGCAGCAGGTTGTGCTGGTGGATCACAACGAGCGCGCGCAGGCGGTGGACGGTATTGGCTCGGCAGAGATTTTGGAGGTCATCGACCACCATCGACTGGGCAATCTGGAGACCATCCAGCCCGTCCTCTTTCGCAACCAGCCCCTCGGGAGTACGGCCACCATCATCACTCAGATGTACCAGGAGCACGCGGTGGAGCTGCCGGAGACGGTGGCGGCCCTGCTGCTGGCGGCGATTTTGTCCGACACACTGCTCTTTCGCTCTCCCACCTGCACGCAGGCGGACCGCCGGGCGGCGCAGATGCTGGCGGAGAGGACCGGGCTGAACCCGGAGGAGCTGGCGCTGGCGATGTTCCGCGCCGGCAGCCGTCTGTCCGACCGGACGCCGGAGGAGATCTTTTGGGCCGACTTCAAACAGTTTCACTATGAAGACGTGGACTTCGGCATCGGTCAGGTCAGCTCCGTCAGCCCGGAGGAGCTGGAGGAGCTCGGCGAGCGCCTCTATCCCTGCCTGTTTCGGGCCCGGGAGAGCGGGAAACTGGACATGGTGCTTTTTATGCTGACAAATATCCTCGACGAGTCCACCGAGCTGCTCTTTGCCGGCGCGGGAACACAGGCACTGCTGCAATCTGCCTTTTCCGTCCGGCCGGGGGATCACAGCGTCCGTCTGCCCGGTATGCTCAGCCGAAAAAAGCAGATGGTCCCCGCCCTGCTCGACGCAATCGCGCGGATGGGGGAGTGAGCGGAGTACATTTTGCCGGCGCAACCAAAAGTTGCCACGGCGGTAGCTGTCCAGTTGATGGACAGACCTGTTTCAATCGGGTATGATCAAGCCACTACGGATTGGAACGGGGGATGACGCGGATGCCTCAGACAACACAGCACAGACAGGAGCCGGACGCCCTTGGCGCGCGGATTTGCGCCCTGCGCACGGAGCGCGGGTGGTCGCAGTAGTCGCTGGCCGGTCCCATCGCCGCCGCGCCGGAGCGGGCGCATTTTCCCGCGCGGTGCTGGGGGATGGCGGCGCTGCTCGCACTGCTGCTCCCGACTGCCTGTGCCGCCGGCGGGACATTGCTGACCCGGGAGGGCGTGACCGTCTCAGTCAGCCTCTCAGACGGCGCGCTGGGACTCTACATCACCATTCCGGAGGAATGACCCGGGAAATATTTGCCGCCGCCGTTTTCACGGCGGCGGTTTTCTGTTATACTGACGGAGAAGACATCACAGCCGAAAAGAGGATGACGTATGAGCAAGGAGGAGATTCTGGCTCTGCTCAAGCGGAGTGAGGGCTATCTCTCCGGCGCGGAGATGAGCCGGCAGCTCGGCATCAGCCGGGCGGCGGTCTGGAAGGCGATCGACGCCCTGCGCCAGGAGGGATATCAGATCGACTCGGCGACCAACCGCGGATACTGCCTGCGCGTCTCTCCGGACCGGCTCTCGGAGGGGGAGGTCCGGCCTTACCTCACCGGCAGGCGCATTGGCCGCGAGCTGCGGGTCTTTGACACGATCGACTCCACCAACAGCTATCTCAAGCGCGAGGCGGCGAGCGGCCTGCCGGACGGCACGGCGGCGCTGGCGGACTGCCAGACCGGCGGCCGGGGCCGGCTGGGGCGGAGCTTTCGCTCCGCGCCGGGAGCGGGGGTTTATCTCTCCGTTCTGCTGCGTCCCCAGGTACCGCCGGAGGAGGCGGTCAATCTGACGGCCTATGTCGCCGTGGCGGTCTGCGACGGGATCGAGGCCGCGGCCGGCGTCCGCCCGCAGATCAAGTGGACGAACGACCTCGTCCTCGGCGGACGCAAGATCTGCGGCATCTTGACCGAGATGGGGATCGAGGGGGAGAGCGGCGCGCTGCAATACCTGGTCACCGGTATCGGCGTCAACGCCAACCAGCGCGCGGAGGACTGGCCGGAGGAGCTGCGGGAGATCGCCGGCTCCATCCGCGAGGCCACCGGGCAGCCGGTCGTCCGAGGCCGTCTGGCCGCCTGCCTGCTCAATGCGCTGGATGAAATGTATGCACGTTGGCAGGCGGGGGACCGGGCACGCTATCTGGAACGGTACCGTGCCGGCTGCCTGACGGTGGGCCGTGAGGTGCGGATTCTGACCGCCGGGCGGGAAGAGCGCGGCCTTGCCCTGGCGGTGGATGACCGCTTTGGCCTGGTGGTCCGCCTGGAGGACGGGACGGAGCGGACCGTCACCTCCGGAGAGGTGAGTGTCCGCGGCCTATACGGCTATCTCTGACAGAAGGAGGAGAACCTATACGGGAGCTGCTATGGGACGACCCGGCAGTACGCGCAGGCGCTCTCGGAGCGCACCGGCCTTCCCTGCCTGGACCACCGGAGGGCCGGAACCCTTGACGGCTGCGACGGGGTGGTCTATCTGGGCGGACTCTATGCCGGCGGGGTGCTGGGCCTGGCCAAGACCGTGCGGCGCCTGCCGGCGCGGGCGGCCGGGCGGCTGATCATCGTGACCGTCGGACTGGCCGACCCCGCGGAGGAGGAGAATGTGCGCAACATCCGCACGGCGCTGCACAGGCAGCTCTCCCCGGACTGCTTCGGCCGGGCGCAGTTTTTTCACCTGCGGGGCGGAATTGACTACGCCAGGCTGAACCCGGTGCACCGGACGATGATGCGCCTGCTCTATCTGCAGGTGAAGCGGACGCCGCCGGAGCAGTGGAACGCCGAGACGAGGGCGATGGTGGAGACCTATCAGCAGAAAGTCAGCTTTGTGGACCCGGACACGCTGGCGCCGGTCATACAGGCGGTCTCCCGCTGGAAGGACCACACAGGGGCGGGATGACCCGCGCCCGATGGGACAGAGAAGACCAAGAGGAGGTACCATTATGCCAAATCCCTATCTGCCCGCCTGGGAGTATATCCCGGACGGGGAGCCGCGCGTGTTCGGGGACCGAATCTACATCTACGGTTCGCACGACCGCCCTGGCTCTGACAGCTTCTGCGACCACTGCCTCAAGGTCTGGTCCGCGCCGGTGGACCGGCCGAGTGACTGGACCTGCCACGGGGCCTCCTTCAGTACGCGGGACACGGACGGACATCCGGCGGACGTGGACTGGACGGACCGCGCCCTGTTTGCCCCCGATGTGGTGGAAAAGGACGGAAAATACTATCTGTATGCCTATATTGTAGATCGTAAGGGCTGTGTTGCGGTGAGCGACCGCCCGGAGGGACCGTTCACGCTGCTGAGCCAATACGTCTATCGCATTGAGAACCAATACGACAACGGGACCTTTATCGACCCCGGTGTGCTGGTGGACGATGACGGGCGAGTCTATCTCTACTGCGGCTATCTGCGCTCCTACATGGCGGAGCTGGACCCGAAGCGGATGTATGAGGTGCTCGACGGCACCTATCGCGAGGACATTTTGCCGGCGGAGGAGCCGTTCTGCTTCTTTGAGGCCTGCTCGCCGCGCAAATGCGGGGACCTCTATTACCTGATCTACTCGCCCAAGCGCGGCAGCTGTCTGGACTACGCCACGAGCGAGAGCCCGCGCGGCCCGTTCACCTACCGCGGCACCATCATCGACAACGGCATTGACTACCCCGCGGGCAATAACCACGGCTCGATCTGCCGGATCGGCAATCAGTGGTATGTCTTCTACCACCGGATGACCAACGGGACCATCACCTCTCGCCGGGGCTGCGTGGAGCGCATCGAAATTCTTCCGGACGGGACCATCCCGCAGGTGGAGATGACCTCGCTCGGCTTTGAGGAGGCGCTCAATCCCTTCCGCCCTACGCCGGCGGACACGGCTTGCTATCTCACCGGCGGGTGCTTTATCACGGAGCACAATCCGTTTGTGCGCGTGATTACCCAGATCACCGACGGCTGCGTGATGGGCTGGAAATACTTTGACTTCGGCTGCGGTTCGGACAGCCGGATGACGCTGCTTTTGCGCGTGCGCGGCTGCGGCTGCCGGGGCACGCTGCACGTTTGCCTGGACCGGCCGGACGGGCCGGAGATCGCCGCCGTCCCGTTCGGCGCGGACGACGCATTGCTGCGCGCCGCTCTGGCCCCCGTGGAGGGGCGGCATGCCCTCTACCTGCGCGCCGAAACGGATTACAGCGGGTGGCTGGGAGAGCCGCTGCGGGGACGCTGTCTGCTCGAGCTGTGTGAATTCCTTTTCCAGCGCTGAATCCGGGCGGTGCACATCGACTGCAATAAAGCCCCCAGCCGCGGTTGCGCCGCGGCTGGGGGCTGTGTATCGGATAGATGATGTTAAGATTTTCAGATGCTTTCAGGACTCTAGAGCGCCCGGCAACATCTCGCGCAAAGCGGGAAAGGCCCGGTTCTCAAAGAAAATCTAGCTTCTTCTCAGCAGCCCGGCCCTCCGATCTTCCTCCGCTTGCCGGCGCAGCTGGTAATGGACCTTCTTTCCGGTCGCGGTGTAGGGCAGCGACTCCACCAGACGGTAGTAGCGCGGCCGCTTGTAGGCCGAGAGCATCGGGCTGCGGCTGCAATACTCCACCAGCTCGCGCACGGTCAGGCTGGCGTCGGACGGGACCACATAGGCTACCACCGCCTGCCCGCGCACCGGGTCAGAGACGGCGGTGACAATGGCATCGGATACCTTCGGATGCACGGTGAGTACCTCCTCCACCTGTGCGGGGTAGATATTCTCGCCGGAGGAGATGATCATGTCGTCTTTGCGGCCGTTGACGGTGACGAAACAGTCCCCGTCCCATGTGCCGAGGTCTCCTGTGTACATCCAGCCGCGGTAGAACTTCTGCCGCTCCATCTCGGGATTGTCGTAGTAGCTGTAGGTGCTCTTGGCGGGTGACCAGATGATAATCTCGCCCACCGTCTGGCCGTCTTGCGGGACCACGTCTTCCGGCTCCGCCTTCCGATCCTCATAGACGCGAACCACCCGCACCTCGTCGTCGATGCAGCTGCGGCCGGTGCTGCCGGCGTGCTCCGGCAGGTCGTAGGGGCGCAGGAAGTTGTTCCACAGCGTCTCTGTCGTGCCGTAGCCGTTGAAGATATTGGGGGTGAGGACGTTCAGATAGCGGATACAGGCCGCCCGGTCCAGCGGCGCGCCCATGGTCACCAGCCCCTTGAGATGGCTGAGGTCCACCGGCGTCTTCTCCTGGGTACGGGCGAGCATCTCCAGCGAGGAGGGGGCGCCCATCAGGAAGGTGACGCCGTACTCCTCCACCCACTGCAGGCTCTGCTTCGGGGTAAACGCGCGCATTGTCAGCACCGTTGCCCCCACGTAAAACGATGGCCCCGGCCCGCCGACATGGCAGCCGCCCCGGTGGAACCACGGCGTCATGTTCAAGCAGACGTCGTAGGCGTTGAGAGGGTAGTGCATGATGATGTCGTGGGCGGAGAGCACCTCATTGATGTCGTTGACCGGCACGCTCTTGGGCAGGGCGGTCGTGCCGGAGGTGCACAGGCGCAGCACCTCGTCGTAGATGTGCGGCCGAATCTCCATCACGGGGTTGTCCGCCGGCTGGCCGGCGAGATAGTCCGGATAGTCCGTGTGCCCGTCCGGCAGGGCGTGGCGGCGGATATTGTCCGCCAGGATGACCCGCGGCGGCTTGTGATGGGACATCTCCAGCGCCTGCACCACCGTCTCCCAGATTTCCGCAGAGTAGAGGATGGCCTTTGGCCGGTTGTGGTCGATCAGCAGGGCCAGCTCGCCGGGGGAGAGGTTGTAGTTGACCGGGTTGACAATCGCCCCGATTTTCCGCGGCGCGATATAGCTCACGGCGAACTCAGGACAGTTCATCAGCACCGTCATGACCACGTCGTTTTTGCCGGTGCCGTCAGCGCGCAGCGCGTGGGCCATGCGGTTGGCCTCCTCATTGAGCGCCCGGTAAGTCCACCGGCGCCCGGTGAGCGGGTCGATGACGGCCAGCTTATCGCCATAACGGCTGACGTTGCGCAAGAAGCCGTTCAGCCAAGTGTATTCATGCTCAAACGTGTCGATAAACATCCGGTCGTCATACGTTCGCTTCATAGGGAAAATCCTTTCCAACGGCCCGTAAGGCCCTGCATTCTTCAAAAATGGGGCGAAAAAGCCGCATTTTCACCATCTGAAATGCCGTTGGAATTATACGCCATTTGGTGGAAGCTGTCAAGGATGGTTTTCCCGGAAAAGACCGTTCCGGGACGAGCGGGATTTCGGCAGGACGAAAGGCCCCGAGACCAAGCATCCGGTCTCGGGGCGGTCGAATCACAGCAGAAAATCCACGGCTATGCTGGACTGCGCCACGGCGTGCATATGCTTTTTCACCACGCCGCAGTGATATGGGTCGTTTTGGTACGGCTCGAGCATCTCCGGTCCGTCGAGCAGGACTTCCAGCATCACGTCATAGGAGCGAGGGGAGTGGAGAAAGTCAACTCCCACCGAGATGCCGCGCAGCATGGGAACCTTTCCGTCCATGGACAGCAGGACCTCCCGGGCCCTCTCACACTCCTCCGGACGGTTGTCGTGCAGCTTGAAGCAGACCACATGTTTCATCATGGCGTATTCCCTCTTTTCAGTCCGGTCCGGCCGGTCAGTAGTTCTCCGCGCGTACCTCAAAGTAGCTCTGGGGATGGTTGCAGACGGGGCAGACCTGCGGCGCCTTCTTGCCGGCCACCAGATGACCGCAGTTGCGGCACTCCCACATGGTTAGCTCGCCCTTCTCAAACACCTGCTGCATCTCCACATTGTGCAGCAGCGCCAGATAGCGCTCCTCATGGGTCTTCTCAATGGCGGCCACCATGCGGAACTTGCGCGCCAGGTCGTGGAAGCCCTCCTCCTCCGCCTCGTCGGCAAAGGTGGCATACATGCTGGTCCACTCGTAGTTCTCATCCGCGGCGGCGGTCTTCAGGTTCTGCCGCGTGTCGCCGATGCCCTGCAGCTCCTTGAACCACATCTTGGCGTGTTCCTTCTCGTTGTCGGCGGTCTTCTGGAAGAGGGCCGCGATCTGCTCATAGCCCTCCTTTTTGGCCACCGAGGCGAAGTAGGTGTACTTGTTGCGCGCCTCGCTCTCCCCGGAAAAGGCGGCCCGCAGGTTCTGTTCTGTCTTGCTTCCCTTCAGTTCCATGGTGTGTTACCTCCTGAGTCAATGATTTCCCTGCACGTTGGCATGGATCAGTAGATGGGCTCAAAGTCCTCCGCGCCGTGCTTGCAGATGGGGCAGACGAAGTCCTTTGGCAGCGCTTCGCCGTCATAGACGTAGCCGCAGATGCGGCAGCGCCAGCCCTTGACCTTCCGCTCAGCTCCCGCCTCCGGCGGGGCGGACGGCTTTGGGGCCTGCGGCTTGATGTTGGCATGGTAATAGGCGTAAGTGACCGGCGCCTCACTAGAGAGCACCTCCCCGTCGGTGACGTCGGCGAGGAAGAGCGTGTGCGTGCCGAGGTCAATCTGCTGCACGACCCGGGCGGAGAGGAACGCGTTGGCGTATTGGCCCAGATAGACCAGGCCGTTTCCGCTGCGCCGGCAGTCGGGCCAGGGGGTGATCTTGTCCACCGTGTGGCCGGACTGGAAGCCGAAATGCCGGAAGAGGTCAAATGGCGCGTCCGTACTGAGGATGGAGACGTTGAACGCGCCGGTGGCGGCGATCATATCGTGCGTCCGGTTCTGCTTGTTGACGGCGACGACGATGCGGTTGGGGGACGAGGTGACCTGCTGTACGGTGTTGACCACGCAGCCGTTGTCAAAACCGTCCTGCCGCGCGGTGAGGACAAACAGGCCGTAGCTGAGCTGGTACATGGCGGAAGGGTTCATGGGGCGTCTCCTCTCTGTCCGCCGATTGGCGGCACAAGGAATTAGAATGATTCTAAAATCAGTATAACAGCCGTTTATGGGGCTGTCAAGCACTTTTTAGAAAGATTTCACGAAAAAACGGGCTGCATTTTTCTGTGCCTGCTCTTGCAATTTTCCCGCTGGCCGCGCATAATAAGACTGAGATATGGGAGGAGGATGCCAGATGGAGGTCCGGGTGATTCGTTCCAGACGCCGCACCGTCTCGCTGGAGATTCAGCGGGACCTGAGCGTTCTGATCCGCGCGCCGCTCGGCATGCCGGAGGAGGAGATCCGTCGGTTCCTGGAACGGCACCGCGACTGGCTCGCGCGCCACCTGGAGGAGGCCCGCGCCCGTCAGGCGCGCCATCCGGAGCCGTCGCCGGAGCAGGCGGAGGCGCTGATCCGCCGCGCCAAGGAAATTTTGCCCGGAAAAGTGGCCCATTATGCCGCCGAGATGGGATTATATCCCACCGGCATCACCATCACCGGGGCGAGGACCCGTTTTGGCTCCTGCTCCCCGAAAAACCGGCTATGTTTTTCCTGGCGGCTGATGGACTATCCGGAGGAGGCCATTGACTACGTCGTGGTCCACGAGCTGGCCCATATCCGCCACAAAAACCACGGATCACAGTTTCACGCGCTGGTGGCCTCGGTCCTGCCGGACCACCGGGAGCGCCGGGCGCTGCTGCGGCGCTGAGACATGCCAGACCCAGTAGGAGGGGGATCGTCATGATGATAGCAGTCGTCGCCGTACAGGGCGCCGTCCGGGAGCACCAGAACCTGCTGTCCCGGCTCGGGATCGAATCCTTCCCCCTGGAGGACCAGGATGGGCTGAAGCGTCCCTTTGACGGACTCATCCTTCCCGGGGGAGACAGCGGTGTCCAGAGCAAGCGGATGCGCCAGCGCGGCCTCATGGAGCCAATCCGCGCCCTCATCCATGAGGGGATGCCGGTACTGGGCACCTGTTCCGGCATGATCCTGATGGCCCAGCAGCTGGAAAATGCCGACGTGCCCTACTATCTGGGCACCATGCCGATCACCGTGCGCCGCCGACAGCTCCCCTCGTTCCAGACCAACGGCGCCTTTGCCGCTCTGCGCAGCATCCCGATGCGCTTTGTCAACGCGCCGATCATCACCGATATGGAGCCGGAGGTAGAGATTCTCTCCCTGACCCGCGGCGAGGTCACGGCCGCACGGTGCCGCAACCAGCTGGTGACTTCCTTCCACCCCGAGCTGACGACGGACACCTCCGTCCACCACTATTTTAAGATCATGGTGGATGGCTGGCACCGCCGGACGGAGAACTGAAGAGAACACGCCCCGTCCGCCAGGCTGCAGGAAATGCGGTCTGACGGGCGGGGTGTCTTTTATGGTTCCCTGATACCGGACGCCGTGTTTGAGATGGGGAAAGATGCTTTTTCGACAGTCTGAGACCGGCGGAGAACCGTGTAGACGCCCGCTTGGACCGGAAATCAGTCGCTCCCCTCCTCAATATAGCTATAAAGGGTGTACTTGCTGATGCCGAAATACTGGCTGATCTTATTTCCTGACTTGGTGATGAGCAGCGCGCCGGAGTTGTTGAGAAACCGGATCGCCCTCACCTTGTCCTCCTTGGTCATCAGCGGGACCGGCTTTCCCACCAGCCGCACCGATTCCTCCAGTAGGCGGTCGAGCAGCTCGTTCACGTTGGTGGCCGGCCGGTCGGGGGCGGGGCGCTGCTCCTTCTCGGGCGCGATCAGGGAGTGGATGGCGTTTTCCGCTGCCATCAGGACGGTCACATCGGTATTGATGGAGAGAATGTAATCCACCTGCCCGTCCTCGCCCCAGAAGTAGAGGGTGGAGGACTTCAGAATTTTCCCGTCCGCCGTCCGCGTGGTGTAGCCCAGCCGGTCAGAGAGATGCGCGCGCGTCTTGCCGTGCGCGGCGAGGGCAACCGGGGCCGGGCCGTCTCCTGTGGCGCGGTGGGTAATGTGTCCATTTTCGATGTATGCCACCACCGGCTCCCCGCCGCGGTCGGTCAGATCGTGCACCACAACCTCGGTGTTCGCGCCATATTGGACGGACAAGGCATGGGCAACCTGTTTGAGCAGTTCCAGATGGGTGGGCATGGAAATCGCCTCCTTACAGCAAAACTTTTTATTTTCATCATATCAGATTCTAGAAAAAAAACAACCCCGCCGGTCCACCCGCCTTGTCACATTAGCGGATTGAAAATAGGGGAAAAGGGTGGTAGAATAAGAAAAACCTTTTAGAGGGACTTTGTATCAACAGGAGGCGGGCGCTATGCTGCTCATCGGTAACGGAAGATTGATTACCAGAGACCCAGAGCATCCCTTTTACGAGTGCGGAGGCGTCGCGGTCTCCGACGGGCGGATTGTGGAGGCCGGCGCGTGGGAGACGGTGCGGGCGCGCTATCCGGACGCCGAGGTGCTCGACGCGCGCGGCGGCGTCATCATGCCCGGCCTGATCAATGTCCACGAGCATATCTATTCCGCCATGGCCCGCGGCCTTTCGGTAAAGGGCTACGCTCCACGCGGTTTTCTGGATATTCTGGAGGGCATGTGGTGGAACATCGACCGCCACCTGACGCTGGAGCAGACCCGCCTGTCCGCCCAGGTGACCATGGCCGAGTGCGTGAAAAACGGGGTCACCACCATCTTTGACCACCATGCGAGCTATTTCCACATTCCCGACAGCCTCTTCGCCCTGGAGGAGGCCGGGCGAGAGACCGGCATCCGCCGCTGTCTGTGCTACGAGGTCTCCGACCGCGACGGGGCGGACAAGGCGCGCGAGGCGGTGCTGGAAAACGAGCGCTTCCTCCGCTATGCCCAGGCGGACCGGAGCGGGATGACGGCGGCCATGATGGGCCTGCACGCCTCTTTTACCCTCTCGGACGAGACGCTCGCCTTCGCGGCTGAACACAAGCCGGACGGCGCGGGCTATCACATCCACGTGGCCGAGGGGGCCTACGACCTGGAGCACTGCCAGAGGACCTACGGGATGCGCCTGGTTGAGCGGCTGCACGCGCGCGGCATCCTGGGCCCCCGGACGCTCGCGGCCCACTGCATCTATATCAATGAGGAGGAGATGGACCTCCTGCGCGAGACGGACACCATGGTGGTCCACAACCCTGAGTCCAATATGGGCAACGCCTGCGGCTGCCCGCCGACGATGGCCCTCTGCCACAAGGGCGTGCTGACCGGCCTCGGCACCGACGGCTACACGCACGACATGCTCGAGAGCTACAAGGCGGCCAACCTCCTGCACAAGCACCACCTCCAGGACCCCAACGCCGCCTGGAGCGAGGTGCCGGAGATGCTGTTTTCCAACAACGCCAAGATCGCCGCGCGCTATTTTGACATCCCGCTCGGCGCCCTCAAGCCTGGCTATGGGGCGGACGTCATCGTCACCGACTATATCCCCATCACTCCGATGGATGCGGCCAACTGCAACAGCCATATCCTCTTCGGCATGTGCGGCCGCAGCGTGATCCACACCGTCTGCGCCGGGCGGATTCTGATGCGGGACCGGCAGCTCACCTTCTGCGACGAGGAGGCGCTGTGCGCCTACGCCCGCGAGAGCGCCCGGCAGCTCTGGACGTCCATCAACGGCTGATATCCGGAGAGGAGGGAATCGGAACATGAAGACACTGATCCGCGGCGGCACGCTGGTCTGGGAGAGCGGGGAGCAGATTGCCGACCTGCTGCTGGAGGACGGGCGCATCGCCGCCGTAGGCGAGCGGCTGGACGCGCCGGATGCCGAGGTGGTGGACGCCGCCGGCAAGCTGGTGCTCCCCGGCCTGATTGACGCGCACACCCATATGGACCTCCCCGTGGCGGGCACGGTGACGGCGGATGATTTTGCCACCGGCACCCGCGCCGCCATCCTCGGCGGCACTACCTGCCTGGTGGACTTCGCTACCCAGGACTTTGGCGAGACGCTGGCCGAGGGTCTTTCCAATTGGCAGGCCAAGGCGGCGGGGCGCAGCAGCTGTGACTATGCCTTCCACCTCGCCATCTCCGAGTGGCGCCCGGACGTCCGCGACGAGTTGGCGCAGACGGTGCGCAGCGGCGTCACCTCCTTCAAGCTCTATATGACCTACGCAAACCAGGTGACCGACCGGGAGATCTTCGAGGTGCTCTCCGCCCTCAAGCCGCTCGGCGGCATCGTCGGGGTCCACTGCGAGAACAGCGGCCTGATCGACGCCTGTACCGCCGCCGTTAAGGCCCGCGGCGTCACCGGCCCGGAGGGCCATCCCCTCTCCCGACCGGACGAGGCGGAGGCGGAGGCGATCCACCGCCTACTTGCCATCGCCCGGCTGGCGGACGTGCCGGTGGTGGTGGTCCACCTGTCCACCCGCAAGGGGCTCGAGGAGATTCGCCGGGCCCGCGCTGCGGGGCAGAAGGTCTATGTAGAGACCTGTCCGCAGTATCTCCTGTTGGAGGACGGCCGTTACGCCCTGCCCGATTTTGAGGGCGCGCGCTATGTCTGCTCGCCTCCGCTGCGTACCGGCGCGGACCGCGCCGCCCTCTGGCAGGCGCTCGCCGCCGGGGAGATCGACACCGTCTCCACGGACCACTGCTCCTTCACCCTCGCGCAGAAGGATGCCGGGCGGGACGACTTCACCAAAATTCCCGGCGGCATGCCCGGCGTGGAGGAGCGCGTCCGGCTGCTGTATACCTACGGCGTGTGTGCCGGGCGGATCACCATGCCGCAGCTTGTGCGCCACCTCGCGGCTAATCCGGCGCGGCTCTACGGGCTTTATCCCCGCAAGGGAGTGCTCGCCCCGGGGAGCGACGCGGATGTCGTCCTCTGGGACCCGGACGCCGAGGACGTGATTTCGGTGCGCACCCATCATTCCGCCGCTGACTATGAGCCCTATGAGGGCGTGGCGGTGCGCGGCCGGGCGGAGACCGTCTTCCTGCGCGGCACGCGCGTGGTGGACGATGGCGAGCTTGTCGCCCCGAATACCGGCATTTATCTCACAAGAGAGAGGTGCAGCCTGTGAAACTGATCAACACCCGCGATGCGGTGGGCCATGTGCTCTGCCACGATATCACGCAGATCATCCCCGGTGTGACCAAGGACGCGGTCTTCCGCAAGGGCCACGTCGTGCGTGAGGAGGATATTCCCGTCCTCCTCTCCGTCGGCAAGGAGCACCTCTACGTCTGGGAACAGCAGGAGGGGATGCTCCATGAGAACGAGGGCGCGGAGATCCTCCGCGCCCTCTGCCAGGGGGAGAATCTGCATCCTACCCCGGTCAAGGAGGGCAAGATCGAGCTGGTGGCCGACTGCGACGGGGTGCTCCTGGTGGACCGGGTCAAGCTGCGCGCCGTCAACTCCCTCGGCGAGCTGATGATCGCCAGCCGCCACGGCAACTTCCCCGTCTCCAAGGGGGATAAGGTTGCCGGTACCCGTGTCATCCCCCTGGTGATTGCGCAGGAGAAGCTGGACCGCGCGCGCGAGGTGACGGGCGGCGGCCCCATTTTCCGTGTCCTGCCGTTTCACCCCAAACGGGTTGGCCTGGTGGTCACCGGCAGCGAGGTCTATTACGGGCGGATCGAGGACAAGTTCACCCCCGTCCTGGAGGCCAAGATGGCGGAGTACGGGGCGAAGATCATCGGCCGTGAGGTCACCAACGACGAGGCGGAGATGACGACCGAGGCGATTTTCCGCCTGCTCGAGGCGGGGGCGGAGATGGTGCTGTGTACCGGCGGCATGAGCGTTGACCCGGACGACCGCACCCCGCTCGCCATCCGAAACACCGGGGCGGAGATTGTCACCTATGGCGCGCCGGTGCTCCCGGGGGCGATGTTCCTCCTCGCCTATTGGGGGGAGCGGCGGATTCCCATCGTCGGCCTGCCCGGCTGCGTGATGTATGCCAAACGCACCATCTTTGACCTCGTCCTCCCGCGGCTGATGGCGGATGTGCCGGTGCGCCGCGCGGACCTCGACGGGCTGGGAGAGGGCGGACTGTGCCTGAACTGCCCGACCTGTACCTTCCCGAACTGTGGATTTGGAAAAGGAAGCTGAACATGCGTCAATTTACCCATCTGGACCAGAGCGGCAAAGCCACCATGGTGGACATCAGCGCCAAGGCGGAGACCGTCCGCACCGCCACCGCGCAGGGCCGCATTAAAGTCAATCAGGATATCTTTCAGGCCATCGCGGCCCAGCGGGCGAAAAAGGGCGACGTCTTCGCCGTCGCCCGCGTGGCCGGCATTATGGCCGCCAAGCGGACGAGCGATCTGATCCCGTTGTGCCATACGGTCGGCCTGACCGACGTACAGCTCGACTTTCACCTGTGCCGCGAGAGCTGGGAGGTGGAGGCAGTCTGCACCGCCAAATGCGTCGGCAAGACCGGCGTGGAGATGGAGGTGCTCACCGGCGTGAGCGTCGCCCTGCTGACCATCTATGACATGTGCAAGGCGATGGGGCACAACATGGTGATCGGCCCGGTCTGCCTGATGGAGAAGGACGGCGGCAAGAGCGGCCATTACCTCCGGGAAGAGAGGCAGCCGTGAACTACGTCGCACAACTCGCCGCCCTGCCCGAGCGGCGGGGGATCCGCACGGCGGTGGTTCTGGACGGAGACTGCCAGGGACATCGGATGATCTTTACCCCCGGTCTGGTGCTCGGCTGTGAGCCGAAGGACAGCCCGCTGCTGTCCTCTCTGCCGGTGCTCAGCATGATCCCGGAGAGTTGCGCCCTCTCGCTCGGCGGCCGCCGCGTCTTCCTGGAGGTGCTGGAGGACACGCCGCGCCTGGTCCTGTGCGGCGCGGGGCATGTCTCCCTCGCCCTGATTCAGATGGCGCTCCTGCTCGAGCTGCCGGTCACCGTCCTGGAGGACCGGGAGGAGTTTGCCCAGCGCGCCCGCGAGACGGGGGCCGCGCAGGTGATCTGCGCGCCCTTTGAACAGGCTCTGGAGGACTTCCCCGGCTCGCTGGATACCTATTTTGTCATCCTCACCCGCGAGCACCTGTACGACCGCAAGTGTTTGGAGAAGATCTTGCCCAAGGAGTGGGCCTATCTCGGCATGATGGGCAGCGCCGGGCGCGTGGAATTGGTGCGCCGCCAGATGCTCGCCGCCGGGGCGGACCCGGAGCGGCTGGCCCTGCTGCACGCCCCGGTCGGCCTGGAGATCGGCGCCGAGACTCCGCAGGAGATCGCGCTCTCCATTCTGGCGGAGATCGTCCAGACGCGCCGCCAGGGCCAGCAGGGGAGCGGCTACTCCGGCGCGCTGCTGCGCGCGGCGCCGGCCGGCGGCGTGCTGGCCACCATTGTCGCCAAGGAGGGCTCCGCCCCGCGCGGCATCGGCACGAAGATGCTCCTCACACCAGACGGCCAGACGGGCACCATCGGCGGCGGCCTGCTGGAGGCGGACGTGCTGCGCGCCGGGCGTGAGATGCTCGCCTCGGGCGAGCGTTACCGCCTGGCCCAGTTTGCCCTCACCCCCGCGCGCACCCAGGAGACGATGGCCTGCGGCGGCACGGTGGAGGTCTTCCTCGAGCGGCTGGACGGGAAGGACGGCGCATGAGAGACCAATACGGCCGGGAGGTGGATTACCTCCGCCTCTCGGTGACCGACCGCTGCGGCTTTCGCTGCCGGTACTGTGTGAGCGGTTCCGGCGCCCCCTCTCTCCCGGAGGGGGACTTGTTGACGGATGATGAACTGGAGCGGGTGGTCCGCGCGGCGGCCTCGCTCGGCGTCACCCGGCTCAAGCTCACCGGCGGGGAGCCGCTCGCCCGTCCGGGGCTGGCGGCCCTCGCGGCCCGGCTGGGCGCCGTGCCCGGCATCCGCTCGCTTACCCTGACCACCAATGGCGCGGCCCTCGCCCCTCTCGCGCGGGACCTGCGTGCGGCGGGGGTGCGCGAGGTGAACGTCAGCCTGGACACGCTGGACCGCGCGCGCTTTCGCGCCCTCACCGGCGTGGATGCGCTCGACCGGGTGCTCGCTGGGCTGGACGCGGCGGTGGAGGCCGGCTTTGACCGCGTCAAAGTCAACTGCGTCACCGGAGAGGACCTGGACCAGGGGGACCCCGCGGCGCTGGCAGAGCTGGCCCGGGCGCGCGCGGTGGATGTGCGCTATATCGAGTCCATGCCCATCGGCTGTGGACACACCTTTCACCCGGTCACCCGGGCGGAGCTGGCGCGCCGCCTGGCGGAGCGCTATGGCCCCCTTATCCCCGCCGGGGAGCGGGGCAACGGCCCGGCAGAGTATTACCGCATCCGCGGTTTTGCCGGGCGGATCGGCTTTATCAGCGCGGTGAGCGAGCCGTTTTGCGCCGGATGCAATCGCATCCGCCTCACGCCGGACGGACAGTTCAAGCCCTGTCTGCAGTACCGGCCCACGCTGGACGTGCGCGCCCTGCTGCGCGGCGGAGCTGCCGATGGGGAACTGTGCGCGGCGCTGCGCGAGGCTGTTTGGCACAAGCCGCGTGCTCACCGCTTCGCACAGCCGGCAGCGGGGGAAAATTTGGAAGAACGGCCCATGTCCGCCATCGGTGGCTGAGGTCGGCAGGAGAGGAGAGGAACTGCGATGGGAGTCCTACGCGGCATTTGTGTCAGCCATCGGCGCGGCACGCCGAAGCGTCCGTGCGGGGAGATTGACCTGGTGGAAGGCTTCGGCCTGGCGGGGGACGCGCACGGCGGCCCCTGGCACCGGCAGGTCAGCCTGCTGGCAAAAGAGTCAATCGATGCCTTCAACGCCGAAGGCGCTTCGGTCCGGCCGGGCGACTTCGGCGAAAATTTGATCTTGGAGGGCTTTGATCTGCGCCATCTCCCGGTGGGCGTCTGTTTTCAGATTGGGGACGCCTTGCTGGAGATGACCCAGATCGGCAAGGAGTGCCACAGTCACTGTGAGATTTATCACCGGGTGGGCCACTGCATTATGCCGGCCAACGGCGTCTTTGCCGAGGTGCGGCGCGGCGGACACATCCGCGTGGGGGACGAGGTGCGCCTGGTTCCCAATCCGGACCGCCGTCCCACCGTCGCCGTCGTCACCCTGAGCGACAAGGGCGCGCGCGGTGCGCGCACCGACGAGAGCGGACCGCTGGCCGCGCGCATGGCGGAGACGGCGGGCTACCGCCCGGTGGAGACGCTGCTGCTGCCGGACGAGCCGGAGCGGCTGGAGCGGGAGCTGCGCCGCTTGGCGGACGGTCGGCAGGTTGCCTTGGTGCTTACCACCGGAGGAACCGGTTTCTCCCCGCGCGACCGCACGCCGGAAGCCACCATGGCCGTTGCCGAGCGCAATGCCCCCGGAATTGCCGAGGCGATGCGCTGGCATTCCTTTCAGATCACGCCCCGGGCCATGCTCAGCCGCGGGGTGAGCGTGATTCGCGGCAAGACCCTGATCGTCAACCTGCCGGGCAGCCCGAAGGCGGTGCGGGAGCACCTGGAGTTCCTCCTGCCCAACCTGGCCCACGGCATCCAGATCCTGCGGGGAGAGGCCGCCGAGTGCGGCCACCCGGCCCAACCGTCCGAAAAGGAGGAAATGACATGAGTGACCGCATGCACCCCATCCCCTTTGAGCAGCTGCTGATGACCATCCTGCGCGAGATGAGAGAGGACGGCAGCGTCCTCTCCGTCCCCGCCGTCCGGCCGCCCCTGCGCCCGGTTCCCTTCTGTGGCGGAATGCTGGAGACTCCGCTCGGCCCCGCCGCCGGGCCGCATACCCAGCTGGCCGGGAACCTTGCCGCCGCTTACGCCGCCGGAGCGCGCGTTTTTGAACTCAAAACGGTGCAGGTGATCGACGGGGAGGACCTGCCGGTGGAAAAGCCTTGCATCTATGTGGACGGCGAGTGTTACAACGTGGAGTGGTCCACCGAGTTGACTGTCCCGCAAGCGAGCGCGGAGTATGTCAAGGCGTGGATTCTGATCCACCTGCTCGCGCGGGAATTTGACCTGGGCAGCCCGGAGGGCTTCCAGTTCCACATGTCGGTGGGCTACGACCTCGCCGGCCTGCGTTCGGAGAAGGTGGACCGCTTCATCGAGGAGATGAAGGACGCATCCTGCTCTCCCGTCTGGGACAGCTGCCTGGAGACGGTGCGCCGCCATCTGGATCTCTTTCAGAAGGTGACGGCTGCGGATGTGGACGCCATTCCCACCCGTATCTGCAACACCGTCACCCTCTCCACCATGCACGGCTGCCCGGTGGACGAGATCGAGCGCATGGTCTCCTACATGCTGGTGGACAAGGGGCTTAATACTTTCCTCAAATGTAACCCCACCCTGGTCGGCTATGAGCAGGCCCGCCGGGTGCTGGACGAGAACGGCTACGACTACCTCAGCTTCGGCCCGGAGGGCTTTGCACGCGACCTCCAGCCGGACTACGCGGTGGAGATGATCCGCCGCCAGAGTGAGCTCGCCCGGGCGCACGGCAGGATTCTGGGCGTCAAACTGACCAATACCTTCCCGGTGGAGATTCGCAACCGGGAGCTCCCGGGGGAGACGATGTACCTGTCCGGCAAGCCCCTCTTCCTGCTCGCCATCCGCACGGCGCAGCTCCTCTCGGACGCCTTTGACGGCGCGCTCCCCGTCTCCTTCTCCGGCGGCATTGACGCGCACAATATCGCCGCAGTGCTCTCCACCGGCATCGCCCCGGTGACGGTGGCCACCCTACTGCTGAAAAACGGCGGCTACCGCAATCTGACCCGCCTGGCCGCTCTTGTCCCGGAGGAAATCCCCGCCCAGGTGGATTGTGCAGCCCTCGGCAGGCTGATCGGGGAGACAGCCGCCGACCCCTACTACCACAAGGAGAAGCCCCGCCGCAAGGTGGCGCGGCAGATACCGGACGACCCCGCCTGCTACCGCTGCCGCAACTGTGTGGACGTTTGCCCGAACCGGGCAAATGTTCCCCTGCCCGAGCTGAAACGGGCGGTCCATATCGACGACCTGTGCAATGAGTGCGGCAATTGCGTCTGCTTCTGCCCGTTCGGCTATTTGCCCTACCGGGACAAGTTCACCATCTTCTCCAGCCGTGCGGAGATGGCGCGCAGTGAGAACGACGGGGTCTGCTTTGAGGATGGGGCCGTCCGCTATGCCGGCGTGACCTACACCGGACAGGAGGCGCGAGAGGCTCTCCCGGAAACCCTGCGCGCTGTAATGGAGGCACTCTCGTGAGTGCGGCAGAACGCCTCTCCGCCGGACTCCCGGCGGGTTGTACGGTGGAGCTGGTGGAGGACCAGGCGGGCCTGGTGGACTGCCTGCGCCTGCGTATTGAGGTCTTTGTCCTTGAGCAGGGAGTCTCTCCGGGTATCGAGCTGGACGATGCAGACCGGACCTGTACCCATGTCCTTTTGCGTGTGGACGGAGTGCCCTGCGCCACTCTCCGCCTGCTCTGGGAACCGGACGCCGTCCATGTCGGACGTCTGGTGGTGAAAAAGCGCTTTCGTGGCGGCGGCTACGGGAGACTTCTGATGCTGGCTGTCGAGCGGCTGGACCGGGTGCGCGCGTGCGGCGTCCTCCGGCTGGACGCCCAGTGCCAGGCGGTCGGGTTCTATGAGCGCTGCGGCTACCGGTGCTATGGCCCGGTCTTCCAGGAGGCGGGTATCCCGCACCGCCGGTGCGAGAAGTTCCTGTCCTGACACGGCGGGATTTTATCTTCCATTATAAATAAAACAGGCACACGGTCGGGACCGGTTTCGGTCCGGGGTCCGTGTGCCTGTTTTCCGTTGTTTCGCTTTTTAGTCTCCGCACAGCTCGTTCAGGACGGTGGCGGCGATGCTTCCGGCCACCGTGCTGCCCGAGCCGCCGTTTTCCACCAGGACGACGAAGGCGTAGGGGTTGGAGGGATCGTCGAGAAAACCGACGAACCAGGCGTGCGGCTCCAGGCCGCTGCCCACCTCGGCCGTGCCAGATTTGGCACAGACGGCGAGGTCACCGAACGGCTCCTGCCCATAGTGGGTGAGCACATTGTTTCGCATCAGGGTTTTGAGGGCCTGGCAGGTCTCCTCGCTCCAGCCGATGGAAGCGGTGCCTGCGCTGACGCCCTCGATGGGCAGTCCGATGGAGCTGGTGACGGAGTGGAGCAGCGTCGGCTCACTTGCACTGCCTTCCCCGGCGATACAACCCATCAGGACCAGCGCGGCACAGGGGTTGACCAAATCGGTGGACTGGCCCACACCGGACCACGCCAACTCGGAGGAGTTGTCCGGGGCGATCTCAAACTGGCCGGCAGCGGAGGTTAAGCTGTCCACCGTCACGCCCTCCAACAGACCGGCCGTCTCGGCATAACCGTAGAGTACGTCACCGCCCAGCTCCAGCGCCAGCTCGGCGAATGCCCCGTTGCACGAGTTGGCCAGTGCGCCGGCCAAGTCGAGCGAGCCGTGGGCGCTGGGGCAGGTGATCTGGTTGCCGGATACGGTCATCGAGCCGGTGCAGGTGTAGGTGAAGTCCTCCAGCGCATCCAGCCGCTCGATCGCGGCCGCCGCAGTGACAACCTTGAAGATGGAGCCGGGGGTGAAGGTGGCGGAGAGAAAGTGGTTGAGGTAGACTCCGTCATACCGGCTCTCGCCGGCGTTGACCCCTGCCAGCACCTCCTCCGAGTCGTAAGGGTCAAAGGAGGGGGAGGAGACCATACAGAGAATTTCCCCCGTCTCGTAGTTATACACGCCCACCGCGCCGCTGCGCCCGGCGAGGGCCTCATAGGCGGTCTGGCAGAGCTCGGCGTCAATCGTGAGGCTGACGGTGTTGCCCGTCTTGCTCACGCCGGTGATCAGGTTATAGCTCCCCATCCGGTCGGAGAAGAGGAGCTTGGCCCCGGTGATGATGTTGCCGTACTCGTCACCTACTGCGTGCAGCGTGGCGGTGCGGATCGCCTCATCTTGCGCGTAAGTTCCCGTCTCCCCGTCAAAGAGAAGCAGGCCGTTGCGGTCTGTGATCGAACCGGTGGCGATCCGTCCGTCGGTATAGAGGTGCCGGTTGGCGGAGAAGGAGGCCCAGTCCCGGCCGTGCACCACATACATGCCGAGCAGGATGAGCGTCCCGGCCGCCAGCAGGATGGTAAATAGCAGGACAAACCACGTCCGGCCGCTGAGCTTTTTCACGAGTCATCCTCCTCCCAGTGGAAATAGGACTGCCAGTTGTCCGCGTCGGTGTGGATGGAGAGATCCGCCGTAAAGTCGTCCCGGGCATCCGGCAGCGGCGTCGCCACCGGCGGACGGAAGGGCTGTGTAGCGTCCAGATCGCTTGCGGCGTGGGGCCGTGCGCGGCGGCTGAACCGGGGGGCACGCTCCGGCTCGGGCGCTGCGGCGTTTTTTTTCCTGCGGCTGGGCAGGCGGACGGCGATGCCGGCGTTCTGCCGGGTGTCCGAGGCCTTGATGTAGGCCAGCAGACACCAGCAGGCGAGCATACTCGACCCGCCGCAGGAGACAAAGGGGAAGGTCACGCCGGTCAGCGGCAGCAGGTCGGTCGAGCCGAAGACGTTGAGCATCGTCTGCACGAGGAAGATCATCGCCGTCGCGCAGGCGGCGATCACATAGAAGGAGGAGCGCGCCGTGGCCGCAGATTTGACGGTGAAGAGGGCCAGCAGCAAAATCACCACTACGGCCAGCACGGCGATAATCAGCCCCAGTTCCTCGGCCAGCACGCCGAAGACCAGGTCGGTGTTGGCCGCGCCGATATTCTTCAGCCACCCATTGCCCAGTCCCTGGCCGAACAGACCGCCGCTGGCGAGGGCGGAGAGGGTGCGCGTCTGCTGATAGCCCAGCCCAGACGGGTCCTCCCAGACGTGCAGATAGACGGAGAAACGGTTGGCGATATAGGGCCGGTACTGGAGCACCAGAAAACCGGCAAACACCGCCGCCGCCGTCATAAAGGCCACCGACGGCAGGTCTCCCGAGCGCAGGAAGGCGATGGCCAGGAAGGCGACGAAAAAGATCAGCGCCGTGCCGAAATCACTCATCAGCGCCAGGCAGCCAACGCAATAGGCGGAGAAGACCAGCGTGAAGATCAGATTCCGCCGGGCGAACATCCGGTCCAGCGTCGTCGAGCCGACCAGGATGAAGATCACCTTCACCAGCTCGGACGGCTGGAAGGAAACCGGCCCGAGGCTCACCCAGTTGCGCGCGCCGAAGAGCACCTCGCCGAGCAGCACGTTAAAGGCCAGCAGGGCGACTGCGCCGATCGCTGCCGGCCAGCGCAGCTTCTTGGACAGCTCCAGGTCGCGCAGCAGGATGGAGAGAACAAAGAAGGCGATCAGCCCGAGCACCACCGTCAGCAGCTGGCGGTAGAGGCTGTGCGGCTCGGAGATGGAGGTCACCGTCAGGCAGAGTGAGGTGAGGAAAAAGGCGAGCGTCTCGATCTCAAAGCCGGTCCGCCGGAGCACGCGGTAGATGACGTACACCAGCCACATCAGCCCGGCGAGCACGCCGAAGGAGACGTAGACTGCCCGCTGGTACTCCGACTCGACCACACCTCCCAGCTGCAGGCACAAAATGGCCTGAAACAGCGTGAGCAAAAAGAGCGTCATACCGGGGGAGAAGACCTTGCCCGGCCGCGTGCGCGACTGGGCCTGGCGCTGCTCCTCCTCGGCGGAGATGGGGCGGAAGGCCAGCTCCGTCTCCCCGAGGGCGATGACGTCTCCGCCGGTGAGCGGGGCCGCCTGCGTAACGGGGTACCCGTTGAGCAGCACGCCGTTCTTGCTGCGCAGCGGATAGAGCGTCCACTGCCCCTTGTCGTTGCGAATGATGGCCGCGTGGTTGCGCGAGACGGTGGCGTCCGGCAGGACGATGTCGCACCGGCGCGAACGGCCGAGCAGGACCTCCCAGTGCTTCAGCGGCATGGTCTGCCCGCCGGCGTCGCTCAGATAGCCCCAGGTCTCCGACTCCAGCCTGCCCTGCAGCAGGCTGCGCGCGCAGCGGATGACCACCAGCAGCGCCAGTACGGGCAGCAGAAAACGCATCACCGTGCCCAATGCCTGCTCCAGCAGGACGGCAAGTCCCTCCTGCGCCAGCAACCCGGACAGCGATTCGCTCAATATGGCTCCAATCCGGTCCAATCCTTCGCTCACTGCGGACAAATCCATTCAATCCCTCCTGTTCCGGGCGGCGTCCTGCTCCGGGCGCCGTTGTGAGGTTCTGCTCTGGCGTAAAAAATCCTCCATACCGGGTATCAGCCGGGATATGGAGGATCAAACGGACGCCGGCGCCGGTCAGGAATCCATAAATTTGACATACTGCGGCATGACTTGCTCGGTGGGACCGGTCATTCGGATATCGCCGTCATGCAGCCAGATCACCGTGTTGCACAACTGCTGGATGGTTTCCGTGCTGTGGGAGACGATGACCACCGTCCGCGTCTTCTCTGAGATCAGCTCCATCATCTTGTTAAAGCTCTTCTTCTTGAACTTCGCGTCGCCCACCGACAGCACCTCGTCGACCAGGATGATGTCCGTCTTCAAGATGGCGGTGATGGCGAAGCCCAGCTTGGAGGCCATGCCGCTGGAATAGGTGCGCACCGGCTTTTCGATAAAGGAACCCAGCTCGGAGAAGGCGATGATCTCCTCAATCTGCTCATCGATCTCCTGCTTGGTAAAGCCGAGCAGCATACCGGACAGATAGATATTCTCCCGGCCGGAGAGGTCGCGCAAGAAGCCGACGCCGAGGGCCAGCAGGGAGACGGTGCACCCGTGCAGGTCGACCGAGCCGGAGTCCGGCTCAAAGATCCCGGCCAACACCCGCAGCAATGTGGACTTGCCCGAGCCGTTGCGGCCCACCAGCCCGACAATCTCCCCGCGACCGATCTCAAAGGAGATGCCGTGCAGCGCCTCAAAGTGCTCCACGCGCCCTTTGCGGCGGATAGAGGGGGTCTCAGACTGCTGCGTGCGCATGGAGACGGGGACAATGCTGCGGTAGCTCAGATGGACGTCTTTGGCGGTGATGGCCGGATCGGCCCGATTCTGCTTACATTCAGTCATAACGATTCCTTCTGTAGCGGCATGAGATAAGTACTACCACTATACCATCTTCCGACGAAAAAAGCAAGTCACAGCGCAGAATTGCAACACTCTATCCGGCGCCTGGCCGCCGCGATTGGTTCCGAGACGAATTGGCTT
>CAYWUA010000014.1:32066-37867 GCA_964461385.1 uncultured Oscillospiraceae bacterium
TAAAATTCTGTCACCTGCCACCGCGGTTTCGTAAGAATGTTTTATGGACTTTCTCGCCGGGGTATGATATGATGAAGCTGGAAGCGGTTGCTCTGCGGCTGGGGACAGCATTTTCCCCAGGAGTGTGACCGTGCTATGAAACGAATTGTCTGGAATGTGCTGGGCGTCCGGGTGGATGCCGTCACAATGGAGGAGGCGCTCGTGCGCGGCCTGGAACTGCTCGAGCAGCCGGGAACCCACCGGGTGATCACCCCTAATCCCGAGCTGCTGAGCCAGGCGGCGCGACGCCCGGAGCTGTGCGCGCTACTGAACCGGGCGGAGCTGTCGCTGGCCGACGGTGTGGGTGTACTGCTCGCCGCGCGCCTGAGAGGGGCGCAGCTGCCCGGCCGGGTGCCGGGCGTGGACTATGCAGCGGCGCTGGCGCGCCGGGCGGGGGAGCGCGGAAAGCGGATTTATCTCCTCGGCGCGCGCCCCGGCGTGGCGCAGGAAGCGGGGCGCAGGTTGCTGCGCGACTGCCCTGGCCTGGTGCTGGCGGGCGCGGCGGACGGCTATTTTACCGATCCAGCCCGCGCGGCGGACGAGATTGCCCGCGCCCGCGCCGACCTTGTCTTCGTCTGTCTGGGGGCGCTCCGGCAGGAGGAGTGGATGGACCGCTATGGGGCGCGCACGGGCGCCCGGCTGCTGCTCGGCCTGGGCGGCACGCTGGATGTGCTCTCCGGCCGGGTGGGACGCGCCCCGGCGCTCTGGCAGCGCTGGGGGTTAGAGTGGCTCTGGCGCGTGCTGCGTCAGCCGTCGCGTCTGGGGCGGCTGTACCGTCTGCCGCTGTTTTTGGCCCAGGTCTGGATGGAAGAGGGGAGAGGCATATGCCGGGAAAACTGATTGTCCTCGAGGGCACCGACGGGTCGGGCAAGTCCACCCAGTTCACCCTGCTCTGCCGGCGGCTGGAGCGGGAGGGCCGGCGCTTTCACCGGCTGGTCTTTCCCCGCTATCAGGAGGAGTCCTCCGCGCTCATCCGCCTCTATCTTTCCGGGGCCTTTGGCGCGCAGCCGGGGGACGTGAACGCCTATGCCGCGTCCTCCTTTTACGCGGTGGACCGCTATGCCTCCTACCGGCAGGACTGGGGGCGCGACTATGAGCGCGGCGGGCTGATCCTTGCCGACCGGTATACCACCTCCAACGCCGTCCACCAGGGGGCCAAGGTCCCGCCGCAGGAGCGGAAAGACTTCTTCCGCTGGCTGTATGAGTACGAGTACGACCGTCTCGGCCTGCCAAAGCCGGACTTAGTGTGCTATCTGGATATGCCGACCGAACTGGCCCTCTCGCTGCTGCGCAGCCGCGAGGAGCGGACGCACATCAGAGCAGATATCCACGAGCGGGACGGGGAATATCTGGCCGAGTGCCGCCGGTGCGCGCTGTCGGCGGCGAATGTGCTCGGCTGGACCGTCATCCCCTGTGCTGCCGACGGTGCGCCGCGTGGGATAGCGGAGATTGAACAGGACATCTGGAGTGCCGTATCTAAGGCGCTTGGATGATAGAGACCCGGAGAGACAGACCAGAAAAGAGAGAAGCGGGTCCATTTCACTTTTTGAAAAGATTGAGGGGAGAACGGTTATGGTTTACATCTTACTGGGTAACGGCTTTGAGACGGTCGAGGCGCTGGCGCCGGCGGACCTGCTGCGGCGGGCCGGCGTGAAGGTTGCGCTCGTCGGTGTGACGGGGAAAAACGTCGTCTCCAGCCAGAATGTGACGGTACAGGCCGACCTGACGCTGGACGAGGTCTCGTTTGACGACATGGAGATGCTGGTCCTGCCCGGCGGGCTGGGCGGCGTGGAGGAGATCTCTGCCAGCATTCCCGCCATCACACTGATTCAGAAGGTGGAGGAGCAGGGGCACTGGGTCGCCGCCATTTGCGCCGCGCCCACCATCCTGGCCCGTCTCGGCCTGCTGGACCGGAGACACGCTACCGTCTACCCCGGTATGGAGGAGGACATGCTCTCCGCCGTGGTCACCGGCAGCCGCCGCGTTGTGCGTGACGGACGCATCATCACCGGTCAGGCGGCCGGTTCCGCCTTTGACTTTGGCCTGGAGTTGGTGCGCGTGCTGCGGGGAGAAGAGGCTGCCGAGCGGGTGCGCCGTGCCGTCCACTATCAGGACTGAGGAAAAGGCTGCCCTGCGCCGCAGTATCCGTTCGCTGGAGCGGGCCATGACGCCGCAGGCACGCGCGGAGAGCGACGAGGCGTTGCTGCGCTGTTTCCTTGCTCTGGATGCCCTGGCGCGCGCGCGGAGCGTGATGCTTTTCTATGGGATGGGAGCGGAGCCGGAGACCGGACGCCTGCTCCCCCTGCTTGCCGCGCAGGGCAAGGAACTCTGCCTGCCCCGGTGCCGGCAGGGCGGGGTGCTGGAGCTGCGCCGTTATCTGGGTGAGACGTCCCTGGTTCGCCATCGCTTTGGTATGCTCGAGCCCTCGGAGGATTGCCCTTTGGTGGATCCTGCGTGGCCCGAGCTGGCCCTGATCCCTGCCGTGTGTTATGACGTGCATGGCTGGCGGCTCGGCCGCGGCGGCGGATTTTACGACCGTTTTCTCGCGCGCTATCCTGGGCAGACCGTCGGCCTGTGCCGGGAGGCGCTGCTGCAAGACCAAGTTCCCCGCGAGGAACACGACCGGGCGGTCGGCCTGGTCCTCACCGAACGGCGCGCGCTGACAGGCGCGGCCGGACGGCAGGGGACGGACTGACAATACCCGGACAAGATCATGCCCCGCCGCAGCGGGTGGGGCCGGAGGAGGTACTGCCATGTCTGATGAGAAGAGGCAATACCCAGAAGAGAATGCCGGCAGCCGTTCTGGCTACGATGAGATCGACTGGGTCTACTACGGCCGGGAGGCGGAATCTATCCGGGACGGCGTGCGGGAGGCCGGGGCAATAGAAGCGGAGCAGGAGCCTGACGTGAACGCCCCGGCGGAGCCGGCCTGGGAACGGACGGACGGACAGCTTGTGCCGGACGAGATGCCTGCACAAGAGGATCGGCTGGAGACAGAGAGACCGGAGAACGGCGTCTACGGGGATTATGACAGCTATAGCGATATATCTGCCCCGCCTCCGGAGGGTCCGCCGGAGGCTCCGCGCGCCGCGCGCCGCGCGCCCAGAAAACGCCGCCGGAGCAGCATGGGCGTGACGGTGCTGGTGGCTATGCTCTATGTCGTGTCGGTGCTGGCGATTGCCTTTGTGATGGCCACGCTGGGCTGGCGCTGGGCCAATGACCTGCTGGCGCTCAACAAGACGGAGCACACCGCGAGCGTGGTCATCGAGGCGGGGGAGAGCGTGGAAGATGTGGCCCAGAGCCTGTATGAGGAGGGCCTGATCGACTACCCTGTCCTCTTCCAGATCTTTGCCGCCTTCACTGGCAAGGCGGAGAACATCTCCAGCGGCACCTATGAGCTGAACACTACCATGGACTATAACGCGCTGCTGAACAATATCAGCGCCAGCTCCTCTGTCCGAGAGACGGTCACTGTCACCATCCCGGAGGGATACACCGTCGAGGAGATTTTCGAACTGCTCGAGACGCAGGGGGTCTGCACGGTGGAGGAGCTGGAAGAGGCCGCCATGACGGAGGAATATGATTACTCCTTCCTCCAGGGACTGGAGCAGGACGACCCGTACTGGATGGAGGGCTACCTCTTCCCGGACACCTATGAGTTCTATGTGGACGGGGATGCACACGTCGCCCTTTCTCGCATGCTCTACAACTACTCGCAGAAGTTTGATTCCGAGATGCGCGCCCGCGCAGAGATCCTGGGCTATACCCAGCACGAGATTATGATCATCGCCTCCATCATTGAGGAGGAGACGGACGGCAGCGACCAGCGTGATATCGCCTCCGTCATCTATAACCGCCTGGAGACAGACGGGGAGACGGACGGCTATCTCCAGATGGACTCGACCATCCAGTTTATCCTGGAGGAGCGCAAGGAAGAGTTGACAGAGGAGGACCTGGCGATCGACAGCCCGTATAACACCTATCTCTATCCCGGCTTGCCGGCTGGCCCCATCTCCAATCCGGGTATGGAGGCCATCGAGGCTGCGCTGTACCCCAATTCGACCACCTACTATTACTTTATCCTGGGCAATGACGGACAGACGCACTTCTTCTCCACCGGTGAGGAGTTCATGGAGTTCCGTGACCTGGTGGAGAGCGGCCAGGATGTGGCTGACCAAGAGGATGAGGCGGCCGATGAGTGATCCGATCAGACGTCCCCTGCCGGAACTGCTGGCCCCGGCGGGGGACATGGAACGGCTGAATATGGCCATCGCCTATGGCGCCGACGCCGTCTACCTGGCGGGGTCGGCGTTTGGTATGCGCGCCTTTGCCGGCAATTTTGACACGCAGGAGCTCTATGAGGCGGTGCGGCGCTGCAGGGCGCGCGGCGTGGCCTGCCATGTGACGGTGAATACCATGCCGCGCAGCGATGAGGTCTCCGCCCTGCCTGCCTGGCTGGAGGTGCTCGACGACGCCGGGGTGGACGCCGTCATCGTCGCCGACCTCGGGGCCTTTACCCTCGCCGGACGGTACGCGCCCCATGTGAAGCGGCATATCTCCACCCAGGCCAGCGTGGCCAATTACGAGACCGCCCGCGCCTGGCATGACCTGGGGGCCAGCCGCGTCATCCTCGCCCGGGAGCTGAGCCTGGAGGAGGTCGCGGAGATCCGCGCCAGAACGCCGGAGAGCCTGGAGCTGGAGGCGTTTGTGCACGGGGCGATGTGCGTGAGCTATTCCGGGCGCTGCCTGCTGTCCAACTACATGACCGGACGGGATGCCAGCCGCGGCGCCTGCGCCCAGCCCTGCCGCTATCAGTATTATCTGATGGAGGAAAAGCGCCCGGGGGAGTATTTCCCCGTCTTCGAGGACGAGAAGGGGACCTATATCCTCAACAGCCGGGACATGTGCATGATCGACCACATTCCCGAGCTCTGCGATGCCGGGCTCAGCTCGCTCAAGATTGAGGGCCGGGCCAAGAGCGCCTATTACGCCGCCATCGTCACCGGGGCCTACCGCCACGTGCTTGACGACGTGGGCGCGGGGCGGCCGGTTGACCCGGTCTGGCGGGATGAGGTGGAGAAGGTGAGCCACCGGCACTATTCCACCGGTTTCTGGTTCGGGCAGCCGGGGCAGTACTACGACGACGCGCGCTATCTGCGCGACTGGCAGGTCTGCGCCATCGTGGAGCAGTGTGCGCCGGACGGACGCGCGCTGCTCTCGCTGCGCAACAAATTCCGCGTCGGGGACCGGGTGGAGCTGGTCGGCCCGGACTGCCGGCCCTTTGCCTTTCATGTGCCTTCCATGCAGACGCCGGAGGGCGAGATGCTGGAGGAGCCGCGCCATCCGCAGATGCGCTTTTGGATGCAGCTGCCGCGGCAAGTCCCGCCGCTCTCGCTCCTGCGGCGCGAGGTGGCGCTGAGTCCCCGATGACAGACAAAGACAGACGGGTTTCCCGCATGACGCACGGAAAACCCGTCTGTTTTTTGTCTCTCAGCGCCGGAAGAGCCGTTTGAGCTTGCGCACCGGCCAGGTGAGACAGCGGCCGATCCGGTAGGAGAGAGAGGACTTCAGCTTTTTGTTTTGTGACTGCGCCTTGCGCAGCTGCTGGCGTATCTGCTTGACTTGGGTCTGGAGACGGCGCTTCTCCTCCTCCAGCTCTTTGATCTTTATCCCGCGCTCCGCCTTCTCCCGGTAAGTGGTCTGGAGTTTGGCGTTGATCTCGGATTTCTCAGCGTAGGTTTGCTGGAGCTTGGCGTTGATCT
>CAYWUA010000015.1:0-37245 GCA_964461385.1 uncultured Oscillospiraceae bacterium
TGCCACACCGGTGCGCGCAGCTGCTTTTTCAATCCGATTTGGGAGGAAGATTCCGATGCCGAATGACAGTGTACTGAGTGGGCTCTATCAGGTGGTCCTCGACCGCAAGAGCCACCCGAGTGAGAACTCCTATACCTGCTACCTCTTTGGCAAGGGGCTGGACAAGATCCTGAAGAAGGTGGGGGAGGAGTGCGCCGAGACCATCATCGCCGCCAAAAACGGCAGCCAGCCGGAGACGGTGGGGGAGATCTCCGACCTGCTCTACCACCTGATGGTCCTGATGGTGAACGAGGGAATTCCCCTCGAGGCGGTGCTGGAGGAGCTGGACCACCGCAGCCGGAAGATCGGGAACCTCAAGACCTTCCACCAGAGCGACCACAATACCTGAATAGCCGAAACGGCAGAGCGCGGCCCGGACCGGGATCAACTTCCTGGTCCGGGCCGCTTTGCGTCCGGCGGGGGAGGGGAGTGCCGGTAGAACGGCAATACACATGTAAAGTAAGATAACATTACAAGAGAATAAGGGGATTTCGCCTTACAGGACGGAAATATATCGCCGAGCCGCAAATCCCATCACACCGCCAAAATCGACCACGTACCAATCCTGATAAGTATTCCAAATGGTCAGCTTGGCCCCGTCGCAGGCCTGGGCGAGAATACGGCTGGATGCGGATGGATATTCACGAATATTCAATTTTCCCCATTGAATATTCACAACACCCTCCCGGGGTGCCTGTGGATCCAGGAAGGGGAGTCCAAAATACTCCGTGACGCTTTGGCTGACATTTTGTGCAATTGCGGAGACGTTGTCCTGGATCCAGGCGGCATCCTCCGGATTGTCGTGATAGGCAAATTCGATCAGCACGCCGGGGGCACGCACCTTGACCACTTCACCGAGTGTCGTGGTGGGAATGGTACTCACCAGCTCGGGGTTGGGATAGATCTCCCGCAGATGGGCGGCGATGATCTGCGCTGCCGCGCGGCTGTAATAGGAAGCGGGGGAGTAGTATACCTCGCTGCCCTGCAGCGTTCCGGCGAGAAATTCCGGCGCGGCGTTGGAGTGCAGGGCCAGGTGCAGGTCGACCTCCTGTGCGTTGGAGTCCTGAATGGAGCTGGCAGCGGTCATGTCAGGCGTATTGCGCGCGACGGTGATACCGCTGGCGCGCAGATAGGGGATCATCTCATCGGCAATCCGGTTCATGTACTCCTCCTCTGTGCCGCCAGTGACATAGAGATTGAACTCCTGGGTGGAGGGGGAGAGATAGAGCAGCGGCATAAGGCCTGCCTCCTCGAAAAAGGTGATGGGCCATCTTACGTTCCAGCCCGGCGAAAAGCGACAGATCGCAAAAAATTTTTCGTCGGCGCAGCAATTTGGGGTGCTTACACGTATGGAAGGGTAGAAGGGAACCGCCCATACGGTCATGAAAGGGGAGACAATCATGAGACATACGGGAAGAAACGGGGCAGCGCGCCTCCTGCCGCTGCTGCTGGCGCTGGTATTGTTGCTGGCGGCCTGCGGCGCGGGGAACGGCAGTGGCATGGATACGGCTGCCAGCACAGCTGCCTCAGATGCCGATTACGGCGTGGTGACGGAGGACGCCGTGGCGGAGCTGGAGGAGACGGCATCGGCATCCTCCGAGGAGACCAGCTCGTTGGATGACAACGAGGTGCCCTCCTCCGGGCAGGTCAATCCGCAGGACGCCGAGGTAAAGCTGATCTACACCGCCAATCTGGAGATGGAAGTCCTCGACTTTGATGCCGCAGTCGCCGGCCTGGAGGCGCTGGTGGAGGAGTGCGGCGGCTATATTGAGTCGAGCAATCTCTATGCCTACAGTGCCCGCTACGGCTCCTATGGCGGCGGACGTTCCATGAGCTACACCGTCCGTGTCCCTAGCGGACAATACCGCGCTTTTTTGGACGCAGCTGCGGAGACGGAGAACTGCTTTGTGCTCAATCTGAGCGAGGACGTGGAAGACATCGGAACGGAGTACTTCGACGCGGAGACCCGGCTGACCACCCTGCGCACCAAGCTGGAGCGCCTGCAGGAGCTGCTGAGCCAGGCGACCGAAATGGCAGACATCATTGAGATTGAATCGGCGATCAGTGAGACGGAATATGAGATCGAACTGTACACCAGCACCCTCAACCGCTACGACAGCCTGGTGGACTACGCGACGGTCAACCTCTATCTGAAGGAGGTCGTCGACCTGACGGAGGAGGAAGAGGTGACCTTCCTGGCCCGGGTGGCGCAGAGCTTCCGACTTGGTGCGCAGAGCTTTGTGGAAGGCGTCCAGGATCTGGCGGTCTGGGCGGCCTACAACGCGCTCTGGCTGCTCGTCCTGGGCCTGATTCTGGCGGCGGCGGTCCTGTTGATCCGGCACAGGAGAAGGCGGAAAGGAAAAGTGCTTTTCAGGAAAAATGAGCAGAAAAAGCAGGAAAGTGAAAATACTTCACACGATCTAAATGAGACGCCTCAATAACTGGGATTTCAAACCGGAAAAACCCGGCCGCGCTCCGGCCGGGCTGAGGAACAGGAAAGGAGGATAAAATGAAACGAACACTGTGGATTTCCCTGCTGTGCCTGATGCTGCTCCTGTCCGCATGTGCCGGCCCGAGCGCCTCTTCGGCGCAAAATCTGCTCTCCGGCCGCGAGACAGAATTTGAGGCACAGACGGACAAACCCTCTGAGGAGACGCTGGATGCGCTGGCAAACTTCTCTTTTCACCTCTTCCAAAACAGCGGTGATGTGGGTGAGAAGGGGACGCTGATCTCGCCGGCCTCCGTTCTCTTTGCGCTCGGGATGACCGCTAACGGCGCGCAGGGGGAGACGTTGGCACAGCTGTAGGCTGCCTTTGGGTTGCCGCTGGACGAGCTGAATCCCACCCTGGCTGCCTGGGCCTCGTCTCTTCCGAAGGAGGAACTCTGCCAGGTACACCTGGCCAATGCGATCTGGCTGCGGGACACAGAGGACCTCACGGTGGAGGAGACCTTCCTCGACACGACGGCGCGGTACTATCGTGCGGGCATCTACAAGGTCCCTTTTGACGCGGGCATGCTGGAGGAGATCAACGCCTGGGTATCGGACGAGACGGACGGGATCATCGACTCCATTTTAGACGAGATTCCGGACGAGGCGATGCTCTATCTGGTGAACGCCTTGACCTTCGAGGCGCAGTGGAGCGAGATTTACACGGAAGATCAGATTCACTCCGGTACATTTACAGCCGCGAATGGCGAAGAACAGGCGGCGGAGCTGATGTACAGCACGGAGTATGCCTACCTGACGGACGGCTCCGCCACCGGGTTTCTGAAATACTACGACAGCGGAAAATACGCCTTTGCGGCGCTCCTGCCGGACGAGGGGATCTCGCTGGGGGAGTATGTGCAGAGCTTGACCGGTGAGGGCCTGCGTGCGACGCTGACCGGAGCGCTGGAGGAACCGGTGAGGGCGGGGATTCCGAAGTTCGTGTCGGAGACCTCCCTTGAGCTCTCCGACACGTTGCGGGCGATGGGGGTCACGGATGCCTTTGACGCTGCTTTGGCGGATTTCTCCGCGATGGGGCACACGGAGGAATTTGGGCTGATGATCGGCCGCGTCCTGCACAAGACCTATCTCACGGTGGATGAGCAGGGAACCCGCGCCGGAGCGGCCGCGGCGGTGGAGATGGTCGCTGGCTCCTCTGTGACAGAACCGCATATTGTCACATTGGACCGCCCGTTTCTCTACCTGCTGGTGGACACCGAGACCGGCCTGCCCCTCTTTGTCGGGACGGTGACCGATTTGGGCTGATGGCCAAAAACTGCATCAAGCGCAGAAAACACGCGCCCGGCAGGCTGTCCGGGCGCGCGTCAAAAATAGGTTTATCTGTCAGATAAGAGACTGTAAAGCTGATCGGCCAGACAGGCAAACTCAGGAAGCCCCAGCTGCTCCCCGCGTACGGATTCCGGGAAGCTGCAGCCTGCGATCGCCCCAGCCAGCGCCTCACGGGACAGCTCGCTGCCGAACGCGGCGGTGAGGCCGTTGAGGAGCTTCTTGCGCCGCTGGGCAAACGAGGCGCGGATGACGCGAAAAAGCAGGGCTTCGTCCCTTGTCTCAACCGGTGGCTCGTCTAGTACCTCCATATGCAGCACGGCGGAGGTCACCTTGGGCGCCGGCAAAAAACACTCCGGCGGCACCTCAAAGGCGATCTCGCAGCGGGCGTGGTACTGGCAGAAGAGGGAGAAGGCGCCGTAGTCCGCTGTTCCCGGACGCGCGCAGATTCTACGGGCCACCTCTCGCTGGATCAGCACGGTCACAGAGCGAAACAGCCCGCTCTCCAGCAGGCATGTGAGGACGGGGGTGGTGATGTTATAGGGCAGGTTCGCACAGACAATTGGTGTAAAGCCAACCAGCTTTTCAGAAACCAGAGCGTCCAGATCCAGCTTCAGGATATCGCCGGGGACGATCTCGACGTTGGAATGGGGGGCCATCGTCTCGGCTAAAACCGGGAGAAGGGCGCGGTCCAGCTCAACAGAGACCACCTTGCCGGCCCGCTGGGCGAGCTGGGCGGTCAGAGGGCCGATACCAGGGCCGATCTCCAGCACACCGCAGTTCTCATCCGCATTGGAGACGGCGGCGATTTCCTGGGGAATGGCGGGGACGATCAGAAAATTCTGCCCCATGGACTTAGAAAAGCGAAAGCCGTGCCGGGCCAGCAGAGCTTTGATTTGTCGTTCGTTGCACAGGTCCATCAGAGAAAGCCTCCTGCTTCTGGATTTACGATAGAGACAGCATACCAAAAAGCTGTCAAAAAGGGAAGAGAGAATAATAAAACCGGACAACCTATGGGTTGTCCGGTTTCGTTTTCTGTCAAACAGTGGAGATCAGGCGTCGACCTCGCCGGTGATTATATAGGCGACCACATCCTGGCGGCCAAAATTGATGCAGTCGGAACGGGAGTTCATATACAGGTCGACATCCCAGTTGTTGATCGCGCTGCCACAATCACCGGCCACGGCCATGCCGTAGACAAAACTGCCGTCAGCAGACATGATGAACATCTCGGTACCATAGGGAATGTAATCTGGGTCTACCGCGACCACACCCACGCGGGCCAGGCGACCGGTCGAGCAGATCGCACCGGAGCGCGCGGTATAGGCGGTGGCCTCCAGGGTTACAGTGCCGGAGAAGGAATAGGTGTTGCCGTTAGAGGTGGTGAAAGTGCCGGCCTCGTCGTCGATGTTGGTGATGTACTCGCTGGTTGTGCTGTAGCCGGTCGGGCGCTCGAAGTAGACTTTGGTGCCGTAGGAGACGACTTCATCCACCGGCTCGACGGTGGTCTCGCTGAACAGCTCCTCCACCGGCTCGCTGCCCTCTACCTCGATGACGCGGTAGGTGACATTGTGGCTGCCCTCCACGCCCTCCTGCGTGACGGCCTCCTCACCCCGATCCATTTCGGCATCGGCCACGCGGATGGAAGAGTAGGGAAGAGGGGTGCTCTCGGTGCGGTAAGTAATGCTGGCCCGATAAATTTCAATGGTAGAGCCGGCCTCCGGTGTCTCGGTCAGATCCATGGAAATCTGATCGTACTCGCCCAACTGGATGTTCATGTGCTCAAGCACGTCGGCCACAGTGTCGCCGGTATGAATGAGCATGGAGGAACTCACATCGTCACAGACGACGGTCACATACTGTCTGCGAGTGATAGACACGCTGACCACCTCATCCTCTTCGGAGGTCTGAATCAGATCGATGTCGGAGTGCTCGATTCCCGCCTCGTCCAGTACCTGGCCGACGTCGGACTCATTGGACTCGACGAGGTAGGTGTTCTCCCCATCAGAGATCTCGTAGGTGATTGCGGCGGTGGCCGGCAGATAGAAGAGCATCATCAGGGCCAAGATGGCGGCGCCTGCAACAGCGCCTTTCAAAATAGGATTCGAAAGCAGTGAACATAAAAAGCCTTTGCGTTGAGACATAATTACCTCCTATATGCGTCTCTCGCGGGAAGGACCCGCGGCGAATGCATGGGTTGTAATTTTTGTAACCCCGTTTGACTACAGACAGTATACACCCGCAGAAGGCTTTTGTCAATAAAAAGTTTGCAATTGAGCCATTAAAAGGGAAGAGCATGACAATTATCGTAAAATAGCGATCGAACTTTGCAGAAGTGACACGAAATGAGGGGGCGATTCGTAACAATCAGTAACAAAAACAACAAAACGAGAACGAGGTGGGATGTCCGGAAAGAGACCTGCGCGGCCGCTCTTCAAAATTCGTCAAAATGACCAAATCTCCGCAAGCGACCGAAAGGCGTCCTGCAAATCCGTCTCCGTCAGTTTTCCGTAGCCCATGACAAAAGTAGAGGCCGCTCGCTTATGAGGTTCACATAAATAGTAGGCGTCCAGCGGATAGAGCCGAATCCCCGCCTCCACCGCCCGTTGGGTCAGTTCGTCCTGGGGGAGCGGGCTGCGTACTGTCATCAACAGGTGCAGTCCGCTCTCTCCGCCGGAAAGTGTGCAAAAGCGGTCCAGACCGGTCTCTCGCACGGCCTGCCGCAGCGCGGCCAGCCGCTGCTGATAGCGGTTGCGGATCCGCGCGATGTGCCGCTCCATGTGTCCACGCTCCATGAACAGTGCCAGTGTATACTGCTCAAAGGAGGGGACGGTGGAGGAATAGAACAGCAGCTCCTGCCGGTAGCGCCGCAGCAGGCTGGGGGGCAGGACCATATAGCCGATACGCAGCGAGGGCGCGAGGCTCTTGGCGAACGTGTTGAGGTAGATCACCTTTTCCGCGCGGTCCAATCCCTGCAGCGCGGGGATGGGACGGCCTGTAAAGCGAAATTCACTGTCATAGTCGTCCTCAATCAGATAACGGTCTTCCCGTTCGCCCGCCCACTCCAATAACTCCCGCCGCCGGGAGACCGGCATCACCGTCCCGAGTGGGAAGTGGTGCGACGGCGTGATGTGGACGATGCGTGCGCTGCTGTCTGCCAACCGGTCGGCGCGCAGGCCGTGTTCGTCCAGTGGGATGGGGATTACCTGTGCCCCGCTGGCGGAGAAGATGCGGTCGATCTTCCGGTAGCCGGGATCCTCCAGCGCATAGCCGCCCTGCGGCCCGAGCAGCTGCACGAGCAGGGTGGAGAGAAACTCCGACCCAGCGCCGACAATGATCTGCTCTGGCGAGACGCGGATGCCGCGAAACTGATAGAGGTGGCGGGCGATTGCCCTACGCAGCTCAGGGACCCCCTGGGGATGAGCGGCGGAGAGGAGGGCCTGATCCCGGCTGGAGAGCACTTCGCGGCTCAGCTTTGCCCAGGTGGCGAAGGGAAAGCTCTCCGCATCTGAACCGGAAGTGGCAAAATCATAGCGGAAGCGGCCGCGCTCCTCCGGAAGCGGGGGGATATCCGGCGCGGCCTGAGGACTGGGCGTGGTCCGCTCCCAGCGCACCGGCAGAACGAAGTAGCCCTTCCGGTCCCGGCTCTCCAGATAGCCCTCGGCCACCAGCTGGCTGTAGGCACCCTCAATCGTCACCACGCTGAGCTTGAGCTGGCGGGCGAGCTGCCGCTTGGAGGGCAGCCGTTCCCCCGCCGTGAGGCGCCCGGCCTGAATTTCGTCGCGGATGTGGTGGTAGAGCTGCTGGTAGAGCGGCTCCTGCCCCGAGGGAGAGAAGGCGAGCGTGAGCATGGATGACCCTCCTGACCTGATTGAGATTTTGCTTTCTTGTAAGACGAATGGGGCCAGTATAGGCCGGGAGCAGGATTTTGTCAAGTCCTGCCCCTGGTTCATAACCGGCCCGCGCGGCTCATACACTGGAGCGAACCGAAGGACAAGTCCCGGGTTGGACCGATGCGCGGCCCGGAGAAGAGAGGGGAGTGGAGCGTCATGACCGCAGAGATGTCCGCGCGGCGCCGTGCCGTGTGCGAGGCGGTGCGGGTCCTGCCCGGCAGTCTGTGCCGTTTTTTGCTCTCGCAGGACCCGCGGCGCCAGGAGAGCTGGGAGGAGATACGACTGCGCGCCGGACGGGGGCTCTTTGCCTCCGGCGGGGACGGCGCGGAGGAGCGCCTGACACGGGACGGGCAGAACGTGCTCATCAGCGCGGAGGACCTGCGTCAGACGGTGGAGATCGCCACGCGGGCCTCGCTGCAGGGGGCGGCGGACAAGCTCTCGGCCGGGTTTCTGCCGCTGCCGGGAGGGCACCGGCTCGGTCTGTGTGGGACGGTCACGCTTCGGGAGGGGCGCGTACTTGCCGTGCGCACCCTCTCCTCGGTCAATCTGCGCATTGCCTGCCCGGTGAGCGGGATTGGCGAGGATCTGTTGCCCAGGCTGTTGCCGGAAGGAAGGTTCCAGAGCACCCTGATCCTCGCCCCGCCCGGGGAGGGGAAGACGACGCTCCTGCGCGAACTCATCCGCCTGCTCGGCTTGCGCGGCGTGCGGACCGGCTTGGCAGACGAGCGCGGGGAGGTGGCGGCCCTACGCGGCGGCGTGCCGCAGCTGGACGTCGGCCCGCTGGCGGATGTGCTGGACGGCTGTCCCAAGGGAGAAGGGCTTCTGCTCCTCCTGCGCTCCATGGCGCCGCAGGTGCTCGCCGCGGACGAGATCACCTGCCCGGAGGACACTGCTGCCCTCTGCCAGGGGGCCAACTGCGGCGCCGCCCTGCTTGCCACCGCGCACGGGACAGACTGGGACGGTCTGCGGCGGCGGGAGGTCTACCGCCCGCTGATCGAGCAGCGCGTCTTCCGGCGGCTGGTGACCATCCGCCGGGAGGGGGCCAGGCGCAGTTACCGGGTGGAGGATCTGCCGTGATCCGTCTGGCCGGCGGGCTGATGGTCTGCACAGCCTGTGGTTGGGTAGGGTGGCGCCGCTGGAGCTGGTATCGAGAGCGGAGGCGGACGATCTCCGACGCCGTCCACGCCCTGGACCGGATGGCGGCGGAGCTGAACGCCTGTCAGACAGACACCGCCGCCCTGTTGGCCCTGCTGGCGCAGGCGCAGGACCGCTGTGCACCGCTATTTGCCCGATGCCTGGACGGGTTGGACCACCTGAACGAGCGTCCATTTGCCCAGCTCTGGGAGCAGGCGCTGCGGGAGACTGCCCTGCCCTTGCGAGAGGAGGAGCGTGTACTGTTCCGGCGGGTCGGATCGGTTCTGGGGCGCTATGAAGGACAGGAGCAGGCCAGGCTGCTCTCCGGCCTGCGCCGCGCGCTGGAGGGCAGCCTGGAGGATGCCCGGGAGGAGGAGCGCCGCCTGGGACGACTCTCGTTGATTCTGGGGCTGTCGGTCGGACTGCTGCTGGTTCTGCTGATCCTGCCCGGATAGGGATGGCGGACACAGGATAAAGGAGTACCTCAATGGATGTCGATCTGATCTTCCGCATTGCCGCGGTGGGAATCTTAGTCTCTGTTTTGAATCAGGTGCTGGCCCGGTCCGGGCGGGAGGAGCAGGCCACCATGGTTACCCTCGCCGGCCTGGTAGTGGTGCTGATGATGGTGGTCCAACAGATCAGCGACCTGTTCCAGCTGGTCGAGGACCTCTTTGGGCTGTGACCGGTCCGGCTGTCTGGCAGCTGGCCGCCATCGCCGTGGCGGGTACGCTGTGCGCGCTCACCCTCCGGCGGCAGACGCCGGAGCTGGCGCTGGTGCTGGCCATCGTCACGGCGGGGCTGCTCCTGTACCGCAGCCGGGAGGCCCTGGGACAGTCGGTCGCCCTGCTGCAAGAGCTGGCCCAGCTCGCCGGGCTGACGGACGAACTGCTCAGCCCCCTGATCCGGACGGTAGGCATTGCGATCCTTGTCCGCCTGGCCGCACAGCTGTGCCGGGACGGCGGGATGTCCAGCGCCGCCCTGCTGCTCGAGCTGGGGGGAAGCCTGGCCGCGCTGGTGGTGAGCGCGCCGCTGCTGCGCGCCGTGCTCGAGCTGCTGGAGGAACTGCTATGAGACGGAGACTGCTGCTGGCCGGGCTGTGCCTGGCCCTGCTGGCGCTGCCGGCGCGGGCGGCGGAGGAGGTACAGGAGCAGGTCTGGGACAGCGTGGACACCACCGCCGTCGAGCAGCAGGCGGAGGACGTGCTGGAGATCCCGCTTAGCCCGGAGATCGATCTGGAGTCCGGCCTTGTCTCCGTCTTCTCCGGTGCGCTGGAGCGTTTGCGGGAGATCGTCGCTCAGGCAACCCGGAGTGCCGGCCTGATTTTGGTCATTGCGCTCTTTTGTGCCCTGGCGCAGGCGTTGTGTGAGAGCGCCGCCCCGCGCGCGGCGCAGATGGTGCAGCTGGTGGGTGTGCTGGCGGTGACGGCGGCCTCGGTGGGGGATGTCCACTCCCTTTTATCGCTGGGGCGGGAGACGGTGATCCAGCTGACCGCCTTCACCCGTGTGCTCATCCCGGTCATGACGGCGGCAGCGGCGGCCGGCGGGTCGGTGACCGGTGCGGCGGCCCGGCAGATGGCGACGCTCTTTGCCGCCAATCTCCTGCTCTCGCTGATTCAGAGTGTGCTCATCCCGCTGGTCTATCTCTACGTGGCCGCCTGTGCCGGGGCGGTCGCCGCGGATAACGGCGGATTGCGCTCGCTTGCCGCGTTTGTCCGCTGGGTGGTCCAGACCGTGCTGACGTGGGTGCTGCTGCTCTTTACCGCCTATCTCAGCCTCAGCGGCGCAATCGCGGGGACGGCGGACCGTGCGGCGGTCAAGCTGGCCCGGTTTGCTATCTCCGGTATGGTGCCGGTGGTGGGAGGAATCCTCTCTGACGCGACGGAGTCGGTGCTCGCCGGAGCGGGGATCCTGCGCAACGCGATCGGGATCTTCGGCACATTGGCGGTGCTCGCCTTCTGCCTGGTCCCGTTTTTACAGTTGGGGGTGCAATATTTAATGTATCGGATCTCTGCCGTCCTTACGGCGGCCATGACGCAGAGCCGCCTGTCCGGCCTGATCGGAGACATCGGCGGGGCCTTCGGGCTGATGCTGGGCATGGTGGGCGCCTGTGCCCTGCTGGCCCTGATTGCCATCATCACCACCGTCGCGGTGGCGGTGAGCTGAGATGGAGGCGCTGCGCGACTGGCTGCTGGGCGTGCTGGCGGCCTCGCTGCTTACGGCGGTGGCGCTGGCGATGATGCCGGACGGGCCGGTCCGCTCAGTGGGCAGACTGCTGGGTGGACTACTGCTCTTTCTGGCGGTGGTCCGGCCGGTGCTGGGCTTTGACTACGGAGCGCTGCGGGATATTCTGGCCGGCTATTCCGCCCAACTGGAGGAGACTGGCCAGGCCCTCGCCGGAACGCAGAAACAGATCACCGAATCCATCATAGCGCAGGGTATAGACGCATATATTCAGGACAAGACGGCCGAGCTTGCGCTCGACTGCCAGGTGGAGGTGACCTGGGACTGGTCAGGGGACGCTCCCGTGCCGGCACAGGTGACCGTCACCGGCGACTTGACGCCGGATGAGCGCGAGACGCTCACCCAGGCATTTTGCGAGGACCTGGGGCTGGAGCCGGAGCAGGTCGTCTATCAGGAGCGCTGAGGCGGCCCGGGCGCGACCTGACGCGGCGGCGTTTTCCATCAGGGGAGAGGAGGGGGACATGAAGCTTCCGTGGGATGGCAAGCGGCTGGGGGAACTGCTCAAACGCTATCAATATGTGCTGCTGGTGCTGGCGGTCGGCCTGGGCCTGCTGCTCTGGCCGTCCGGCGGAGACGGCGGGGAGACGGCGGGGGAGAAGGCTGCGGTGCAGACCGTGGACTGGACGGAACAGACGCAGGCACTCGAGCGGCGTCTGGCAGAGACGCTCTCCCAGATCGAGGGGGTGGGGCAGGCCGAGGTTGTCCTCACGCTGCGCAGCAGCGCGCGCCAGATCTTGGCCACCGACCAGAGCGGGGAGGAGAGCGCGACCGTCATCGTTTCCGCCGGCTCCAGCCGCCAGGAGACGGTGAGCGTGCAGGAGTTATATCCGGAATACCGCGGCGCGCTCGTTGTCTGTGACGGCGGCGGCGATGCCCAAATCCAGTTGCAGGTATTGCAGGCGGTTCAGGCCCTCACCGGACTGAATGCAAACCAAATATCCATCTGTGAAAGGACAGGAGGCAGTCAGGAATGAAATTGTGGAAGCGGAATGCGGTGGTAGCTGCCATAGTGCTCTTTGTCTGCATGGCGGTCTACCTTAACTGGTCCTACGGGCAGGAGGAGTCCGCCGTCAACGGTGCCGGGACGGTCACGGCCTCCTCGGAGAGCACGGAGTCCAACAAGACGTTGGGGGAGGCGGCCCTGGTCAACTCCGACGGCACAGGCGAGGTGGAGGACGTCGTCCTAGACACCTGGGAGTCGGAGGAGAGCGCCGAGGCGGCCGCTGTCTCTGGACAGGAGGAAGAGAGCTCTGGCGGCTACTTTGCCACGGCCCGCCTAAACCGGGAGGAAGCCCGCGCGGAGGCGCTGGCCATCTTGCAGGAGACTGTAGAGAGCGGCGATGCGGATGAGACGGCGGTGAGCGCCGCCTCGGAGAGCATCACGGCCATGGCCAATGCCACTCTCGCCGAATCTCAGATTGAGAATCTGGTCACCGCAAAAGGCTACTCCGACTGCGTGGCCTTTATCGGAGAGAACAGTGTCAGCGTCGTCGTCTCCACCGCCAGCGGCACACTGGAGGCGGAGGACGTGGCCAAAATCACCGATATTGTCCTCGGCGAGACAGATGTCGCCGCCAGCGCGGTCAAGGTGGTGCTGGCACAGTAACGGCAAAAAACAGCGCGCTTGCGCACAAGATGGGACAGTCCATTTCGTGCGGGAGCGCGCTGTTTTGTTTTGGGGCCGTCCGTCTCCTGCCCTGCATCTTACCCTTAGAATAGAGATAAGAATAGAGATAAAAATAATGAGGGTGTCAATCCCACAGCGGCAGGGTCCCATTTTTTGCCCCACTTTTTCATGGAAAGGGTTTTCATTTTGCATAAGCTGGTGTATAATGACCTAAATACTGTATATTGGGTCATTGTGTCGAAAGACCGCTGGCCTGAATGGAGAGACAGGGAGGAACGGAGATGACAAGAACCGCTGCCCGTGAGCTGGCGGTCCGCCTGGCCTATGAACTGGGCTATACCGATGAGAGCGCTGAGGCACTGCTCTCGCGCGCGCTGGATCGGGAACAGTATGACACGCTGGGCCAAGAAGACGCGCTCTATCGCGACTATCCGGATGAGCAGGCCGGGCGCTATCTGCGCGCGGTTGTGCAGGGCGTGGGCGCGCACGGTGCCGAGCTGGATGGGTACATCGAAAAATATGCCATTGGCTGGCAGTTTTCCCGCATGCCGCGGGTGGCCACCGCGATCATGCGCGTGGCCATGTATGAGATGCTCTATATGCCGGAGATCCCCAACCGCACCGCCATCAACGAGGCGGTCAACATCGCCAAGCGCTATGAGGACGAGAAGGTGGTCGGCTTTATCAACGGCATTCTCGGCTCCTTCCTGCGCGGGGAACTGCCGGAGGAGGAACAGTCATGACTGCGGCCCTCGGCCTGGACACGAGCAACTATACCACCTCGGCCGCCGTCTGCCGCGCGGACGGGACGGGGCTCAACGCCTCCAAACTCCTGGAGGTACGGGAGGGAGCGCTCGGCCTGCGTCAGAGCGAGGCTCTCTTCCAGCATGTCAAGGCCCTGCCCGAGCGGCTGCGGGAGCTGGAGGCGCAGGGGATGCTGCGGGGACTGTCTGCCGTCGGCGCGAGCACCCGCCCGCGCGAGACGGAGGGGTCCTACATGCCCTGCTTCCTGCCCGGAGCGTCGCTGGGCGAGTCGCTGGCCGCCGTGCTGGGGGTCCCGTTCTACCGCTTTTCCCACCAGCAGGGCCATGTGGCCGCCGTCTGCTGGTCTGCTGGCCGGCTCGACCTGCTCGACCGGCCGATGCTCGCCTGGCATCTCTCCGGCGGCACGACCGAGCTGCTGCTGGCCGTGCCGGAGGGGCGGAACGTCCACTGTGCCCGCATCGGAGGCACCACCGATCTCTCCGCCGGCCAGCTGATTGACCGGACCGGTCAGATGCTCAAGGTGCCCTTCCCGTCCGGCAAGGCACTGGACAGGCTCTCACAGTTCTCCGAGCGCAAAGACGCCTTCCGCGTCCGCCTGCAGGGGCTGGAGTTCTCCCTGTCCGGGGTGGAAAACCAGGTGCGCGACCGCGTCGCCGCGCACGCCCTGCCCTCGGACGTGGCGCGTTTTACTCTGCTGACGGTCGCCTCGGCGGTGATCCGCGCGACGCGGGCCGCCCGGCGGCAGTATCCCGGCCTGCCGGTGCTCTGCTCCGGCGGCGTGGCCTCCAACACCCTGCTGCGCCGGGCGCTGGAGGGAGAGGGGGCCGTCTTTGCTGACGGCGCCTACAGCACGGACAACGCGATGGGCACGGCGGTGCTCACCCTGCGCCAATTGGAACAGGGGGACTGAGCGATGCAGCCGGACCGGAATATCCTCACCGTCACCCAGGTCAACCAGTACCTGAAAGCTAAACTGGACGGGGACCGGCTCCTCTCTGCCGTTGCCGTCCGGGGAGAGATCTCCAACTATAAGTGCTATCCCTCCGGGCACCATTACTTTTCCCTGAAGGATGGGGAGGGGGCGCTGCGCTGCGTCCTCTTTCGTTTCTCCGCCCAGCGGCTGCGCTTCCGGCCGGAAAACGGCATGAAGGTGATTGCCCGCGGGCGCATCACCGTCTTCCCGCGCGACGGGCAGTATCAGCTCTACACCGATGGCCTGATCCCGGACGGGATTGGAGAGCTCTACGTCGCCTTTGAGCAGCTAAAGGCCAAATTGCAGCAGGAGGGGCTGTTTGACCCGGCGCACAAAAAGCCGCTGCCGCCCTATCCGGAGCGGATCACGCTCATCACCTCCTCGGCCGGCGCGGCGGTGCATGATATGATCCGCATTCTGAGGGCGCGCTGGCCGGCGGCCGAGGTGCTTCTGTTGCCGGTACGCGTCCAGGGGGCGCAGGCGCCTGCGGAACTGGTGGGCGCGCTGAACTACGCCAACCGCCATCATCTGGCCGATCTCATCATCATCGGCCGGGGCGGCGGCTCGATGGAGGACCTCTGGGCCTTCAACGACGAGAACCTCGCCCGGGCGATCTACCGCTCCGAGTTGCCGGTGATCTCCGCCGTCGGCCATGAGCCGGACGTGACCATCGCGGATTTCGTGGCGGATGTGCGCGCCGCGACCCCATCCAACGCGGCCGAGCTGGCGGTCCCGGACCGTCGTGAACTTGCCGGCCAGCTGGAGCGTCAGGCCGTGCGGATGCGCCGGGCGATGACTGCCCGCCTGGAGGAGGAGAGAGGGCGGCTGGACCGCTGTGCCGCCAGCCGCGTGCTCACCGATCCGCTGGCCTCCCTCCGGGACAAGCGCGTCCTGCTCGACTGGCAGCAGAGCCGGCTGGCCAGCCGGATGCAGTCCGAGCTGCAGACCCGGCGCGGCGCGCTTGCTGCCCTGACCGCCTCTCTCGATGCACTCAGCCCGCTCAAAGTGTTGGGACGGGGCTACTCGATTGCGCAGGATGAGGAGGGGCATGTTCTTTCCTCTGTCCGTCAGGTGCGAGCGGGGCAGCCCATCTCCCTGCGCTTGGCCGACGGGACGCTGGACTGCACGGTAATGGGCCTGCAAAAGCCCGGAAAGACTGTCCGGAACCGGCCAAAGTGAGCGCCGCCTTTTCGTCGAAATATGTACAGAAAGGAACGAGACTATGCCGCCCAAAAAGATGAGTTTTGAGGAGTCCATGGCACGGCTGGAGGCTATCGTCTCACAGCTTGAGCAAGGCCAGGCGCCGCTGGAGCAGTCCATTGCGCTCTTTGAAGAGGGGACGAAGCTGATCGCAGGTTGCACCCGGCTGCTGGATAACGCCGAGCAGAAGGTGCTCAAGCTCTCCAAGGGACCGGACGGCGAGCCGGTCGGGGAGCCGTTTGTGCCGGAGAGCGAGGACTGAGCAGTGGAATTCATGCAGGAGCTGACCCTGTGTCAGCGGCAAATTGAGAACTATCTGGCCGACTGCTTTCCCGGCCAGCCGGCCTATCATGTACTCTATGAGGCGATGCGCTACAGCCTCCTAGCGGGAGGCAAGCGGATTCGGCCGGTGCTGACGCTCCAGTTCTGCCGTGCACTCGGCGGCACGGCGGAGCAGGCGCTGCCGCTGGCGGCGGCCATTGAGATGGTGCACACCTACTCTCTCATCCACGATGACCTGCCCAGCATGGATAACGACACCCTGCGCCGCGGCCGGGCGACCAACCACGTGGTCTACGGGGAGGGCCTGGCCATCCTGGCCGGCGACGCGCTCCAGACGGCGGCCTTTGAGCAGGTGCTTTCTGCCGATCTGCCCGCCGAACAGCGCGCCACCGCCGCGCTCATCCTGGCCCGCGCCGCCGGGCCGGACGGCATGTGCGCCGGCCAGGTACTGGATATGGAGGGGGAGCGGCGCGCGCTCTCCCTGGAGGAGATCACGGATATGAACGCGCGCAAGACCGGCTGCCTGCTGGAGGCGGCAGCGCAGATGGGCGTCGCGGCGGCCGGCGGCAGCGAGGCGCAATTGGAGGCGGCGCGCGCGTACGCTGCCGCCCTCGGCCTGGCCTTCCAGATTCGCGACGACATGCTCAATATCACCTCAACCTGCGAGGAGATGGGCAAGAGCGTGGGCAGCGATGCGCAGCGCGGCAAGAGCACCTACGTCTCCTGCCTGGGGCTGGAGGGCTGTGCGCGCATTGTCGCCGAACAGACGCAACAGGCCAAGGCGGCGCTGCGCGGAAGCGGGATTGTGCCTGGCTTTTTCTGTCAACTGGCGGACTATCTGGCCGGCAGGAGCCACTAACGCCTGCCCGGAACGCGCTGAGATGAAGTATCGATGCATGCCGCGTCTCTTTTTCTGGCGGCGCTTTGGAAAAAATTGCCACGACAAATTATCTTGACAGGGGAAAAGACACTCGCCGCTGGGCATATTTCTATTGTTCCAACACGCCTTAGCTGCGGGAAATAGGGAGGGACCTGTGTGAATTTTGGAAATCCGGTGCTCATTCTCTCTGCGCTCTCCTGGGTGCTGGCCCAGTTGATCAAGGGAATGGTCCAGCGCATCGTAGAGGGCACGTTTTCGCTGAAACAATTTCTCGCCAGCGGAGGTATGCCTAGCTCCCACTCCGCGCTGGTGACCTGCTGCGCGGTCACGATGGGCATGATTTACGGGTTTGATTCCGGCTTGTTTGCCATCGCAGCGCTGTTTGCCATCGTCGTAATGTATGATGCCTGCCATGTGCGCAAATCCTCCGGTGACCAGGCGGAGGTGCTCAACCAACTGATGCTGGCCTTGCAGGAGTCTAATCCCGACATGGCGGCCCGGCAGATCAAGGTGATCATGGGGCACACCACGCTCCAGGTATTCTTCGGTGCACTGCTCGGGCTGGCAGTCGGGCTGACGGGGATTTGGCTGCTTTGACTGGAGAAGCGGCGATACTGTGAGGTTATGTGACATGTGGGAATATTTGCAGGAACTCTCCCTGCCCCTGACGGAACTGACGGACAGTGAGGGCGTGGCGCTGTGCCGGCAGCTGCGGCGGGATCTGGTTGCGTCCATCGCCCAGACAGGCGGCCATCTGGCCTCTAATCTGGGTGCGGTGGAGCTGACGGTGGCCATCCACCGGACGTATGACACCGCGCGTGACCGGGTGGTCTTCGATGTGGGCCATCAGTGCTATATCCATAAGATCTTGACCGGCCGCGCCGGGCAGATGGACACCATGCGGAAATTCGGCGGCCTGGCTGGCTTTCCCAAACCGGCGGAGAGCATCCACGACGCCTTTATCGCCGGCCACGCTTCCGACTCGGTGTCGGTCGCGGTGGGCATGGCCCGCGCCCGGACGATCCGCGGCGAGGACTACGACGTGCTCGCCCTGATCGGGGACGGCGCGCTGACCGGCGGCCTGGCCTATGAGGGGCTCTCAGACGCCGGCGGCAGCGGCGAGCGGATGGTGGTCATTGTCAACGACAACGGCATGAGCATCAAGAAAAACGTCGGCGGCATCGCAGCGCTCTTGCAGCGGCATCATCTCAAGCCGACATATCTGAGCTTTAAGAAATTCTACCGCGCCTTTACAAAAAAGATCCCGGGCGGGAAGCACCTGTATGCGCTGACTCACCGGATCAAAAAGGCGGTTAAGGGCACGCTGCTGCCGTGCAGTATGTTTGAGGACATGGGCTTTACCTATATCGGGCCGGTAGACGGGCACAACCTCAGCGAGCTGACCCGTCTGCTCCGATTTTCCAAATCTTTAGACGGCCCGGTGCTGCTGCACGTGCGTACCGTCAAGGGCAAAGACTATCCTCCGGCGGAGGAGACACCGGACCGCTTTCACGGCGTTATGCCGTTTGACGTGGCCAGCGGCCTGCCGCTCCGGCCGGCCGGTGAGAACTTCTCCAATGTCTTTGGCCGGGCCATGGCAGAGTTGGGGGAGAAGAATCCCTATCTCTGTGCCGTCACGGCGGCGATGGAGAGCGGCACTGGGTTGAGCGAGTTTGCCCGGCGTTTCCCCAAACGTTTTTTTGACGTCGGCATTGCCGAGGGACACGCCGTCTCCATGTGTGCCGGCATGGCCAAGCAGGGCGTCGTCCCGGTCTTTGCCGTATACGCTACCTTTTTGCAGCGCTCTTACGACATGCTGATCCACGACGTGGCCATCCAGAAGCTGCACGTCGTCCTGGCCGTTGACCGGGCCGGCCTGGTGGGGGAGGACGGAGAGACCCATCAGGGCACCTATGATCTCGCCATGCTCTCCGCCGTGCCGCATATGGTCGTGTTCGCCCCAGCGAGCTTTCGCGAACTGCATACCATGTTGGACTGGGCGGTAAACGAGGCGAAAGGACCGGTGGCCGTCCGCTATCCGCGGGGCGGCGAGAACGGATTCCAGGAGGATACCGGCCTTGCGCCCACCGTCTGCCTCCGGGAGGGGACGGATCTCACGCTGGTGTCCTACGGGACGCTGTTGGGTGAGGCACTGAAGGCGGCGCGGCTGGCCGAAGCGCAGGGGATCTCCTGTGCGGTGTTCAAGATCAATCGCCTCTGCCCGATCGACAGCGGACCCATCCTCGACAGCGTCCGACAGACGCACCGGCTGCTGGTGGTGGAGGAGGTTGCCTCCCACGGCTCGGTCGGCCGGGACCTCGCGACCCAGCTGGCCGCGCTCAATGCTTGGCTGGGCCGGGTGATTCTGCTCAACGCGGGTGACGGGTTGGTGCGCCACGGCTCGGTCGCACAGCTGCGCGCCATGTTGGGTATCGATGCACGGCATATTGCCGCCACCATTGAGGAGGCGGTCCGGTGAGCCGCGCGCGGTTAGACCAGGAACTGGTCCGTCTGGGGCTGGCTCCCACCCGGCAGAAGGCGCAGGCAGTCATCATGAGCGGCCAAGTATTTGTAGACGGGCGCCGGGTGGACAAGTGCGGCTTTCCCGTCCCACCCGGCAGCGAGATTCAGGTCCACGGCAAGACGCTGCCCTACGTCAGCCGCGGCGGCCTGAAGCTGGAAAAGGCGCTCCGGACCTGGCCGATCGACCTTGCCGGCGCGATGGCGATGGACTGCGGCGCCTCCACCGGCGGCTTTACCGACTGCATGTTGCAAAACGGGGCGTCAAAGGTGTACGCCGTCGATGTCGGCTACGGCCAGCTGGACTGGAAGCTGCGCGCGGACGCGCGGGTGGTCTGCCTGGAGCGGACGAATGCCCGCTATCTCACGCGAGAGCAGATTCCGGAGCCGCTGGACTTTGTGTCCGTGGACGTGTCGTTTATCTCTCTGGGGCTGATTTTGCCCGCCCTGCGCCCGCTGCTGCGCGAGTCGGGACAGATGGTCTGCCTTGTCAAGCCGCAGTTTGAGGCGGGGCGCGAGAAGGTGGGGAAGAAGGGGGTCGTGCGCGACCCCGCCGTCCACCGCGAAGTACTCGAGCAGTTCCTGCACCACGCGGCGCAAAACGATCTGCACGTCCTCGGCCTGACCTTTTCCCCAATCCGCGGGCCGGAGGGGAATATCGAATACCTCGGCTGGCTCTCCGTCCGGCCGGAGGAGCGGGCGCTGCCCGATCTGGGGGAGCTGGTCCGCCAGTCCCATGAGACGCTGGAGAAGAGCCTATGAATGTCATTCTCAGTCCAAATCCATACCGGGACAAGGGGCTGCGGACCGTCCGGGAGGCGCAGAAAATTCTGGAACAGGACGGTATCTGCACCGAGATCTGTCTCCCGTTTCACCCGGACGGCAACTATGATGTGCCGGAGGGAGTGGCCTTTGCCGACATCCGGCAGGCCGCGCCGCGCTCGGACATGCTCATCTGCTTCGGCGGCGACGGGACCATCCTACATTCGGCCAAGCTGGCCGCCCAGTACCGCATCCCGGTTCTGGGGGTGAACATGGGTAGCGTTGGCTTCATGGCAGAACTGGAGCACGGAGAGCTGAAGCTTCTGCACCGTCTGGTGGAGGGGCGTTATAGCTGTGAAAAGCGGATGCTGATGGACGTGCGTGTCTTTCGGGAAAATCGCTCCATCTTCCAGGATGTTGCCCTGAACGACGCTACCATCACCAAAGGAGCGGTAGCTCGGGTGATTGACCTGGCCGTTTACGGCGACCGGATGAAGATGATGGAATATTCCGGCGACGGGGTGATTGTCTCCACTCCCACTGGCTCGACCGCCTACTCTATGTCGGCCGGAGGTCCCATTGTGGAACCTACGGCAGAGAACCTGATTATCACCCCAATCTGCGCTCACGCCCTGCAGGCCAAGAGCTTTGTGCTCAGTGCAGACCGGGTGGTGGCTGTGCGCATCCAGCGGCAGAGCCGGAAGAGCGTCTACCTCTCAGTGGATGGCGGGCGGGCGTTCCGCCTTAGCGGCGGCGACGTGGTGGAGCTGCGCAAATCGCAGCGACATATTGAGCTCGTCCGCCTCGCCGGCCGCCACTTTTATGAAATTGTCAACCAGAAATTGGGCAGAAATTGAGGGAAGGCATGAAAGAACGCAGACAACAGGCCATTTTGGAGATTATTGTCGAGCAGGAGATGGAGACGCAGGAGCAATTGCTCACTGCCCTGCGCGCGCGCGGCTTCCGGTGCACGCAGGCGACCATCTCGCGCGACATCAAAGAGCTGCAACTGGTCAAAGAGCTGACAGCGGCCGGCAGCTACCGCTATGTCATCTCCGACCGCAAGGGGAAGGGAGAGCACGACGAGCGGCTGCGCAACATCTTCCGCGAGGGCGTCATCAGTGCGGCGGCTGCCCAGAACCTAGTGGTGCTCAAGACCATGCCCGGACTTGCCAACGCAGCGGCCGCCGCGCTTGACCGGATGGAGATAGAGGGTATGGTGGGCACCCTGGCCGGGGACGACACCGCTCTGCTCATCATGCAGACCGCGCAGGACGCGGAGGCCTTCTGCGGCGAGATTCGGGGCATGCTGCGCTGACGGCTGCCCCGTTTGGCCGTCGCGCGTGAGGAGGAATTGGGACGATGCTCTCTCTGCTTCACATCGAAAATATCGCCGTCATCCAGTCGGCGGACATCCAGTTTGACGCCGGGTTCAATGTGCTCACCGGTGAGACGGGTGCGGGCAAATCCATCGTGGTGGACGCGATCGGGGCCATTCTCGGTGCGCGTACCAGTCGAGACCTTATCCGGACCGGGGCGAAATCTGCCCTGGTGAGCGCGCAGTTCATCGGTGTGGCGGACCTGTCATGGCTGAGAGAGAACGGGTGTGCTCTGGAGGACGGAGGCCTGATTTTACAGCGCCAGATTTTCCCGAACGGACGCAATCTCTGCCGACTGAACGGCCGGCCGGTTACCGTGGCGCAGATGCAGGAATTAGGCCGCCAGCTTATCAATATCCACGGCCAGCATGACGGGCAGCAGCTGCTGGACCCGGCATGCCATCTCACCTATCTCGACAGCTTTGGAGAGACGGGCATCCTGCTCGCGGACTTTCAGGCGAGCTACGCTGCCGTATCCCGGCTTTCCCGGGAAATCCAGGGTCTCCAAATGGATGAGGCGGAGAAGGCCCGCCGGATGGACGCGCTGGACTACCAGATTCACGAGCTGGAGCGGGCCAATCTCCGGCCCGGAGAGGACCAGGAGCTGGCCACCCGCCGCCAGATGCTGCGTAATGCCGGACGTCTGCTCGACGGCTTGCAGGAGGCGGATTTCGCCCTCTCCGGCGGGGAGGAAGGGGATGGAGCCATCTCTCTGCTCGGCCGGGCGGAGGGCGCTCTGCGCGGCATCAGCCGCTATTCCGACGAACTGGCGGGACTCTCCGAGCAGCTGGCGGAGGTGCGCTATACCCTCGAAGATCTGGCCGAGCAGGTCGCCCGGCAGCGAGACCGGATGGAGGTCTCGCCCGGCGAGCTGGACCAGCTGGAGGGCCGCCTGGACGTCATCTACCGCCTGCGGAAGAAGTACGGCGACACGGTGGAGGATATGCTCGCCTACCTCGCGCGCTGCCGCGCCGAGCGCGAGCAGATCGAGTACGCCTCCGACCGGATTGAGCAGCTCGAGCGCCAGCTCCAAAAGGCGCTGGCGGAGACGCGGGAGAAGGGGAGCGCCCTCTCCGAGGCCCGCCGCGCCGCGGCGGAGCGGATGCGCGCGCGCATCGAGCGGGAGCTCGCGGAGCTGGACATGCCCAGGGTCCGCTTCCAGGTGGCCTTCTCTCCGAAGGAGGGGCGCTACCAGATGGACGAGACGGGCATGGACGAGGTGCAGTTTCTCATGTCCGCCAATGTGGGCGAGGACTTAAAGCCGATTCACAAGATCGCCTCCGGCGGCGAGCTGGCGCGCATCATGCTGGCGCTGAAAAACGTGCTCGCGGAGAACGAGGCGGTGGCCACCCTTGTCTTTGACGAGGTGGATACCGGCGTCTCCGGCCGCGCCGCGCAGAAGGTGGCGCGCAAGATGTCGGACGTCGCCCGGCACAAGCAGGTGCTCTGCGTCACCCATCTGCCCCAGATTGCCGCCATGGCGGACGTCCACTTCTCGGTGGAGAAGGGCGAACACGACGGACGGACCTACACCGCCGTCGAGCAGCTCGGCCGCGAGGCGCGCAAGCGGGAGCTGGCCCGTCTGGCGGGCGGCGAAAAGATCACCGACGCCCTGCTCCGGAGCGCAGGTGAGATGCTGGATCAGGCGGAGGAGTATAAGTGTGCAAAGCGTGTGCCGTAACGGCTGGTTTCGATATTTCTTGCCAGAAGCTGCAAAAGAATGAGGAAAAGAGCCTTGACTGCTGGATGTGGTCAAGGTTCGTTTCAACGACCCGGTTTCGGGGGTTCAGAGACATACAGCCATTTCTTTATGAAACTTTAATCTCTCCTTCAGAAAAAAAGACAGATTCGTGCGCTATCCTGTCAAAAACAGATGGAGGGGGCGCGCTGAGATGGATCTGGCCGGTATTCTGATTTTTCTGGCATTTCTGGTCGTGGTGCTGCACTGATTTCTGATTGACAAGGCCGGAGGGACATGCTACAATGAGGCACAATGATTGCGATGACGAGGAATAGTATCGCGGCATCCTCTGCCAAGAGAGCCCCCGGTCGGTGGAAGGGGGAGAGAGCGCCGTCGGGAATACCCCTCCGAGCAGCCCCCTGAACGGGAATGTTCCCTAGTAGGGCAGGCCGGCTGTGCCCGTTATAGCACCGGAGTTTGTCAGAACTCCCTGAGGCCCCTTCTCGTGAGAGCGGGGCGAACCAGAGGTGGTACCGCGCGTTTTGCGCCCTCTGTCCCAACAGTGGGGACGGAGGGTGTTGTTATTTTGTCCGTCCCCGGAATCAGAGAAAAAGGAGACGAAGACCATGACATTGTATGAGGAACTGGTCGGCCGAGGCCTGATTGCCCAGGTTACCGACGAGGAGAAAGTACGCGAGATGATCAATAACGGAAAAGCCACGTTCTATATCGGCTTTGACCCAACGGCGGACTCCCTCCACGTAGGCCACTTTATGGCACTATGTCTGATGCGCCGGATGCAAAAATACGGCAACCGACCCATCGCCCTGCTCGGCGGCGGTACCGCTATGATCGGCGACCCCTCCGGCAAGAGCGATATGCGTCAGATGATGACCCGCGAGACCATCGAGCACAACGCCATCTGCTTTAAGAAGCAGATGAGCCGTTTTATTGATTTCTCCGAGGGCAAGGCCCTGATGCTCAACAACGCCGACTGGCTGCTCAAGCTGAACTACGTCGAGCTGCTGCGCGAGGTGGGGGCGTGCTTTTCGGTGAACAATATGCTGCGCGCTGAGTGCTATAAGCAGCGGATGGAGCGCGGCCTGAGCTTCCTGGAGTTTAACTATATGATCATGCAGTCCTACGACTTTTACCATCTGTACCAGGAGTACGGCTGCAACTTCCAGTTCGGCGGCGATGACCAGTGGTCCAACATGCTCGGCGGCCGGGAGCTGATCCGCCGGAAGCTGGGAAAATATGACGCCGAGGCGATGACTATCACCCTTCTGCTCAACTCTGAGGGCAAGAAGATGGGCAAGACGGTCTCCGGCGCCGTGTGGCTGGACCCGGATAAGACCTCCCCTTATGACTTCTATCAGTACTGGCGTAACGTGGATGACGCGGACGTGATCAAGTGCCTGAAGATGCTCACCGATGTCCCTCTGGAGGAGATCGCAGAGATGGAGTCCTGGGAGGGCAGCCAGCTCAACCGTGCCAAGGAGATTCTCGCCTATGAGCTGACCAATCTGGTCCATGGCAGGGAGGAGGCGGACAAGGCGCAGGGGACTGCCCACAGTCTCTTTGGCGGCGGGGATGCCTCTGCCGATCTGCCGGAAACCTGCATCTCTCCGGCGGATTTGACGGACGGCTCCATCGGCTTGGTGAAGCTGCTGGTGCTCTCCGGCCTGGCTTCCTCCAACGGCGATGCGCGCCGGTCTATCACCAAGGACAAATGTATCAGTGTAGACGGCGAAAAGCTCCTGGATGCCGGCTGCCAGATTTCTGCGGAAAGACTGGCGGGCGACGGCGTAGTCCTGCGCAAAGGCAAGAAGATCTACCATCGCGTTCATCTGTAATCAGACGATAGTAACGCCCGCCCTCCGGTCAAACAGCCGAAGGGCGGGCGCCAGTTCTTTTAAGGTCCATGGGGCAGCTTCCCGGCGGACGAGATCGGGGAAAGAGAAAAAGTGCGCACCCGGAGAGGTTCTCCTCGCGGGCGCGCGCTTTCCCAGATGATTCCAGGTTAGACCTGCTCAAACTGATCTTTCCCGACACCGCACAGCGGGCAAAGAAAATCATCGGGCAGATCCTCGAACTTGGTGCCCGGGGCAATCCCCTGGTCGGGTGCGCCGACGGACTCGTCATACTCCCAGCCACAGACGACACAGACATACTTCATCGTGCTTCATCTCCTTGTATCCGGTGCCCGGCTATGCCGGGTTCAAAGCTATTATATCCAGTTGACTAAGCTTTGCCCACACATTTGCAATGGATGTCAGCTCAAAAGCGGTTTTTCTCCGGCTCCAGACCGTAATAATCACGCACCACTGACAGCGCATCGGGCAGGTTATGGCCGCTGACCAGGATAGAGATGTCCACCTCCGAGGTGGTAATCAGCATCACCTGGATGCCCGCCTGGCTGAGCAGGGAGAAAACACCCGCAGCGACACCGGGAGTCTGGACCATGTTGGGGTCATAAAAGGCCAGCTTGCTGTTGCCCGGCAGGAGCTCCGGCAGGAGCTCCTGGTTGGACTTGCGCAACTGGGCCAGCACGGCCAGGGCGGTGGTGAGCGCATCGTCTGAGATGGTGAAGCTCAGACGGATGCTGCCGCCCTGCGGTGCGGTCTGTGAGATCATATCGACATTGATGCCGTTGTCTGCCAGGGCAGTGAGCACTTCCGCCACAGCCCGGCTGTCGCAGGGCAGGGAGGAGAGGGTAATCAGCGTCACGTCGGATACATAGGCAATTTTCGTGATACCGTGGCTCATGGGGCGCCTCCTTCGTCTTGTGCGGCAACCAGCTGCTGCATATCATACAGGCCGGGCTGTTGGACCCCGGCGAGGAATTTGGCCGCTTTGACCGCGCCGGAGGCGAAAATCTCGCGGCTCTGCGCCTCGTGCCGGATCTCGATCACCTCGTCCCGCCCGGCGAAGATCACCTCGTGGACGCCCACGATGGTGCCGCCGCGCACGGAGCTGATGCCGATTTCGTTCTTCAGGCGGGGCATACGGCGCTCGTGACGGCCGTAGTTGTACTCCGCCGGATAGCCCAGCGACTCGGCCGCCGCGTCGGCCAGCATGAGGGCTGTACCGCTCGGGGCGTCCACCTTCCGGTTGTGGTGACGCTCGACAATCTCGATGTCATAGCTCTCGCCCAGGATGGCGGTCGCCCGCCGGACCAGGTCGAGCACTACGTTAATGCCGAGGCTCATATTTGCCGACCGGAAGAGGGGCACTTTTTCGCTGGCCGCGTGGATCTGGGCGATCTGTTCCTCAGAATAGCCGGTCGTTGCCAGCACGATAGGCACGTGCCGCTCCACGGCAAAGGCGAGCAGCCCATCGAGCGCCTTCGGGCTGGAAAAGTCGATAATGACGTCTGCCTCACCGGTGAAATTGGCGGGAGAGACGTAGACGGGATAATCCCGTCCCGTCTGATTGATGTCAAAGCCCGCCACCACCTGCACCTGGCTGTCGGCCTTGCAGATGGACTCCACCACCTGCCCCATCTTGCCGTTGCAGCCGGAAATAATTATCTTCAGCATCGCGGGCACTTATCCTTTCAACAGGCCGTACTCGCGCAGCACGTTCTGGAGTGTGGCCAGGTTGGCAGGTTCCATCTCGCACAGCGGCAGGCGCAGCTCGCCGGCGTCCATCCCGATCAGGTTCATCGCCGTCTTGACCGGGATGGGGTTGACCTCGATGAAGAGCGCATCGTTGAGCTTCTGATATCTGGCCTGCAGCTTGGCTGCCTCAGCAAAGTTGCCCTCCAGGCAGAGGTGGGCCATCTGATGCACGACCTGCGGCAGGATATTGGCCAGAACAGAGATGACGCCCTTGCCGCCCATCGCCATCATGGGTACCACCGTCGCGTCGTCGCCGGACCAGATGTTCATCTCGTCCCCGCACAGGGCGACGGTCTGGGACACGAGGTTGAAGTTGCCGCTGGCCTCCTTGATCCCGTTGATCATCGGGTGCTTGGACAGGGTTGCATAGGTGCTGGCTTTAAAGTGGCAGTTCGTGCGGCTGGGCACGTGATAGAGGATGATCGGGGTATGCACCCGGTCTGCCACATACTCATAGTGGCGGATCAGACCGGTCTGGGTGGCCTTATTGTAGTACGGCGTGACCATCAGCAAGCCGTCCGCCCCGGCGGATTCGGCGTGCAGGGAGAGGGTGAGGGCGGCGGCGGTATCGTTGCTGCCGGAGCCGGCAATCACCTTGCAGCGGCCGGCCACCTTTTGGACGGCGTACTCCACAGTGTCCATATGTTCCTGCATGCTCTGAGTGGAAGATTCGCCCGTTGTGCCGCAGATACAGATCGCGTCCGTGCCGCTGGCGATCTGAAACTCGATAAGCTGGCCCAGCTTCTCATAGTCCACGCCGCCCTTGTGGAAGGGTGTGACGATGGCCACGCAGGAGCCGGTAAAGATAGGCTGCTTCATGCTGAGAGATCTCCTTTCTCCAATAGATTTCAGGGATATTCAGGAATCATTATTTGCGGGTGATATAGCCCTCAGCGCACAGCAGCTCAGCCAGCAGCACGCCGCCGCCGGCAGCGCCGCGCAGGGTGTTGTGGCTCAGGCCGACAAATTTGTAGTCGTACTGGCTGTCCGGACGCAAGCGGCCCAGGGAGATCGCCATGCCGCCCTCCAGATCACGCTGCAGGCGAGTCTGCGGACAGGTGGGGTCTTCAAAATAGTGCAGGAACTGCTTCGGAGCGGAGGGCAGCTCCAGCTCCTGCGCCCGGCCGCGGAAGGAGGCCCAGGTCTCTTTGATCTCCTCGACGGAAGGTTTTGCGCTCCCATCGGGGAAGGAGAAGAACACGGCCGCCATATGCCCGTCTGTGACCGGCACGCGCAGGCACTGGCTGGTGATGGCGGGGGACTGGGCATCCACAATGCGCCCGTCCTCCACGGTGCCCCAGAGCTTCATCGGCTCCTGCTCGCTCTTCTCCTCCTCGCCGCCGATATAGGGGATGACGTTGTCTACCATCTCCGGCCAGGTTTCAAAGTTCTTGCCCGCGCCGGAGATCGCCTGATAGGTGCACACGAGCGCCTTTTCCAGGCCGTACTTCTCGCGCAGAGGATGCAGCGCAGGCACATAGCTCTGCAGGGAGCAGTTGGACTTGACAGCGATAAAGCCGCGCTCGGTGCCCAGGCGCTTGCGCTGGCTCTCGATCACCGCGATATGCTGCGGGTTGATCTCGGGCACTACCATCGGCACGTCGGGCGTGTGGCGGTGGGCGGAGTTGTTGGAGACAACCGGGCACTCATGACGCGCGTAGCGCTCCTCCAGGGCGCGGATCTCGTCCTTTTTCATATTTACCGCGCAGAAGGTGAAGTCCACCTTGTCACAAAACGTGTCAATGTCTGCCTCGGCGTCCAGCACGACCATATTCTTGACCGATTCCGGCATGGGATCGGCCATCATCCAGCGCTTACCGGCAGCCTCCTCATAGGTCTTGCCGGCGCTGCGGGCGCTGGCGGCCAGCGCGGTGAGCTCGAACCAGGGATGATTGGCCAGCAGCGTGACAAAACGCTGCCCGACCATGCCGGTGCAGCCGACAATGCCAACTTTGAATTTTTCCATATCGCTTCCTCCTAGATGGTCCGCACATTCAGCTTATGCGGCCGGTGTCCATGAGTTTCCGGACGGGTTTGGGCAAAAAAGAAATCAGCCGTTGAAAACTGGCTGATCGTGTACTATAATGTGCCTTGTGTCTGTCACATCACAGTATAGGCAGATCAGCGCACCACCGGGGCATACCCAATCCGGTGACAGTCGGCAGGCTGTTGGCCTGACGCCCAGGCGGCCCGGCTTCCGACAGCCGAACCCCTTCGGCGGCGCACCCTTTCCTGCTGCGTCTCGGAGCGACGGGACCCTCGGCAGCGGTACTGATGTGAGCCGCACCTCTATTCTGCATGGTTACAGACATGATAACACGCGGATATCGCGTAGTCAAGGATTGCCTGCAAATTGTGGACGGTCTTTGCCCGGGAAATATCCGCTGCGATGTCAATCCAGATGGGAGAAGAGACGATTGCCATGAAGACCAGTGATTTTTACTATGACCTTCCCCCGGAGCTGATTGCCCAGACCCCCTTGGAGCGGCGGGACGGCTCGCGCCTGATGACACTGGACCGGGAGACCGGGGCGATCGGCCATCACCATTTTTACGATCTGCCGCAATTTCTCCGCCCGGGCGACTGCCTCGTGCTCAACGACTCGCGCGTGCTGCCCGCGCGGTTGATCGGCCGCCGGGAGACGGGCGGGACCTGCGAGGTGCTGCTGCTCATCGACCGGGGAGAGAAGACGTGGGAGTGCCTCGTCCGGCCGGGGAAAAAGATGCGCCCGGGGACCAAGGTGACCTTTGGAGACGGTGAGCTGACTGCCGAGGTGACAGAGGTGCTCGAGGGAGGCAACCGCCTGGTCCGCTTTCACTACGACGGGATTTTCTTGGAGACGCTTGAGCGGCTGGGCAAGATGCCGCTGCCGCCCTATATCCGCGCGGAGTTGGAGGACCAGGAGCGCTACCAGACGGTCTATTCCAAGGTGACCGGTTCGGCCGCGGCCCCGACGGCGGGGCTGCACTTCACGCCGGAGCTGCTGGAGCAGCTTCAGGCGATGGGGGTGCGTCTTGCCTGGGTGACGCTGCACGTGGGCTTGGGCACCTTCCGCCCGGTCAAGGCAGAGAATCTGGAGGAGCACGAGATGCACGCGGAGTATTGCATTGTGCCGCCAGAGACGGCCCGGGCCGTCAACGAGACGAAGCGCGCCGGCGGCCGGGTGATCTGCGTCGGCACCACCTCCTGCCGGACGGTGGAGAGCTGGGCGGCGGAGGATGGGACGCTGCGCGCTGGCGGCGGGTGGACGGATATTTTCCTCTACCCCGGCTACCGCTTCAAAGTGCTCGACGGGCTGATCACGAACTTCCATCTGCCCGAGTCTACGCTCATTATGCTGGTCTCCGCCCTCGCCGGACGGGAGCGGGTGCTTGCCGCCTATCAGGAGGCGGTGCGGGAGCGCTACCGTTTCTTCTCCTTCGGCGACGCGATGCTCATCTTATAGCGTGAGGAAGCGGCTGATTTCCCAAGACAGGAGGACAAGAGATGTTTGAGCTTCTCAAGACAGACGGCGCGGCCCGGCGGGGCCGCTTCACCTGCCCGCACGGCGTGGCAGAGACGCCCGTCTTTATGAACGTCGGCACACAGGCCGCCATCAAGGGGGCGCTCTCCGCCCGCGACCTGGAGGAGATCGGCTGCCAGATCGAGCTGTCCAACACCTATCACCTCCATGTTCGCCCGGGCGACGAGGTGGTGCGCGCACTGGGCGGACTGCACCGCTTTATGGACTGGCACGGACCTATCCTCACTGACAGCGGCGGCTTTCAGGTTTTTTCCCTCGCCTCGCTACGCAACATCAAAGAGGAGGGGGTCACCTTCCAGAGCCATGTAGACGGCCGCCGCATTTTTATGGGGCCGGAGGAGTCGATGACCATCCAGTCTAACCTCGGCAGCGACATCGCGATGGCCTTTGACGAGTGCGTGGAAAACCCGTCCACGTACGAGTATGTCGAGCGGTCCGTCCGCCGCACCCAGCGGTGGCTGGAGCGCTGTATTGCAAAGCACCGGGTACTCAATGCCGCTCCGGGCTGTGTCAATCCCGGCCAGATGCTTTTTGCAATCAATCAGGGGGGCATTTATCCTGACCTGCGCATCTGGCACGCGCGCCAGATCGCCGCGATAGACGGCTATGACGGTGTGGCGATCGGCGGCCTCGCGGTGGGCGAGAGCACCGAGACGATGTATGAGATCTTGGATGCCGTGGTCCCGGAACTGCCGGAGGACAAGCCGCGCTATCTTATGGGCGTGGGTACTCCATCCAACATCATCGAGGGAGTGGCGCGCGGCGTGGACTTTTTTGACTGCGTCATGCCGGCCCGCAACGCCCGCCACGGCAAGCTCTACACCTGGGAAGGGACGATCAATATTAAAAACGAGAAGTATCGGCTCGACGACCGCCCGATTGAGGAGGGCTGCGGCTGCCCGGCCTGCCGCAGCCACTCCCGCGCCTATCTCCGCCACCTGTTCAAGGCGGACGAGATGCTGGCCATGCGCCTGGCGGTACTTCACAATCTCTGGTTCTACAATCACCTGATGGAGGGCATCCGGCAGGCACTGGATGAGGGGCGGTTCCCGGCCTTCCGCGCGGAATATTCCGCGCGTTTGCAGCGCCGGCTCTAAAATTTGGAAATACCCTTGCGCCGGTGGCGGAAATCGGGTATAATGAACGCACTATGTCAGGAAAAACCTGATTGCATTGGAGGTTCACAGGTACAATGGATATGCTTTCCGGAATTTTGATGGTCGTCGTCATGATCGCGATCTTCTACTTCATGCTGATTCGTCCGGAGAACAAGCGGAAGAAGCAGGCGCAGGAGATGCGCGACAGCCTCACCGTCGGCGATGAGATCACCACGATCGGCGGGATTGTCGGTACCATCTGCGCGGTCAAGGCCAACAGCATTGTCATTGAGACGGGCGCGGACCGTGTGCGTCTGGAGATGATGAAGTGGTCTGTCTCCAGCAAAGGCGTGCAGGTTTCGGAGGATGAGAAGACCTCCGACAATCAGAAGGCCGCCGATGCGAAGAAAAAGTAATCCATCCATTCATAACGAGGCCCTCCCGGCATATCCTGTTCCAAAGGGAAACCGGGAGGGTGTTTTTATGCAACAGGAAAGAACCGCGTCCCACATGCCCGTCGAGCTGGCCGCTTCTCTGCTGGCTGGGGCGGCCATCGCGCTTGGGGTCTGTCTACTGGTCGTGGCGCTGGCTGCCTGGCTGATTGCGCAGGGGGCGCTGGAAGAGGAGTGGACCGGGCGAGCTGGAGCCGTCGGTGCATTTCTGGGCTGCCTGATCGGCGGGGGATATGCCATCGCCTGCGTGCGGGGCCGTGCGCTGGCGGTCGGGCTGGCGGTGAGCGCGCTGTCTGTCCTGCTCTGGCTGCTGGCGGGGGCGTTGTTTTGGGGCGGCGTCTCGCCGGCGGACGGGGCTGTACAGCTGTTGGCGGCCGGTTTGGGCGGCGGATTGGCAGGAGTCCTCTCTGCCACCCGGAAAAAGAGAAGAAAATGATTGAAGTGGGCGGAAGATGGTGGTATAATACCGGTAAGAACTTGAAGGAGGAGGGGAATCCTGTGAAGCATATCAAGACGCTGAGCGGCGCCACGCTGAAGAAGAGCGCCTCCTACGGCGGCTGCGGTGAGTGCCAGACCTCTTGCCAGTCCGCCTGCAAGACCTCTTGCACGGTGGCAAACCAGAAATGCGAGAGCGCGCAGTAAGCCGCCTGTCAAACCCAATCAGGACATTTTGGACACATTGGTGACCGGCCGATGTGTCCATTGTGCTGTATCCAAAGGAGAAGAACGGATTATGGTACATACCTTTACGTCCCTGGGCTGCCAGATTGCGCTGGATGTCAGCAGCGGAGCCGTTCACGTGCTCGACCGCGTGACCTATGAGGTGCTCCGGCGCGTGGAGCACCTGCCTTCCCTGCCGGAGCGCTGCCCGGAAGAGGTGCGCGCGGCAGTGCAGGCCGCCCCAGGCGAGGTGGACGAGGCATGGGGCGAGCTGAGGGAGCTGGAGTTGCAGGGGCTGCTCTTTGCCCCGGAGGACTATATTGACCCGGAGTGGGCGGTGCTGAAAAACGCGCCGGTCAAAGCGCTTTGCCTCAACGTGGCCCATGACTGCAACCTGCGCTGCAAATACTGCTTTGCCTCCACCGGGGACTTTGGCACCGGACGGAAGATTATGCCGTTTGAGACGGCGAGGCGCGCGATCGACTTTGTTGTGCAGCGCTCGGGCAGACGCCGGAACATCGAGGTGGACTTCTTTGGCGGCGAGCCGCTGCTGGCGTGGGATACTGTGGTACGGACAGTGGATTATGCCCGCTCCCTGGAAGAGAAACACAATAAGAAGTTCCGCTTCACCATCACTACCAATGGCATGCTGCTGGACCAGGAAAAGATGGACTACATCAACCGGGAAATGAAGAACTGTGTCCTCTCGCTCGACGGCCGCAAGGAGGTCAACGATGATCAGCGGCCCACCGCCGGCGGGCAGGGCAGTTATGACCGCGTTGTGCCCCGTTACCAGAAGCTGGTGGCTGGCAGGGGAGACCAGGAGTACTATCTCCGCGGCACCTATACGAAAAAGCACCCGGACTTTGCTGATGACGTGATGCATATCGCTGACGGCCTCGGCTTCCGGAATGTCTCTGTCGAGCCGGCTACCGGCAAGCCGGGAGACCCATGGGCCATTACCGAGGACGAACTGGAGGCGGCCAAGGAGGAGTACGACAAGTTGGCTGAGGCGCTGGTGGACCGCCCGGAGATCAACTTCTTTCACTTCTTTGTCGATCTGGAGCAGGGGCCATGCGTCATCAAGCGGATGCGCGGCTGCGGTGCCGGCTGTGAGTATGTCGCCATCACCCCGGAGGGGGATATCTACCCCTGCCATCAGTTTGTCGGCAATGAGGATTTTAAGATGGGCAATGTCTACGATGGCAGCTTTGACATCGAACTGACGGATACCTTTGCTGGCCTGAACATCTATACCAAGCCGGACTGCCAGAAGTGCTGGGCGAAATTTTACTGTTCCGGCGGCTGTGCTGCGGGCGGCTATCAGGCGAATGGAGACCTTACAAAGCCCTCTTTTGTTGCCTGTGAGCTGGAGCGCAAACGCCTGGAATGTGCCATTGCCATCAAGGCGGTTCGCGCAGGACGGAACGAGGCCGAATGACACGACACCCCACGGGGGTGTGCCTTGCGTCATTGCAACACATGCAGAAAATATACAGAGTGTAATCAGACAGATGGGACACTCGTGATGGACACAGACCGCTTTGCGGCCTGTGTCCATATTTTGTTCCGTACAGAGAATGGAACACTATATCTAGCTGCATAAGGTGAGATGCAACCGGATGGCGGCGGCTGTCTGAAAACGGAGGTTTTATTCGCTGTTCCGTAGTTTACATAACACGGTTTACATAATGTTTCGGCATAATAGATAAAAATGGGCGAAATTTGAAAAAGGTATTGCGTAAACCGCCTCGGAAATGGTATAGTATGGTTACTTGAATCCAAATGATGGGGCTTTGCGACCTTTTTGCGGAGGATGATTCCGGTGATCGATTTTATGTTAGGTATCGTTGGCGCCGGCAATATGGGTACGGCGATCTTGCAGGGCGGCTTGCGCTCTGGCGTTATGTCACCGGAGCAGGTCTGGCTGGCCAATCCGCATTTGGAGAAAATGGCACCGTTTGGTGAATTAGGAGTGAATATCACTACTTCTAATCTTGAGGCAGTTCAGCATGCTGATATCTTGTTACTGGCGGTCAAGCCGCAAGTTCTTCCCTCTGTGCTCGAGGAGCTCCGTCCCGTAGTGGGGAAGAGATGTGTTGTCTCCATCGCGGCCGGCATCTCCCGCGGATGGCTATGTGAACAGCTGCCCGGGGCCAAGGTCATCTGTGCCATGCCGAACACGCCGCTCATGGTTGGCTGTGGGGCGACGGCGCTGACCGAAGCGGACGGTGTGCCGGAGGCGCAGTACCGGTTTGTGCAAGCGCTGTTCTCGGCCGCCGGCCTGGTGTGTGTGCTCCCGCCAGAGCAGATGAACGCCATCATTCCGGTCAGCGGTTCCAGCCCGGCCTTTTTCTTCCGGATGGCCCGCCTGATGGTAGAAGAGGCGGCCCGCCACGGCATTGACCGGGAGACGGCACTGGCCATGACGGCCAAGACGATGGAGGGTGCAGCGCGCATGCTCCAGTCCGGTGGCCGGACGGCGGATGAGCTGGAGCGCCAGGTCTGCTCGCCCGGAGGGACGACGTTGGCTGCCCTGACCGCGTTTGACGAGCTGGGCTTTGACCGGATGGTGGAGCTGGCCTTTGCGCGCTGTATCCGCCGCGCGGAGGAGCTGGGCCGCTGACGTCTATCTACGGCCCGTCCCGCATAAGGTGGGATGGGAGGTGAGGCGAGTGACCAGGACAAGAAACCGGTTCCGCGTGTGGGCACTGTCGGCCTCGCCGGCGGTGGTCCCTTGGTTGTTGCTTCCGGCGGCTTTCCTGGCCGGCGGGCTGGCGGGCCATCTGCTGGCAGGCGTCGGCGCGGGGACGCTCTCGCAGGTGCTGGAGCAATACGCCGCGAGCTGCATTCGCCAGGACACCGCGCCGCCGCCCGAGTTGTTGCTGTTGCTGTGGCGGTATGTGCGTGAGCCATTTCTGGCCCTGCTGTTCGGCTGCAGCGCGGTTGGGGTTGTAGCGCTGCCGGGCTTGCTGGCGGTGCAGGGCTTTCTGACCGCTTATGCCGCGTCCGCTCTGATCCGGACGTGGGACAGCTGGGGGTTGCTTGCCGCCATTGTCTGGATAGGTGTGGGCAACCTGGTCCGGTTGCCGGTTGTGCTGGCTATTGCCATTCCCGGCTGGGGCCGCGCGTGGGAGATCGCCGCGGATTGCCGTCTGGACCGGCGACTGCCGCAGGACTACTCCAGGTGCTGCTTATTGCTCAGCCTGCTGGGATTGTTGGCGGTGCTGGCGTATGAATATGTGTGCTGGGCTTGGCTGACGCCGTTGCTCTGGTCCTCGCGATGACCGGATGAGCTGTTGCCAGTCTGTCTAAAATCTGTGAATGGGAAGGCGAAGCGATATGGTGCAAGTGAGGGAGGATACGATGCGGCGCTCACGCCGGGCCGCATCTCCTGTTTCCCGTCGGGAATACCCATCCACTTCAGAGAGAGCAAGAAGGCAAGATATGATGCGTGTGGCAGACGAGTTTCGAATCTACCTGACAACTGAAAAGGGCTCTTCGGCAAACACGGTCAGCTCCTATCTCCGGGATGTCAACCAGTTTCTCCAATACTTGGCGGAGCGCGGCATAGAACTCCCGGAAGTCACCCATGCGGAGGTGCAGAGCTATGCCCAGTGGTTGACCGGACGGGGAAAGTCTGCTGCCACGGTGACGCGGGCGCTGGCCTCTCTTAAATGTCTGTTCCATTGGCTGATGGAACAGGGGGAGTGTGACTCGAATCCAGTTACCGGCGTTAGGACGGCCAAGGTGGAACGCAAGCTGCCCAAGATCCTCTCTGGTAAAGAGGTGGAACTGTTGCTCGAACAGCCGCAGTGTGTAGATCCCAAGGGCTACCGCGACCACGCGATGTTGGAGCTGCTCTATGCCACCGGCATCCGGGTCAGCGAACTGATTGGTTTGAACGTGGATGATGTTTTTCTCTCCGCCGGCTTCATCCGCTGCGAGAGCAAGGAGCGTTCGCGGATCATTCCAATGTATCCTACCGCGCTCAAGGCGCTGTCGGACTATCTGCGCGACATCCGTCCGCAGTTGGCGCTCGAGGGGGAAGAGGCGCTCTTTGTCAACATGAATGGCACCCGAATGAGCCGTCAGGGCTTTTGGAAGATCATTAAGCATTACGGGGAGAAGGCTGACATTCAGACCGAGATCACTCCGCATACCCTCCGTCATTCCTTTGCCACCCATTTGCTGGAAAATGGCGCGGATATCCACGCGATCCAGGAGATGCTGGGACATGCAGATATCTCCTCTACCCAGGTCTATGCCAGGTTGGTGAATCAGCATTTGAAGGATGTCTACACCAAAGCACATCCCAGAGCATGATCAAAGATACATAGCAAGAGCCGCCTCCCGATGGAGGCGGCTCTTTTGGCCTGTTGGGCACAATTTAGCCGGGGGCAAGAGATCTCGTCCCCGGCTCACGTAGTTTATACGGTTTATAGGGATTTTTGCCTGTTCAGGCCCGCTCCAGATAGGCGGAAGAGAGATAGTAGTAGTTGCCGTCGATGTAAGCGCGATACCAGACGCGGTCATCTGCGCTGACCGAGACGCCGCTGACGACCTGCACCACAGTGCCGGCAGGAAGGACACCGGCAATATCGTAGCTAAAGCCGGGGCCGGTGCGGTAATACAGATCGCCGGTGGTCACGTAGTTTACCAGCGTGCTGCTGCTATTGGTAGAGATACCAGCGGACTGATAGCTGCTCCAGTATGCGGAGGAGTAGAGGTTGTTCGATGCGG
>CAYWUA010000016.1:0-35723 GCA_964461385.1 uncultured Oscillospiraceae bacterium
ACGGACTATTTCGATGCCAGCGTCGATCGGATTGCGGCCACGGTCACCGGCGCGCAGGCGTCGCGGCGGGCGTCTATCGGGACTATGCCGATGCGGCGGCCCGAATCGTGCGCCTGACCGGGACCGTACAGCCGCATGCGGAATATGCACGGCACTACCAGGAGAAGTATTCCGTCTATCGCGATGTGGTTGAGCGCCTGAACGGCCTTTGGGAGCGGTTTGCAGACTGACCTCCGGTTCTGCGCAAGTTGTCCGGAGAGGTGCCGGTTAGGCATTGTTTGAAAAACAGGGAATATGCCTGGCGGTGCAGGCTGTTTTTCAGACAGGTCCTGACATGAAACTGACGCTGGCAGAAAAAAGGTTATGAGAAGACACGCTTCACGTCTTCCCATAACCTTTTTCATCTGTTATCTGATGGAATCCAAAGAGAGCCGCTCACGCTGCCTTCTCGCGCGTCAGAGCACCAGCCGGCCCACCTGATAGATCACAAAGGTGACGTACCAGGCGACGACGAGCTGGAAGAGGGCGGACAGCGCCATCCACCGCGTGCTGCCTGCCTCCTTGCGAATGGTGGCCAGTGTCGCGGCGCACGGGATGTAGAGCAGGCAGAACACCATCAGGCAAAGCGCGTTGAGCGGACCAAAGCCCAGCTGGCCGAGCAGCCCGGCCAGCTCCGTCATCCCGGCAGCGGAATTGACGTTGGGCACGGCGAAGAGCACCGCGCAGCTGGACACAACCACCTCTTTCGCGGAGATGCCGGCGATGAGCGCCACGGCGATCTGCCAGAAGCCCAGGCCGATCGGCGTGAAGAAGGGCACCAGCGCGTGGCCCAGCGTCGCCCCGAAGCTGTCTGCCATCTCGGTGACGTAGCCGGTGGGGCCAAAGTTGAGGATAATCCACATCAGGATGGAGGCGACAAAGATGGTGGTGCCCGCCTTCGTGAGATAATCCTTCACCTTCTCCCACACGTAGATCGCCACGGTCCGGGCGCTGGGCGCTTTATACTCCGGAAGCTCGATGAGCAGGTAGTGCTCCTCCCTTTTCCTGTCCAGCAGGTGGATAACCGCTGCGGCCGCAATGGCGACAAACAGGCCGATCAGGTACATGGAGTAGGCCGCGAGCATGGCGTAGTCGCCAAAAAACATCTCGGCAAACAGGATGTAGATCGGCAGCCGCGCGCTGCAGCTCATAAACGGCGTGACCAGCATGACCCGCAGCCGGTCCCGCCGGTTTTCCAGCGCGCGGGAAGCCATGATGGCGGGTACCGTACAGCCAAAACCGAGCATCATCGGGATGAAGGCCCGCCCGGATAGACCAAGCCGGCTCATGACCCCTTCCATCACATAGGCCACGCGGGCCATATACCCGCTGTCCTCCAGGAAGGCGAGCGCCAGAAACAGGATGGCGATGTTGGGCAGGAAGGTCAAAATGCCGCCCACGCCGGCGATGATGCCGTCCACCAGCAGGGACTGCAGCATGGCGTTCACGCCGATCGCGTCCATCCCGGCGCTCACCAGCGCGGAGAACTGCTCGATCGCCGCCTCAAAGTAGCCCTTGAGCCAGTCGCCGATGGTGAAAGTGAGGAAGAACACCACCGCCATAATTCCCAGAAAGATCGGGATGCCCCAGACACGGTGCGTCAGCAGCCGGTCCGCCCGCTCCGTGAGGGCGTCCTGCCGGTCCTTGTTGAAGAGCACCTCCCGGATGATCTCGTCAATGAAGTCATATTTCTCGTTGATGATGTCGGACTCATAGCTCCGGTCGATCACCTCCGGCAGGTTTACCGGATAGCGCTGGGTAATCTCCCGGTCCTGCTCGAGCAGCTTGATCGCGTGCCAGCGGTAGTTGGTCAGCTCGGGATAGCGCCGCTGCAGCTCGGCGGTGATGAGGTCGATCTTGTCCTCGAGCCTGTCGCTGTAGACCATGGCGTATTCCGCGTGGTGGTCGTGCCGGTGGTGCGAGGGCTGCGCGTGCTGGTGAATGAGCCGGTCCGGGCCGGTGCTGTCCTTGTGGTGGGCGGCCGCGTGCAGCAGCACGTCCAGGCCGGTCCGCCTGCGCGCCGAGACCGGGATGACCGGGATCCCCAACATCTCCGGCAGGCGGTGGATGTCGATCTCCATGCCGCGCTTTTCGACAATATCCATCATATTGAGCGCCAGCACCACCGGCTTGCCCAGCTCCAGGAGCTGGAGGGTGAGGTAGAGATTGCGCTCGAGCGCGGAGGCGTCGGCCACGTCGATGATGACGTCCACCTCGTCGCTGAGGATAAACTGGCGCGCCACCTGCTCTTCCATCGTGTAGGAGGTCAGGCTGTAGGTGCCCGGCAGGTCCACCAGGCGGATATTCAGGTCATGGGAGCGGATGGCCCCCTCCACCTTCTCCACCGTCACGCCAGGCCAGTTGGCCACCTTCAGGTTTGCGCCGGTGTAGGCGTTGAAAAGGGTGGTCTTGCCGCAGTTCGGATTGCCGATGAATCCGATGGTCATATTTTCCCTCATGCGACCGCTTCCACCAAAATGTTTTTTGTGATATTCCGTCCCAGGGCAAAGCGCGTACCCCGCACCTTGACGATGAGCACACCATGAGCTTTGCGGTTGAGCACGGACACGCTGGTGCCGGTGGTCATCCCAAGCGCCTCCAGGCGCTTTTCCAGATTGTGCGGCAGACAGATGGACGCGACACGGTAGCTGCCGCCGATCTTCCCCTCGCTCAGAGACATATCCTCTCCTCCTTCATCCGGCCGGACAGGCCGGCCCAGCTTTATTTTAAGCACGGGCAGCCTCGCCCGAATAGGGGAGAGGCCGCTCATACGACAATTTCCACCCGGCTGCCGCCGCTGCGCGCCTTGGTCACGACGATTTGACGGTCAATCCGCTCACGCAGTTCGGCCACATGGGAGATGACGCCGACCAGCCGTTCTCCTTCCGTCAAATCGTCCAGGGCGCGCATCGCCTGGGCCAGCGCGTCCTCGTCCAGGGAGCCAAAGCCCTCGTCGACAAACATACTCTCCAGACGCACGCCGCCGGCCTCCGACTGCACCTCTTCCGCCAGGCCGAGCGCGAGGGCGAGCGAGGCGAGGAAGGACTCCCCGCCGGAGAGAGACTTCACGCTGCGCCGGGTGCCGTTATAGTGGTCGATCACGTCCAGCTCCAGCCCGCTCTGGCTGCGGTTGTTCTCCGCCTCCGTCCGACGTACCAGCTCGTACTGCCCGTCCGACATGGTGAGAAAGCGGGTGTTTGCCCGCGCGAGCACGCGCTCAAAGCAGGCGGCCTGCACGTAGGTCTCCAGCATCAGCTTTTCCTTACCGGGGAGGTTGCCGTTGGCGGTGTTGGAGAGCGCGCGGACCCACGACCACCGCCGTTCCGCCTCCGCCAGCGCGCCGCTCTGCCGCTGGATACCCTCCAGCGCGGCGGTGTTCTGCCGGAGACGGGCGGCGAGGGCCTGGAGCGCAGCGGCACAGGCGTTTTTGGACGCAGTGGATTCCCCCTGGCGGACGCGCTCCGCCGCCACGTCAATGGCGCTCACGCTGTGCAGCTGCGCCTGATAGCCCTCGCGCTGCCCGCGCAGCGTGTCGCAGGCGGTCCTGGCGTCTTGCCGGGCGTCCTGAACGCGCTGGAGGGCCTGCTGCATGTCCGTCTGCTGCCGGCGCAGGCGCACCAATTCCTCCTGCGCTGCGCGACGGTCCGGATGGGGCAGCTGGGCGGCGAGGGTTTCCAGCGCCGTGTTTGCCCGCTCCCGGTCCTGCTCGAGCAACGCGAGGGTGCGGTCGGCGGACTGGAGCTGCTCCCCCAGCGCCTGAAGGGTTTCCTCCTCGCCAGGCAGCGCCTGCTCCAGCTCCGCCCTGCGGCGCAGCTTTGCCTCCTCGGCGGCGAGGGACTGTTCCACTTCGCGGAGTGCTGCAGCGCTCTCGCGGCGTGCCTGCATCAGGAGTGTCTCTGCCGCCTCGGGTGGGCAGCCCAGCAGCTCGGAGCAGCGCGCGGCGAGTGTCTGGCGCCCCGCAGCGAGCTGCCCGGCCAGGCGGGCGGCTCCTGCGCTCGCCTCTGCGGCGGCCGCCCCGGCGCGCTCGCTGGCCTGTCGGAGCGTTTTCAGCTGCACTTCGGTTGGCACCTGCTGTGCCCGCTCGGCGGGGGCGGGATGGCTGCGCGAGCCGCAGACCGGGCAAGGCTCTCCCTCGCGCAGAGACTCGGCCAACAGCCCGGCCTGGCCGTCCAAAAAGGCTCGGTTGGCTCGCCCGTAGTTCTCGCGCGCCCGGTCTGCCCGGTCCGCCGCCGCGCGGTAGTCCGCCTGGGCCCGCGCGAGCGCGGCCTCCAGCTCCGCCGCCGCGCGCAGCAGCCCATCCAATTCGTCGAGAGACTTTTGCCGGGCAGTGAGCTGCTCCTGTCGGGCGGCGAGCCGTTCCCGCGCGCCGCCGCTCTCCCGCAGTCTGTCCAGCTCAGCGCGCCGGGCCTCAAGGGCGTCGCTGCGGCGTCGCTGCTCCTCCTGGCGCTGGCGCAGTGCGCGCGCCTGCGCCGACGTCTCCTTGGACAGCCGGGCGAGTTGGCCGCGCGTCCGCTCCAGCTCGTCATAGCGCGGCAACAGGCTCTCCGCTTGGGCGACCTGCCGCGCGAGCGCTTCCCGCTCCGGGGCGCGCGCCTGCTCTGCCTGCCAGAGGGCTTCCAGCTCGTCCAGCTCTGCCTGACGGCGGGACAGACGGTCCTCCGCCTGGCGCAGGGCCTTGCGCAAACGTTCCTGTCCCTCCGCCTGGCCGAGACGGGCGTTCGCCGCCGCGAGTGTCTGTTCCGCCTGCTCCAGCTTGGTCTGCTGTGCCGCGCGCGCCTGCTCGTCCTCGCGCAGCAGTTGGGAGAGCAGGTCCTCCGCCTCCGTCACCGGCAGCTCGCCGCTGCGGGCGCGTTCCGCCTGCGGGGCGAGGGGGTGCTCCTCCGGGCAGTCGATGCCGGAGAGGTACTGCCGCAGCCCCGCCTGCAGCTGCTCGCACTGGGCGGCCAGCGCGCTTGACTCCGCCTTGAGCCGCTCCTGCAAGCGCTGATAGGGCGCGGTCTGGAAGAGCTGGCGGAAGATCGCCTTGCGCTCCTCCGTAGAGGCGAGCAGGAGCTTGAGAAAGTCCCCCTGCGCAATCATGGCAATGCGGGAGAACTGGTTCCGGTCCAGCCCGATGATCTCCCCGACGGCGGCAGTCACCTCCCGCCAGCGGGTGACCAGACGGCCATCGGGGTATTCCAGCTCTGCCTCCGCCCGCTGGGTGACGGTGCCGCTGCCGCGGCGGGCGGGGCGGCGGTACTCGGGGCTGCGGCGGACGCGGTAGGTCTTCTCCCCGCAGGAGAAGACCAGCTCCACCTCAGTCGGCGTCTCCGGCGCGGCGTACTGGGAGCGCAGCATAGAGCTCTCCCGCGTCTGCCCGCTCGGCTCGCCGTAGAGGGCGAAGGTGATCGCGTCAAAGAGGGTGGTCTTGCCCGCCCCGGTGTCGCCGCAGATCAGGTAGAGACCCTGGCGGCCGAGGCGGTCGAGCTCCAGGACGGTCCGCCCGGCGTAGGGGCCAAAGGCGCAGAGCGTCAATTTCAGCGGTCTCATGGCATCTCCTCCCAGATCTCCTCCACCAGGCCGGAGAGGAACTCCCGCTGCTGCGCCGTCAGCGGCTGATGGTTCTGACGCTCGTAGAGCGCCTCAAACAGCTCCAGCGGCGAGCGGCGCATCGGGTCAGCCGTCTCCAGCGCGCCGGAAGTTGAGCGGGTGCGCGCGTTGTCATAGTCCAGCTTCATCAGGTTGTGGTAGATCACCCGCAGCTTGCCCACCGCGTCGGGAACGTCCTCCTCGTCGGTGAGGGTGATGTGGACATAGTCCTCTTGCCAGGTTGTCCCCGCGTAGAGGCTGCGCAGCGTAAGCTCCTCGTACCGGCCGCGCAGTTCCCGCAGCTCGCGCAGCGGCGTGAGCGGGACAGTACGGATGGCGACGTCCCCCTTCCCGCCCAGCTCGACCACGGTGGCGGATTTCTGGACGTCCGCTTCAGAGAAAGAATATTTTAGCGGCGTGCCGCAATAGCGCACCTCCGGCCGGCCTGCGGACTGTGGGTTGTGCAGGTGCCCGAGCGCGACGTAGTCAAAGCCGTCGAATACCGACGCGTCCACCTGGTCTGACCCGCCGACGGAGCGCTCCTCCGAGTCGCAGGTGCGCGCGCCGGTGACAAACTGGTGGGTGAGCAGCACATTGCGCGCGGCGTAGTCCACCCCCATCGCCCCCACCGCCACGCGCAGCGCGTCGGTATAGGAGATGATCTCCTCGTCCGGGAAATACCGCCGGACGTGGGCCGGCTTGAGAAAAGGGAGAAGGTAGAAGAAGACCGGACCATGCCTGTCCTCCAGCACGACGGGGCGCACCGTGCCGTCATAGACCGGGGCGAAGTGGACGCCCTCGGCGGCCATCAGCCGCCCGCCAAAGGCCGTGCGCTCCGGGGAGTCATGGTTGCCGCTGATGAGCAGCACCTGGATACCGAGCGCGGTCAGCCGGACAAGAAACTCGTCCAGCAGCGCCACCGCCTCGACGGGCGGAACCGGCTTATCATACAGGTCGCCGGCGATCAGTACGGCGTCCGGCCGTTCCTGCGCGGCAATTTCCAGGAGAATGCGCAGGATATGCTGCTGGTCCTCCAGCAGGGAACGCTCCTTGAGCCGCTTGCCCAAGTGCAAATCGGACAGGTGAATCAGTTTCATGGCCCCTCCTCTCTCGACGCAAGTTTATCCGGTGGGGATATTATAGCACAGTTTCTCTGTCTGTGCTCTGAAATAGCCCGTGCGTGCAGCTGCCCCGGAGAGGAAAAGCTTTGAAAGCGGCGGTGCAGACAGGTGGGCTGAACGTGCTCTGTCTCTCCTTTGCAGTCGTATTTTAAGGGAAAAGGAGTCCGCAAACCGGGACAAAGGATGTCAACAAGCGCGATGAAAACCGCAGAGCGCCTCTCCCGTGCTGGGGAGAGGCGCACGAAGGAGAGATGATGCGTTGTGCCTGGAAGGCCCAGGGTTACTTCGTCACGCGCAGGCCGTCCTCAAAGGTGCGCTTCTTCCCCTGGACCTCAGCGGTGGACAGGTCACCGCCGATCACGAACCTCTCCGGGTCGATGGTGCCGATCGCCGCTTCGCTGTACGCAGTAGGCCGGTGACCGAGCAGTACTGCCCCAGACAGCCGCAGTGGCTGCACTTGCACGGCTCCGTCTCCTCTGTCCGCGCCGGGATCTGAAACTTTTTTACCAGGGTACCGTCAATTTGGAAAAAGCCAAGCTTGATTGCTGTCCCACCGACGTCCACTCCAAAGGCATACGGTCTCATGCGGCGCCCCTACAGAATGTTAAGCAGATCGGAGAAAGAGGCCAGATCATAGTCTTCCAGGCCGCAGCCCTTTGCGTCGCCGAAGAGGGCCAGCGCCTTCCATGCCTGATAGTGGAACTTGTCAGTGAAGCAGATGACACCATCCAGATCAAAAATGACCGCTTTCTTGTTGAGTTTTATTAGGGGCAATCTCTTTTCTATCTCAGGACAAAATGCATGATATACATAATTTTTAAGACCATCCATCCCGCCTGAGCACTTCCGGAAGAGGGATGCCGGATCGCGCGAAACAGCGGCGCCCTGTGCACACGCCGTTTCCCTTCGCCGTCTCTCCGCGGGGGCACGATTTCAATATGTGCATATTATAGCATGCTGGATTGACACATGCCAACGGTAAAATAAAAATACATGTAAAAGTGGAAACATGTCCCGCTGAAGGAAGTTATGCCTAATACAGACGATCGCTATTCCGGTCCGCGTTGACTGTTTTGCACGAAACGATAGAGGTGTCGTCAAACCGCAGGGGGAGAATAGAACTGGAGACAGCCCAATGCGTAAAGCAGAAAATCTGCTGTTTTGCAATGCCGGCGGCAGAGTTGCTCTTGACAAACGACTTTAGACCATTTATAATTTTATTAGAAACATTCCAGCACAGGCGGGAGTTTTCATGACAAAATACGAGAAAGCAGTCTACCGGCTGGTCACCCGGCCCGCTCGCCACCTGACTGCGGAGCAGGTCTTTTCCGAGTTGAAGGGGACGTATCCGGGCATCTCTCTTGCAACGATCTACAATAATCTCAACAAACTCTGCACGGCCGGACTGGTCCGCCGGATCCCCCTCGAGGGTTCTCCCGACCGGTATGACTGTGTGGCACGCCACGACCACGTGATATGCCGCGGGTGTGGAGCGCTGACGGATGTCTGCTTTGAAGATATGACTGGCTCGCTGCGGCGGCAGTTGGGTGAAGACTTCCTGTTTTATGACCTGAAGGTGTACTATTTGTGCCCGGACTGCCGGCAACGGGAGAGGGGACAGGACCAGAGGGCGTAATGGCGGCCGGACGTTCCGTCGCTGGCTGCCATACCAGCACAAATCCACGATCAAAAGAAAGTGAGGAGACGACATGAGCAAGTACGCAGGAACACAGACCGAGAAGAACTTGGAGGCCGCCTTTGCCGGCGAGTCCCAGGCCCGCAACAAGTATACCTATTTTGCCTCCGTGGCAAAGAAGGAGGGCTATGAGCAGATCGCGGCCCTTTTCCAGACAACAGCGGACAACGAGAAGGAGCACGCGAAAATGTGGTTCAAGGAGCTCAGCGGCATTGGCAACACGGCGGAGAACCTGTTGCACGCCGCCGAGGGAGAGAACTACGAGTGGACCGATATGTACGACGGCTTTGCCAAGACCGCCGAAGAGGAGGGGTTCCCCGAGCTGGCAGCCAAGTTCCGCCTGGTGGCCGCAGTGGAGAAGCACCATGAGGAACGCTATCGGGCGCTGCTGCGCAACGTGGAGATGGAAGAGGTCTTTGCCAAGAGCGAGGTTAAAGTCTGGGAATGCCGCAATTGCGGACATATTGTGGTGGGCACCGCCGCGCCGGAGATCTGCCCCACCTGTGCGCATCCGCAGAGTTACTTTGAGCTCCGCTGTGAGAACTACTGAACCGGCGGCCTGACCGGATTTTTCAGACCGGCACAGGCAGAAAGCAATAGCGCGCCGGAGGAGATCTCTCTCCTCCGGCGCGCTCCGTTTGAATCCGGGCCGCCAGGAACACGCCTCTGCCCCACGCAAGGATAAGGGGACCTATTGACACCACCTCGTTTTTGACCTGCTGCCTTTGCAATATGGAAGATGGCTTTTCAAAAAAATCCCGCCGGTTTGACATCTGCAAACCGGCGGGATTGCCCTGCACCTCGGAGGAGTGACAGAGGTCAGGAGTAGCGCAGCGCCTCGATGGGATTTTTCCGGGCGGCCTTTATGGCGGGATAGAGCCCGAAGAGGGTACCGATCAGGGCACAAAAGCCCACCGCAAGCCACGCCACCTGGAGGTCGAGCGTCATCGTCATCGTCTCGCCGACAACCAGGTTGGCGATCTGGAGGATGACCCAGGACGCGCCGACCCCCAGCAGCCCGCCCAGGACGCTGATGAGAAGCGCCTCCACCAGGAACTGTACCATAATATCGGTCAGATCCGCCCCAATCGCCTTGCGGATGCCGATCTCCCGGGTCCGCTCTGTGACCGAGACGAGCATGATGTTCATGATGCCAATGCCACCGACGAGCAGAGAGATTGCCGCGATGCCGCCGAGCATGAGGGAGAGTGTGCTCGTGACAGAACTCATGGCCTCCCCGACTGCGGACTGGTCGATGACGGTGAATGCGTCCTCATCCTGGCCGAACCGCTCGAGCAGGAAGGCGGTCACCGCCAGCTCGGCTCGCTCCAGCGAGTTATCATCCTCCGCGGAGAGGTAAAAACGGCTGACATACCGGCTGCTGCCGGAGACCCGGCTGAGGGTCGTGTAGGGGATATAGACCTCCAACGCGGTGTTCTCGCTCAGCGACAGGCTGGAAGAACTGTCTTCCTCCGCCAGCACGCCGACGATCAGAAACGGGATACCATCCAGATAGACCGTCTCGCCCGTGGCGTCCGGCCGGCCGACCAATTCGACGGCAGTCTCATAGCTGAGCACGGCGACATAGGACATGTTGTCCACATCGGTCTGCATCAGGAGCCGTCCGGAGGCGAGCGTGAGCCCCTGGATCGAGAAATAAGGGTTAGTGGTGCCGTAGACCACAGCGCTCTCGTCACTGACATAACCGTATTTGGCGGTGAGGCTGGTCTGCTCCAGCGGTGCGGCAAGTGCGATGCCGTCCTCCTCCATCAGGGTGTCCAGTTCGGCCAGGCGCAGCGGATTTTCCTTGTCGTCCGTGATGCTGACCGAAAGCAGATTGGTACCCAGGCTGGAGATGGTGTCGGTGATCGAGCCGGTCGCGCTGTTGACGATGGAGACCAGGACAACCAGGGAGATCACGCCGATCAAAATACCCAGGATGCTCAAAAAAGAGCGCAGCTTGTTGGAAAGTACGGACTTCCAAGCCATCTTCCATGCCATGATCAATCCTCATGCACCACCCTTCCATCGCGGATGTGCAGCCGCCGCTGGGCCTGAAGGGAGACCTCGGTATCGTGGGTGATGAGAACGATGGTATTCCCCGCCTCATGCAGGCGGTGAAACAGGTCCATGATCTCCTCGCTGGTGCGCGAGTCCAGGTTGCCTGTCGGCTCGTCGGCCAGGAAGAGGGAAGGGCGGGTGACCAGGGCGCGCGCGATGGCGATACGCTGTTGCTGGCCGCCGGAGAGCTCGCTTGGCCGGTGATTCATCCGGTCAAGCAGGCTGACCGCGCGTAACGCCTCTGTGGCCCGCAGCAGCCGCTCTTTTCGCGGTACCCTCTGGTAGAGCAGGGGGAGTTCCACGTTCTCCAGCGCGGTCATCTTGCCGATCAGGTTAAAGCTCTGGAAGATAAAGCCGATCTTCCGTCGGCGGACATGCGTGAGCTGACGCTGGGTATAGTGCCCGATATTCTGCCCATCCAGCAGGTATTCTCCCTCGTCCGCCGTATCCAGACAACCGATGATGTTCATCAGCGTAGACTTTCCGCTGCCGGACGGGCCGACGATGCTGACAAATTCGCCGGGATTGATGTGCAGGCTGGCCCGGTCAAGCGCCCGCACGACATTCTGGCCAATAAAATAACATTTAGTGACGTTGTGAAAGACGATCATGGCTCAGCCCCCTGCCGCGCCCGGCATCTGGCCGCCGCCCATGTCCGGCCGCTCGCCGCTGCCCGTATCCGGCATCTGGCCGCCGAAGTCCATGCCGCCGAAGTCCATGCCGCCGCTGAAGCTTGTGGTGCCGCTGTCGCTGTCAGAACCGGTGCGCAGGTAGTAGACCGTCTGGCCCTCTTCCAGGCCGGAGACGATCTCGACGGTTTCCCCGTCCGACAGGCCAGTCTCCACCTCAGTCGCGCCGGAGAGGCTGCCGTCCTCCTCCACCGAGGTGTAGACAAAGACCTGGCTGCCGCTCTGCTGCAGGGCGTTGACCGGGATGGTGAGAACGTCGGCAGCTTCCTCCGTGGTGATGGTGGCAGTGGCGTTCATGCCGAGCTTCATCTCCGCAGTGGCCTCAAAGGAGATAGAGACGGTGTACTGGGTCGAGCCGCCGCTGGAGGTTCCGATGGAGGAGACGGAGATGACGGTCCCCGAGAAAGTCTCGCCATCGATGGCGTCCAGTGAGATCTGGGCGCTCTGGCCGACGGCAATCGTGTTAATATCCAGCTCGTCCACCGAGATGCTGATGCGCATGCTGTCGCTGATGGAGAGGGTAAACGCGCTCACCGTATCGGAGGACGTCCCGTCCGAAGAGGTGGTGCTCTCTGTCGTGCTGCTGCCCGACTCCGCCGAGCTAACCGAGACAGAGCTGCTGCCGGAGGAAGACCCGCCGGAAGAGAATCCGCTCCCTGTCCCGGAGGGGAGAGAGCTGCCGCCCTGGCTGGCTTCCGAACCGGTGTCCGAGCTGGGATCTTGTGTCGTGCTCTCATCCTCCGTGGCGGCAAAGGTGACCAGGAAGGAGACCGTCTTGCCGTCTTCCGACCAGCTCAGGCCGGAGACCAGGCAGCCCATACCCTCGTTGACCAGCGGAGTCTGAAGGGTGGAGAAGCAGTAACCCTCCTTTGCCGTCAGCGTCACGCGAGCCTGATAGGTGGTACCGGCGGCAAAGACAGTGTCGCTGGTCTGCCAGACGATCTGGCCGGTATAGGCCTCCGTCTCCGCGATCTCGGCCTGCGGCGCAGCGCCAGTGGCGGGGGCGGTCACGGTGAGTTCAGAGAAGTCGGAGATCACTGTTTCAGTGGTCTCCTCTGTGCCGTCAGCGGAGTCTTCTCCGGAATCTTCCGTGCCGTCCGTCGGCAGCGTCTCCTCCGTCTCGTTGGACGGCGTCTCGCCGCCCTCCTCAGCTGCCTCTGCGGTCTGTCCGCTCTCCCCGTCCGCCTCCAGAGACGCGCTCAGGAGGGTCAGCACTGCACTCTGCGTCCCACCGTCATCTGCGCTCAGGAAACTGGTTGTGCTGCCGGAGGCGGAGACATTGACTGACTGGACGACGCCGTCCGCCGGGGCAGTGATTCCGCCGTCCTGTGCGATCTGTAACGCGGACTGGAGCTGTTCCTGTAGGGACGCGCGCTGGCTGGTCAGCTCCTGCACGGCGGCGGATGTGCCGGTGTTCTCCAGCGTACAGAGCGTGTCCCCGGCGTCGATAGACTCGCCCTCCGAGACCTCCAGGTCAGCCACCGTGCCGCTGACGGCGGTGACGGCGATCTCCTGGTGGATGTAAAGGACGGCGCTGCCCAGGTCATTCCCGTCCGCGTCCGTGACCGTGACAGTTTCCGCCAGCTCCGTTCCGCTGTCACTGACGGTGATGACGGCGCCGCCTTCCGTGCTCTCCACGGTGCCCTCCTTCTCCGTCCCATCTGAGAGGGTGACGGTGACCTCATCGCCTATGGCGAGCGAGCCGGCGTCTTCCAGGCGCAGGGCCATCTTGCCGTCCACACTTAACAGCATCAGCGCGCCATACTCTTTCACGACGTCGGCGGCGCTGTCGCCCTCCGCTGCGTAGATCTTGATGACGCGGCCGGAGAGGACGGAGGTCAGCTCAGTCTCATCCTCCGAATCCTCCAGCGCGTCCTCCAACGCCTCGTCCACACTGTCGATGGACGATTGCAGTGATTGGAGCACGCTGGTGAGGGAGGACGCCTCCACGCTAGCCAATAGGTCGCCTGCCTGCACCGTGTCACCGGAGGAGACGTACACCTCGTCGATCACCAGCCCGCTGGGCAGGTCGACCGACGCTGTCTCCCCTGCGGTGAGCGAGCCGGTGCCGACGATGGAGTTGGTGACGGTGCCTGTCGTGACCTGCACGGATTGCGCGGTGGACACCTCGGTCTCCGGCGAGCCACCGAGCAGGCGCGGGAACAGGAAGAAGAGCGCTGCGGCCAGGACGAGCAGCAGGACGACTGCGAGAAGAATGGCCCGTCTGCGGCGCGGCTGCTTCCTATTCGCGGGGGCTGACGGGAGCTTGTCCCCCGGCCGGGAGAAGGGGGTGGTCTGCTTCATGCGGTATGCCTCCTAGGAAGAATGTTACTATGAATGAACGTTACCATCATTATAGGAGGTCAGGCTGAAAGTAAACTGAAAAAAACATGAATAAACAGTTAAAAATGCACTTCGGACAGAGGAGAAGAGACGGCACGGAACGGTTCCGGCGCGCGGAATCATTGCTGCCTGCGACGGCCTGGAGATTGCGCTGTAAAGCAGAAAACATAGCAAACAATAGCAGGAGAAGCAGTTCTCAAGTGGAAGAGCGGCCTGCTAAAAACATAGTGTTTGGTCCTAACGGAAAATTGATATAATATAAATAGTTGTCGGAAATTTATCAAAACCTAAGGAATCGCTGAATGAACCGCCTTTGGCAAAGCGGCGGATCTTTTGACCTATCCGTGCCGTTCTGAACCTGGGGAGTCCATACAGGATTCCCTCGTTTTTAGAAGATTCGGCTGGAACAGAACCTCTCGCTGCCGGCTCTTGTCGATTCATCACCGCCTCCCTGAGCTGCATTTAAGTGCTGCGAAACGCCGAGGAACCGCCCAAGGCAGCGAACACAAACGGCCGCACCCTCTTTCCACAAGAGAGCGTGGTCGTTTTGTAAGTCTATATTTTCATTTTCCCAGCCTGACTGCGGTTTTCTGCCATTCAGGTTTGAGAGGTGCGAAACGATTTTCCGGCGCGGTGTCATCCCGCAGCACGTCTGCCATAGCGTCAGACGTCTGTCCGGCGTATGTCTGTTAAGGCAATACTTCACAAAACAGAGTGCACAATACAGTCAAGAGTGATATAATAACCATGCGGAAATGGCTGGCGCTGAGTCAGCCGTGCTGTTACAAGGGAGAACGCGGCAGAAAACCCTGTCTGCCGGAGACGACACAGCAGATGGATTTGCTACAAAACCTCTATGGTCTGTGGGATGCTGCCTGTGAGGTGTTCCGCCATGCGATCCAAAACCGGAGACACACAGAGAGAAATGATAGTTGACGGCTGTGGAAACGTTCTGTTTTGGATATAAACAGTAAGCCGAAGGCGGCTTTGCAGCTTCAACCCGATTTGAGGCGGATTCTGAATGAGGGATAATGCCGGCCGTGCCGAACAACTGCCGCGAATCACTCCGTACGCATTCAGGCACGCGTTTGTTGCTGATAGATACCTGTATTTAAAGTCTTGCAGGAACTGGTGGGATATGGAGACGTTCAGACCGCGTCTGGGCATCTATACGAGCTCCTATTATGAACGGGTTGAAGCGGAGTTTTTCTGGCGTTTATCCATTGAAAGCGCCTTGACCAGTACTGGAGATCACGCGTTTTGACACATTTCCGCCGGTTACTTGTGCCGATTTATAAAGAGCCATGAGGGCCAGGGAAAAGCGTTGGGCAAACAGACTCAGAAAAATGACGGTTATTGGGCAAATGAATTACTTTCGGAGGGATAAAAAGATGATCAAAATACTTTTTGTATGCCACGGCAACATCTGCCGCAGTCCCATGGCAGAATTCGTGATGAAGGACCTGGTCGCGAAGGACGGCCGCGTGACTGAGTTTGAGATCGCCTCCGCCGCCACCAGCACGGAGGAGCTGGGGAATCCGGTCTATCCGCCGGCCCGGCGCAAGCTGGCAGAGCATGGTATCGGCTGCGCGGGCAAGACCGCGCGTCAGCTGCGCCGGAGTGATTACCGCTATTATGATTTGCTCATCGGCATGGACAGGGCGAACCTGCGCAATATGAACCGCATCTGCGGCGGCGACCCGGACGGCAAAATCCACCTCCTGCTCGACTATACCGGCCAGAGCCGTGACGTGGCCGACCCATGGTACACCGGGGATTTTGAGGCCACCTGGCGCGACGTGCTCGCCGGCTGCCGCGCGCTGCTCGCCTTGCTGGAGCAGGATGGGCGCACAAGATGAAAACACCTGCGCCGCGTACCAAGCAGGGCGCTGCGCAGGTGTTTTTGAGAAGTTTGGGATGGTCGAAAACCGTTTGCGGTGCGAAACGATTTGCAGGATCAGCGCCATCTGGTTCCGTCCGCGCTGGCGGTCGCCGCTGGCAAAGGCATGCCGCTCCCGGCAGAAGGCCAGTGCGGCCAGCAGCCCGATCAGGGCAACCGCAGCCAGGTGGAGCGGCAGCAGCATCTGGGTTACCGCCAGACGCCAGAGCAGCAGAGCGCCCCGGCCAGCATCAGCAGGGTGAACACGAGCTGCGCGGCCCGGCTGCCGGCAGCGGGTGTTTTTTCGAAGACGGGGCATAAATCATAGCGTTCCGTTCATCAGATGTTCAATCAAATCCATTATAACTGCCGGAACCTCCAATGTTCATGACAAAAAATGACATTTTTCGTCTTCGGATGCGGGGGAAGTACGAGGATCGGCAAACGCCGTGCGCTAAGGGGCGCGGCGCGCCCAACGGCGCCCCGCAGAGCGCTTCAGGCTCTTGCAAGGCGCCGTTGGGCAGTTTTATGGAATTTGATCCGGCCTGCCGGAGTCCCAGTCCGCTGCCGTCCTCGTCTCCCGCTCGGCCAGCACACGCAGCAGCCAGTCCCAGGTGCGCCTGACCGAGGCGATCTCCAGCCGTTCGCGCGGAGTATGGATGTCCCGCATATTCGGGCCGATGGACACGGCGTCCACGCCGGGGAGCTTTTCCGCCAGCAACCCGCACTCCAGGCCTGCGTGAATGGCCACCAGCTCCGCCTCCCTGCCGTAGAGCTCTCGGTAAGCGCGCGCCGCCTGCTCGCGCAGCGGTGAGTTGGCCCGATACTCCCAGGGGGGATATTCCCCTGAAACGGAGGCCGTGCCGCCCACAGCGGTCAGCGCCTCGGCCAGCTGCCGCTTCAGCCCGGCCAGCGCCTGGCGGGAAGAGCTGCGCAGGCTAAAGCGCAGGGCCAGCGCCTCGCGGCCTGTCTCCATATACCCGAGGTTCAGCGAGGTCTCCACCATGCCCGGCATGGTCTGGCTCATCGCCTGCACGCCGTTGGGGAGATATTGGACGAGCAGCAGCGCCTTCTGCGCGCTGTCCACCGTCAGAACGGGGAAGGTCCCCTCTCCCTCTAAGGTAAAAGTGAGGGTCAGGCCGGGATCGGTGGCCTGATACTCTTTGCCCAGCTCCCGGCGGCAGCGCTCCAGCGCCGCGCAGCAGGCGGGCAGCAGCCGCTCGGAGAGGAGGATGCGCGCGCTCGCCTGCTGGGGAATCACATTGTCCCGGCCGCCGCCGCACAGGGAGACGACGGAGAAGGAGAACTGCTGTCCCAGCTCCATCAGCACCCGGCTGAGCAGCCGGCAGGCGTTGGCCCCGCCCTTGTCGATCTCGGTGCCCGAGTGACCGCCGGTCAGTCCGCCAACGGTGAGAGCGCACAGCTGCCCGGTCTGCGTCTGATATTCCAGCGGCACGCGGCAGTCCACCCGGCAGCCGCCAGCGCAGGAGGTGATAATCTGCCCCTCCTCCTCGCTGTCGAGATTGATGAGCCTCCGCCCGCGCAGGCCGGAGAGGTCGGCGGCACGCGCGCCGCCCATGCCGGTCTCCTCACTTGTGGTGATGAGCACCTCCAGCGGGGGATGCGGGATGTCCTCCGCCTCCAACAGGGCCAGGCAGTAGGCCAGCGCGATGCCGTCGTCTCCGCCAAGCGTCGTGCCGCGGGCGGAGACCCAGCCGTCGGAGACCTCCAGCTCCAGCCCCTGGGTGGTGAAATTCATGCCGCGCCCCGGCTCCTGCTCGCAGACCATGTCCATGTGGCCCTGCAGAATGACCGGGGGACAGTCCTCATAGCCGGGGGCGGCGTCCTTCCATAGGATGACATTTCCGCTCTCGTCCTGCCGGTACGCCAAATCGTGCGCGCGGGCAAAGGCGGCCAGATAGTCGGAGATCTGCCGTTCCTGTCCCGAGGGGCGCGGAATGGCGCTGATGGCCTCAAAGTGGGAGAAGACCGGCTCCGGCTGCAGGCCGGAGAGAATTCCCATCTGTCTCACGTCCTTTCTGTGGCAATTGTTCTGTTTTATCCCCGGTCAGCACCAGAAAAAGCCTATGGGATAGTAGCAGCAGCTTCCGCCGCTCAGACAGTAGCACGTCAGGCACAGCGGGAGCATTGCGGCCCGGCCGCCGGGCGCGCAGAACTCCATGTTCGCGTTCTGATAATACTGTCCGCCCTGCTGAATGCGCTGGAAGGCAGCCTGGTATTCACTGTTGCCCGGCTCCATGCGCACGGCCTGCTGCAGATACTGCAGGGCGAGAATTTTATTGCCGAGGCCGGAGTTGGCCAGTCCCGCCAGATAGTACCAGCGTGCGTTGCGCTCCCGCTGGCTCATCCGCTCAAGCACCGACAGCGCGTCGTCATAGCTGCCCACCTGGATGAAGTGCTGCGCGGCCTGAAAGTCGGGCGAGTCGCTTCCGCGGGTGTGATAGGTGGTTTGGCGCTGCTGTTGCTGCTGATAGCCGCCGAAGGGATTGCCGTAAAAGCCGCCAAACGGGTCGCCATAGCCGCCGAAGGGGTCGGCATAGCCCGCGCCGCCGGAAGACTGCGCCTGTTGCTGCTGGTACTTCTGCGGGTTATTGATCTGGTCATAGGCGGCGTTGATCTCGTTCATCTTCCGGGCGGCCTCCGGGTCGTTCGGATGGAGATCGGGATGGTACTGCTTGGCCAGGCGGCGGTAAGCCTTCTTGATCTCGTCGGCTGAGGCGTCGGGCGATACCCCTAAGACCTTATATGGGTCTTGGATCATGTCGTGTGTTCCCCCTTATGGGATGTGCGGGCCTTGCGCTGCTGCGCGATGGCATATCTGGCCCACACGCCGGAATAAAGGATATTGCGCAGCAGGTCGAGGTCCTGCTCGAGCGGCAGCCGCTCAAAGGCGAGAGTGCAGTCCCCGATCAGCATGGTCAGTGCCTGAGGCGCCTGAAACGGGCCGTGCGCGCGCTCAAAGGCGGAGACGGGGTTGTAGCGTCCGCGCTTTTCGTCCGCCTTCCGGTCAAGCACGGCGTCCATCAGGTAGATAAACTGCCCCAGCTTGTCGCCCATCTCCCGCAGGGTATTTGCCCAGCGGTCGTCTCGCACGGCGAAGAGGGCGGCGAGGATGCCGCCAAAGCTGCGGGCGGCCTCGTCGAGCGCGGCGCTCTCCGCCTGTTCCAGCCGGGAGAGGTTGCTGAGCCCCTCCTCGATTGCCCGGCACTGCTCCGGCCACTGGGACTGAACCGCCCGGTAGCGGCCGGCGAGCGCCCTCGCGGCCGCCCACTTGGCGGCGTTGTGGTCGTCCCGCCAGTCGTCCAGGCAGTTGTAGTAGGCCAGGGCCACGTTCAGGTCGGCGGCGTACTCGGTATAGCGGCTGGCGCGCCAGTGCTGCGCGCGGATAGGATGCGGCGGGCAGCGGCACACGCCCTGTGCCTGCTCCGGCTCATAGAGCGAGTCGAGCAGGAGCAGGAGAAAGGTCATGTCGTAGGTCAGCGTCAGCCGGGCGGGCTGTCCGTGGCGCTGACCGATCGTCCGGCACAGGCCGCAGTAGGCGGCGCGGTATCGCTGTGCCTGCTCCGGCGTGAGGTTTGCCTGGTCCGCCACTACATAGCCGAACAAATTCCCGGCCTCCTCAGCGGTTAGCGGCCCGGTAGATGGCCAGCATGTCCGCCGTGTCGATCGGGCGGAAGACACCCACCTTCCGGCTGCCCTGGCGCGAGCAGCCCTCCGCCAGGCGGCGCAGCGTCTCCTCGCTCTGCACGCCGATGCCCTGGCCCAGGCTGACCGGCATCCCAAGGCGCTGCCAGTAGGCCTCAAAGCCGGAGATGGTGAGCTGAGCGGCCGCCTCGTCGTCGCGCTCGGTGACGGCGAGCACCTTCCGGCCCAACCCGGCGAAGCGGGCGGGGTTCTGCGCGCAGACAAAACGCGCCCAAGCACCCCACATCATGGACAGGCTCTCCCCGTGCGGCACGTCAAACATCGCCGACAGCTCGTGCCCGAGCTGGTGAACGGAGAAGTCCTTCGGATGTCCCAGGCCGGTCAGATCGTTGTGCGAGAGACTGCCGCACCACATGATCTCGCTGCGGGCGGAGTAGTTTTCCGGCTCGCGCATGGCCAGCAGCCCGGCGTCCATCACGTCGCGCAGCAGCGCCTCGGCGATCGCGTCGGTGAGATAGTCCCCCTCGCGGTCGGAGAAATAGCGCTCCAAGGTATGCATCATGATATCGGTCACACCGCAGGCGGTCTGCCGCGGCGGCAGGGGATAGGTCAGCTCCGGGTCCATGATGGCAAAGCGCGGGCGGTTGAAGTCGGTGTTTTTGCCGCGTTTGGTGCCCAGGGCCTCATTGGTGAGCACCGCCGAGTCGCTCGTCTCGCTGCCGGCGGCGGCGATGGTGATCACGCTGCCCATCGGCACCGCGGCGGTCACCTCCCGCGCCCCGGAGAAGAAGTCCCAGACCGGCCCGCCGCAGGCCAGGCTCATGGAGACGGCCTTCATCGTGTCGAGCACCGAGCCGCCGCCGACGGCGAGCAGAAAGTCGATGCCCTTATCCCGCCACTCGTCGGCAATCTGCTGGGCCAGGGCGAGGCGGGGATTGGGCTGCACGCCGCCCACGCTCGCCCAGCGCAGCCCGGCCCGCTCGAGGGAATCGGTCACCCGGCCGAGCACGCCGCTGCGCACCGCCGAGCCGCCGCCGTAGAGCACCAGGACATAGCTGCCGCCCGCCGCGCGCACGGCCTCCCCGGCCCGGTCCGCCGTCCCGGCGCCGAAGATCACCTTGGTGGGGCTGTAGAATGTAAATGAATTCATGGCGAAAACCTCCTCCGCCTGCCCGTCCTGCCGGACAAGGGCGCCGCTTTGCCTTCATTATATCGGAACCGTCTGAAAAAGCAAGGCGGCGGACGGACAATTTCTGCGGTTCGTTGACTGACAATCCGCTGTGTGCTATACTATATCACGCAATTATGAATATTTTGTGAGTTTTGTGAGGAAATGCAGATGGAAAAGCTGACAGATCAAATTTCGCATGTGCTGATGGCCGGCTTTGAGGCTGCCGGCATGGATTCCGAGCTGGGACGGGTCACCGTCTCCAACCGGCCGGACCTGTGCCAGTACCAGTGCAACGGGGCCATGGCCGCCGCCAAGCGCTATCATAAGGCGCCCTTTGTGCTCGCCCAGCAGGTGGTGGACGCCGTCGGGGAAAATCCCATGTTTTCCAAGCTGGAGGTGGTCCGCCCCGGCTTCATCAATCTCGACCTCGCCCCGGATTTTCTGGCCGGGCGGCTCAACGCGCTGGAATCCGACCCGATGCGCGGCGTCGAGCGGGCAGAGCGGCCCCTCACCATCGTGGTGGACTATGGCGGGCCCAACGTGGCAAAGCCGCTGCACGTCGGTCATCTGCGCTCGGCCATCATCGGCGAGAGCATCAAGCGCACCTGCCGCTTCCTCGGCCATAAGGTGATCGGGGACATCCACCTGGGGGACTGGGGCCTTCAGATGGGCCAGATCATCACCGAGCTGCACGAGCGCCAGCCGGAGCTGCCCTATTTCGACCCGGATTTTCAGGGGGAGTATCCCGCCGAGCCGCCGTTTGGCATCTCCGACCTGGAGGAGATCTACCCCGCCGCCAGCGCCCGCTGTAAGGTGGACGAGGACTACCGGCGCGCCGCGCAGAACGCCACCTGGGAGCTCCAGTCCGGCCGGCGGGGCTACCGTGCCCTGTGGCGGCATATCGTGAACGTCTCGGTGGCCGATCTGAAGGCCAACTACCGCAGGCTGGACGTGGACTTTGACCTCTGGTACGGCGAGAGCGACGCGCAGCCCTACATCCCCGCCATGGTGGAGATGATGCAGGAGAAGGGCTACGCCTATCGCAGCGAGGGCGCGCTGGTGGTGGACGTGCAGGAGGAGGGCGACACCCGCGAGGTGCCCCCCTGCCTGATTCTCAAGTCGGACGGGGCGGCTCAGTACGAGACGACGGATCTGGCCACCATCGTCCAGCGGGAGGCGGACTTCCACCCCGACCGGATGATCTACCTGGCGGATAAGCGGCAGGAGATGCACTATGTCCGCGTCTTCCGCTGCGCCTATAAGACCGGCCTGGTGGACCAGAACAAGTGCAGTTTGGAATATGTCGGCTTTGGCACGATGAACGGAAAGGACGGCAAGCCTTTCAAGACCCGTGAAGGCGGCGTGCTGCGCCTGGAGACGCTGATCGGCAGCGTGGAGGATGCGGTCTACCAGAAGGTGATGGACAACGGCGGAAGCACTCCGGAGGAGGGGCGCGAGATCGCCCGCACCGTCGCGGTGGCCGCCATCAAATACGGCGACCTTTCCAACCAGCCGTATAAGGACTATGTGTTTGATATCGACCGCTTTACCGCCTTTGAGGGCAATACCGGCCCGTATATCGTCTATACCATGGTGCGCATCAAGTCCATCCTGCACAAGTATGCCGCCGCCTATCCAGACGCCGAGGCGGGCGCGATTCTGCCCCCTGCCAGCCGGAGCGAGACCGACCTCGCACTCACCCTCTGCCGGTTCAACGAGGCGGTCTACGAGGCATATGAACAGAAGGCGCCCAATCGTCTGTGCCGCTACCTCTATGACCTCACTGGCAGCTTGAACCAATTCTACGCCGAGCACAACATCCTCCGCGAGCCTGACGCCGCCCGGCAGGCGGGCTATATCGCTCTGATCCGCCTGGTGCTCCATGTGCTGGAGACGGGTGCCGGCCTGCTCGGCTTTACCGCGCCGGAGCGGATGTGACCGCGCCGCGGACGGGGCTATCTTTGGGCGGACTCCTTCAGCTGGCATTTTCGGCCGTTTTCGGCTGGGAGTGCGGCCAGCTGGTAGAGGGAGACTTCGGCGACCTGACGTTTCAGGGCACGCGCTATCTCTCCTTTGTACGGCGCTGAACGAATGGGACGGATCGCCGGTATTTTCTGCGGTCCGGCTCATTTTTCTGCCCGAATATCGAATATTTACGGTTTGTTCATCTCTCAGCCGGCAGGATAGGCTAAGATGACTTTATTGTGTGAGAATTTGGAGGTGCAGCCATGGCAGAACCGGGCAACAAGCCCAGGCCGCGGCAGAAACGCTGGCTTGTGCTGGGCGCCATTGTCGTGCTGGCTCTGATTTTTTTGATTCCCTTCATCCAGGAGGGGGGCGCGCGGGTGGACACCACCGTGGAGGTCGAGACACAGGCCGCCGTCCTCGGAGAGATTGAGCAGACGGTGAGCGGCTATGGCACGGTGGAGGAGGCCGCGTCCACGCCGGTGACGGCCGACTATGACGGGACCCTCCGAACCGTCTCGGTGCAGGAGGGGGATCTGGTACAAGAGGGTGACGTGCTCGCTGTCTATGACGAGGCGTCTCTGCGTGAGCAGATTTCCGTTCGGATGGATCGGATTGACGAGATCGACGCGGCTCTCGCCGAGACGGGCGGCGACGTCTCCTTTTCCGTCGTCGCTCCGGCGGACGGGATGATCCGGGAGATCTATGCCGTCCGCGGCGACCGGATCGACGATATCATGGAGGCCAGCGGCAGCCTGATGCTGCTCTCGACGGACGGCCTGCTGCGCGTGGAACTGCAGGTGCCGGCGGAAGACAGCCTGGAGCCGGGCGACGCGGTCACTGTCACGGCAGGGGACCGGCAGGCCACCGCTACCGTGGACGCCCTGGAAACGGAGGACGGACAGGAGACGCTGACGGCTCTCCTCCTGCTGGAGGACGACGGGACCTTCTCGCTGGGCGAGACGGTGGAGCTGCGCGACGGCGCGGGAGAGCTGCTGGGGACCGGGACGACCACCTGCAACAGCCCCGTCCTGGTGATGGCGCAGAGCGGGCTGGTCTCTCAGGTGGAGGTGTCCCTGGGCGACTGGGTCTTGGAGGGAGATCTGCTGCTGACTTGCACAGAGAGCAGCTGCGATGGGCTGGACCTGCTGGAAGAGCGGGCCAGCCTGGTCAGCGAGCTGGAGGCGCTGCACGCCCTGATCGAGCAGCCCAATTTGACGGCCCCGGCGGACGGAAGGGTCACCGGCCTGACGGTGTCGGAGGGCGCTGCAGTAGAGGCGGGCGCCGAAATCTGTACCTTGACGGCTACGGATGACTTTACGGTCTCTGCCCAGATTCCTGCCAGCGCGTTGGCACAGGTCTGGGTAGGGCAGCGGGCGGAGTGTACCTTTGACGGCGCTGCTTACAGCGGCACGGTCACTCACACATCCGGGCGTACGCAGGAGCTGAGCGGCCTGACGGTCTGCACTGTCACCCTCCGGCTAACCGCGGCGGAGGGGCTGGCCGTCGGAGACGAGGGCGAGGTTCGCATCGTCATCGGCCATGAGGAGGAGGCGCTCCTGATCCCCATCGAGGCGGTACAGGTGGAGCAGCTGGACACCTATCTGGTCCGCGTCTCTTATGGCAATGGCCTGACCCAGCAGGTGGAGGTTGAAATCGGCCTGCAAGACGGCGAGATGGTCCAAATTTTGGATGGCCTGCACGAGGGGGACGAGGTGGTTGTCGCCTCCCGGGTGGTGGAGACGACAATATTCTCCTTCTTTAACTTTGAGTGGATTATCAATCAAGAAGAAGGCCAGAGCAAGGAGAGCGCCCTCTCCGGGACGGGGGATGTCACCGTTGTGGAAGACGGGACGGTCCTGGAGACAGAAGACGGCGCGGCGGCGGATTGACCGCTGAGAGACATAGAAAAGACTGCGGCCCCGGCGGAATGCTCCGCCGGGGCCGGCTGACAGAAAAAGGGGGAATGCGTTGTGGTGCAGTATCTGATTCTGGTGGTGATCGTCGTGGTTATTGCGCTGCTGTTTGACCTGTTGGACCGCAAGCTGGGAAAGGACGGGCGCCTGCGCGACCATGCGATTTCTGTCTTAGTGCTCCTTGCCGCGGCGGCCGCGTTCCTGCTCAGCGGAGCGGTATGAGGCTTATCCAACCGCGGAATTCGGCTCCCCCGAGTCGGACAGCTGACCGGAGATGACGTCTGGAATCTCCTCCAACGGGACGCCGAGCGCGGTGGCCAGTTCACCGAAGAGGAGCATCTGCGCCTTTTTTAGCAGGGTGGGGTCGTTGCCGCCGGCGCGCTTGCCGCGCCTGGAGCGGCGTATCTGATCCTGATAGAGGAACTTTGTGAGCGCGGCGAGCTGGTAACTGTCCCCCGATTTGAGGATAGCGCCGCAGCGCTGTTTCTGATCGTTCGCGCTTTCAAAAACGGTGGGCTGCACCTGTGGCAGCTGGCGGATGAGCGCGCGCGCCTGTTGCGCGGTCATGACCGGCCGGAGCTTGACTTTCTGGTTGTCGGTCGGGGTGTAGAAGGTGGAATCGTTGAGATAGAGCGGACAGAGGACATAGTAGGAACCGGGCAAACCGTCTAAATGCGTCCGGCCGGCCACCCGGCAGACGCCCGCTGTCTCGTGCATAATCAGCTGACCATCTTGAAGCATTGCACTCACTCCCATCTTGAAATGTATTTATCTATGGATATTATACCATTATTTGCCCGCTTTTATAAGGGAAAACTTCTGCGCTTTTTCGACGAATTTATATGGGGCCGTTCTGGTCATTGTGCACAATGGTGAGGAAAGAAAAATTATGGAACGTGCAAAAAAAGCTTGACAAAGGATGGGCGTGCAGATATAATAATACCTGCGCTGTGACGGGGAAGCTCGTTGGCACATCTATGGCGGCGTAGCTCAGTTGGCTAGAGCATACGGTTCATACCCGTAGTGTCACTGGTTCGAATCCAGTCGCCGCTATTTTATCTTCGATTCCCGCATCGGAGATGATCCTGTGGCCCGTTGGTCAAGCGGCTAAGACACCGCCCTTTCACGGCGGAAACATGGGTTCGATTCCCGTACGGGTCAATTTGGAGGCTTAGCTCAGCTGGTTAGAGCGCATGCTTCACACGCATGAGGCCACTGGTTCGAGTCCAGTAGTCTCCATTCAGAAAAGCCACGGACGTTTTGTCCGTGGCTTTTCGTGTGTTTTGGCCTTATCTGCCGCTCAGCGTCACGCCCGCCAGATCGCGGATGACCTCTCCGGCCATCAGCAGCCCGGCAGTCCCCGGCACGAAAGAGACCGAGCCCGGGATGGACCGCCGTCCCTCGTCCGGCTGCTCTCCGAGGGCGGGCGCAGGCGTGAGCGGATCTTCAGGAGAATAGACTACCTTGACGTGGCGGATGCCTTGCCGTCCCAGTTCGCGGCGCATCACCCGTGCGAGGGGACAGACGCTGGTGCGCGCCAGATCGGCCACCATGAACCGTTCCGGATAGAGCTTATTCCCGGTCCCCATACAGGAGATGACGGGCACATGGAGCGCGTGACAGGCGCTGATGAGGTGAAGCTTGGCCTTGACGGTGTCGATGCAGTCGAGCACATAGTCGTATTCCGCCAGTGGAATTTCATCCGCCGTCTCCGGCAGGTAAAAGAGGGGATAGGTGCGCACGGCGATGTCTGGGTCAATGTCCGCGATGCGCTCCCGGACCACCTCGGTTTTCAGCCGACCGACCGTGCTGCGGGTGGCGTGCAGTTGGCGGTTGAGGTTGCTCACCTGGTAGCGGTCGCGGTCCACCAGGTCGATGCGCCCCAGACCGGAGCGGGCGAGTGCCTCGGCACAGTAGCCGCCCACGCCGCCGAGCCCGAAGAGGAGAACGCGGGATCGCCGCAGCCGCGCCATCGCTTCCGGCCCGAGCAGCATCTCAGTGCGGACCAGTGCCTCACACATCGGTGCCGCCTCCAAACAGGCCGGTGGAGAGGTAGCGCTCGCCAGTGTCCGGAAGTAGAACGGCGATGGTCTTGCCGCGATAGGGGTTCTCTCGTGCGAGCTGCGCCGCCGCCCAGAGAGCTGCGCCGGAGGAGATGCCCGCTAAAATACCCTCCAGGCGGGCAAGTGCCCGCGTGGTCTCCATCGCCGCCTCGTCCGGGACGGCGATCACGCGGTCGAGCAGGGAGGTGTCCAGATTCTTCGGCACAAAGCCGCCGCCGATGCCCTGAATCTGATGTGTCCCGCCGTGGCCCTCGGTGAGGACAGGGCAACCCTCCGGTTCCACGGCGACGATCTGGACAGCGGGATTGCGCTCCTTCAGATACCGGCCCACGCCGGTAATCGTACCGCCGGTGCCGTAGCCGGCCACAAAGACGTCAATCTTACCCTCGGTGTCCGCCCACAGCTCCGGGCCGGTGGTGCGGTAGTGCGCCTCCGGGTTTGCGGGGTTGTCAAATTGTCCGGCGATCAGCGCGCCGGGAAGGGTCTTGGCCAGCTCCTCCGCGCGCCGGATGGCGCCCGCCATCCCCTCTTTCCCCGGCGTGAGCACCAGCTCGGCGCCATAGGCGCTCATCAGTGCCCGGCGCTCGGCGCTCATCGTCTCCGGCATGACGATCATGGCGCGGTAGCCCCGCACGGCGGCCAGACTGGCCAGGCCGATGCCGGTGTTTCCGCTGGTCGGCTCAATGAGCACGGAGCCGGGACCCAGCAGGCCGCGCGCCTCAAAGTCGTCAATTATGGAGAGCGCAACGCGGTCTTTGGCCGAGCCGCCCGGGTTAAACCGCTCCAGCTTAGCCAGCAGAGTGGTGGGAAGGTGATAGTGTTCCTCATATCGCGCCAAATGCAGCAGCGGGGTGTGCCCCACCAGCTCGGCGACTGATTCATAGACGGACACGAAAATAGGACTCCCTTCAGAAGATGATTCTTTTCCCATGATACAGCTCTGCGCCGGACGCTGTCAAGGGGAGAGAATGATTCCCTCCATTTGGCGAAAAAAACGATGTCTGGTCCCGAACGGGTGCCAGACCTCCTAGGACATACTGATTCAGGACGCTGTGGTTCTGGATGCCCCGGTCACGAAATGGTTGCCGCCGGCAACTGCCTTGCTGCCGCGAGGGACAAACTGGATGTTGATGATGTCCTGGTCAGAGATCTTCTCGACGGGCACATCCTCCTGGCCGCTCGTTTCCGCCACGAAGTCGGCGGAGACAGGCGGGCGGCAGGCAGCGCTCTCGCGGCGAGGCCGGAGAACGCGGCAAAAGAACTTCAGACAAAATTTACAAAAAAGAATTGTATCCGCCTGGGAAATCATGTACACTAAGGGACAGGAAAAAGCTCTGCATCAAGTGGGAGGTTACACATGAAACAGATTCCAGTGGTATACCGTATCCTGGCTATTTTGGCTCTGATTGGCACGATTGCCGCGTTGACGCTGTCCTTGCTGTCGTTCGCCGACCGGCTGCCCTCGCGCAGGCAGGAGCCGATCCGCCGCAGCTTCCAGCGCGCGGAGGGCGAGCTGCGCCGCGGCAACGCCTGAGACCGTGCGCTTGGCCCGGACGGGCCATTTCCATCCCTGGGCGGCGCTGCCCGGGGATCTGTGCTGTCAGGAAAAGCGGCGGGCCGCCGCAGGGAGGAGAGGTAAAGATGGCACGGCGTATCTTGTGCTTTGGAGATTCCAATACCTGGGGCTTTGACCCCTGCTCCCCACTGGGGGAGCGCTACCCGGCAGAGGTCCGCTGGGTGGACCGCCTGGCGCAGGAGCGCGGCTGGGAGACGCTCAACTGGGGCGAGAACGGGCGGAGCATCCCGGAGGAACCGTGGGTGCTGGCCGAACGGGAGAAGGAGCTGGCCCGCTGGGGCAGCGTGGATGATATGACTGTTATGCTCGGCGTGAATGACCTGCACCGCGCAGCGCAGCCGGATGCCGCGGCGACGGCGGCGCGGATGGAGCGCTTTCTCCGCTGGCTGCTCGCGCGGCTGGACCCGAAAGTGCGCGTGACTTTGATCGCCCCGCCGCATATGCAGGCGGGTACCTGGACGAGCGGCGAGGTGGGGGAGCGGATGCTGGAGCAGTCCTATCAGATCGGTCCCGCCTACCGTGCCGTGGCGCAGCGCCTGGACATCCGTTTTGCCGACGGGTCGGACTGGGACGTCGGCATGGCCTTTGACGGAGTGCACTTTACCGAGGAGGGGCACCGAGCCTTCGAGCAGGGAATCGGCGCGTTCCTCGCGCGTGATGAGAGCTGACGGACCGGCTGGCCGGCTGAAAAATGTCAATCCCCTCACGCCGTAAGGCGCGAGGGGATTGTGCATCTACATTACTATAATAAGGTAGGGCACCGGCAGCGGTAAATCCTCTTCTCACACCAAGTTGAGAATCAGGATGGCCAGCAGGAAGATAAACGCGACCCACTTGGTCAGGCGGGCCAGGCGCGCGTCGGCGCTGCTGGACTGGTGCTGGCCGAGATAGGTGTCGTGCTGGCCGCCGATGGCGCTGGTCAGACCGGAATTCTTGCCGGACTGGAGCAGGACAACGGCGATCAAAATCAGCGACGCGATCACCACGATCACGGCGAGAACGATTTTGGCGATACTCATGACTCTTTTCATCCTTTCCAAACGCACTCGCCGGTCCGGGCGAAGGCGAACAATCCAGATACGGGAAATAGTATAGCATCCGCGCGGGGGGATTGCAAGCCTTTTTTCCGACAAGAGACAAGATTCAGCTGGGATTTTGACTATTCTGTGATATGCTCATGGTTGTTGATATGGTCGGCGCAATAGCAGTGGTAACCGGCGCAGCGCGAGCAGTACCGGAACTCCAGATCGGGATACTCCGCGTCTGTCCGGCCGCAGACGGTGCACTTGTGAATATAGTCGCGTTTTTTCAGGTCGCGCGCCGCCTTTTTGAAGTGCACGACGTTGCTCTGCCGGGAGTAGCGCACCTGTCCGCGCAGGCGGCCGAAGTGATACATCAGATCGGGCCAGAAGAAGATGAGGTAGTTGAGCACCGATGCCACTACCATCACTGCGGAGGCAAATTGGAGATTGAGCAGATTCAGGCAGAAGCTGGCCGCCAGCAGCGCCCCGTCAATCCAGCCGAGCCATTTGGCCTTGACCGGAATGATGAAAAAGATGAGGAACTGGGTGTCCGGATAGAGGGTGGCGTAGGCCAAAAAGAGCGAGAGGTTGATGTAGCTCGCCGTAGCGCTGCCCATGATCAGTCCGAGGATCACGCTCAGCACGGCGCCGAGCCCATAATAAATGGTAAATTTGCCTGTGCCCCACTCCCGCTCCAGCTGGGTACCGATCATCCAGTAGAAGTAAACTGACAGCAAAAACCACAGCGGGCTGCTGTTGAGGGGAATAAAGAGAAAGGTGATCAGCCGCCAGATCTGCCCCTGCAAAATCAAGCCGCGCGAGAAGGACAGCAGACTGGAGACACCGTTCCCGGTGGGCGTAATCATATCCAGCAGAAAGACGGCGCACTGACCGATGACCAGACAGAGCATCAGATTTGGGATGCCAAAGCGCGGGTGCTGATAGCAAAACCGGTCGATGAGACTGTTGAGCGATTTCACGGAAAAACCCCCTAAAAAGGCGCCGGACAACAGGTCCGCAAGAATAGCATCTCTATTCTACCCGCTTTATCCGGGGAAGTCTATCACTTTTTTGTAAACATCACGAAGGAAAGGTGAGGCAATGGAAGGGCGGCACCGCAATCTCTGGCGCTGGCTACTGGCGGCCTACGGGTTGTTTCTTTTTCTGGCGGTGGCGGTAAAGTTTGACGGGTCACTCGCTGCGCTGGCGCAGCGGCGCGCGGTCTGGGCGGACTGGATCGCCCGCGGCTGGGGCGGAAACTGGAATCTGATTCCCTTCGCCTCTCTGCGCGTGCAGCTCGCACAGCTGCCGCGCGCCTGGGCCTGGCGCAATCTGGCCGCCAACCTGCTGGCCTTCTTCCCGCTCGGGCTGCTGCTGCCGCTGGCCGTGCCGCGATGCCGCCGGCTGCGCTGGACGGCGGTAGTCTCGCTGGCGGTCATTCTCTCGATTGAGCTCTTCCAGCTCCTCACGCGGCTGGGCAGCTTTGACGTGGACGACCTGTTGCTCAACTTTCCCGCCGCGCTGGCGGGGTGGGCTCTGTGGCGCTTGCTGAACGGCAAAAAGAAGCCCGAATGCAGATAAAAATTGAACTGCCCAACTCTTGAACGTGCGTGTATTTTCTTTTTGACATACGAACACCCTCTGTATAGGTTTGTTTTCCTACACAGGGGGCGTTTTGTCTATTGTCCGTTTTTACTGAGGCAGTTCAAAATGCCCCGTGGGACAGAGCTTGTCCCACGGGGCGGTATTTCTGCCGGCAATGGAATTATCCTATTACATTGCGTCCTCAATCAGGCCGTAGCCTCCGTCCTCTCGGGCGTAGACGATGGCAAAGGCACCGCCGTCATCCTCGTTGCGGAAGGCGAAAAAGCTGTGGCCGAGCAGGTTCATCTGCAAGACGGCCTCCTCCACTCCCATCGGCTTGAAAGCAAATTTCTTGGCGCGGACAATCTCTAGGCGTTCCTCCGGCTCGTCCTGCTTCACCGTGGTGAAGTCCGCCGGAGCGAACGCGTCCGACTTCAGGCGCTTGGCCAGGCGGGTTTTATTCTTACGGATCTGCCCCTCGATGGTACTCACCGCCGCGTCAATGGCAGAGAACATGGAGTCAGAGTAGGACTCGGCGCGGAAAATAGAGCCGCCGGTGCGTACGGTGACCTCAATCTTGACCTGCGCGCGCTTCTTTTCCTGGAAACGGACGGTGGCCTCAGCATCCGAGTGGAAATAGCGATCCAGCTTGCCGACCTTTTTCTCGGCGTAGGCGAGGATCTTGTCCGGCTGGGGAGACTTCTTGTCGATAAATGAGAACTTCACTGCAATTCAGCTCCTTCCTGGTGGATGGGGAGGGGGGATCTCTTCCCTTCCTTGTCTCTCTATTATACCATACTCCGGACAAAGGGAAAGTAGAAAATATAAATTCTATTCGAAAGTTTTTTCGCCGCGCTCAAAGGGTCGCCGAGGCGTGCCGCGCGACGTGGCAGTTAAGGTTGACGGCGCAGGGCAGGCCGGCGATGTGAGTAGGGTGGGCGAGAATGCGTACGCCCAGGGCGGTCACGCGGCCGCCCAGTCCCTGCGGGCCGATGCCGAGACGGTTGACCTTCTCCAAAATGCGTGCCTCCATCGCGGCGTAGTAGGGGTCGGGGTTCTCCTCGTCGAGGGGGCGCAGCAGGGCGCGCTTGGCGAGGAGGGGCGCCAGCTCAAAGTCTCCGCCCAGCCCCACGCCGACGATCACCGGCGGGCAGGGGTTGGACCCGGCGCGGGAGACCGCCTCGACAATGGCGCCCTCCACCTGCTCCGGCGTGACGGAGGGCTTGAGCATGGAGAGGCTGGCCATGTTCTCGCTGCCAAAGCCCTTCGGGGCGACGGTGATGGTCAGCCGGTCTCCCTCCACCAGGCGCAGGTGGAGCACGGCGGGGGTGTTGTCCCCCGTGTTCACCCGGCGCAGCGGGTCGGCCACGATGCTGCAGCGCAGATACCCTTCGGTATAGCCGCGCGCGACCCCCTGATTGACCGCCTCGGAGAGCAGGCCGCCGGTGATGTGGACCTCCTGCCCCAGGTCGCAGAAGACTACCGCCATGCCGGTATCCTGGCAGATGGGCAGATGGCGCTCGCGCGCGAAGGTGAAGTTTTCCACCACGTCGCCCAGGATGGAGCGGCCGACGGGGGACTCCTCGGCCTGCTGGGCGGCACGCACGGCGGCGCAGACGTCCTCCGGCAGGTTGGTATTGGCCTGGATGCACAGGTCACGCACTGTGCGGACGATATCGGAAACGGGAATCTCTCTCATCTGGCAGCGCTCCTCTCACAGCTTGACGGGCGCCGGCCTGCGGCCCCGAAAACGGCAGATATAGCGGAAGCCGCAGGAGACGATCAGCTCATACGCCTCTGCGATACCCTGGCCGACTTGTGCGGTCCGGTGGGCGTCCGCCCCGACGGTGACGAATTCGCCGCCTACCTCCCGGAAGATGCCGAGCAGCCGGCGATAGTCCGGGCTGATGGAGCGCGACTTGTCGGTGTTCACCTCCAGCGCCTTGCCCTCCCGGGCAAGGGCGGCGAGGAGAGCGCGGATACGCTCCTCGTATCGCGCCAGTGAGACCGGCTGGCCGTCGCGCGCGCGCATATACCGCAGCGGATAGGGCAGATGGCCCAGGGTGTCAAAGTCTCCCCAGCGGACCAGTGCCTCGAGGGAGTCAAAGTAGTCGTCCAGGTGGCGGTAGCACAGCTCGGGGCTGTCATAGCGGACAAAATAGTAGTCCACGCCTCCGGTGGCACGGCTGGAGTTGTGGATGGAGCCGATCACAAAGTCCAGCGGCTCGGCCAGCGCGCGCTCCGCGGCGGCAAAGTCCGCCGGGGCGTTGCCCAGCTCCAGGCCGTAGCCGATCTCCAGCGCTCCGCCGCAGCGTTCCAGGGCCTGGGCCTGCTGCGCGCGGGCGGGCGTCCAGTCATAGGACGAGACCAGCTCCGACTTTTCGTTGATGATGTCATAGTGGTCGGTAAAGCAGATGGCGGCGAGGCCGGCCCGGCGCGCGGCATCTGCCATTTCTGCGCGGGTGTTCTGCCCGTCAAAGGAGACGGTGGAGTGCATGTGCAAGTCTACGGAAAACATGGGAACCACCTCATCTGTCCGATCCCGGAAGGTTGTGGCACTATTGTACCCGTTTCGCCGCCGGTTGTCAAAGCCGGATGCGAGACGGAGCGGCGCCCCGCATTCCCTATCAGGATGCGGGGCGCAAATCGGTTATTTTTTCCACTTTTTATCAAAAAATCCGCCGGATTTCTCCTTTTTGAGGGAGGACTGGCCGTGCATGGCCGCGTCAAAATCGCGCAGCGCCTCCTTCTGGATGCTGTTGAGGTTGGTGGGCACCTCGACATTGACGGTAACGTACTGGTCGCCGCGCCCGTAGCCGCGCAGGTTGGGGATGCCCTTGCCGCGCAGGCGGAAGGTGGAGCCGGTCTGCGTGCCGGCGGGGAGGGTATACTTCACCTTGCCGTCGATGGTTGGAATCTCCAGCTCATCGCCCAGGGCGGCCTGGACGAAGGAGATGTTGTGCTTATAGTACACCGAGTTGCCCTCGCGCTCGAAATAGGGGTGCGGGACGATCTCCACGCCCACGATCAGGTCGCCTGCGGGGCCGCCGTTGCGGCCGGCGTGGCCTTGGCCGGGGATGGAGACCGCCTGCCCCTCGTCGATGCCGGCGGGGATTTTGACGGGGATCTTCTTGTTCCGGCGCACCGCCGCTTTGCCCTTGCAGGTCGGGCAGGGGTTGCGGATGATCTTGCCGGTGCCGTGACAGCGCCCGCAGGGCTGCGTGCTCGACATGACGCCGAACGGGGTGCGCTGCTGGACCTGAACGGTGCCGGTGCCGCGGCAGTCGGGGCAGGTGTCCGGTGTGGAGCCGTCCGCGCAGCCGGTGCCGTGACAGTCGGGGCACTGCTCAATCCGGGAGATGTCGACCTCCTTCTCACAGCCGAACGCCGCCTCCTCAAAGGTGACGCGGACAGAGGCGCGCAGCGTCTGCCCCTTCTGCGGGCCGTTGCGGCGGGCGCTCGTGCTGCCGCTGCCAAAGCCTCCGAAACCGCCGCCGAAGAAGGAGGAGAAGATGTCGTTGAGGTCAATGTCCCCGTCAAACCCGCCGAAGCCCGCGCCGCCGGCCCCGTAGTTCGGGTCCACGCCGGCAAAGCCGAACTGGTCATAGCGGGCCTTCTTCGTCTCGTCCGAGAGGACTTCATAGGCCTCGTTGACCTCTTTGAAGCGGGCCTCGGCCTTCTTGTCGCCGGGATTCATATCGGGGTGATACTTCTTGGCCAGCTTTCGGTAGGCGCGCTTGATCTCATCGGCAGAGGCGGAGCGATTGACACCCAGTACCTCGTAATAATCTCGTTTATCAGCCATATTCATCACTTCCTAACGCAAGAACGGTAACAATCGCCGCAGGAGGCGTGACGGGTCAACCCGCCACGCCCGCGTGGTTCCTGCTGGATGAAATTACTTCTTGCCGTCGTCGTCCACGACCTCATAGTCGGCGTCATAGTAATCCTGGCCGCCGTTGTCGCTGCCGTTGCTGCCGGCGGAGGTGTTGTTGGCGTCAGCGCCCGGCGCGCCCTGCTGGCCACCCTGCTGCTGATAGAGCTTGGCGGAGATGTCATAGAATGCCTTCTGCAGCTCGTCGGTGGCGGACTTGATCGCCGCGACGTCGTCCCCCTTCAGGGCGTCTTTCAGGGCATTCAGCTTGCTCTCCACCTCCGACTTCTCGTTTGCGGAGATCTTGTCGCCCAGCTCGCTCAGGGCCTGCTCGGTCTGATAGACCAGCTGGTCGCCGGTGTTGCGGGTGTCCACCGCCTCCTTGCGCTTGGCGTCCTCGGCAGCGTACTGCTCGGCCTCGCGCACGGCGCGGTCGATGTCCTCCTTGGACAGGTTGGAGGAAGAGGTGATGGTGATGTTCTGGCTCTTGCCGGTGCCCTTATCCTGCGCGGAGACATTCACGATGCCGTTGGCGTCGATGTCGAAGGTGACTTCGATCTGCGGCACGCCGCGGCGGGCCGGCGCGATGCCGTCCAAGTGGAAACGACCGAGGGTCTTGTTGTCTGCGGCCATCTCACGCTCGCCCTGGAGCACGTGAACCTCGACAGAGGTCTGGTTGTCTGCGGCGGTGGAGAAGATCTGGCTCTTCTTGACCGGGATGGTGGTGTTGCGGTCGATCAGCTTGGTGAACACACCGCCCATCGTCTCGATGCCGAGGGACAGCGGGGTGACGTCCAGCAGCAGCAGGCCCTTCACGTCGCCGCCGAGCACGCCGCCCTGGATGGCCGCGCCGATGGCCACGCACTCGTCCGGGTTGATGCCCTTGAAGCCGTCACGGCCGGTGATCTTCTTCACGGCCTCCTGCACGGCGGGGATACGGGTGGAGCCGCCCACCAGCAACACCTTGCTCAGGTCGCTGGAGGAGAGACCGGCGTCGCTCATCGCCTGACGCACAGGGCCCATGGTGGCCTCCACCAGATGGTGGGTCAGCTCATTGAACTTCGCGCGGGTCAGGGTGACTTCCAGGTGCTTCGGGCCGGTGGCGTCAGCGGTGATATAGGGCAGGTTGATGTTGGATGTGGTCACGCCGGACAGCTCAATCTTGGCTTTCTCGGCAGCCTCCTTCAGCCGCTGCATAGCCATCTTGTCGCCGCGCAGGTCGATGCCGTTGGAGTGCTTGAACTCGTCGGCCAGGTAATCCATGATGCACTTATCAAAGTCATCACCGCCCAGGCGGTTGTTGCCGGCGGTGGCCAGCACCTCGATCACGCCGTCGTCGATGTCCAGGATGGACACGTCGAACGTGCCGCCGCCGAGGTCATAGACCATGATTTTCTGCGCCTCTTCCTTGTCCATGCCGTAGGCCAGCGCGGCTGCGGTGGGCTCGTTGATGATCCGCTTGACCTCCAGGCCGGCGATCTTGCCGGCGT
>CAYWUA010000017.1:0-34611 GCA_964461385.1 uncultured Oscillospiraceae bacterium
ACAAGAGGCAGATATGCCCTTCGCGTCATGATCGATCTTGCGGAACATGTGGACGAGGGGTATATTCCCATGAAAGAGGTTGCTGAGCGGCAGGGCATCTCTTTGAAATATTTGGAGAGAATTATGCCCGCGTTATCAAAAAATAATCTTGTGGATGGAGTGCATGGGAAAGGCGGCGGATACCGGTTAAACAGGCGGCCGGAAGAGTATACGGTAGGCGAAATATTGCGTCTGGTGGAAGGGGATCTTGCCCCTGTAGCGTGCCTGGCGTGCGGCGCAGAGCCCTGCGTCAGGAGAGAGAACTGTAAAACCATTTCCATGTGGGAAAAATTTTATGATATCACGAATGAATACTTTCACGGCATCACAATTGCAGATCTTCTGCGCAACAAGCCGACATAATCCAGGCCCATGGAGCAGAAGGTCGTGCTTGGCCTCATTACCACCAAATCTCCCAAATGAGAGGATAAAAATGCTGTCATTGCCCGTATTCATGAGGCGGCGAAATACATCCCGCTTGATCGGCTGTGTCTCAGCCCGCAGTGTGGCTTTGCATCATGTGAAATCGGCAATCGGCTGACCGAGGACGAACAGTGGGCGAAACTGGTTCTGGTCAAGGAGATTGCCCAGAAAGTTTGGAGATAAGTTCTGGCTTTTTGTAAAACCCCATCTCTCACTATGAGAGATGGGGGAACCTGTCTATGCTGGGAATCTGGGGCACTCCCAAATCCTGTATAAATTCCAATTGTGGTGCAAATAGAGCAAGATGTACTCCTAGCTGGCGGCCGGGGAATCCGGCTGCCAGCTTGTTTACAACATAACGCCGGTGGGGTTGGGATGTCAAGGCCGGCGAAACTGTCCCTCCTGCCCTTGCCTCCGACCTGGGCGCTGCCACTCAGGCATGCGCCCGGCGAAATAAATCGCTATCTGGGCGTGGGCCAGGCTCCAGTCCTGCTGGCATCCGGTCCGCTTCCAGGACTGGGGGATTTTGGGATCTTTGGAGCTTTCCGGTTGTTCAGCCGCTCTCCTTTTGAATGAGCCGCCAGGGAATAGACATGGATTCGCAGGGCTTTCTCTCGATATGATCCAGAAGCAGTTGGGCGGCAATGCTTCCCGTTTTGTAGCCATTGTGCGCCAGTGAGGTGATCCGTACCGGGCACAGGTCGCTGTAATAGCTGTTGTCAAAGCTAACCACCGCCACATCCTCCGGAACCTTCACGCCCCAGCTCAGCAAATGGCGGATAAGCTGGTCTGCGATCTCGTCGTTGTAGCAGACCACAGCGGTGCAGTCGCGGAGATAGAACTGCCGGAAATGCTCCAGCAGGTCGGTGTGGCCGTAGTCCAGGAGGTAGCGCCGATCTTCCGTGGTGTACCAGAAAATCTGGTCGTCCAAGATGGGGAGCTCGGCGTCCCGCAGAGCGGCGAGGAAGCCGTGGTACCGCTGATGTCCCTGGATATCGTCCGACTTGAAGATGCCGGCGATCTTAGTATGTCCCCTGGTGATGAGGTGGCGGATGAGAAGGTAGCCGCCGCCGTAGTTGTCATCGGAGACGCACAGGGCGTCGGGGAGATCCCGATGGGCTCCGTAGAGAAAGACCACCGGGATATTGGCCTGGTCCAGCCTCTTGTACAGGTCCAGATTGGGGCTAGGTAAAGCGGTCCTGACCCCCTCGATAATAATGCCTCCGACCGGCTGCTGGAGCAGGTTCTGGAGGATGTTCCGCTCGTTGGCGACCATATTCTGAGTGGAGAAGAGGAGAGTGGAATACCCCCGGGCGGTGAGGACCGTCTGGATATCCTGGAGGACGGTGGGAAAAATGTAGTCGTTGATGTAAGAGGTGATCACGGCGATGCGGTCGCTCCCCCGGTTCAGTGCCTGGTGGCGCACCCAGGAGCCGGAGCCCTGGCGCTTTTCGATCAGGCCAAGCTGCGCCAGGCGGCCCAGCGCCTGGCGGACGGTCTGGCGGCTGACCATAAAGGCGTCGGCCAGCGCCATTTCGGTGGGCAGCTTGTCCGGAAACGTTCCCTTGATGATCTCTTCCTGAAGCTGAGCGGCCAGCTGTAGATACTTAAATGCCATTACACGCCTCCCAAAAACAATCACAGTTTGCTCTTTCACAGCAAAACAATACAAATTTAAGTCCTTTATACCACAGGACGGCCAGAGAGTCAACTAATAATTTACGGTCTATAGTTTTGTGTTTCTGTATTTTTAAAGTATTTTCTATTTTAATCCGGATTTGCCTTGTTATTTTTAAATGCATTTCATATTTGTACTGTAAATGTGACGAAATGTGAAAAAGTCAGCACAAATTATTTGCAACTGGGGACGGCTCCTGCTACAATAAATGTAGCAGGATTGGATATGGCCATATCAATCACAAGCGCTGCCGGGGTGCATCCCGGCGGTCAGATCACCAAACAGAATTAGAAAATTGGAAGGAGGAAACATGTTGAAAAAGAATATTTGGTCTGGATTGACCGCTGTCTTTGCCACACTGCTGGCTTTCCTGCTCGTTGCCAACAGTATCACAGCCGTCTGGTCGTCTCAGATCAATGAGATGCTGGGTGCTTCTGTCAGTATGGTCGTCACGGATGAAAATGCATCCGAGGACACCGACTACTATCCGCAGCTGTTTGACACCAATGAGGAGCTGATCGCAGCCGCACTGGAGCAAAACTATCAGGAGATGGCTGAGGGAGCCACGCTGTTGAAAAATGACAATAACGCACTCCCCCTTAGCGATGATGTGCAGCGTATCTCCGTGTTTGGTCACGCAGCGGTGGACTCCGCCTATCAGTCCAATTCTGCGGGCGAAAAATATTACGCTGGTTCGCTCAACACGATCAGTCTCCCTGAGGCATTGGAAGCTGCGGGCTTCGAGCTGAACCAAACCCTGTTGGACCACCTCTCTACCGGCAGCGCGACGCGCGGTGATATTGTGGAGAGCTTCGGTGGAGTCGGCATGATCCCAACGGGTACCGCTGCGAACTCCGAAGAAAACGCCGCTTTTTATGAGGAAGTCCGGTACAGCTGGCAGGACGATTATAATGACGCCGCCATCGTGATCTTCGCCCGTGAGGGTGCGGAGGGCACCGACTTGGCGATGCAGGACGAGGACGATCCGGGAGGCTCGACAGAACCCATCAGCCAGCTCGCCCTGCACCAGAATGAGCGGGATCTTCTCGAAATGGTCCGAGAGGACTTTGACACGGTGATTGTCCTGCTCAATACCAACAACCAGATGGAAGTCGAAGAGATCAAGGAGTATTGCGACGCAATTCTCTGGATCGGTTTCCCTGGCCAGCAGGGCTTCCAGGCGGTAGCCGACATTCTGGCCGGTGAGATCAATCCCTCCGGACACCTGGTTGACACTTACGCAGTTGACAGTCTGTCTGCCCCTGCCACCGTGAACAGCGGGACAGAGACCCCTCAATTTTCCAACGCAGACGAGATTAACGCGACCATCGGCGAAGATTATAATGCGACGTATGTATCTGTTCAGGTCGAGAACATCTACATCGGCTACCGGTATTACGAAACCCGCTATGCCGATTCCGTGTATGGCGGCCGTGGAGCGGATGCAGCCGTAGGCAGTATTGATGGGGAAGCGTGGGATTATAGCAAGGAAGTCTCCTACACCTTTGGCTACGGCTTAAGCTATACCCAGTTTGAACAGACACTGGATAGCATTACCTATGACGCTGAGACCGACCTTTATACGATTCAGGCCACGGTAACCAATGTGGGCGACGTGGCGGGCAAGAGCGTGGTTCAGCTCTATGCGCAGACGCCCTACGGAACCTACGAAATCGAGAACCTGGTGGAAAAATCCGCCATTCAACTGGCCGGTTTTGCCAAGACTGATCTGCTGGACCCGGGCGAGAGCGAGCAGCTCACCATCACAGTTGACCGCTACCTCCTGGCCAGTTACGATGAGAACGCCGCCAAGGGGTACATTCTCTCAGCCGGAGACTACTATTTTGCGATTGGCGACGATGCCCATGATGCATTGAACAATATTCTGGCACTCCAGGGATACACTACCGCCGACGGAATGACTGCGGAAGGTGACGCGACCAAGGCCAACCAGTTTTGGACCAACGATGCTGTGGATTCTGCCGCATATCAGACCCTCGGAGATGGCGCAATAATCACCAACCGTTTTGATGATATTGATATTAATTACTGGCTGGACGAAGAAGACCAGATCACTTACATCAGCCGCAGCGACTGGGCCGGCACTTATCCCACGGAGCAGACCATCGTCGAGGCATCTCCGGAGCTCATCGAGGCGCTGAAGGGCGATTGGTATGAGACGCCAGAGGATGCAGCCAGTTATGCAGAGGTGGAGGCGCGCTTCAACACCGACAGTGGCTTGACGCTGATTATGATGAAGGATGTCTCTCTGAGCGACTGGACTACTTGGGAGAATTTTATCTACCAGCTGTCTATTGAGGATCTGTACGCTGCGGCTACGATCGGCAATGCTCCCTTGGGAGATCTGGTCCCTGCGCTTAACACCGGCGACGGCATCGACTCTTTCCGTGATGTGGGCGGAATTACCGCCACGATCGACGGCGAAGAAACCACCGTTCTGGCTACCCGTTATTGCAGCAAGCCCATTCTGACCGCCACCTTCAATGTCGAACTGTACGCTGGACGGGGCCGGCTGATGGGCGCGGAGTGTAATGTCCGCGGCATTACCCAGACTTACAACATCGGCGTGGACCTCCACCGTACCCCCTTTGGTGGACGCAGCTTTGAGTACATGTCTGAGTGTCCCACTATGAGCTATCTGGCAGCCATTCCCGAGGTGGAGGCCATGGAGGAGCAGGGCGTCCACGCTGGCCCCAAGCACGTGGCCGGAAATGACCAGGAATTCCAGCGCCAGGGCGTCGCGGCTTTCTCCACGGAGCAGGCGTTCCGCGAGGGGAGTCTGCGGGCTGTCGAAGGTGCCATGCGTGTTGCCAACAGTGGAAGCATGATGCAGTCCTATCACCGCATCGGCGCCCTGTGGGCTACCTACTCCTATGCATTGAACACGGGAGTGTTCCGGCTCGAGTGGGGTTGGGAGGGCAACATCGTCACCGACATGGCCTCCCTGCGTGACTTGGATAGTGAAGGCACGGGATATATGAACCATACCCCGGAAGGCTTTGCCGCCGGGAGCAACCAGTGGTGGGGTGACAGCGGCAATCGCGGCACATCCCTGCTGCAGATTGCACAGGAGACGGATGACGGTTATCTCGTCGAACTTCTGGTCGACTCCGCTATCTACTGGTGCTATGCCGCTGTAAACAGTAACGCGATCAACGGTATGTCGGCATCCAGCCGCATTGTTGAGATTACCCCCTTCTGGCAGACCGCTCTCGTAGTTGCCACAGTAGCCTGTGCGGTGCTGACCGTCGCGTGCGCAGCCGTTCGTGTGGTTTGTTCTGTGAAGAAGAAGTCCAAATAAGGCAGCTAGAAGCAGAAGAGAAACAATGGGCCAATCAAAACAAGAAATGGAGGTAAATCAATGAGTCAAATCAAAAGCAAGGGGGCAAGTGCGGTCATCATCTTCGTTGCGGTCATTGTCTCCATCGTAGGCTTGATTATGTACGGAGGGTATATCGGAAGCGGCGGTGACATGAATCCGACAATTCTCGTGTTATTGATCGTGGGCATCCTCCTGGAGATCTCCCTGTTCGTCCTCAGCGGTGACTTATCCGATCTGGTGGCAATGGCAGTTCCGGTTCTCCTCGTCATTGGCACGGGGTTGGAACTAGGCGATGGCATTGGAAATATTGCGGACTGGGCAAGTGGGATCATCTGCTACGGGAATCCGGATCTCGCGGAGAGCAATCTGGCAATCACAGGCGTTCTTCTGTTCGGGGTACTCGTCTCCGTTATTGTCTGCTTTATGCGCAGGGAGCGCAGACAGGAAACCAAGTAAAAAACTCTTGATGTGATACGCACGGCGCATACAGACGGCGGCAGGGAAGGCCGGACGGACAACTCTGTCTGTCCGGCTTCTCTGAAAGGAAGGTGACTTATATGGCGAAACAATCTTTCTGTAACCACTGGACAGTCGCCCGTTTGGGCGAAAATTCCAAGCCCCGTCCAATCATCCTCCCACATGACGCTATGCTGGGCGAACCACGGACGGCAGACTCAGCCGGCGGCACCAACACAGGTTGGTTTGCCGGATGGGACTATGTCTACGAAAAGACCTTCTTCGCCCCCAAGGAGTGGGCAGACCAGGCGGTGTTCCTGGAGTTTGAGGGAGTTTATCGCAACGCTGAGGTGTGGCTCAACGAAGAGCAAATCGCTTCCCACACCTATGGATACACCGGCTTCTATGTTCCCCTTTCCGGCCGGATCCGGCTAGGCGTGAAAAACAGCCTCCGAGTGGTGGCCCGCAACTCCGACCAGCCAAACTCCCGCTGGTATAGCGGAACGGGCATCTACCGCCCGGTGTGGCTCCACGTCCTCCCCAGGGAGCACCTGGAGCTGGATGGGGTGAAGCTCCATACCGTGGACTGGAAGAACCCCACCGTACGCATCGACCTCTCTGCCGGCTGCGCCGGTGAGGCGAAGGTGGAGATCCTGGACGGCAGAGACGTCCAGGCAGCTGGGACGATCCCGATAGACGGCAAGGGCAGCCTGGAACTGATCCTCCCCGGCGCCAGGCTATGGAGTCCGGAAAATCCGTATCTCTACACCTGCCGGGTAACGTTCGGCGACGACGTGCGGGAGATCCCATTCGGCGTGCGCACCGTGGAGTGCGACGCACAACACGGCTTTCGTCTCAATGGGCAGCGGGTCATCCTCCGGGGGGCCTGTGTCCACCACGACAATGGTATTCTGGGTGCAATCACACTTCCGGATGCAGAGGAGCGAAAAGTCCGGCTTTTAAAGCAAGCGGGGTACAACGCCATTCGCTCCGCCCACAACCCCTGTTCCAAGGCTCTCCTGGACGCCTGCGACCGGCTGGGAATGCTGGTGATAGACGAGTACGCGGATATGTGGTACATCCACAAGACCCGCTACGACTATGCCGCCCTTCTGCCGGACAACTGGCAGCGAGACTTGAGGGATCTCGTGGACAAGGACTGCAACCATCCCAGCGTGGTGATGTACTCGATCGGCAATGAAGTCTCCGAGACTGCCCAGCCCCGTGGCATCCAGCTCACCGAGGACATGACTGTCCTTCTTCACCAGCTGGACGACCGGCCAGTGACCTGCGGCATCAATATCTTCTTCAACTTCCTCAGCTCCATGGGCTTTGGGGTATACAGCGACAAGAAAGCAGAGCAGGAAGCTGCCAAAGCGGAAAAGCGCAAGTCCGCGCCGAAAAAGAAGAAGGCGGTGGGCAGTGAGTTCTTCAATAACCTGGCGGGGATCTTCGGCTCGGAGTTTATGAAGTTCGGGGCCACTCTGGGGGGCAGCGACCGCAAAACACGCGAGGCTTTCGCCAGGTTGGACGTGGCGGGATACAACTACGGCGAGAAGCGGTACCTGCAGGACTTACAAAAGTACCCGGACCGGGTGATCTTGGGCAGCGAGACGTTCTGTGGAGATGCCGCCCGGTTCTGGGACCTGGCGAAAGAGCATCCCGCCCTCATCGGGGACTTTGTGTGGACGGGGATTGACTACCTGGGCGAAGTAGGCCTGGGGGCCATGGAGTTTCGGGAGTATGCCCCTGAGTTCGACCATGGCCCTGGATGGATCGCCGCCGGAGTCGGAGTGCTGGATCTGATAGGCGCATCCACGGGGCAGACCGCCTATACACAAGTGGCCTTTGAGATGAGCCCCATCCGCATTGGGGTGGTTCCCGCTGACCACGCTTTCGAGCCTCACTCCCCCTCTGCCTGGCGGATGAGCAATACCTATGAGAGCTGGGCGTGGAATGGCTGTGAGGGGAAAGAAACCCAGGTGGAGGTTTACGCCCGCGGGACAAAAGCAGCACTCCTCCTCAACGGCAAGCCTATAGGGGAGAAAAAACTGGACCGAGACAGCCGGGCATCTTTCCGGGTTGCCTGGCAGCCTGGGGAATTGGAGGCGGTGGTCTACGATGCTGACGGGGGGAAGCTGGGCAGCACGAGCCTGAAAAGCGCCGGGGAGGAGACGATCCTTTCTGCCGAGCCAGAGCAGGCCACGAGCCGCCCCGGCGGGCTGTGCTACATCCGCCTGCGCTACACGGACCGGCAGGGGCTTGTTAAGCCGTTGGCTCGGGGAGATATTCGCGTGGAAGTGTATGGCGGTGACCTGCTGGCCCTGGGAAACGCTTGCCCCTACAATGAGCGAGGTTACCTCTCAGAAAGCACCGACACCTATTACGGCCAGGCCCTGGCCATCGTCCGGGCGGCTGGAAACGGAGAGATTCGGGTGCGGGCAGAGAGTCCTTACGGCGCGGCGGTGTGCCGTATTCCATGTGAAGAGGTGAGGGCTGAGAAATGAATGTGAATCTGAAGGAAAACGGCTTGGTCAAACAGGTGGTCGGCCTATGGAAGAGACATCCCCAAATCGCCCAGTTCATTACCTATTTTTTGGTGGGCAATCTGGCTACTCTGGTCCAGGTAGTGCTCATCCCGGTGTTCCAGATGGTCTTTGGCGGAACGGATCTGGTTAACGTGGATCTGCACCTTTTCGGCCCCATCGGGGATCCGGCGGCCACCACCACCGTCACTGTAGCCGGGGAGACCATCACCGGACTCAACCCTTACTATGTCTTTAATTTCACGGCCGGGCCTGTAAACACACTCGTGACCAAGACACTTAACGGCATCACCGGGGAATACTTGGCTCACGGCGGCGTAGCCTACTTCCTGGCCACCTTCATCCCCCTCATCCTCTCCCAAGTAGTCAGTTTCTTTATGCAGAGAAAGGTCACATTTAAGTCGGACGGAAACATCGCCTGGCAGGCTATGTGGTACTTCCTTGCATTCTGCGTCATTACAGTCGGCGCCAACGCCCTCTACGGCATCTACCAGCCCTGGCTCTACAGCACTATTGGCGAGGGCTTGGGCGGCCTGGTGGCGGCCTTCCTCCAATGCTGCATAGCCTTCTGGGTGTTCTTCCCCATCATGAAGATTATCTTCCCGGAGGCAAAAAACAGGGCATAAGTCCAGCATCCGGCGAGCCGGAAGCGGGAAGAGCAGTATGTCCATCGCAGGAACAAGTAGAATCTGCTGCCCGTAACACCGTACAGATCGGCCGTAATGGAATCGTCTCCCTCCCTGAGAGACAGTACGAGAAAAGACTGTAAATCATGGAGGGAGTCTTTCTATGCCGGGGAGTGTCAGCAGGCCCCTGACTGGACCTTATCCATTTGCCCTTCGGGCCGCTCTGTTTTTGACCGGTACAATAAGCTGAATTGCCCGCAGGGCAAGAAGCACCCTGGCTCTAAGCTCCGTCAAGCCCAGCGGTGTGCCCTTCCATTTGTACTGTGGGGCAAAGAATATCTGAGACGCATGGCACCCCCAAAGCGATCCTGCTTTGAGGGTGCCATAATTTACATATTTGTCCGATCAGGGATTGCGCACATCCACGTGCCAGATCCTGGATGCGTAGTCGGCAATCGAGCGGTCGGCGGCGAAGACGCCAGAGCGGGCAACGTTGATCAGGGACATCTGGTTCCAGTGCTTTTGATCCTGATAGGCCTCGGCGACCTTGCCTTGAGTGTAGCGATAGCTCTCAAAGTCAGCCAGCAGCAGATAGGCGTCCGGTTGGCTGCCGTTGCCGTGCAGCAGGCCGTTGTAGAGGTCGGAGTAGTTCTTCCCGTCGGAGAAGGTCCCGTTGATCATGCCCAGCACGTCGCGGATGTCGGCGTTCTGGTTGTAGTACTCATAGGGGTTGTAGCCGCTGCGCAGCTTGCGGGTTACTTCGTCGGCCGTCAGTCCGAAGATGAAGATGTTGTCGTTGCCCAGCAACTCGTGCATCTCGACGTTGGCGCCGTCCTCTGTGCCGATGGTGAGCGCGCCGTTCATCATGAACTTCATGTTACCGGTGCCGGAGGCCTCCTTGCCAGCGGTCGAGATCTGCTCAGAGACCTCGGCGGCGGGCATCAGCTTCTCCGCCAGCGAGACGCGGTAGTTCTCCAGGAAGAAGACCTGCAGCTGGTCCTTGCAGCGCGGGTCATCATTGATCTGACGGCTCAGGGAGTTGATCAGCTCAATGATGCGCTTTGCGGTGTAATAGCTGGGAGCGGCCTTGGCGCCGAAGAGGAAGGTGTGCGGTTGAATCTGCTGCCCGTTCTGAATCTGGCGGTAGAGATAGATGATGTGCATCACATTGAGCAGCTGCCGCTTATACTCGTGCAGGCGCTTGACCTGGACGTCAAAGATCGCGTTCGGATTGAGCTGGAAACCATACTCCCGCAGGGCATAGGCGGCAAAGGCCTCCTTGTTGGCGCGCTTGATCTTGGCCATCTGCTGGAGGACGGAGGCGTCATCTTTGGCCTGCTCGAACTTTTTGAGGGACTCCACCGGGTGGAGCAGATAGCCGTCCCCGCCGGTGACGTCGCGGATGAGCGAGTCGAGCTGCGGGTTGATCTCACTGAGCCAGCGGCGGTGGTCCACGCCGTTGGTGACATTGGTGAACTTCTCCGGCGTGCGCAGCCACGCGGTGTGGAAGACATCCTTCTTAAGGATGTCGGAGTGCAGCGCGGACACGCCGTTAATCGCGTAGCAGGCGGCTACGCAGAGGTTGGCCATGCGCACATCGCCGTCCCAGATGATGGCCAGCTCACGCGCCTTGTTCTCGTCGCCGTGGAAGAAGGCGCGCACCTTGGCCAGATAGCGGTCGTTGATCTCGCACATGATCATAAAGATGCGCGGCAACAGCCCCTGCACCAGGATCTGCGGCCAGTGCTCGAGTGCCTCGGCCAGGACAGTGTGGTTGGTGTAGGCCACGGAGTGGGTGGTGATGTACCACGCTTCGTCCCAGCTATAGCCCTCCTGGTCGATCAGGATGCGCATCAGCTCAGGGATGACCAGGGTGGGATGGGTGTCGTTGATCTGCAGCACATGCTTCTCATGGAAGTTCTTCAACGTGCCGTAGAGGTTCTTGTGCTTGCGGCAGATGGACTGCACCGTCGCGGAGACGAAGAAATACTGCTGCTTGAGCCGCAGGCTCTTGCCCTCGTAGTGGTCGTCGGCTGGATAGAGCACCTTGGCGATGGTCTCGGCGGTGATCTGCTGCTCTACCGCCTTGAGATACTCGCCGGAGGAGAAGAAGGACATGTTCACCGGCGTGGGGCTCTTGGCGTCCCAGAGGCGCAGCTTGTTGACATGCTTGGTCTGATAGCCGGCGATATACATATCCATGGGGATGGCCAGCACGTCGCTGTAGCCCACCTGCCGGCAGACAAAGCGGCCGTTCTCGTCGGTGTAGGACTCGACGCTGCCGCCAAAGCGGACAGTTTCCGTCTCATCTTCACGGGGCGTAAGCCTAGCGTCGCCGATCTCCAGCCAGTCATCCGGCAGCTCAATCTGCCGGCCGTCCGAGATCTTCTGCTTGAAGATGCCCAGCTGATAGCAGATGGAGTAGCCGGTGGCAGGGATCTCCTGCGTGGTCATGGAGTCCAAATAGCACGCTGCCAGGCGGCCCAGGCCGCCGTTGCCCAAGCCGGCGTCCGGCTCGAGCTCGAACAGGTCGCCCGCCGAGAAGCCGAGGGACTCGATGGCCTCGCGCAGCGGCTCCATCACGCCGAGGTTATATGCGTTTTTCATCAGGGAGCGGCCCATCAAAAATTCCATAGACAGGTAGTGCACCTGACGAGCCTGCGCGACGTCGATGGTCTTAGAGGTGACAATCCGGTTGGTGGACATCATATCCCGGATCACCAGGGCACAGGCCTTGAACATCTGCACAGGCGTCGCCTCGGAGGGGATGCGGCCAAAATTGCGGCGAAGCTTGCCTTCAATGAGAGCGCGCAGCTCCTCCTTCGTATATTGATGCATGACAAAATCCTCCATTTGAGTGAATTGAGATCGATAAAATCTTTTTCAGAACACAAGAAAACAGCGTTATTTTATCACAGCTGGTTATGATTGTCAATTGACAGAGATAGATGATAATATCCCCTTGAAAGACGTCATTGCCATATGGCGGACAAGGAAACTGGCCCCGTGCGTAGGTGCAGCACGGGGCCGGTGAGGCGCCTTCTCGGGCTAACCGGTCAGGAAAGGATAGATTTATAGATTTCGAGATAAGATTCGGCGGATTTTGCCCAACTGAAGTCGGCCTGCATCCCCTTCTTCATCAGGGCAGTCCAGGTGTCCTTGTCCTCGTAGACGGCCAGGGCGCGATCCACGGCGCCGAGCATGTCCTCCGCGTTGATGTTGGCGAAGGTGAAGCCCAGCCCCTCACCGGTCTCAGGGTTGTAGGAGGGGACAGAGTCACGCAGGCCACCGGTCAGACGGACGATGGGGATGGTGCCGTAGCGCAGAGCGATCATCTGGCTCAGGCCGCAGGGCTCGGCGATGGACGGCATCAGGAACAGGTCCGCGCCGGCATAGATGGCGGAGGAGAGCGGGGCGGAGTAGGTGATGTTAGAGGACACTCGGCCGGGATAGCGTGCCTGTGCGTTGCGGAAGAACTCCTCAAAGCCCCACTCACCGGTGCCCAGCAGGACGAACTGGACGTTGTTATTCATGATGCGGTCAAACGCGGCGGTGATGAGGTCATAGCCCTTGTGGCCCACCAGACGGGAAATGGAGCCGATGATGGCCGCGTCCGGGTCCTCCTCCAGCCCGAGCTGCTTTTGCAGCGCGGCCTTGCAGACGGCCTTACCGGACAGGTCGTCCACCGTGAAGTTGGCGGCGATCTTGGGATCCTTGGCGGAGTTGAACGCCTCGGTGTCAATGCCGTTGAGGATGCCCTTCATCTTGTACTGGTTGTCTGCCACCACGCCCTCCAGGCCGTGGGCGTAGAAGGAATATTGCAGTTCCCGCGCGTAGGTGGGGGAGACGGTGGTCACATAGTCCGAGGCGTAGATGGCGCCCTTCATCAGGTTAACATCGTTGTAGTAGGAGAGCATGTGCTCGTTAAAGTACAGGCTGTAGTCCAGGCCGAAGACGTCGGAGAGGATGGAATTGCCATACCGGCCCTGATACTCGATATTGTGGATGGTGTAGACCGTCTTGGTGCCGGTCAGCTCGGGCACGTTGCGCCGGGCCTCCATCAGATAGATGGGAACCAGGGCGGTCTGCCAGTCGTTGCAGTGGATGATGTCGGGCGACCAGCTGAGCTGGGAGGGCAGCTCGACGACCGCCTTGGAGAAATAGGCGAAGCGCTCGCCGTCGTCATAGTGCCCGTACAGGCCGTTGCGCTTGAAGTAAGTCTCGTTATCCAGGAAATAATAGGTGACGCCGCCTCGGTCGAGCTGGAAGATGCCGCAATAGCAGCTGCGCCAGCCGAGGTGGAAGTAGAAGTAACGCACGAAGGTCATCTGGCTGCGCCAGTTGTCGCCAATGCCGGCATAAAGGGGAAGCACCACCCGGACGTCGTTCTTGCCGCCCTCTGCCAGGGCGGGGGGAAGGGAGCCGGCCACGTCGGCCAGACCACCGGTCTTTATGAATGGGGCGACCTCGGAGGAGGCAAACAGGATTTTCATTGCAATCGGTCCTTTCAATAGGGGGGACCCGGCCAGCCGCGCAGGCCCCTCAGATGGAGAGGAAGTCCCGCACCGCCTCCTGCGGAAGGGGCGATGGGCAATCCCGGGCCCGTGCCGGGCCCGGGACAGGGTAAAAGTCAGATGCGGCTTCCTTTGGAGTAGACGATGGGATAGCTCTCGCAGCCGGAGAGGACGCGGTTGGCGCCGATGATAACGCTCTTATCACAGATAACGCAGTTGAGATTGGCGTTCGGGCCGATCTCGACGTCCTTCATCAGGATACAGTTTTTCACCACGGCACCCTTGGCGATCTTGACGTTTCGGAAGAGAATAGAATTCTCCACCGTGCCCTCGATGATGCAGCCGTCGGAGACATAGGAGTGGTCCACCTTGGCCTCCGGCCCGTAATAGGTGGCGGGATCGGAGCGGTCCTTGGAACGGATGGGATGGGCGGGGTTGAACAGGTCGTCGCGTACAGACTTGTCCAGCAGATCCATGCTGTGGGAGAAGTAGTCCGCCACGGACGGGAAGCGGGCGACGTAGCCCTCGAAAACATAGGGAACGACCTTCAGGCCGAGAGTATCTTTATTGCACAGCACCTGGCGGGAGAAAGAGTACATATCACGCGCACTGCAATAGTCCACCAGTTCGATCAGCTTGGCCTTGTTCATCACATAGATGTTCAGCGACTCGTAGCCGACGCCCTTGGCGGGTTTAGCGATCACCTCGGCGACCGAGCCGTCCTCGGCCAGGGTGAGGTAGGTGGCGTGGAAGGCCGCGCCGGTATAGGTCTTGGAGCAGACGATGGTGATGTCCGCGCCGGAGGAGATGTGCTTGTTAAACACATTCTCGAGCGAGATATTGAGCACGATGTCCGCGTCAGCAATGATGAGGTATTCCTGCTTGATCTCATCCAAATAGCTGCGCAGGCCGGCCATAGCCTCCATCATGCCGCGATAGTTGTGCTGATGGGTGGCGGACATGGAGAAGGGGGGCAGCAGCCGCAAGCCGCCCTGACGGCGGGCCAGGTCCCAGTCCTTGCCCGAGCCAAGGTGGTCGAGCAGGGACTGATAGTTCTGCTGCAAGATAACGCCGATATCGGTGATGCCGTCGTTGACCATATTGGACAGGATGAAGTCCACCAGACGGTAACGCCCACCGTAAGGCACAGAGGAGATCGCCCGGATGGAGGTCAGCTCCTTCAGGTCATAGCCGGGCTGGTTGGTCATCAGGATACCATGGACATTGTTCAGCATTATGCCTCACCGCCTTTCGATTCTTCAGTGTACATGGCGCCGGCCGGCACGGCAGCCCCGGCATCCACGACAACGCCGCCGGCCACGACGGCGATCTCGCCCTTGTCCTCGCCGACCTTGGCGCCCGGCTCCACGACGGAGTTCTCCGCCAGGATGGCGTATTCCACCGTCGCGCCCGCCTTGACGGTGGCGCCCGGCATCAGGATGGAGTAGCGGACGGTCGCGCTCTTTTCCACGTTGACCGACTCAAAGATGATGGAGTTGTCCACTGTGCCGTCGATCTCGCCGCCGCCGGCGACCAAGGAGTGGGTGATGGATGCCTCCGTCCCGGTGACGTGGGGCGGACAGGTGTTGGTGCGCGCATAGATGGGCCAGCTCTTGTCAAAGATGCGGATGCCGCTGTCGGGGTCGAGCAGGTCCATATTCGCATCCCACAGGGAGGCGATGGTGCCCACATCCTTCCAGTAGCCGTCAAAGCGGTAGGCCACGCAGGTCTCGCCTTTGGCGATTAGATTGGGGATGATGTTGCCGCCGAAGTCGTTCTTAGAGGTGGGGTCGTTCTCGTCCTCGATGAGGGCCTGGCGGAGCTTGGACCAGGTGAAGATATAGATGCCCATGGAGGCTAGGTTGCTCTTCGGGTGCTTGGGCTTCTCTTCAAATTCGTAGATGACGTCGTTGGCGTCCACATTCATGATGCCAAAGCGCGTGGCCTCCTCCATGGTGACCTCCAATACGGAGATGGTGGCCGCAGCGTTCTGTGCCTTGTGATAGGCCAGCATTTTCGCGTAGTCCATCTTGTAGATATGGTCGCCGGAGAGAATGAGGACATACTCCGGATTATACATGTCAATGAAATTGATGTTCTGATAGATTGCGTTGGCAGTTCCCTTATACCAGGAACCCTTTTCACCGGCACCCAGGTAGGGGGGCAGCACATGCACACCGCCCTCAGACTTATCCAGATCCCACGGCTGCCCGTTGCCCAGGTAGGCATTGAGTTCCATCGGGCGGTACTGGGTCAGCACGCCGACGGTGTCGATGCCGGAGTTGACGCAGTTGGACAGGGGGAAGTCAATGATCCGGTACTTTCCGCCGAAGGGGACGGCGGGTTTGGCCACGGAGCGGGTCAGAGCATACAGGCGAGAACCCTGTCCGCCGGCCAGCAACATGGCGACACATTCCTTCTTCATTTGCATTCACCTCAATATTCATTGTCTGACCGGCGCGGCCGACAGGGGGCAGAGCCGGCAAATTATATTCAGGCGGTAGGCCGCCAAAATATACAGGACGGGTGCAGGCGCGTCACGGCGTACCGGCCGTACCGCGGCGGTGCGGGGCTTTGCTGATGCAGCTGAGCACCAGGCCGGTCATCGGCGGAAGATCGACCTGTATGGAGTCGCGGAAGTGGTGGCTGGCGATGGGGGCGGAACAGATCGGGCGATTTTCTACCCGGCCCTGCCCGCCGTGGTCGGTGCTGTCGCTGTGAAAAAGCACCCGGTAGACCCCGCCATAGGGCACGCCGACCCGGTATCCCATCCGCGCGACGGGGGAGGCGTTGAGCGCTACAATCAGTGCCTGCCCCTCGCGGTCGCGCCGGAGGTAGACGAGGGTGTTGCCGCTCGCGTCATCCGGGCAGATCCACTGGAAGCCGTTCCAGCTGTCATCCACCTCCCAAAGGGCGGGCTGCGTCAGATAGAACTGGTTGGCGGCCCGGAAATAGGCCTGGTGCCGGCGGAAAGGCGAATAACCCAGCAAATGCCAGTCTAGGGAATATTGGCAGCGCCACTCGTTGAACTGGCCCAGCTCCGTGCCCATCATCAGCAGCTTGCGGCTCGGATGGGTGAGCATGTAGAGATAAAAGACGCGCACCCCGGCGAACTTCATCTGGTCATCTCCCGGCATCCGTCCCACCAGGGAATTCTTGCCGCGCACAACCTCGCTGTGCGAGACAGGGAGGATGAACTGTTCGGAAAAGGCGCCCATCATGGAGAAGGTGAGGTCTTTGTGGTTGTACTGGCGGTAGATTGGGTCGAGGTGGAAATAGTGCAGCACATCGTGCGCCCAGCCGGTGTCCCACTTAAAGGTAAAGCCGAGCGCATCGGGGCTGCTGTCCGTCCGGCCGGTGACGTGCGGCCAGGAGGTGGACTCCTCGGCCACCATCAGCGCGTCGGGAAACTGCTCGGCCACGGTGGCGTTCAGACGGCGCAGGAAGGCCAGCGCCTCCAAGTTCTCCCGGCCGCCCTTTTCGTTTGGCTGCCAGGGGCGGCCGTCGTAGTCCAGATAGAGCATAGCGGCCACCGAATCCACCCGCAGGCCGTCCAGGTGATACTCCCGCAGCCAGAACAGGGCGGACGAGAGCAGGAAAGAACAGATCTCCGGCCGGCTGTAGTCAAACATCTGGCTGTTCCAGCCGGGAAACTCCGCCTTGAGCGGGTCGTCATATGCATAACACGCCGTGCCGTCAAAGCGGTACAGCCCATGCGCGTCCTTGGGAAAGCGGGCGGGCACCCAGTCCATCAGCACCGCGACGCCGGCCTGATGCAGCTGGTCAATCAGGTACATAAAGTCGTGCGGTGTGCCAAAGCGGCTGGTGGGCGCGAAATAACCGGTGCATTGATAGCCCCAGCTCTCATCGAGCAGATGCTCCGTCACCGGCATCAGGGACACGCCGGTAAAGCCCATCTCTTTCACATAGGGCACCAGCCAACTGGCGATGTCCCGGTAGGAGAGAAAGCGCCCATCGCCGGTGCGCCGCCAGGAGCCGAGGTGGACCTCGTAGAGGTTCAGTGGCTGGCTGCGCAGGGGACGCCGCTGCCGGTAGTCCAGCCACTGGCCGTCCGCCCATGGATAACCGTCCAGAACATAGAGCTTGGAGGCGGTGTCGGGGCGGGTCTGCGCATAAAACGCATAGGGATCCGCTTTGAACTGCACCTCGCCCTCGGCAGTCTGGACGGCATACTGATAACATTCCTGGACGGCGAGCCCGGCGATCCAGACCTCCCAGATGCCGCCCTCCGCCTGCGCCATGGGGTGCGCGCCCAGATTCCACTCATTGAAGGGACCGACAACAGATACCGCGGCCGCGTGGGGAGCCCAGACGCGAAAAAGCCAGCCGGATTCACTACCCCGCTGGACAGGATGCGCGCCAAACCAGGCATACGCACGGCTGAAGGTGCCGCTCAAAAAATCAGCGGTATGGCGGTCGGTTTCTGCGTGGGTGGGGCGTTCCATGGGCATCTCCTTCATTTTGAGACAATATCATTGGCAATAGAGCCTAAATGGTTCGTTGTCACGATTTGCTAGGGAAATGAAAATAACAAACCCATCTTTGTAAAAATTATACAATAGAACCGCAGGCACGTCAAGGGAGAAATGGAAGGGGAAAGCTATTTTGAAAAAATTACCGAAAAGAAACAAGACAGCTGCCGGGGCAGATTGCCTTCGGCGGCCGGACGGTTCCCGTCCTGTTTTATGTGCGGGTTAGACGCAATCTGATCGAATGAAATGGCCGGGTATGTGTTTCAGGGCAGCCGGGTCAGAACGGTAAAGCCGTCCTCGGCGGTGACGGAATCCGCCAGGCCCTCCGTGACATAGATCTCGCCCTCCTCGTCGATCAGCAGCGCCTCAAACTCCTCGCTGTGCGCGCGCCAGTAATCCGTGCTCCCCTCCAAGCCGAGCAGATAGAGGGAGGTGGACAGGCCGTCGGCCAGCGTGCCGTCCTCCGAGACGATGGTCACGGAGGCCAGGCCGCTGTCGGCCGGATAGCCGGTGGCCGGGTCGAGGATATGCTGATAGGTGACGCCGGTCTCCTCGTCCACGAAGTAGCGCTCATAGCCGCCGGAGGTGATGACGGCCTGATCGACCACCTCAATGACTGCCGCGATGGCGCCCTCGACGCTCCAAGGGTCCTGAATGCCGATGCGCCAGGGGGTCCCGTCCGGCCGTGTGCCGAGGCACTGGATGTTTCCGCCCAGCGAGACCATGCCGGAGGTGACACCAGCGGCCCGGTAGAGCTCCATCACCCGCTGCGAGGTGTAACCCTTGGCGATACCGCCGAGGTCAATAGCCTGTCCCTCGCCCAGCGTGAGCCGGCCGGTCTCCCCGTCCAGCGCGAGCTGGTTCGAGCCGACCACATCCAGCGTCTGCGTCAGCTCCTCCTGGGTGGGGACGTGGTAGCTCTCGTCGTCAAAGCCCCAGAGCACCATGAGCGGATAGATGGTGATGTCAAATGCCCCGTCCGTCTCCTCATAGAGCTCCAGCGAGCGGGAGACCAGCTCGAGCGTGTCCGGCGAGAGCACGCCGCCGCCGTCGCGGTTGACGGCGGAGACCTCGCTGTCCGGGTCACCCGTGCTCAGCAGGGCATCCAGGCGGAGGATCTCCGCCTCCGCAGCATCCAGCGCCTCCTCCCGCGCTGAGCCGTACGCGGTCAGAACCATGATGGTGTCCATACTCTCCAGATACCGCTCGCTGGAGACGGAGGCCTCCGGGTCCTGCGGCGCGCCCGTCGCCGTGTAGTCGCAGCCGCCCAGCAGCAGCAGTCCGGCCAGCAGCCCGGCCAGCAGGGGAAAATGCGTCCGGCGCATTTCAGGTCCCTCCCTCGGAAAACAGCCGCTCCGGCAGGCGGCGCATCACCTCATAACAGATCAAGCCGATGGCCAGCCCGGCGGCCAGCCCGGTCAGCCAGAGCACCAGCAGGTAGGAGACCACCTGCCACGTCTCGAGCACCAGCATGGCCATCAGAATCTGGCCTGCATTGTGCGCCACACCTCCGGCCATGCTCACGCCCAGCATGGAGAAGTGCCCGCTGCGCTTGAGCAGGATCATCACCGCACCGGACAGCAGCCCGCCCGTAAGCGAGAAGAGCAGGGACAGGACATTGCCAAACAGGAGGGAGACCAGAAAAATGCGCACCAGGTTGATGACCATGGCCGGAGCGCCGCCCATTCGGTAGAGCGCGAGCAGCACCACCAGATTGGTCAACCCCAGTTTCATCCCGGGCACAGCAAAGAATGCGGGAATCAGCGATTCCAAATAGCTCAGCACCAGTGCCAGCGTGATGAGCAGCCCGTACCGGGCGATCGTTCGGGCCTTCATCTCCCTCTCTCCTCTCAGCCGGCCACTGCGTCCAGGTCCAGCTCGTCCGACCCGCCGGTGATCTCAATGATGACCCCGTGCGGCAGACAGATGATGCTGTCCCCGGCCCAACGGATGGCCCCCTGGTTCACACACAGCCGGTCCGGGCAGTTCGCCTCTGTCAGGCGGGCCGTCCCGTCCTCAATCACCAGCAGGTTCTCTCCGCCGTCCGCCGTCTCGATGCGGTAGGTCCGCTCCTCTGTCAGCGGGAAGGAGGCGGCGACCGTCCCGTCCACCCGGACGACGACCTGTTGTCCCGGCCCGCGCAGTGCCCAGACCAGTGCGGCCAGCGCCAGCGCAGCCAGCACGAAAGCGAACAGTAGCAGCAAATCGCCGCGGCGGAACTCCTTTGCCTCTTTTCGGGACATGCAGTGCTTTCCTCCCCATACGGCTTTATGATTCAAAAGTGTAGCATATTTCCCAGGGAATTGCCAGCCTTTCCGCCGAGTGCCGGAAAAACCATAAAAAAGTGGGATTGTGCTCTTCCATTTGGGCAGATTTTGCGTTATAATTATCTGCAAAATTGAGTAGTAAGAGGGCAGACGGCCGCACCGGAAGAGAGAAAGCGGCCGGCCCCGGCCAGAGACCTGGGACGGAAGGAGATACAGGGAGATGAAGATTGGACTGATGGAGCTGGTGGTCGTGTTTGCAGTGGCGCTGATCGTGATCGGCCCGGACAAGCTACCTGCCTATGCCAGAAAGCTGGGCATGGCCCTGCGAGAGTTCCGAAAAGCCACGGAGGGCCTGACCAAGGACTTCCAGGAGAACGTCGTTGTACCGCTGGACGAGGCGCAGCGCCCGCTGCGCGAGGCGATGGAGCCGTTGCAGGATCTGGAGAGGGGCGTGCGCTCCGACCTCCGGGAGGTGGAGTCTTCCCTGCGCGACATAGGCAAGCCGAAAAAGGCGGCCCCGTCCCGCGCAGCAGCCGAAGCACAGGCCGCGCCGGAGGCGCCGGCTCCGGAGTTGGCCGGGACGTCCGCTCCGGCGGAAAAAACATTGTCCTCTGCCCCGGAGACGCCCGCGGCGTCCGAAGGGGAGATGGAACCTAATATCGCACATAACGGCAACAATGGAGGTGAGATGAAATGAAGGTTGGAGTACAGGAACTGCTGGTAATTCTGCTCATCGTGATCGTGATCTTTGGCCCCACGCAGATCCCCAAGCTGACCAAGATGTTTGGCCAGAGCATCCGCAATTTCCGCGAGGGGATGGGGGAGGCCCCGGACAAGAACGATGGGGGGAGCCATTCCGGAGATGCCCAGGCGTAAGCAGGCCGCGCGCGACGGGGAGATGAGCCTGTCCGGGCACCTGAAGGAGCTGCGCAACCGGTTGATCTGGTGCGTTGTCTTATTTGTGGCGGCCTTCGCCGTCTGCCTGGCCTTTGCCCAGCAGCTGGTGACGCTGCTGACCGATATCGGCGAGCGGTATCATTATCAGTTTGTCTACCTCTCCCCGGAGGAGCTCCTGCTGGTGTACTTCTCTGTCGCGCTCATCGGTGCGGCGGTGGTCAGCGTGCCCGTGATCGGCTATCATCTCTACGCCTTTTGCAGTCCGGGCCTCAAACAGCGGGAACGGATGTTCTTTTTGCTGGCCATGGGGTTCGGTGCGCTGTGCTTCTGTCTCGGCGTGCTGTTTGCCTATGCCATCAGCGTGCCGTTCATGCTCCAGTTTTTCATCTCGCTTGGCGAGGGGATGGAGATTGCCGCGGCGATCAGTGTGCAGAGCTACGTCAGCTTCCTGCTCACGGTATTTGTCATCTTTGGTATGATCTTTGAGCTGCCGGTGGTCGCTGTGCTCCTGACGCAACTGGGTATCCTCAAACCGGGGTGGCTCGTCAAGTCGCGTAAAGTGATGATCGTTGTCATCTTCTTTCTCGCCGCTGTCATCACCCCGCCGGACGTGATCTCCCAGATCATGGTGGCGGTTCCAATGCTGGTGCTCTATGAGTTGAGCATCCTGCTGAGCCGGCTGTGCGCAGCGGCCAAAAAAAGACAGAGGAAGGAACCCGGACAACAGGGTTAAAAGGGAGGAAATAACATGGAAAAAGGTTCGATTAGCCGCAGGAATTTCATCAAAGGAATTGTGGCCGGCGCGGCGAGCGTGGCGACGCTCGGCGTGCTTCAAGCCTGCGAGTACTCCGCGCAGAACGCCGCGAACTCCGCAGCGGGCGCGGTTACGGACGGCGCAGAGGCCAGCGGTGCGGCGGCTGGGACCGGCCTGACCTATACTCCGGGCACCTATAGCGCCAGTGCAAGGGGTATCAACGGCGATGTGACGGTCACCATGACTTTTGACGAGAGCAGCATCACCGACGTGCAGATCGACGCCTCCGGTGAGACGCCGGACATCGGCGGCACGGCGGCCGAGCAGATGCGTGAGCTCATCCTCAGCGCCCAGACCTACGACGTGGACGGGATCTCCGGCGCGACGGTCACCTGTGACGCGATCAAGACTGCGGCGGCTGACTGTATCTCCCAGGCTTCCGGCACGACGCTCTCTGTGACCGACAGCGATGACGCAGCGGCCTCCAGCTCGGCGGACTGGCTGGGTACCGCCCCCGAGATCGCCGAGAGCGACATCACCGAGACACTGGAGACCGAGGTGCTCGTGGTCGGCTGCGGCACAGGCGGTTGGATCACCGCGATGACCGCCGCCGAGGAGGGGGCGAAGGTCCTCGTGGTGGAAAAGCGCGAAGAGCCGACCAGCATCCGGGAGGATATCGGTGCGGTCAACTCCCGACTGCAGCAGGCCTCCTTTGAGGAGTACCCGGAGTTTCGGATTGACAAGATAGAGGCCCTGCAGGACATCGTCCGCTATGGCAGCGGCTATGTGGACTCCGACCTCATCAAGGTCTGGCTGGACAACTCCGGCGAGATGGTGGACTGGCTGACCGATCTGATGGAGTCCACCGGAGACTGGTACATGTCCCTTGAGGGCGGCGTGGGCAATCTTGACGACCCCGGCCGCGACAAGGCCTATGCCACCGGTCACAGCCCCCATAAGACGGACAGCGCCGGCGAAGACGTGACGACCAACTCCACCTTCCAGGCCCACTGCGATGAGCTGGGCGTGGAGTGGAAGCTCTCCACCGCCCTGGTCAAGCTGGAGCAGGATGAGGGCGGCCGCGTCACCGGCATCATCGCCCAGGACCAGAATGACCAGCACTACATCCGCGTCAACGCCTCCAAGGGCGTCATCCTCTGCGCCGGCGGCTATGCCACCAACACTGACATGATGCTCGCCCTGCAGCCGATGACGATGGAGATGAAGATCAACGTATCGATGGGCTCCACCTGCGACGGCTCGGGCATCAAGGCGATGCTCTGGGCGGGCGCTGCGATGGATCCGACCCACGCCTCCATGATGTTCAACCGCTGCGCCTGCCTGCCAACGGAGACGGCCGGCTATCAGACCAACGGCAAGTGGTTTTGGTTCGGCGAGCAGCCCTTCCTAAAAGTCAACCTGGACGGGAAGCGCTTTTGCAATGAGTCAGGACCGTATGAGTTCATGCTCCACTCGATGTATATGCAGCCCAACCATACCTACTGCGACATCTTTGACGCCAACAGCAAACAATATGCTGAGCAGTTTGACGAGGTCGGCTGCTGCCGCCTGTTCCCGTTCCCGAACGGTGCGCTCTCCAACCGCGACTTTGACTCGGTGTGGAACGAGATGATGACGGATTTTGTGGACGAGGGCTACCTCCAAGTGGCGGACACCCTGGATGAGCTGGCCGAGAAGCTGGGCATCCCCGCGGACAATTTTGTCGCCACCGTCGAGCGGTACAACCAGCTGTGCGCCGCCGGTGTGGACGAGGATTACGGCAAGGAGAGCCACCGCATGACTCCGGTGGATACCGCCCCGTTCTACGGCATTCGCACCGGTGCCTGGCATTTGACCACGCTCAACGGCTGCCGCATCAATACTGATATGCAGGTGATCCGTGAGGATGGCACCGCCATCGAGGGACTGTACGCCACCGGCGACTGCACCGGTGGCTTCTTTGCCACCACCTATCCCAACCTGTTTACCGGTCTGGCCTGCGGGCGGACGATGACCTTCGGCCGCCGTGCTGCCAAGATCGTCGCCGCCCTGTAAGGTGGCGGCCTGAGGAAAGAAAGGAGTCGTTATGCGCGTCCAGACATTTCGGGGCGGCGTGCACCCTGAGGGCCGGAAGGAACTGAGCAAGAACAGCCCGATGCAGGTCTACCTGCCAAAGGGTGAGATGGTCTTCCCCCTGTCCCAGCACATCGGCAAACCCGCCGTGCCCGTGGTGAAAAAGAGAGATCGTGTCCTGGCCGGGCAGATTATCGCCGAGGCCAATGGCTTTATCTCCGCAAACATCATCAGCTCCTGCTCCGGCACCGTCAAGAGCATTGAGCACCGCTTTACCGACGCGGGCGTGATCTCTGAGTGCATCGTCATCGACAACGATGGCAAGTTCGAGATGATGCAGGGGATTGGCGTCGAGACGGATTACAAGACGCTCTCCCGCGAGCAGATCATCGACCGGGTCAAGGATGCCGGCGTCGTCGGCCTGGGCGGCGCGGGTTTCCCTACCCACGTCAAGCTCCAGCCCAAGAATCCGGAGGAGATCGACTACATCATTGCCAACGGCGCCGAGTGCGAGCCGTATATCACCTGTGATGACCGCCTGATGCAGGAGCGGCCCGACTGGGTGGTCCAGGGGCTGCGGATCATGCTTCATCTCTTCCCGCATGCCAACGCCGTCATTGCCATTGAGGACAACAAGCCGGAGGCGATCGCCGCCATGACCCGCGAGATTGCCGGGGACAGCCGGATGCGGGTGATGCCGTTGAAGACCAAGTTCCCGCAGGGCGGCGAGCGCAACCTGGTCCACGCGGTCACCGGACGGAAGATGGCCTCCGTGGATCTGCCGGCCAACCTCGGCTGTATCGTGGACAACGTGACCACCCTGGCGGCGATCTACCGCGCCGTCTGTCTCAACGAACCCCTGATGGAGAAGGGCTTCACCGTCACCGGCGATGCCGTGGCTCACCCCGGCAACTTCCTGGTGCGGATCGGCACCTCAGTCGCGGAGCTGCTCGAGGCGGCCGGCGGCCTGAAGTGCCAGCCGAAGAAGGTGCTTATCGGCGGCCCGATGATGGGCATCGCCATCACCGACTTCGATGTGCCCATCGCCAAGGCCCAGAACGCCCTGTTGTGCATGACAGAGGACGAGGTGGAGGTTGCCGAGGGTCAGATGACCGCCTGTATCCGCTGCGGCCGGTGCGTCCGGGTCTGCCCGGTGGGCCTGGTGCCGCAGATGATGATGACGGCGGCCCAGCGGGGCGACTATGCGCACTATGAGAAGATCCACGGCCTGGACTGTATCGCCTGCGGCAGCTGCACCTTCATCTGCCCGGCCAAGCGCCCGCTGATGCAGCTCTTTAAGCAGACAAAATCCGCAATCCTGGCCCGCCAGGCGGCGGCTCGGGCTGCGGGCAAGTAAAGGAGGGGTGGCATACATGAACGGATTGCTGAATGTCTCCTCCGCTCCCCATGTGAGGAGCAAATTAACCACCGGCCAGGTGATGTACGACGTCATCCTGGCCCTGATGCCGGCGACTTTCTTCGGCGTCTATCATTTCGGACTCAACGCCTTTCTGGTGCTGGCCGTCAGCGTGCTCTCGGCGGTGATTACAGAGCTCGTCTTTGACTATCTGACGCACCGCCCCAACACCCTGCGTGACGGTTCGGCGATTGTGACCGGGCTGCTGCTTGGCCTGTGCCTGTCGCCGACGGTGCCGCTCTACATCCCCTGTCTCGGCAGCCTCTTTGCCGTGCTGGTGGCCAAGTGCCTCTTTGGCGGGCTGGGACATAACTTTATGAACCCCGCGCTGGCGGGCCGCTGCTTCCTGCTGATCTCGTTCGGCTCGGCGATGACCAGCTTCTCGGTGGACGGCGTCTCCAGCGCCACCCCGCTGGCTGTCCTGCGCGACGGCGGCACGGTGGATATTCTGGAGATGTTCCTCGGCTTCACCAACGGGACGATCGGCGTGAGCATCGCCGCGCTGCTCCTTGGCGGCATCTATCTGCTCATCACCGGCGGCATCACCTTCCATATCCCGCTGGCCTATCTTCTCAGCTTCTGCGCCGCGATGGTCTATCTCGGCGGCCAGGGGTTCGACCCACTCTTCCTGCTGGCGCACCTGTGCGGCGGCGGCGTGATCATGGGTGCGTTCTTCATGGCGACTGACCCGGTTACCAGCCCGGTCACCGGGCGCGGCCAAGTGATCTACGGCGTTGTAGTCGGCCTGCTCTCTGCGATCTTCCGCGTCTACGGAAGCGCGGCGGACAGCGTGAGCTATGCCATTATCCTTGGGAACCTCGTGGTGCCGCTGATCGACAAGATCTCCGTCCCTGCGCCCTTCGGCTTGGGGGACAACGCCAAGAAGCCCAGGCCCAAGGTGCCCAAGGCGGCGGTTATCCTTACGGTCATCACGCTGATTGCCGGCATCGCCCTCGGCGGCGTAAACGCCTTGACGGCAGACACCATTGCTCAGCGTGCCCTGGAAGAGAGCGCCGCCTCCTATGCTGCGGTCCTCTCCTCGGCGGCGGAGTTCACCTATGACGACGCGCTCTCGGACGTGGTCGAGTCGTATGCGGGGACCAGCTATGGAGACGGAGCCTACGGCAACATCACCATCAACGAGGTGGTAGTCGGCCTGGATGCCAGCGGCAATGTGGTGGGCTATGCCATCAGTGTCACCTCGGGCGACGGCTATAACGGAGACATCACCCTCTCGGTTGGCATTTCTGTTGACGGCGTGGTGGAGGGTATCTCCTTCACCGAACTCAATGAGACAGCGGGTATGGGCATGCGTGCCGATGAGGACGTGTTTAAGAGCCAATTTACCGGCGTGCAGACTGACTCTTTCACTCTGGTGTCCGGCGGCGGCTCAACGGCGGACAATGAGATCGACGGGATCTCCGGCGCGACCATCACCTCTACCGCTGTGGTCAACGCGGTCAACGCAGCCCTGGACTTCTACGCCAACCAGATTTCGTGAGGAGGGGTGAGACGATGAATCAAAACATGGAACGAATCTATAACGGCATTGTGAAGGAGAACCCCATCTTTATCATGATGCTGGGCATCTGCCCCACCCTCGCGGTCACCACGTCTGCGACCAATGGCTTTGGCATGGGCATCTCCACGCTGGTGGTGCTGGTGATGAGCAATTTGGTCATCTCTGCTGTGCGTAAACTGATCCCCGACCAGGTGCGCCTGCCGGCCTATATTGTCATTGTCGCCTCTCTCGTCACCGTAGTGCAGCTGCTCATCCAGGCCTACGTCCCCTTCCTGGACGCGGCGTTGGGCATCTATATCCCGCTGATCGTGGTCAACTGTATCATCCTCGGCCGTGCGGAGGCCTACGCCTCCAAGAACCCGCCGCTGCTCTCCGTCTTTGACGGTATCGGTATGGGCCTCGGCTTTACCTTTGCGCTGACGCTGATCGGACTGGTCCGCGAGCTCTTCGGCGCGGGCACCGCCTTTGGTGTGCAGGTGATGCCGGAGTTTTACCAGCCCATCAGCATCCTGGTCAACGCGCCCGGCGCCTTTCTGGTGCTGGCGCTCATCATCGCCGTGATGAACGGCGCGCAGATCTCCACCGCCGCCAACCGCAAGGTGGAGGGCTGCGACGGCTGCTGCGCCAACTGCGCGCAGGCCTCGGAGAACTGCGGGAAAAAGGAGGGTAAGGCATGACATCGCTTATCATGATCGTGATCGGCGCCGCCCTGATCAATAACGTGGTGCTCAGCCAGTTCCTCGGACTGTGCTCCTTCCTGGGCGTCTCCAAGCAGATCAAGACCTCTGCCAGCCTGGGCGCCGCGGTGATCTTTGTCATCACCATCGCCTCCGCGGTCGCAAATCTGCTCTATGACTTCGTGCTCGATCCGCTGGGGCTGTCCTACTTGCAGACCATCGTCTTTATCCTGGTCATCGCCGCCCTCGTACAGGTGGTGGAGATGTTCCTGAAAAAGACCTCGCCCGGCCTGTATAACGCGCTGGGCATCTACCTGCCGCTGATCACCACCAACTGCGCCGTGCTCGGCGTGGCGCTGACCAACGTCACAAACGGCTACAATTTCATCGAGAGCGTTCTGGCCGGACTGGGTACCGCAGTGGGATATACCATTGCCATCGTCCTGCTGGCCGGCATCCGTGAGCGGATCGAGGAGAGCGAAGTGCCCGCGCCCTTCCGCGGCGCCCCCATCGTCCTGCTCAGCGCCGCGCTGATGGCCATCGCGTTCTACGGCTTCAGCGGCCTGGCATAAGGGAGGGGGAAGAGAGGATGACCATGATCATCTCCACCGCCGTGGTCGTGGCGGTTGTCGGCCTGCTGGTCGGCCTGATGCTGGTCTTTGCCAGCGAGAAGTTCGAAGTGGAAGTGGATGAGAAGGAGGCCGCTGTACGCGAGTGCCTTCCGGGCAATAACTGCGGCGCCTGCGGCTATGCCGGCTGCGATGCGATGGCGGCCGCCATTGCCAAGGGAGAGGCTCCGGTCAACGGCTGCCCGGTGGGCGGCGCCCCCGTGGCGGAGAAGGTCTCCGCCGTCATGGGCGTCTCTCCGGCGGCGCTGGAGAAGCGGGTGGCCTTTGTCAAGTGCGCCGGCACCTGTGACAAGATGAAGGTCAAGTGCAACTACATCGGCATTCAGGACTGCCAGGCAGCTGCTACCCTGACCGGAAAGGGGATCAGGTCCTGTCAGCAGGGCTGCCTCGGCTATGGCAGCTGTGTCGCCGCCTGCCAGTTTGACGCCATCCATGTCGTTGACGGCGTGGCCGTCGTGGACCGCTCCAAGTGCGTCGCCTGCGGCAAGTGCGTCGAGGCCTGCCCGCAGCATCTGATTGAGATCCTGCCCGACCGCAGCGTATACGCGGTCCAGTGCAGCAACACGGAGAAGGGTGCGATTGTCCGTAAGCTGTGTGACGCCGGCTGTCTGGCCTGCGGCTTGTGTGCACGCCAGTGTGAGGCGGGCGCGATTACCATCGCCAACAACATCGCCCATATCGACTACAGTAAGTGCATCGGCTGCGGCAAGTGCGCCGAGAAATGCCCTGCCAAGATCATCCGCTGCCGCTGAGCGTCGAATAGAAAAACACGCGGAAGACTCGCGTCTCTCGCGTGTTTTTTCTATATTTTTCTATACGGATATGTGGCTGTCTGTTTCTCCCGGAAAACGAAAGGGAGGAGGGAGCCCTTACATCTCCTGCCGCCCCTCCAACGCGCGCATCAGCGTCGCGTCGTCGGCATATTCCAAATGGCTGCCCACCGGGATGCCATAGGCCAGCCGGGTGATGCGTACCCCAAAGGGCCGCAGCAGGCGGCTGAGATACATTGCCGTCGTCTCCCCCTCCGTGTCCGGGTTGGTGGCCATGATGACCTCCTCCACCCCGCCTGCGGCAACCCGCTGGACGAGCTGGCTGATGCGCAAGTCATCCGGGCCGATGTGGTTCATCGGGGAGATCACGCCGTGCAGAACGTGGTAGAGCCCATTATACTCCCCGGAGCGCTCCATCGCCATCACGTCCTTCGGGTCGGCCACCACGCAGATGACGGAGTGATCCCGCTTTAGGCTGGCACACAGGGCGCACGGCCCCTCTCCCTCTGTCAGATTCTGACAGACCGGGCAGCAGGTGATGGAACGCTTGGCGTCCAGAATTGCCTGGGCAAAGGCGTCCGCCTCCTCCTGCGGCAGGTCGAGGACATAAAAGGCCAGCCGCTGGGCGGATTTCGCGCCGATGCCGGGGAGACGATTGAATTGTTCCACCAGTTTTTCCAGGGCAGGGGGGAGGTAGTGCATGGCGAGCGCTCCTTACAAAATCGTTACGGCTTGTTCAGAGTATGGTCACAGACTGTTCAGGTGGAGGTCATATCCGCCTGGTATCTTAATGAACATGGAACAGCCGGAGACGGGGCGGCATAGGATGAGGTGCGGCGAACCTCCCCGGGGAAATGGATGGCTGATTCCAGTGCCGCTTCTGATAGATTGCTCCGACTGGTTCCGGGCCAGTCGGAGTCCTTTTTCCGGCAAATGCCCGCGTTGACTCGAGGTCAGCCGTCATAGACGGTGGAGGTGCCCACCTCTTTCGCGTCGTAGCCGTGGGACTGGAGCGCGTCCAGGATTGCCCGCTTATGCGTCATGCCGAAAGCCTCCAGTGTCACACGCAGCTCCACGCCATGCTGACGGTTGATATTGACAAACTGGTTGTGCTCCAGCTTGATAATATTGCCGTTTTGCTGAGCGACAATGCTGGCCACGCTGAGCAGCTCGCCTGGCCGGTCGGGCAGATGGACGGAGAAGGTGAACACGCGGCTGCGGTTGATCAGGCCGTGCTGAATGACGGAGGCCATCGTGATGACGTCCATATTGCCGCCGGTCAGAATGGCGACCACATTCTGGTCCTTGCAGTCGAGGTGGTAGAGCGCCGCTGCAGTGAGCAGGCCGGCGTTTTCCACGATCATCTTGTGCTTCTCCGTCATATCGAGGAAGCAGTTGACCAGCTCCTCATCCGGCACGGTGATCACGCCGTCCAGGTACTTCTGCAGATAGGGCAGACAGAGGTCGCCCGGGGTCTTGACCGCCACGCCGTCGGCAATGGTCTCCGCTGTGGGCAGTGTGACGATGTGCCCCGCCTCCAGGCTCGCCTTCATGGAGGCGGCCCCTTCCGGCTCCACGCCGATCACCTTGACGTTGGGGTTGAGCAGCTTGGCCAGCGTTGCCACACCAGAGGCCAGGCCGCCGCCGCCAATGGGGACCAGGATGATGTCCACGTCCGGCAGATCGGAGAAAATCTCATAGGAGATGGTGCCCTGTCCGGTCGCGACGCGCAGGTCGTTGAACGGGTGGATGTAGGTCAGCCCCTGGCTGGCGGCCAGCTCCTCCGCCTTGGCCGCAGCATCGTCAAAGCCGGAGCCGTGGAGGATCACGCGCGCGCCGTAGTTCTTTGTGTTCTCCACCTTGATGAGCGGGGTGGTGGTGGGCATGACCACCGTGGCGGGCACGCCGGCCCGCTGCGCGGCGTAGGCAACCCCCTGCGCGTGATTGCCCGCCGAGGCGGTGATCAGCCCGCGCTCCCGCTCCTCGTCGGTGAGAGTAGAGATGGTGTAATAGGCGCCGCGAATCTTATAGGCGCCGGTGACTTGCATGTTTTCCGGCTTGAAATAGACGTTGTTGCCCGAGGTGCGGGAGAAATAGGGAGAGTGGACCAGCGAGGTGTCCCGCAGTATCCCCTTGAGCACCCGACGGGCCTCTTTAAAATCCTCCAAACGCATCATAAAAACCAACTCCCAGCATTTACAGAGAAATGATATTAAAAAGACCCGGGCATCCGCACCGGATGCCCGGGTCAGCACGTTCTATTGTAATCTCAAAATACCGGATTGTCAATTCTCCACGCGCGATGGCTTTCCGCCCTGCCCGGCGACGTAGACGTGCCGGTCCAGCCAGCTCTGCGGGACCTGCGCCTGATAGTAGCGATAGAGCTCGCGGGCGCAGACTGCCTCCTTGTCCTCCGGCAGTTCCCGCGCCCAGAGGTGGATCAGGTAAACCACGCCGAACACCTCGTTGTCAAACGGGCAGGGGACAAACCCGGCCCGCCGGTAAAAGCCCTGACGGCGGCGGCGCAGGCGGTTTACCTCCTCCGGGAGGTCCTTCTGTTCAGCCTCCACCTCGGCGAGGATGCCGTCCGGATATTGTTCTTTGAGCAGCTCCAGGCAGGTGCTGCCATAGCCCGCTCCCTTGTCCAGCATGGCCAGATAGTCCAACAGCACAAACCGGCAGCCCTCCGCGCGCAGCACCATCGCATAGCCTCGGTGTACGCCGTCCACGTCCAGCCACCATGGTTCGCAGAGGCCCTGATCGTACAGCTCACGTAGCCGCCGAAGGGATTTGAGTTCATTGTAGGGAAATTCCCGCTCCATGGAGGGATAGGCCTCTGCAAGACCGGCACGGTCCATTTTAACCAGTGTAATCATGGATGTCACTACTCCTTACCGTCTCTATTCTGCCCGATTTCCCGCGCTCTGTCAAGGAGGCGCTGCCGCATGCGGGCGAATAGGATATCGTCGGCGCCCGCCCTTGCCAAATGCGTCAAGCGCGTATATAATGGGTGCATAAAAAGAGAAACCATATGAGGAGTGAATCTATGGAACGCACGACCATTGCCCGGCTCTTTGCCGATGGGGAGCAGCTCAGCGGCCAGACGATCACCGTCTGTGGCTGGGTTCGCACCATCCGCAACCTGAAAAGCTTTGCCTTTGTCAGCCTGAACGACGGTAGCTGTTTTGCCAATCTCCAAGTCGTGGTGGAGAAGGAGCGGGTTGAAAATTACGATGAGATCATCCACCAGAACGTCGGCGCCGCCCTGGTAGTGACCGGCGCCTTTGTCCTCACCCCGGGTGCCAAACAGCCCTTTGAGCTCAAGGCCGCCTCTGTCGCGGTGGAGGGCGCCTCGGCGCCCGACTATCCCCTGCAGAAGAAGCGGCACTCGGTGGAGTTCCTGCGCACCATCGCCCACCTGCGCCCGCGCACGAACCTGTTCTCTGCCGCCTTCCGTGTCCGCTCCGTCGCGGCCCACGCGATCCACTGCTTCTTCCAGGATAAGGGCTTTGTCTACGTACACACCCCCATCATCACCGCCTCCGACTGCGAGGGGGCAGGGGAGATGTTCCGTGTCACTACCCTGGACATGGACAACCCACCCCGCACAGCAGACGGCGCGGTGGACTACAGCCAGGATTTCTTTGGCCGTGCGGCCAACCTGACCGTCTCCGGCCAGCTCAATGTGGAGACGTTCTGCATGGCCTTTGCCAACGTCTACACCTTCGGGCCGACCTTCCGAGCGGAGAACTCCAATACCCAGCGCCATGCCGCCGAGTTCTGGATGATCGAGCCGGAGATCGCCTTTGCCGAGCTCGCCGACGACATGGATCTGGCAGAGGAGATGCTGAAATACGTCATCCGCACCGTGATGGCCAAGTGCCCGCAGGAGATGGCCTTTTTTAATGCCTTTGTAGATAAGGGCCTGTTAGAGCGGCTGGAGCACGTCGCCTCCTCTGACTTCGGCCGGGTGACCTATACCGAGGCGATTGAGATTCTCCAGCGGTCCGGCCGGAAGTTTGAGTACCCCATCACCTGGGGCTCCGACCTTCAGACGGAGCATGAGCGCTACCTCACCGAGGAGCACTTCAAGCGTCCGGTCTTTGTCACCGACTATCCAAAGGAGATCAAGGCGTTCTACATGCGCATGAACGAGGACGGCAAGACGGTCGCGGCAGCCGACTGTCTCGTGCCCGGTATCGGCGAGATCATCGGCGGCAGCCAGCGCGAGGAGCGCCTGGATGTGCTCGAGGCGCGCATGGCGGAGCTGGGGCTCAAGCCGGAGGACTACTGGTGGTACCTCGACCTGCGCAGGTATGGCAGCTGCAAGCACGCGGGCTTTGGCCTCGGATTTGAGCGGCTGATTATGTATCTGACCGGCATCGCCAACATCCGCGACGTCCTGCCCTTCCCGCGCACGGTGGGCAGCGCTGACTTCTGATACTGCACATGGAAAAGACACCTCGGAACAGGCCGCAGAAAAGCGGTGTTTCGGGGTGTCTTCCTCTTAACGCAATCATGCAGGGGAGAGGCTTATTTCTTCCACTCTTTGAGCGCCTGGGCCAGCTGATCCGGGCAGGAGGTGGCCTTAAAGCCGCAGGTGATGCCGTCCAGCCGCCGGATGACCTCGTCCACCGGCATATCCTTCACCAGATTGCTGATGCCCTTCAGATTGCCGTTGCAGCCGCCGACACAGCGGAACTCCCGCACGATTCCGTCTTCAATGTCGATCTCCATCGCCCGCGAGCAGACGCCCCTGGGCCGGTACTGTACTGTCTCCATCACGTATCCGCTCCTTGTTTGGAATTGGCCTGTCCCTGACAGCTGGGGCAGCGCCCATAAAACAGGCACTCATGCCGCATGATCTGCTATCCGCACTGCTCATCCGCGCAGCGGTCCAGCGCGCTGTCATACGCCAGAGGAAGATCCGCGACCGCGCCGCAGGTGCTGCACAGCAGGTGCGCATGCGGCGCCAGCGTCCCGTCATAGCGCTCGACCGGGAAATTCATCTTGACGATGGCGCCCTCCTCCGCCAGGCGGGTTAAGTTCCGGTAGGCTGTCTCGCGGCTGAGCGTCGGACAGGCTGCCTTGAGCGCCTGATAGACCATCTCCGCCGTCGGATGACAGTGGGACTTTTTGACATATTGATAGATCAGTTCCCACTGTTGGGAGTAGCGCCTCCTGACCATCGGGTCACTCCTATTCCGGAATCTCTGTTGCTTGGGCTCATTTTATCACACGCCAAGCCGGATTTCAACCGCACGGGCACGGTGTGGGAAAAGATGGAAGAACGATGGAAGTGTTCCCTGGGTCCTGTGTCGCGGCGGCAGAGAGAATTTTTACTTGCTTTTTCGGAAAACTTTCGATATAATAATGGCGGACCGCCAGTCAGGCGGTACAATTGCGCCGGTGTGTCGGAATTGGTAGACGACCGCGACTCAAAATCGTGTGGAGAAATCCGTGTGGGTTCGACTCCCACCACCGGCA
>CAYWUA010000018.1:0-3608 GCA_964461385.1 uncultured Oscillospiraceae bacterium
GGAGGACGCGCTCGATATCCTCTCGCGCGGCATCGAGGCCACCGGGAGCGGGGAACTGCAGGAGATGTACGATGAACTGCTTGCCAGTCTGGAGACGGAAACGGAAACGGAATCGGAATCGGAGCCGGAAGATGCGCAGGCCGTGCTCATGCGATACCTGGAGGATACCTTGATCCCTGAGCTGGGCATGTGCGAGACGGGACCGTTTACCTATTATGCTAAAGCCGGCGAGCAAGTGACAGACGCCTCCGGTATCATCTCCTATCTCTTCATTGACCTTGATTCGGACGGTCAGGTGGAGCTATTGACCGCGCTGATGGACAACCAATATTCCGGCCAGGAATATTGGGAGGAGGATGCAGCCAATGCGATCCGCCTGCAAATCTATGAATCTACGGCGGACGGCGTTGTCCTGGCCGACGATTACCGCGCTTTGGACGACATCTTTGGCTACGGTGATCTGGAGGAAGATTGGATTTTCCTCAAGACAGTGGACAACACCCATTATATCTGCGGCAGCAAGCGGCAGCTTACCATGATCAGCGGCGACGGCAGCGACCTGGATCTTTTTGTTCTCTCTTATGACGGGACAGCGTTTCAGATTCAAGCGGAATACCGGGCGCTCGGTTCCAGCTTTTATGATGATCCTGACTTAGTCGCATTTTGTTCCACTTTGGAGGCGCTGGGCGGTTTCGAGGCATCTCTGCCCTATCTGTTCGATGTCCCCTATTTCCGCACCAATGAGAGCTATGACAGCGTGTTGCTGTCCATCTATGGAAAAAATGAGTATTACGACGATTTTTCCTTGGACAATCCGGACGGCTATCCGTCAGATCTGGCGGATGCGCTTTACCGCCAATATGCGGAGACAAATGACGCTGCCGTATGGGGTACTATGACGAGCGAGATTATCCCCTATGCGCTGTCGTCCTCCTTCTCAGCACCGTAACTATAATCCACTTCCTTCTGGGAGGTACGTTCGGTTATGTAATCGCGCTCCTTTGCCGGCAAGGATCAGCTTTCCTGTCAGAACAAATAGCTCCGGCCTTTCTTTTGACAGGCAAATACAGTGGATGGCCGTGTCGGCCCATATAAGCGGTATCTCACCGACGATATCCTGCCGGATCAAATGTGTCAGTACGTTCTCCCATACGCCCGCTTTGTCCACGCACGAAATCGACTGTACGCACTTGTTCTTCCCTTCAGTCAGTCCTTTTCATCCCGTTCGCTTGCCATTTCTGCTTTCTGCACACAAGTATTTGGCTTGAAACAGTCTCGAAGAACGTTCTAAATGCTATGCACAAAACCCTTTCCATCCGGCAGAGTGCCAGGCGGAAAGGGTTTCTTTATGATCTTCTATCCGTCAAAACCGGTCCACACTGCCCGAGATGAGCAGGGGCGGGATGAGCCACATGAGCAGGAAGAACAGCGTGTTGAGCAGGCTGAGCGAGGCGTAAGCGTTCATCATCGTCAGGTAAAACCCGAGTAGCGCGCCCACCGCCGAGGCAGCGACCGTCACCACCGTATTCAGGCGCACCACGGCGCGCAGGCGGCGTCCGCCCAGAATCGCGTCGGTATAGGCGCCCAAGCCCTCCCGGTAGATGAGCGCGGCGAGCACCTCGTTATGCGGCTGGCCCTTGGCTGAGAGCTGATGGCGGCGGTCCACCGGGGGATACTCCATCCGCTCGACAGGCAGCTTGAATCGCTGATGGAGCATCTGCGGCGTGATATTGAAGTCCCGTGTGGCCAAAATGGGGTTTACGCCGCCGCGGATGAGTGCGCTCAGGGCGGGGCGGACATAATGCGGCTGGCTGTAATCCAGGGAGAAGATGCCCTGCAAGCGGCCGTTGATGACACAGAAGACGGCGTTTTTCACCTGATAGCCTTGCTGGAGTGGGATGCCCATCACCTTCATATAGCCCGCCGAGCCGATGAGCACCTGGTCGCCACGGATGCTGCCGGAAAAGCCACCCGCCTCGGAATACTTCAAATCGTCCACCCGGCGGTAAAAGCCGCCCTGGGTGCGGATCTGGTCGTCAAAGATCTTAGCCAATCCGGTATCCGCCTCCCGGATCATGGAGGCGGTGCAGCCGGTCAACTTTTCCAGCGAGACTTGACCAAAATTTTTGATCCCCTTAAACTGCACGTATCCGTCCGGAAAGAGATCGGTGTCCGTGATGGCGATTCCGGCAGGGCCGTGCATCGAGTCCACGCCCTCCCAACCGGCGAGAATTACGCCGGAGCGGTTGAGCCGCTTGACCAGCCGGTCATAAGGGAGCCCATAGGCCATTGTGGCCGAAAGCGGCGTGGCGAGCACAAAAATCACCGACCAATTCCACAGCAGGTGCTGCACACTGCCCTGTCCGATGACGGCGAGCAGGCCGAAAATCAACCCGGCAGCCATCATCACCGGGGCAGCATAGTGGTAGACCTGCTGTGCGCCGTCCGGCTCCTGCATCTGGCTGCCGAATCCGCGCACGCTGCCCGGCTCCTTGAGAAAGACCCCCTTGTTGTCCCACTTGCCGTGGTCCATCGTGAGCCGCTGCGGCTGCGTGACCGTCGCCGCCATCTGGCAGGACTGGTAGAGTCCGCGCTTTTTCCGGCAGTTACCCCAGGCCATTGCCCAGAGGCTCAGAGCGGCAAACCCGCAAAACGGCTGCGGCCCGTCCCGCCCGGGGATGGCATACCATACTGCGTCCACCAAGGTGAAGAGCACGCCGAGGGAGGAAAGGGTACTCAGCCCCGGGCGGCCGCGGAAGAGCTGCACGACACCGTCAAGCAGGGTGTCCAGCCCGATGGCCACCGCCAGCGCCAAACCGCCGGCCAGGATCATGCCGGTCAGGCGGAGGTTCTCCGACAGGGCAGGTACCGTCAAAAAGGGCAGCTCCCCGCCCGCCAAGGCAGAACACCCCAGCAGCAGCACAGCAACGGCCAGCTGGAACGGCAGACGGCTTTTTGTACTTTTCCAGCTGCTGTAATAGCTGCGTGCGAGCTGCTTGGGCGAGGTATCCGGGGCGCGGCGCACCGGCTTTTTCGGCTTTGCCTGCTTTCGCGGGCGCGATTCCGGCCTGGTTGGGCGCTCCTCGTCCGTGCCGGGGATGTACTGTTCGGCGATGCGCTGGGCGCGCTCCTCCTCTTCGTCCACCAGTTCGTCGCCCTGGAACATGGTCTCGGCAAACCGGTCGGCCACCTCCTCCATCCGGTCCAGACGGCGGCGTAGGCCGCCCAGCTCCCGGTTGAGAATGGGAATCACCTTTTCCTCCGGCACGTCCTCCCCGTCCGGAGCGGACTTCCCTGGTCCCTCCTTCTCCGAGGCCGGACCTTGGAAGAAGTCCTTCAGCCAGCCCAACAGGCCGGGGCCGCGCGGGGTCTCCTTCCATTCCCCGTCCAGGCCCAACTCTCCCGGGGCGGGACCGGTCTGGACCGGCTCCGGCGCCGGAATGCGCCGGGTCGGTCCCGGGTGAGGCACAGGCCGGGCAGACGGCTCCTTTTGCTCCGGCTCGGAAGCCGGGACGGCGGGTTCTTCCGCCGCGGGCGCCGCGGCGTCCTCCGGGGCATCCTGGTCAAACGGCTCCGGCCGGTCAGAGGCAGGCTCCCCGGGCCGGGAG
>CAYWUA010000018.1:3708-32557 GCA_964461385.1 uncultured Oscillospiraceae bacterium
AAATCCAGCGCGGACCACTCCGGCGGTGTCTCTGCCGCCGCCGTCTCCTCCATCTCCGGGGCCTCCGTGCGCTCCGGCTCGGAAGCCGGGGCGGCGGTTTCCTCCGCCGCGGGCGCCGCAGCGTCCTCCGAGGCATCCGGGTCAAACGGATCCGGCCGGTCAGAGGCAGGCTCCCCGGGCCGGGAGAAATCCAGCGCGGACCACTCCGGCGGTGTCTCTGCCGCCGCCGTCTCCTCCATCTTCGGGGCCTCCGTGCGCTCCGGCTCGGAAGCCGGGACGGCGGTTTCCTCCGCCGCAGGCGCCGCAGCCACCGGAGTCTCGTCCGCATCCGACAGGACGGGATCCGGAACGACAGGCTCTATCGGCTCCCCCGACGCGCCGAGATGCGAGAGCGGCGGCAAAAGGTCGGTCAGCAGGTCAGGACCCGTGTCTTCGCCGGAATCCCGAGAGCTCTCCCGCTCCTCCGCCCGGTCCCGGGACGGACGGGCGCGGCGGTTCAGGCGCAGCGTGACCACCTGTCCGCTGGCAAACGCCGTCCGCTCCCGCTCCTCCATCGCCGGCTGCGCTTGGATGGGCGCCTCCCGCTCCTCCGGTCGGACCGTTGGAGACGGCGGCGTCTCCCGTTTCTGCGGCATTTCCAGAGGCGGGAGAATGACTCCCTCCGCCCGGTCTTCTGCAGAAGGGACAAGTTCCTCATCCCCCAGCAGGTCGCCCTCTTCCGGTTCGAGGGGCACGTCCTCCTCCGGCGGCAGTTCCTCCGGCGCGCGGCGTCGAAACAGCTCCGCGAGGCCGGGCAGCCAGAACCGGCGCGGGGCGCGCTCCTCGTCCTCCGCCGCCGCTTCCCGCGGCTCCTCCCAGACGGGCAGCTCCTCCAACACGGACCACCGGAGATCCTCCAGTCCTCCCCGCTCCGGCTGCTCCATCCCCATCCCGGCATCTGCCGGCGGCGGGAGCAGCTCCGGGTCCTCTGCCGGGGCGGACGGGATGGAGTCCTCCTTCCGGCGCTCCCCCTCCGGCGGGGGTGACCGGCGGTCTGGTTCCGCCGGGACTTGCTCCAGTGAGGCGGAAATGTCCGCCGCCGGCTCCGGCGCGCGCAGCTGGCGCAGCAGGCGGTCAATATCCAGTTCGTCCCACTCTTTCGGATGATCGCTCATCCACTGATCATATCTGTCGCTCACACGATCACCTTTATCATTGGGTTCCAATCTCTTCAGCGGCGCTGGCGCACAGCCTCATAGAGCACAATGGCCGCCGCCGCAGAGGCGTTGAGGGAATTCAGCTTTCCCTTCATGGGAATACTAACGGTAAAATCACAGGTTTCGGCGACCAGCCGGCTCATGCCGGACCCCTCCGAGCCGATCACAATCGCGCTCGGCCCGCGCAGGTCCGCCTCATACAGGCCGAGCGGTGCGCCGGCGGCGGCGCCAAAAATCCAGACGCCGCGCTCTTTGAGCTCCCGGAGACAGGCGGTGAGGTTGCCCACCCGCGCGACCGGCAGGTGCCAAAGCGCGCCGGCGGAGGTCTTGGCTACCACCGCGGTCAAGCCCACGCTGCGGCGCTTGGGGATGATCACCCCGTGCGCCCCGGCACACTCGGCCGTGCGGATGACCGCGCCGAGATTGTGCGGGTCGGTGAGCTGGTCGCAGACCACCAGCAGCGGCGGCTCTCCCGTCGACGCTGCCCGCTCGAACAGGTCGTCCACGCTGGCATAGTCCGCCGCAGCGGCCACGGCGATGACGCCCTGATGGGCGTGGGTCTGGCTCATGTGGTCCAGCTTCCTCCGGTCGGCCTCCACCACCACCAACCCGCGCTCGCGCGCCATGGCGGCAATTCGGCCGAGGGCTGCGTCCGTGTCCCCCTTGGCGAGCACAATCTTGTCCACCGGCGTCCCGGCGCGCAGAGCTTCGATTACTGCGTTGCGGCCCTCGATCAGGGTCTCCTCTTCACGCTCCGGCGCGCGCCGGAGCTGCTTTTTATCCTCCACCTGGCAATCCTCCCGGTTTCGAAACGTCAAGATTCGCCCCGGCGCGCACGCCGTACAGGCAGAGATAAGTATAACACACTTTCCCGCCCAGAAAAAGCGGAAAAGAAAATCTTTCTTGTCTGATTTACAGAATGTTCACCGCCTTTTCCTTGTATTTGCCAAACCGGTGTGCTATATTATGTTGCGAAAGAACGTGGTCCGGCCGCCCGGGCCGCCGCAAAGAGGGGGTTCCCTTTTGAATCAAAACAAAAAAAATCAAAAGCCAGATCAAAATGATAATCGAAAACGCAACATTACCGGCTTTATCACGCTGATCGTCTGGGCGCTGATCCTGGTGATCGCCATGAACGCGCTCTTCGCCCGCACGGAGACTGCCGGCTCGCAAGAGATCATGTTCAGCGAGTTGATTGATCTGATCGAGGCCGGCCAGGTACAGGAGCTTCAGCTCAATTCCAACCGTTACGTCGCCACCCTCACGGAGGAAGGGCAGGCCGCTTGGCTGGCGGATTACTACGCGGAGCTGGGCGAGTCGGTGCCGGAGGGGGCGGAGGTCCCGGTGCTGTTTGCCACCCCGCTCAACTACCCCGATTTCCTGCTGCTGCTGGAAGAGTATAACGTAGACTACTACTCCCCCTATCAGGAGGAGAGCGCGCTGACCGCCTTCCTCGTCTCCTACGTACTGCCGATGCTGCTGATGGTAGGGGCGATGTTCATCCTCTTCCGCTTTGTCCTCGGCGGCAAGATGGGCGGGGGGATCGGCACGGTGGGCAAGGCCAATGCCAAGGTCTACGTGGAAAAGTCCACCGGCGTCACCTTCCGCGACGTTGCTGGCCAGGATGAGGCGAAGGAAAGCCTGGAGGAGATCATTGACTTCCTTCACAACCCCGGCAAGTATACCGCCATCGGCGCAAAGCTGCCCAAGGGCGCGCTGCTCGTCGGCTCGCCCGGCACCGGCAAGACACTGCTGGCCAAGGCGGTCGCCGGGGAGGCCAACGTCCCCTTCTTCTCCATCTCCGGCTCGGACTTTGTGGAGATGTTCGTCGGCGTGGGCGCCAGCCGGGTGCGAGACCTGTTCAAGGAAGCGGCCAAAATGGCCCCGTGCATCATCTTTATCGACGAGATCGACACAATCGGCAAGTCCCGCGACGCGGGCCGCCTGGGCGGCAACGACGAACGGGAGCAGACCCTGAACCAGCTGCTGGCCGAGCTGGACGGCTTTGACCCCACGAAGGGCGTCATTGTCCTCGGTGCGACCAACCGTCCGGAAGTGCTGGACAAGGCGCTGCTGCGCCCCGGCCGGTTTGACCGGCGCATTACGGTGGACCGGCCCAATCTGGCCGGGCGTCTGGCCACACTGCAGGTGCACACCCGCCGCATCCGCCTGGCTGAGGACGTCGACCTGAACAAGATTGCCCAGGCCACCGCCGGATGCGTGGGCGCGGATCTGGCCAACCTCGTCAACGAGGCGGCGCTGCGCGCAGTGCGCATGGGCCGCAAGGCGGTCAATCAGAACGATCTGCTCGTCTCCTTTGAGGTGGTCATCGCCGGCACGGAGAAAAAGGGCACCGTCCTCACTGAGAAGGAAAAGCGCCTGATCGCCTACCACGAGGTGGGCCACGCCCTCGTCGCCGCCCGCCAGAAGGGCACTGAACCGGTGAGCAAGATCACCATCGTCCCGCATACGCAGGGCGCCCTGGGCTATACAATGCAGCTGCCGGAGGAGGAAAAATTCCTCATGGACCGCGAGGAGCTGTGCAGCGAGCTGCGCACGCTGCTGGGCGGCCGGTCGGCAGAGGAAGTCGTCTTCCAGACCGCGACTACCGGCGCGTCCAACGACATCGAGCGCGCCACCGAGCTGGCCCGAAAGATGATCACCATGTACGGCATGAGCGAGAAGTTCGGTATTATGGGCCTGGCCACCGTCCAGAGCCAGTACCTGGATCAGGGCTACGGCCTGACCTGTGCCCAGGCCACCGCCGCCGACGTGGACACGGAGATCCACGAGCTGATGGAGCGCTGCCACCGCGAGGCGGTTGCCATTCTGGAGGAGAACCGCGACCTACTCGACAAGATCGCCGCCTACCTGCTGAAGAAGGAAACCATCACCGGCCAGGAGATGATGGCCATCATCGATGGGCGCGACCCGGACAAGGTGGACAACTACGGCGCCAACCCGAGCGCAGATCTGCCCCCCGCCGGCCGCAGCGGCGGCCTGCCCTCCCCCAAGACCTCAGACGACGGCATCGAAAAGCCCGCCCGGAAAATCTCCATGGTCTCCGAGCCCCCCGTTGCCCCGCAGCGCCCGGAGGAGCCGGAAACGGATGCATCCGCACCGGCGGATGCCGCTGGCCAGGAAGCTGGAGACATCGCGGAGCAGGACGTCTGAGCCCGCTCACCGCACCGGAAAATCGGAATCGCCACCCATGTTTTGACACGCCCGCCGCGCCGCCCGGAACACCCCGGGCAGCGCGGCGGATTCGCTTTGGGCAAGTCTTGTCACGGGAGAAATCGTTTGCTATAATGGAGTTAATTATCTCTTTCTCCCGACGGATGGTGCAATGGTATTTGAGACAGAACATGAAATATGACAACTGGAATATCCGTGCCGCCCGGCCGGAGGCGGCAGCGGCACTGGAGCGGGCGGGCCTTCCCCCGCTGCCCGCGCTGGTGCTGGCCGCTCGCGGCTGCGAAACCCCGGAGCAAGCGCGCTCCTTTTTGTGCAGCGGGGAGGAACTGCTGCACGACCCCTTTCTCCTGCGCGACATGGACCGCGCCGCCGCCCGGCTGGCGCAGGCGCTGGAGCAGGGGGAGCAGATCTGCGTCTATGGCGACTACGACGTGGACGGGATCACCTCTACCTGCCTGTTGGCCACCTTTTTGGCCCGGGCAGGCGGGAACGTGCTGCCCTATGTGCCCAACCGGCTAACGGAGGGGTACTCCCTCAACCGCGAGGCAATCGCCGCCCTGCACGCGCGGGGTGTCACACTGATTGTCACGGTGGACTGCGGCATCACCAACGTGGAGGAGGCCGCCTATGCCGCCAGCCTCGGTATGGATGTGGTGATCACTGACCACCACGAGTGTAAGGAGATGCTTCCGGACACCGCCGCGGTAGTCAATCCACACCGGCCGGACTGCTCCTACCCCTTTCCGATGCTCGCCGGAGTGGGCGTTGCGCTCAAGCTGATGCTCGCCCTGACGCCGCAGGAGCACCGTTCGGCGGCACTGGCGGAGTACTGTGACCTGGCCGCCATCGGTACGGTGGCGGACGTGATGGAGCTGACGGGGGAAAACCGGGCCATTGTAGCCCTTGGCCTGCGCCGGCTCGCGCGCGGGCCGCGGCCGGGCCTGGCTGCCCTCTTGCAGGAGGCGGGACAGAGCGGCAAGCCGCTGACCGCCTCTACCATCAGCTTCTCCCTCGCCCCGCGCATCAACGCCGCCGGGCGGATGGGCTGTCCGCAGTTGGCAGTCAAGCTGCTGCTCACCCAGGACGCGGCCGAGGCCGCTCTGCTCGCCCGTCAGCTTTGCGCACTCAACCGGGACCGGCAGGCGGTGGAGCTGGAGATCTTCGAGCAGTGCCGCGACTATCTGGACCGGCATCTGGAGGCCGCCTGCGGGGCCATCGTCCTGGCCGGGGAACACTGGCACCAGGGTGTGGTGGGCATCGTCGCCTCCCGCCTGGCCGAGCGCTACCGGATGCCTGCCTTTATGATCTGCCTGGAGCATGGCCATGGGAAGGGCTCCTGCCGCTCCTACGGACACTTTAACCTCTTTGAGGCGCTCGAGCAGTGCGCCGACCTGCTGGAGAATTTCGGCGGCCACGAGCTGGCGGCCGGTTTCTCCATCGCGCCCGACCGGATCGGCGCCTTCCGCGAGCGCATGAGCGCGCTGGCCGGCGCCTGGCGTTCGGAGCATCCCGCCGCCTCCAGCCTGACGGTGGACGTGCTGCTGGAGGACGCCCGGCTGATCACCTGGAAAAATGTGCAGGCGCTCTCCCTGCTCGAGCCGCACGGGACGGGCAATTCCACCCCGGTGTTCGCCCTGACCGGCGCGACGGTGACCGGTTTCACCCGTGTGGGCGGCGGACGCCATACCCGGCTGCGCCTGCGCAAAAACGGCATGCAGCTGGAGGGCATTCTCTTCTCCGCCACGCCGCGCGAGGCGCAGCTGGTGGTAGGCGCACGGATCGACGCGGCGTTTCAGCTCCAGCTCAACGACTTTCGCGGTGCGCACACCGCTCAGCTGCTGCTGTGCGACCTGCGGCCCAGCCGCCCCGCCGACAGCCGGCAGCTCTACCACCGCTATCGCGCCGGCGCGCCGCTCACCGCGGAGGAGCTGGGCCGCCTGACGCCCCAGCGCTGCGACTTTGTCGCCCTCTGGCGCTATCTGGCCCGCAGCGCCGGCAGCGGGACGCTGTGCGAGTCCCCCGCCCGGCTCAGCCGGGAGTTCGCGCGCGCATGCGGACAGCAGGAAGAGTTTGCCCGCATGATGATCTGTCTGGAGGTATTCTGTGAGCGCGGGCTGATCCGCCTGGAGCGCGGAGCGGATACCCTGGCCATTACCATTCAAACCGACGGGAGAAAAGTGAATCTGGAGGCCTCGGAGGTCCTGCGCCGCCTGCGCAGCCAGGACAGGTCCGACGGGCCGCCGGACGAGGGAGGATAAGGATATGGACCCCATTTTAGAGATGTATCAGGCGCTGGAGGAGAAGGTGCTGGCCTATAACCCCTCTCTGGACTGCCAGCGGCTGCGCGATGCGTTTCACTTTGCCGACAACCATCACTCCAAGCAGATGCGGCGCGACGGTACGCCATATATCACCCACCCGCTTGCGGTGGCGGATATCGTAGCCGACCTCAAGCTGGACACCGACTCGCTCATCGCTGCACTGCTGCACGACTGCATCGAGGATACCGAAGTCACCCACGATGAGATCGCCACGCGCTTTGGCCCGACAGTGGCCGACCTGGTGGAAGGGGTGACCAAACTCACTCGGGTTCAGTACGTCTCCATGGAGGAAAAGCAGATGGAGAATCTGCGCAAGATGCTGCTGGCGATGAGTAAGGATATCCGGGTCATCCTGGTCAAGCTGTGCGACCGGCTGCACAATATGCGCACGATGCAGTACCAGACGCCGAAGAAACAGCGAGAAAAGTCGCTGGAGACGATGGAGATCTACGCCCCCATCGCCCACCGGCTGGGCATGCAGCGCATCAAGTGGGAGCTGGAGGATCTGTCGCTGAAATATCTCGACCCCGTGGGCTACCACGAGATCGAGGAAGAGCTGGCCGCCCTCACCTCGCACCAGCAGGAGTTTCTGCTCGGCGTGCAAAACAAGATTAAGGAACGCCTGGACCGGGAAGGCGTGAAGTGCACCATCTACTCGCGTATCAAGTCCATCTACTCCATCTATCGCAAGATCTATACCAAGCAGAAAACTCTCTCGGAGATCTTCGACCTATACGCCCTGCGCGTGATCGTGGATACCGTGGCCGACTGCTACAAGGTGCTCGGCTTTGTGCACAATATGTTCAACCTCGTCCCCGACCGCTTTAAGGACTATATCTCCACCCCGAAGCCCAACCTCTACCAGTCGCTGCACACCACCGTCATCGGCCGGCAGGGCATCCCGTTTGAAGTACAGATCCGTACCTGGGAGATGCATGAGACGGCGGAATACGGCATTGCCGCGCACTGGAAATACAAGCAGGACGGAGGCCAGGCGCTGGGCGACGAGAACTCCTACGAGTGGGTCCGGCGCCTGCTGGAAAGTCAAGAGGGCTCGGACGCGGAGGAATTTGTCAAGTCGCTTAAGGTGGACCTGTTTTCCGACGAGGTATTCGTCTTCACCCCGCAGGGAGACGTGGTCAGCCTGCCGGCCGGCTCGACGCCGATCGACTTTGCCTACGCGATCCACTCTGCCGTCGGCAACCGCATGGTGGGGGCCAAGGTGAACGGACGGATCGTCACCCTCGACTCTCAACTGCATAACGGTGATATTGTGGAGATCATGACCTCCAAGAACGCCCGCGGCCCCAGCCGGGACTGGATGAAGATCTGCAAGAGCAACGAGGCGCGCAACAAGATCCGTCAGTGGTTCAAGCGCGAGCGCCGCGACGAGAATATCGCCAACGGCCGCGCTGCCTTTGAGTCTGAGCTCAAGCGCGCGGGCTACACCATCGCGCAGATCACGCAGGAAGACATTCTCCCCCGCGTGCTGAAAAAGGCGCGCTACGGCTCACTGGACGACCTCTACGCCGCCATCGGCTACGGCGGCATCACGAGCGCCAAAGCGGTCACCCGCATCCGGGACGAGATGATCCGCATCAGCCGCGAGGAGCGCGAACGCCAGGCAGTCCTCCAGGCAGAGGAGGCGCCGCCGCTGGACCTTCACATCTCCGCCAACCGGGAGCTGGCCCCACTGCCGCAGAAGAAGTTCACGCACACCAAGAGCGGCGTCATCGTCGAGGGGCTGGAGAACTGCATGGTCAAGTTTGCCAAGTGCTGCACCCCGGTGCCCGGCGATCCCATCATCGGCTTTGTCACCCGGGGCTACGGCGTGTCCGTCCACCGGCAGGACTGCCCGAACGCCAGCCCGGAGCGCCGGCTGGAGGAGCAGGGCCGCTGGCTCTCCGTCTCCTGGAGCACGAGCGAGATCGACGGCTATCAGACCAGCCTGGATATCTCTGCCAAGGACCGCCAAAACCTCTTCCTGGACGTGGCGGCAGTGCTCTCGACGGCTAAGATCAGGGTGGATTCCCTCATCGCTAAGGGTATGCCGGACGGCTACGCCCTCATCGTCGCGCTGGTGGTGGTGAAAAACCTCGACCAGCTCAAGGACGTCATGCGCAAGCTGCACGGCATCTCCGGCGTAATGGATGTGCGCCGGTCCAATCATTAAAACGCAGGAGGATACGCGAATGCGCGCTGTTGTGACCCGTGTCTCCTCTGCCTCCGTCTCCATCGGCGGGACGGTGCGCGGGGAGATCGGCCGGGGATTTCTCGTCCTGCTGGGCATCGGCCCGGAGGACACGCAGGAGCAGGCCCGCCGCCTGGCGGAGAAGATCTGCCGCTGCCGGGTATTTGAGGACGCGGGCGGCAAGATGAATCTGGACCTGGCCGCCGTGGGCGGGGCGGTACTGGTGGTGAGCCAGTTCACCCTTTACGCCGACGTGAAGTCCCGGCGGCCCGGCTTCTCTCACGCCGCGCCGCCGCAGGTGGCCGAGCCGCTCTATGAGTACTTTCTCGACTGCTGCCGCGCGCTCGGCTTTCCGCCCGCGCACGGGGAGTTTGGCGCGGAAATGGCGGTCGCTTCCGTCAATGACGGACCGGTGACACTGCTGTTTGACACAGACCACCGCTGAGAAAGGGAGGAAACGCGATGTTGATCAGACGTCTGACCGTCGGTATGGTGCAGACCAACTGCTATTTTCTCGGGGATGAGGGGAGCAAAAAGGCCGCCGTCATCGACCCGGGCGACAACGGCGGCTATCTGGCGCAGTCCCTCTCCGCGCTCGGCTACCGGGCGGAGATGGTCCTGCTCACTCACGGACACTTTGACCATGTGGACGGCGTGCGGGATTTTCTGGCCGAGGCCGGCTCCATGCCGGTCTATCTGAGCCGGAAGGACTACCCCTTCTGCCCCACCGGCTTTGTCGCCCCCTCGGCCGACGGGCTGGGGGAGCTGAAAGAGGCCCGTTTTCTCGCGGAGGGGGACACGCTCTCCCTCGGCGCGCTCACCATCGAGGTGCTCGAGACGCCGGGGCACACCCCCGGCGGGCTGACCTTCCGGGTGGGAGACGCCCTCTTCACCGGAGATACCCTCTTCGCCGGCTCCTGCGGGCGGACAGATTTTCCGAACAGCAGCATGGACGATATGCTCACCTCCCTGCGCCGTCTGGGCGAGTTGGAGGGAGACTTCCAGGTCTACCCCGGCCATATGGGCGCCTCCACGCTGGCGCGGGAGCGGAAGATCAATCCCTTCCTGCGCCAGGCGATGGGGCGGTAACCCGGTCCGGACGGCTGAGGATCAGGATCGCGCCGAGGATGAGCGCGATGCCGGCGAGCTTTGCCGGGCTGCGGTCCTCCTGATAGAGCGTCATCCCGAGCACGGCGCCCACCAGCGGCTCCACCGCCACCAGGATCGCTGCCAGACCGGACTCCATCCGCGCAAGCCCCCAGGTGTAAAGCAGGTAGGGCAGCACGGTGCAGACCACACCGATTCCGAGGCAGTAGAGGAGAAGCTCCGGCTCCGCGGCGATCGCGGCGGCCACCCGGTCTGCCCGGCCAAAAGGGATGGACCCCGCCAGGCCGAAGAGGAAGGTGTAGGCGGTCACCGTCATGGTGTCATACCGGCCGAGGGCGACACGGCCGAAGATGGTGTACAGGGCGTAGAACAGCCCGGAGGCCAGGCCGCACAGCAGCACGTCCGGCCCGATCGCCGGTCCGCCGCCGGTGAGCCCCGCCACCAGGACGCAGCCGGCGAAGGTCATGCCGAGCGCCGCCAGCTTGCGCGCAGTCATCCGCTCGTGAAAGAGCAGGGCGGACAACAGCATGACAAACGCCGGCGAAGTGTACAGCAGCACCACCGCCACCGACGCCTCGCTGCGGGCGATGGTGGTGAAATAGAACCAGTTGAAGAGCACAACGCTGACCACCCCCGTCCCGGCAAACATCCACCAGTCGCGCGGGCGAATCCGCAGCTTTTCCCGGCCGGTCACAGCCAGGAAGGCGGTGAAGGCGACGGCGGCGACCGCCATGCGCACGAACGAGATGGACATCGCCTCCAGCCCGGCGGCATTCAGGCGGCGGACGAACAGGCTGATGATCCCCCAGAGCACGCCTGCCAAGAGGACGGACAGGGCCGCTTTTCGATTCATTTCGATCTCTCCCCTCTTTTCCGGACCGAGGGTCCGGCAGAGACTATGATATTCAACTACAGCCCATTTTGCAAGGATTGATTTACGCATGAAGCTCTATCTCGAGGGGCATGACTACCGTTACGCGGTGGAACAGATCATGCTCATCCTCCTGCCCGGCCAGCGGCCGGAGTATCCGGACACGCCTCCCGCCCCGGACGAGGCGGCGGCGCACAGCGCGCTGGTCCTGCGGGACGGCACAGCCCGCGCGCGTACCGTCCTGCAGCTGGACGGGCGGCGGTCAGAGGGCACGGCCGAGACCGTCCTGCCGGAGACGGACGACGGGCTGACACGGGACCGGCTGTGCCAGCGTATCATAAAACAGTCCTTTTACAAGGCCGCCCTCCCCCTACTCGACCGCGCGCCCGACTGGGGTGCGCTCACCGGCGTGCGCCCGGCCAAGCTGGCCGCCAAGGCCCTCGCGGACGGGCGCAGCCGCGAGGAGGTGGAGCGGATGTTCCGGGAGGAGTTCTTCGTCTCCCCCCAGCGGACCCGCCTCGCCCTGGAGGCGGCTGAGGCGGGATTGGAGGTCGCGCGCGGATTGCGGCCGGAAGAGCTGTCGCTCTATGTGGGCATCCCCTTCTGCCCGACGCGCTGCGCCTACTGCTCCTTCGTCTCAGCGGATATTCAGCGCGCGCTCAAACTGGTGGAGCCCTATCTGGAGGCTCTGGGGCGCGAGATTGACGCGGCCGCACGTCTCCTGCCCCAGGCGGGCGCGAAGGTGCGGGCGCTCTACTTTGGCGGCGGGACGCCCACCACCCTCTCCCCTGCCCAGCTCGACCGGCTGCTCGGCCAGCTGCACCGCTCGCTCGACCTCTCCGGTCTCAGTGAGTGTACCGTCGAGGCGGGGCGTCCGGATACCATCACGGCAGAAAAACTCGCGGTGCTGCGCGATTACGGGGTGGACCGCCTCTCTGTCAATCCCCAGACCATGCAGGACCACGTCCTGCGGGCGATGGGCCGCGCGCACACGGCGGACGACATCCTGCGCGCCTATGACCTCGCCCGCCGGGCCGGGGACTGGGCGGTCAACATGGATCTGATCGCCGGCCTCCCAGAGGACAGCGTGAACGGCTTCCGGGACACGCTGGAGACCGTCCTCTCCCTCGCACCGGAAAACATCACGGTGCATACTCTCGCGCTCAAAAAGGGCGCGCGCCTGACGCTCGAGCGGCGCGGACTCCCCTCTGGGGAGGAGACGGCGCGGATGCTCGCCTACGCCTGGCCGAGGCTGGAGGAGGCGGGCTACCGGCCCTACTACCTCTACCGGCAAAAGTACATGTCCGGCGCGCTGGAGAACATCGGCTGGTGCCGTCCGGGCTGCGAGGGGATCTACAACGTGTGCATCATGGAGGAGCTGCACACCATACTCGCCCTCGGCGCGGGCGGCTCCACCAAGCTCACCGACCCCCATACAGGGAAGATCATCCGCCTCACCAATCCGAAATATCCCTATGAGTATATTCAGCGCATCCAGCAGCTGTGCGCGGAGAAGGAGGCCATCGTTCCCTTCTACCGTACCCTGCTGGGCGGCTGACAGGAGGTTTCCCATGTCCTATCTGCTCCTTGAGATCAACCGCCGGGCCGCGAGCGATCCGGCGGCTTTCCTGGCCGAGAGCGACGCGAGTTATCAGCGCCACGTCTGCCAGGCGGCCGAGCGCATTTTGAAAAACCGCGCGCGCAGCCCCATCGTCCTGCTCTCCGGTCCCTCCGGCTCGGGGAAGACCACCACCGCGCTCAAAATCGAGGAGGAGCTGCGCCGCCGCGGCGTGGGCACGCACGCGATCGCGCTGGATAACTACTTCCAGACGCCCGACCGCGTCAACGGCCCCAAGACCCCGGACGGGGACTATGACTATGAGTCGCCGCGCTGCCTGGACATGGCGCTGCTGCACGAGCACTTCTCCGCCCTGGAGCGGGGAGAGGAGATCGCCATCCCCCAATTTGATTTCGCCCATCAGCGGCGGATGGAGGGGGCCGTGACCCCGCTGCGGCTCGGACAGGATGAGATCGCCATCTTTGAGGGCATCCACGCCCTGAACGACGATCTCGCCGGACAGCATCCGGAGGCTTTTAAGGTCTACATCTCCGCCCGGTCCAATATCCTGCGGCTGGGCAAGGCGGTCTTCAAGGGGACGTGGATGCGCCTGACGCGCCGGGCGGTGCGCGATCTGCTCTTTCGCGGGACGGACGTGGCCGGGACGCTGGCCATGTGGGACAACGTGCGCCGGGGAGAGAAGATGTATATCTCCCCCTTCAAGAACCGCGCGGACCTGATCTTTGACTCCTCCCTGCCCTACGAGGTGAACGTCCTGCGGCAGTATGCCGAGCCGCTCTTTCAGCAGATTCCGGCGGAAAACGTCCGGCGGCGGGAGATTCTGGAGATGATCTGGTCCTTTGACCGGTTTGTCCCCATCGACAGTGAGCTGGTCGCGAAGGACTCGCTCATCCGCGAGTTCATCGGCGGCGGCAGCTACGGCAGGCATTGACCCTGCCCTGCCCGGAGGAAAAGGCGTTCCCGTCCTGGCGGAAATGTGTTATACTAGTTCGAACACTGCGTCCGGCCCCGCGCCGGACAGACAAAGGAGTCTTTCACAATGGCAGAGTGTACGCACGATTGTTCCACCTGCGGCGCGAGCTGCGCCGGGCGCACCGCGCCGCAGGATCTGCACGAGGCAGCCAACCCTTTTTCCAAGATCGGCCACGTCATCGGTGTGGTGAGCGGCAAGGGCGGCGTCGGCAAGAGCATGGTGACCTCCACGCTGGCCGTGGCGATGTCCCGGCTGGGAAAGAAGGTCGGCATCCTGGACGCCGACATCACCGGCCCCTCCATCCCGAAAGGCTTCGGGCTCTCCGGGCGGATTATGGCCGCCGAGGAAGGGATGCTCCCCGCCAGGACCCGGGGCGGCATCGAGGTGATCTCCCTCAATCTGCTCACGGATGACGAGACCGCCCCCGTCGTCTGGCGCGGTCCGGTGATCGCCGGGGCGGTCAAACAGTTCTGGAACGAAACTTACTGGGGGGACGTGGACTACCTGTTTGTGGACATGCCTCCCGGAACGGGCGACGTGCCGCTCACCGTTTTCCAGTCCCTTCCGGTAGACGGTATCGTGGTGGTCACCTCCCCACAGGATCTGGTGTCCATGATCGTGGCCAAGGCCCTCAAAATGGCAGAGCTGATGCAGATCCCTGTGCTTGGCCTGATTGAGAACTTCAGCTATTTCCAGTGTCCCGACTGCGGCAAGCGCCACGAGATCTTCGGTAAGAGCAAGATCGCCGAGGTGGCTGCGGCGCACCATGTGCCTGTGCTCGCCCAGCTGCCGATGGACCCCTCCCTCGCCGCCGACTGCGACGCGGGCCGCCTGGAAGAGCATCAGCCCAACGATCTGATGGATGCCGCCGCCTATCTGGACGGCCAGATCTCCTCCGCCCGTTGAGCCGTGCGCACCCCTGCTGCGCTGGGCCGGGTACTGCTCGGCCTGATCTACCCGCCCCGCTGCGTCTTCTGCGGCGCGCTGCTGGAGGCCGGTTCCCCCGCGCTCGGCATCTGCCGTCTCTGCCGGGAGACGCTGCCACGTACCGGCGGGCGGGACGCGGTCCGTCTCGGTCTTGACTACACCGTCTGCGCCGCGCCGCTGCGCTATGAAAAGCAGGTGGTACGCTCGCTGCGGCGCTTTAAATTTCAGGGACGGCCGTACTATGCCCGCGCCTATGGCCCGCTTCTGCGCGCCTGCGCCGCGGAGCACTTCCCCGACCCGCCCGATCTCGTGACCTGGGCGCCGCTGCACTGGCGGCGGCGGTATGCGCGCGGTTACGACCAAGCGCGCCTGCTGGCGGAAGAGGCGGCGCTGGCCTATCGAACGCAGCCAGTCCGGCTGCTGGTAAAATCGCGATACACCCAGCCGCAGTCCTCTCTCCCCGGCCGGGAGCGGGAGCAGAACGCCGCCGGCGCCTACCGGCTCTGCCGGAAGGCGGAAGTGTCAGGCCGCCGGATTTTGCTGGTAGACGACATTGTCACCACCGGTTCTACGCTCTCCGCGTGCAGCCGCGTGCTGCTGGAGGCAGGCGCGGCGGAGGTGTTTTGTCTGGCCCTCGCCCGCAGCGGCGTGCACGTAGATGTCGAAAAACGCCGATAAATTCTTCTGATTTTTTCCGGCGAAGTCCCGGCAGGCAATTGCAATGCCGGGCGGGAGTGGGTATAATAACGGTAACACGGTGACGCGGGCGCGCCTGTCCGCGATTTGGCAAAGGCAGTTTTCCCCTGGAAGGTGTATGGATATGAGCTTTGTACGTGATATTGGTATTGACCTCGGCACCGCCTCCGTCCTCGTCTATGTGCAGGGCAAGGGCGTGGTGCTGCGCGAGCCGTCGGTGGTCGCCATTGACAAGACCACCGGCCGCCTGCTCAAGGTGGGCACCGAGGCCCGCCGCATGCTGGGCCGCACGCCCGGCAACATCGTCGCCCTGCGGCCGTTGCGCGACGGCGTGATCTCCGACTATGATATGACGGAGCGGATGCTGCGCGAGTTCATCCGCAAGGTGGCCCCGGTGCGCCTGTTTAAGCCCCGCGTGGTCATCTGCGTCCCTTCGGGCATCACCGAGGTGGAGGAGCGCGCCGTCATTGACGCCGGCATCCAGGCCGGGGCGCGCAAGGTCTATCTGATCGAGGAGCCGGTCGCGGCGGCCATCGGCGCGGGCATCGACATCGCCCAGCCGGAGGGCCATATGATTGTGGACATCGGCGGCGGCACGACGGACGTGGCGGTGATCTCCCTCTCCGGTGTCGTGGAGTCCACCTCCATCAAGATCGCCGGTGACCAGTTTGACGACGCCGTGATTCGATACATCCGCCGCAAGCACAACGTGCTCATCGGTTCGCGCACGGCGGAAGAGCTGAAGATCTCCCTCGGCTGCGTCTTCCCCCGCCCGGAGGAGCAGACGGTCGAGGTGACCGGCCACGACCAGATGACCGGCCTGCCGCGGGTGATCTCCGTCTCCTCCAGTGAGATGATTGAGGCCTTTGAGGAGCCGGCTCAGCGAATCGTGGACGCGATCCACGGTGTACTGGAGCGTACGCCGCCCGAGCTGGTGGCAGACATCTCCACCAACGGCATCGTGATGACCGGCGGCGGCAGCCTCGTCTGGGGCTTTGACCAGCTCGTCGAGTCGCACACCGGCATCGAGACCCATGTGGCGGACGACGCCATCTCCTGCGTAGCCTACGGTACCGGCAAGAGCCTGGAGTCCATCCGCGAGATGCAGGACGGCACGATGAACCTCAGCCGCCGCAAACAGATGAACAGCTAAACAGTCAGACACTGGAAGGACGTTCCGTCCTTCCAGTTTTTGTAAATTATCCCAATCAATTCCAATTTATAAGGAGGTATTTTCATGAAGCTCAGGAAACCGCTCGCGCTGCTGCTCGCCCTCGCGCTCACGCTCGCGCTCGCCGCCTGCAACGGTTCCTCCCACGCCAGCGAGGACGCGGCGGAGGACCCCACCTCGGAGGCCGGCGATCCCGGGACGGCGGATACGGACGACACCGCCGAGACCGAAGATTCCGAGCTGGAGGACCCCGCTGTGACTGACCCCGCGCCGGGGGATGGAGAAACGGAGGCTACGACGCAGGAGCCGGAACCCGAGACCCCCGCGGTCGGGGAGACCGGGGCCCAGACGGAGATCCCGCAGGACGCGCAGGACATGCTGCCGATGTTTGACAGCATCCTGCTGGCGGTCAGTGACGGCGTCGCCGGCGCGCACAGCGCAGCGTATACAGATTACTTCTGGAGTGTCCTGTACTACATGCTCGCCAACCACGGCGACCTGCTGAGGACCACCGGGGAGAACAACGAGCTCTATATCCGCCAGTCGTTACAGGAGTGCGCCGCAGCCGCCTTTGGGGACTACTCCGACCTGCCCATCGACACCCTGGTTCCCGAGGAACACGGGCTGAGCTATGACGAGGGATGGGACGCCTTCAGCCTGGTCTGGATGGAAGACCGTTCCGCAACGGAGACCACCCTCACCGCTTGGAACGCAGACGGCGCGGACAACTACACCGCCGAGGCGGTGCTGACCGGTGAGGACGGGACCGTGATCGCCTCCGGCACCTTCACGCTGATAGCCAACCCCTATGCCGACGGCATCACCGACCCGCTCTTCCTCTATACTGTTACCGATGCCGTTACCATTGGTTCTACCGAAGCCGCAGAGGCAGCGGAGGGTTCCGGTGAGCTGGTTGGCCTGGCGGACAGCCACTCGGTGGAGATTTTGGTGGACGGCGCGCCGGTTGTCTTTCAGTGCAACGAGGAACTCTCCGCCAAACTGGGTGCGATGGAGCCGGGTGCGGTCATCTCCTTCTCCTATACCACCGACAATTCGACTGGAACATACACGTTAAAGAAGCTGCTGCCCACCGCGCGGTGAGCGGTCTCCCGGGCCACAATCCAAACCGCTTTCCCACAACTTGGCGCGCTGTCTGACCGGACGGCGCGCCCTTCGCGCCGCAATTGTGCCGGAGAGCACTTCCTCTCCTTCCGTGTGGCGCCGCGCAGCTCCGCCTCGTCAGGGATCTCCAGGGCCGGTTCTCTCCGTCAGTATTCCGCATCGGAGCAGGTGAGGAAGGCCCCTTTTTCTCAGGATCTTCCGTCCGGGGCAAAATGGCAAGCCCTGGCGACAAATGCGCACTTGCGGCCAAGGGGCGCAGGCATTATAATAAACTTACAACAAAACTTCCGGCAGACGGGGCACGCCCGTCCGCCCCGGAAAGGATGGTCCTATGTCAATTGGTTTTATCAAGACGCCGCTGGAGGTGATGGAGCTGGTGCTCTATATCCTCGCGCGGCTGGATGTGCCGGTGTCGATGGCGGATCTGACAGACCTGGCCCTGTGCGATGAGGGAGTCGACTATTTCCAGTTCGCCGAGGCACTCGGCAAGCTGAAAGAGACGGGTCATGTGCAGACCAGCGCAGACGGTCTGATCTCCATCACGCCGAAGGGCCGCAGCAACGGCAAGACGACGGAGGAGGAGCTCCCCTATTCAGTGCGCGTGCGCTGTGACCGCAGCACGGACGCGCTCAACCGGCAGCTGCTGCGTGCGCAGCAAGTGCGCGCCGAGGCGTTGCCCCGACCGGACGGCTCGGGCTGCACGGCTCGGATGGTACTGGACGACGACCGCGGCAATATGATGACCCTGGAGCTGCTGGCACCTGACCGGCCGCTGGCAGAGCAGATCTGCCGCCGGTTCCGCGAGCGGCCAGAAGAGATCTACCACGTGCTGTTGAATCAGCTGTTAGAGTGAGCTTGATGACGGAACCCTGCTTGCTCGGTATCCCGCTCTCCGAGCTGTTTCTCTACTTTCTCTGGTATTCCTTCCTCGGCTGGGGGATGGAAACGGTCTACTGCTCTGTCAAAGCGCGCCGGCTGGTGCGCCGGCGCTTCCGGCGCCGCTACCAGCACATCCGCTCCACCCGTTACCGCGACACCCTCTCACGCATTCGTAAGGAGGCTATGCGCCTCTTTCGGGAGCGAACGGAGAGCCGGGAGAAGTAAATTCTGCCTGGAAAGACAACGACCGGACAGGCCCGCCCCATTTGAGCCTGTCCGGTCACACACGATGGATTCGATTTTTTCAGATTTCAGATGCCAGAAGCCAGGCGCGCTGTTTCCAACGCTCCCGGGATAGTCACACCATCAGCGCCGCACCCAGCGCGCGGCAGGCATCCAGCGCCTCCCCGTCCGGCTCGTTGTTGGCGATAAGTCCTTCCCCATTCACCAACTCCGCGCCAGCGGCGGTCACATCGTCCTGCCAGTTGCGCATCCACTCGCCGTCACCCCAGCCGTAAGAGCCGAAGAGTGCGACCTTTTTCCCGCCCAGCGAGCCCTGCAGGCTCTCAAAGAAGGGGGCAAACTCCGCCTCCTCCAGCACTTCTGCCCCCATCGCGGGACAGCCGAGGGCAAGTCGGGAATATTCCGCCGCCGCCTCCGGCGTGATATCGGACACCTGACAGAGGTTGACCTCGCCGCCGGCGTTTTGAATGCCCTCAGCTACTGCCTCGGCCATCTGCTGGGTGTTGCCCGTCTGACTCCAATAGATCACTGCTGCTTTACTCATTGTCTGTTCCCTCCTGTTTGACTGATGTTCCATGGGGCCGGCTGCGGCTCTGCCCCGCCGAACAGGCGCACGAGGGAAGTCCCCTCCGCCACCCGGCGGCACACCACCTCCCGGCACTGTCCATAACGCCGGAAGAGCGCCTGCGCGCGGTCCACATCGGAATAGACCTTCCAGGGCCCGGCATATTTGCACTCCTTGCCCTGGTGCTCCACAAACCCGAGCACATCCTCGAGTGGGTAGCCCAGAAAGATGCCCACCTCATGGGGGAATTCCTCCCGCTGCGAAAGCTGCCGGCATAAATGCTCCAACTGGCGCTCCGGCAGGGCGTCCACCGGATAGCCGCGCGCAGCCAGCAGCCGCCGCACCTCTGGATGGGCCAGCAGCCGCGCGAGCATCACCGGCCGGTAAACCAGCAGCAGGTCGCACGCACGCCGGGTCGGAATCAGGCGAAAGCGCAGGCCCTGCCGCCGGAAAGCACGGTTATACCGGCCTAACTGCACGGCCAGCCTTTCCCGCCGCGCGCGCGGAAAGCTAACCAGGCTCGCCGCCTTCAGCCCGGCAAAGGTGGGCGCACAATGCCAGGCAAGGAGCTGCTCAAGCTCAGGGTCCATTTCGCTGCCCCCTTCCATAATTAGCCATCACTAACCCCCTGTCAAAAGAGAACTCCTCACCAGAGGAGTGTTAGCTTTGCCTAACTGATAATAGCACAGAATATCTGACTCTGTCAACCCCTTCGGCGGAATCATTTTGACTGTGTGAGACAAAAACTTTTCCGTCAAAATCGGTTGCATTTCTAAAAGGCTACTGTTATAATGAAATCGATAAGCAGAAAACGTTTCCATGTGTTCCCCTTTGTGTATTCTGCACAGAGGCGCCGGTGGGCAGTCCATGGGACGCCCAGCCCTCTCAAAGGAGGCCCTTATGGCACTGATTACAACCATCGGCGAGATCCTGATTGACCTGACCCAAACCGGCCAGACCTCCAGCGGGATACCGCAATTCGCGGCCTATCCGGGCGGGGCGCCGGCCAACGTGGCCGTCGCCGCCGCGCGTCTGGGTGCGGACAGCGCCTTTATCGGCAAGGTCGGGCTGGACTGTTTTGGCGAGCAGCTGCGCCGTAGCCTGCGAGAAAACGGCGTGGACGATACCTTCCTGCTCACCGACCCCGCCGAGCTGACCACGCTGGCCGTCGTCACACTGGACGCGGCGGGCGAGCGCTCGTTTTCTTTTTACCGCTCACCGGGTGCAGACTCCCTGCTCACGCAGGAGGAGGCGCTGACTGGCTTGACCACGCGGCCGCGGATCTTGCATTTTGGCTCCGTCGCCCTCTCGCGGGAGCCGGAACAATCGGCCGTACTGGTTGTCGCGGCCATGGCGCGCCGGATGGGTATCCTGATCTCCTTTGACCCCAACTACCGCGCCAACCTCTGGCCGAGTGAAGCAGACGCGGTCTACCGCATCAAGCAGGCCTTCTCCCTGTGTGATATCGTCAAGATCAGCCGCAATGAGCTAAACCTGCTCACCGGCACGGACGATCTGGAAAAAGGCTCCGCCCAGCTGGCGGAATACGGCATCCTGATGGTGCTTGTCACGCTGGGGGCGGACGGCGTTTTTTACCGCTATCGCAACAAGACCGGGCATGTCCCCGGCGTACCCTGTCATGTGGTGGACACCAATGGCGCGGGCGACGCCTTCTTTGGCGCTGTGCTGGCCAAGCTGTCCACCATGGACCTGAGCTCACCCATCCCCATCCACCAGGTGGAGGCGATTTTGGCCTTTGCCAACCGGGCCGCCTCTATCACCGTCAGCCGCAGCGGTGCGATTCCCAGCATGCCGACGCTGGACGAGGTAGAGCCGCCAGAGGAGGCTTGAGATAGGTCATGGATTGGATTTCCTGGCTGATGGGGCCGCTGGCCGTCTGGCTCATATTCATCAATCTGTTGGCTTTCGCCCTCTTTGGCGTGGACAAACGCCGTTCCAAACGGCATTCCTGGCGGATCCGGGAGCGGTCCCTCCTGCTCGCGGCGGCGCTCGGCGGCAGTCTGGGCGCGCTGCTCGGGATGCTGGCCTTCCGGCACAAGACGCGCCACGGCAAGTTTATGATCGGCGTGCCCGTCCTGTTGGCCATTCACGTGGCTATCTGGCTCTGGCTGCGGTTTATTTTGCCCTAAACGGCGCGTTCTATCACGATTCTTACAAAAAACGCGGTATCCTGCGCTCTGTCAGGATACCGCGTCTCTTTATCTGACGGCTGTTTACGCCTTACTCCGGATGTGCTGGTCGATTGCGGCGGCGGCCTTCTTGCCGGCGCCCATGGCGAGGATGACGGTCGCCGCGCCGGTGACCGCGTCGCCGCCGGCAAAAACGCCCTCGCGCGTGGTGGATACGTCGTCCTCTCCCACCACGAGGCAGCCGCGGCGGTTGGCCTCCAGGCCGGGGGTCGTGGAGCGGATGAGCGGATTGGGCGAGGTGCCGAGGGCCATAATGACGGTGTCCACATCGAGGACAAACTCGCTGCCCGGGACCTCCACCGGACGGCGGCGGCCGGACTCATCCGGCTCGCCCAGCTCCATGCGGATGCACTTGAGGCCGGAGACATGGCCGTGCTCGTCGCCCAGCACCTCTACCGGGTTGCAGAGGAGCTTGAACTCGATACCCTCCTCCTCGGCGTGTTCGATCTCCTCATTCCGGGCGGGCATCTCCTCGCGGGAACGGCGGTAGACGATGTAGACCTTTTCCGCGCCCAGGCGTTGCGCGCAGCGGCAGGCGTCCATCGCCACATTGCCGCCGCCGACCACGGCGACCGCGCGGCTCTTGAGCACCGGGGTGTCATACTCGTCCAGATAGGCCTTCATCAGGTTGATGCGGGTGAGGTACTCGTTGGCCGAGCAGACCCCCGCCAAACCCTCGCCGGGGATATTCATAAAGCGGGGCAGGCCGGCGCCGGTGCCGATGAAGACCGCCTCATAGCCCATCTCGCCCAGCAGCTCGTCGATGGAGAGCACCTTGCCGATGACCATGTCCGTCATCACCTCCACGCCCAGCTCCTGCAGGCGGTCCACCTCGCCCTGCACGATGGCCTTGGGCAGGCGGAACTCGGGGATGCCGTAGACCAGCACGCCGCCGGCGGTGTGGAACGCCTCAAAGATGGTGACCTCGTAGCCCAGCTTGGCCAGGTCGCTCGCGCAGGTCAGGCTGGAGGGACCGGAGCCCACCACCGCCACGCGGTGTCCATTGGAGGCGGGGCGCTCCACGTGATCCTGGCTGTGGGTGCGGTGCCAGTCGGCGACAAAGCGCTCCAGGCGGCCGATGGCCACCGGCTCGCCCTTGATGCCGCGCACGCACTTGGCCTCGCACTGGCTCTCCTGCGGGCAGACACGGCCGGAGATGGCGGGCAGGGCGTTGGTGTCGGTGATGATCTGCCAGGCGGCCTCGTAGTCGCCCTCGGCCACCTTGGCGATAAATTCCGGGATGCGCACGTTTACCGGGCAGCCAGAGACGCAGGGGTGGTTCTTGCAGTCCAGGCAGCGCGCCGCCTCCTGGCGGGCCATCTCCTCGGTGTAGCCCAACGCGACCTCCTCAAAGTTGCGGCTGCGGACCTGGGGGTCCTGGTTGGGCATCGGGGTCTTGACCGGGGTCATATTCCGTTTTGTCATACTTGCTCCCTCCTCAGCGAATCAGCGTGTGGGCCATCTGGTCAAAGCGGCACATATGGTCCCGCTCCGCCGTGGCCTCCTGATCGCGGTAGGTGGCGTTGCGGTTCATCAGCTCGTCGAAGTCCACCTGATAGCCGTCAAACTCCGGGCCGTCCACGCAGGCGAACTTCATCTTGCCGCCCACGCTCACGCGGCAGCCGCCACACATGCCGGTGCCGTCGATCATGATCGGGTTGAGCGAGACGCGACAGGGCACGCCGAAGGGCTCGGCGGTCTTGACGACAAACTTCATCATGGGCACCGGGCCAATGGCGATGATGACGTCGTAACGCTTGCCGGCGGCGAGCAGCTCCTGCTCCTTGGCGGTGGTAAAGCCCTTTTCCCCATAGGAGCCGTCGTCCGTCATGAGATAGAAGTGATCGCACGCGCCGCGGAACTCGTCTTCCAGGATGACCAGCTCCTTGTTGCGGAAGCCGACAATCACATCGGTCTCCACGCCGGCGTCATGCAGGCCCTTGGCCACCGGATAGGCGATGGCGGTGCCCAGGCCGCCGCCGATCACACAGGCGGAGCGCAGGCCCTCCATCTCGGTCGGCTGGCCGAGCGGGCCAACGAAGTCGAGCAGGGCATCCCCCTCCTCCAGCTTGGCCAGGGCGCGGGTGGTCAGGCCGACGAGCTGGAAGATAATGGTCACCGTGCCGCGCTCGCGGTCAAAGCCGCCGATGGTGAGCGGAAGGCGCTCTCCCTTCTCGTCAATGCGCAGGATGATGAACTGCCCCGGCTGGGCTTTGCGCGCCACAAAGGGCGCCTCGATTTCCAGCAGGCAGATGGTGGGATTGAGCATTTTCTTTTGCACGATTTTGTACACGTTACGTCCCCTCCGCACTCGTTTGTCAGAATTTGTCAGGTATCGACGCCATCCCGGCGGTAATGCCGCGGCAGGGGCGTCAATTTATTAGTTTAGCACAGTCCTCCCCTTTTTGCAATTGCACGCGGCGCATTTTGCAAAAAAGCGCCGGCCGGGCGAGGGAACGCTCGTCCGGCCGGCAGCAGCATCCCGCTTGGCTCGCCGCGCTCCGGTCACAGCGCGTCCACAAAGCGCAGGAAGGCCGCCTGTCCCGCCGCGTCGCGCTTATAGACGCCCGCATCCTCCAGCACGCCGGCAAAGACGCGTCCGGTCTCCTGGCGGAGAATGTCCGCGCAGTTGGCCGCGTTCAGCTCGGGATGGGCCGGGAGCACCGTCTCGCGCACCCAGGCGGCGTGCGGCGCAGTGCGGGGGTCGGCGTCCAGGTCGGCCCCGGAGAGGATGCCCTCCTCCAGCGCCGCCAGCTCCGCCTTCAGCCGGGCAGGGAGAACGGCCAGGCCCATCACCTCGATCAGGCCGATGTTCTCCTTCTTGATATGGTGCTTCTCCGCGTGGGGGTGGAAGATGCCGAGGGGGTACTCCTCCGTCGTGCGGTTGTTGCGCAGGACGAGGTCCATCTCGTAGTCCTCCCCCCTTCTGCGGCAGATGGGGGTGATCGTGTTGTGCGGCGCGTCCGTCTCGGCGAGGATGTCCGCTGCCGGGTCGGAGTACCCCCGCCAGACATTCAAAATGTGCTCGCTGCACGCGGCGATCCGCGCCCGGTCCGTCCCGCGCAGGCGGATGACCGACATCGGCCACTTCACAATCCCGGCGGAGAGGTCCTCATAGCCGGGAATCGTGATCTCCCGCTCCACCGCGGCGCGGGCCATGGCGAAGGTGTAGTTGCCGCCCTGATAGTGGTCGTGGCTGAGCACGCTGCCGCCCACGATAGGCAGATCCGCGTTCGAGCCGACAAAGTAGTGCGGGAACAGGGTGACAAACTCGAGCAGGTGGTCAAAGCAGCGCCGGTCGATCGCCATAGGGATGTGACGGCAGTTGAAGACGATGCAGTGCTCGTTATAATAGACATAGGGGGAGTATTGCAGGCAGTAGTCCTCCCCGGCGAGGGTGAGAGGGATGATGCGGTGGTTCTGCCGGGCGGGGTGGTCCATCCGGCCGGCGTAACCCTCGTTCTCCACGCAGAGCAGGCACTTGGGGTAGCCGGACGCCTTCGCCTTGCCCGCCGCCGCGATGGCGCGCGGGTCCTTCTCCGGCTTGGAGAGGTTGATGGTGATGTCCAGCGTGCCGTAGTCCGTCTCGGAGAGCCACTTCACGTCCTTGGCGATGCGGTCGCGGCGGATGTAGTTCGTGTCGCCGGAGAGAGCATAGTACCAGTCCGTCGCCTCACGGGGAGAGCAGTCATACTTCGCCCAGAAAGCGGTGGCTACCTGAGAGGGGCGCGGGGTGAGCAGCCCCATCAGCGCCGTGTCATAGAGGTCGGTGAACGACGCCGTGTCCCCCGCGATCAGGCCGCGTTCATAGGCAGAGCGGTTGAGGTCGTCCAAAATCGCCTGCAATTCTGGCAGCTCGTCCACCGGCTCCAGGCCGTCAAAGCCGTCCAGCCCGAGAGCCTCAAGCAGGCGGTTGGAGGCCCAGACGCGATCGCCCTCCTCGATCAGGCCGTGGCGGACGGCGTACTCCACCAGCTGAGAGATGCGCATTTCCAGCATGTCTTTCTCCCTCCCGTCAGTCCATCAGCACAGCGCCGCCGATCGGGCGGATCGCCATCTCATGGCAGGTCCCCTTGCCGAGGGCGGCCTCCACCCCGGCGGTAAAGGACGCTGCCATCTCCAGCGGGACATAGGCCTGGATCGTGCCGGCAAAGCCGCCGCCGTGCACGCGCACCGCACCGCGGCCCGCCAGCAGCTGCTCAGCCACCGCCAGCGCGACGGCGACCGGCATCTCCTTCGGGTTGCGGTAGGTGGCTACGTTTTGCAGGTAGCAGAAGGAGGACCGCCCGGACTCGTTCACCAGGGCGAGGAAGCGATCAAAGTCCCCCGCCTCCAGCGCGGCGACCTGCTGCTCCACGCGGCGCACGTCGCCGTAGTAATGCATCGCGCGCAGCACCGCCCGGTCGCCGCAGGCGGCGCGGACGGAGGGAAGGCTGGCGTAGAGTGCCTCTTCAGCCACCTCGCTGAGCACCTCGCCGCCCAGGGCCGCGGCGACGGCGCGCATCTCCTCCGGCACCGCGCCGTAGTCCGGCGTCAGGTCGGCGTGGCAGCCACCGGTGTCGATGATGCACAGGGCGTGGCCCGCCTGGGTGAAGTCAAAGTCCACCTGGCGGCAGACGGGGTGCTCCGCGTCGGCAAAGTCGATGGCGACGATGCCGCCGAGGGCGCAGGCCATCTGGTCCATCAGGCCGGAGGGCTTGCCGAAATAGACGTTCTCGGCGTACTGGCCGATCTGGGCGATCTGGGTGAGGGTGAGCGCGTCGGCGCAGAAGAGATGATTCATCATCACACCCGCGAGCACTTCATAGCAGGCAGAGGAGGACAGACCGGAGCCACCCGGCACGTCAGAGCGCAGATAGGCGTCAAACCCGGCGACCGGGTAACCCATCGCCGTGATGCGCGCGGCGATCCCGCGCACGAGGGAGATGGTGGTGTTCTCCTCCTCCGGGACCTTGGCGAGCGCCGCGGTGTCCACCGTGACCAGGCCGTAGCCCTCGGAATAGATGCGGATTAGGCCGAGGTCATTGCGCCCCGCGCAGGCCACCGCGTCGCGGTTGACGCTGGCGGCGAGCACCTTGCCGCGCTGGTGGTCCGTGTGGTTGCCGCCCACCTCAGTGCGTCCGGCAGCGCTGCAGACACAGACCTCCGTCTCCTCGCCGCGCTCAAAAACCCGCTGATAGCCGGAGACCACGCCCCGGATACGCCCGGTCTCAGCGGCGAGCTGGTCGGCCGCCTTGCAGTATGTCTTGGCCAGCAGCGGCCGGTAGAAATCGCCGGCCAGCCGCTCCTTCAGTTCCCGAATGGTCAACACTGGTCTCACCTCATTTAATATTGGTGTTAGTTTGAAAACGGGTCGATAAGTACTACTCGATGATATTGCTACTAAGCGCATCCCCTTAATATCATTAACCCCATGGTGGAAATTATGAGAACCGGGATGAAAGAGCTTTGCACACAAGCCAGCCACCTGTGACTCCCCATGCCGCCAGGAAAGGGCAAAAAGGGCATTATACCGATTCAGGTATTTCGTTGCAACACCACGGTAGAAATTGTATCTTTCTTTGATGAAACTGTGGAAATTGTTGACTGTATTGAGGTTATAAAAGCTACTTTCTTTCTTGTCTGCATTGTTTATATTCATAGCGGAAGACAGCCCTCGGCGAACAATCCAGGGGACCGCCAACAATTGCCGACCTCTGTTGCTCTCATGCCGTGGTCTCCCCGCTCTCCGCGCTGTCCGCTTCGTCCTCCGAAGCGGACGATTGCTCGCTCTAGGCCGTATCTCCGTCCGTCTGGGCACTCTCCTCTTCATCTGTTCCGGCAGACTGTGCCGCCGCATCCTCCATGGCAGCCGCCTCTGCCAGCTCGGAGGCGGTGTAGGACTGCTGCTCGGCGAGCATTTCCTCCATCACGTCCGGGTTATTCCAGGCGGTGTAAAGCGTGGTCTCCGCCGCATAATCCTCCCAGGTCTGTCCGGCAGTCTGCCGAGGCACCTGCACCAGCCGGGCGCTCTCCAGCATTGTGCGATATGGCGCGAGCACGCCCGTCCAGATTGTCTCCTCCCAGGTCTCCTGCAATCCGGAGACGGCGGGCAGGGCGATGCCGGCGCTCACCTGCGCCTCCTGGCCGGTCTGGCCGGCGAAGGCCTCGAGCAGGTCAAAGGCGGCATCCGGGTCTTCGCACTGGCTGGAGACCGCCCAGCCGGTCCCATCCAGGACGGCGACCCGCTCTCCCTCGCCGCAGTCGCCGCTGCTGTCCTGGTCCCAATAGGGCAGCACGGTACAGGCCCACTGGCTCGAACCGGCCTGCGAGAGCAGTTCCATCGCCTGTTCGCTGTCGAGCAGAACCATTGCCGCATGCCCGGAGGTGAACAGTTCCATTGTCCCCTGCTGGGCCATGGTGGGTTGGCTGGGCATGGTGTCCGCGATCAGGCCGGCCAGCAGTTCCATGGCCGCCAATGTCTGCGCGTCGTCCCAGGCGGCAGTGGATACGCCGGACTCGTCCGTGCGCAAAATTGCGCCGCCGGCAGAGTAGACGAGGTTATACCAGCCGCTGGACGTGTCTGTCTGATTCAGGACAAAGCCATACAGACCGCTGCTGCGGTCGGTCAGCGCCTGTGCCGCCTCATACACATCTTGCCAGGTCCACGTCTCGTCCGGGTAGTCCATCTGACGGCTGTCAAAAATGGAGCGCGAATACCATAGCGCGGTCACCCGGCTGTCCTTGGGCACCGCCCAAGTGCTCCCGCTGGACTGATACAGGGTCCGCAGCGGCTCGTAATCCTTTTCGATTTGAATAGAGGCGTCCTCCAGCCGATCATCCAGGGCCAACAGCAGACCGCCCTGGATACACGTTTGCAGATGTGCACTGTCTACCCAGAGCAGGTCAGGCAGTAGGCCGGAGGAGAGGTCCTGCCAATAGTCCTCCTCGTCCTTGACTGTGATCTCCACCGTGATTTGCGTCCGCTCCGTCCAGTCCGCCGCGATGGTCTGCCAGGTCTCCCGCTCGCTCTCATCCCAGATCCAGACCTCCAGCTGCTTGGCGGTAAAATCGGTCTGATTCCCCTGCGCGCACCCGGCAAACGACAGCAGCATCGCCGCAACCAGCAGCAACAGGGCCAGTCTCTTCCTGCGCATGGCGCACCTCCTCTCCCCCGCTGCGGCGGCCGCCTGCGGGCATGACTTGCATGAGACAGCATCGCCGTCCCATTTATAAACTCATTGTACAATAGAACCGACACAGCTGTAAACAAAAAATTTGCAGCTTTTCTCCAGGCCACAGGTTAAACTTCTTCAAAAAAACACTTGACAGCTCCCCTCTCCGGTGCTATACTAATCAGGCAGTCAAGAGACGGCCATGCCGGAGTGGTGGAATTGGCAGACACCCGGGACTTAAAATCCCGTGGGAGCGATCCCGTACCGGTTCGAGCCCGGTCTCCGGCAGTGAATATCGCGGGGTAGAGCAGTTCGGTAGCTCGTCGGGCTCATAACCCGGAGGTCGTTGGTTCAAATCCTTCCCCCGCAACTAAAAAACACCGGTAAATCGCTGATTTGCCGGTGTTTTCTCTTTTTTCAAAGAATTCAATCTCTGAGACAGGCAACTT
>CAYWUA010000019.1:0-31421 GCA_964461385.1 uncultured Oscillospiraceae bacterium
CATGCCTGGCGGTGGTCCTCATTCTGGAGGTTTGGGCGGAACATAAAAAGGGGCCTGCTCATCCCTTGCCCACACCGCCTGACAAACGCCCCAAAATCCGCTCGAATCCTTCAGCGTTTCACGGTCGTCCAGCAGGGCAAAAACCCGACACAGGCCGTCCTGTGGGGCGACGTTGCGCTTGACCACCGCTGCGCCGCCGCCCAGCATCACCACCGGGATGGCCTTGAGGTCAAACCCCGCTTCCACGATCTGCGGCACAGTTACGCCGTTGCCGCTATCCGCTCGGGAGACGATATCAAGACAGTGCAGGGGAACCTCGGCCACGCTACCGCAGCCTTTCCCTGGACGTCTACGGCCACGTCACCGATTGCTTTAATGATTTTTGGGGAGCAATATGCGCTCATAAATGGGAAAATCCCCGGAATCGCAAACAGATTCCGGGGATTTTTATGGAGGCGGCGGGAATCGAACCCGCGTCCGAAAACAGATTCACAGGACTTTCTCCGAGCGCAGACGGTTATTTACATTCCCTTCCGCCGGCGTGAGCCGTCACACTACGGCGGTTGGTAGCTTCATGATGCATGGCACGGGCAAAGCTTACCGTACGCACGTTCGCCACTCAAGTCACGCCCCGGACCGGCTCGTGGCCCTTCCGGCCGGGACGGCCGCGCCTAATCAGGCAGCGACAGCAACGGTATTATCGTTGTTATTTGATTTATAAGTTGCCCGTTTTATGGCGGTCAGGCGCCGCCGCTCGCTGATCCTGCTGCACCATCCCCGTCGAAACCAGTACGCCCCCATGTCGCAGGCAAACGCAGAGCGTCTGCCTGGATTGGTGTGTCTAAAGCCTCGCAGAGTTTGCCGAACGCCTCAGCACTTCTCCGGCGCGGGGTACTCTACCCCAAAGGTCTCCACCTTCATATGGCGGATCTTCTGCGGGCGGCGCGGCTTGTCGTTCCAGTCGCGTGGGGCGGAGACAATTGCATCCGCCGTCTCCATGCCGGAGATCACCTTGCCGAAGGCGGCGTACTGCCCGTCCAGATGGGGGGCCTTCTCCACCATAATGAAGAACTGGCTGCCCGCGGAGTCGGGGGAAGCGGAGCGCGCCATGGAGAGCACGCCGCGGTCGTGCGCCAGATCATTGGCAAAGCCGTTGGCGGCAAATTCGCCGCGGATGGAGTAGCCCGGACCGCCGTAGCCGGCGCCCATCGGGTCGCCGCCCTGGATCATAAAGCCGGGAATCACCCGGTGAAAGATCAGCCCGTCGTAGAAGCCGGAAGAGGCGAGGGCCAGGAAGTTGTTGACCGTGTTGGGCGCGACCTCGGGATAGAGCTCGGCCACCATCTCTCCGCCATTGGCCATCATGATGGTCACCTGGGGATGCTTATTCTCTGCCATGTCTGAGCGCCTCCTTGTACTATATGTGTATTGTGCAGCGTTAATACCTGCCCTGCGACTTCATCGCCCGGTCCATATCCCGCTTGGCCGAGCGCTCGGCCGCCGTGGCGCGTTTGTCATAGAGCTTTTTGCCCCGGGCCAATCCCAGCTCTACCTTGACCCGGGAGTCCTTCAGGTAGAGCGAGAGGGGGATGAGGGCATAGCCGTCCTGCTGGACCTTCGCCTGCAAGCGCAGGATCTCCCGCTTGTGCAGCAGCAGCCGCCGGTCGCGCATCGGGTCGCGGTTGAAGATATTCCCCTTCTCGTAGGGGGAGATGTGCATGCCGTAGGCCATCATCTCGCCGTTTTTTACCTGGCAAAATGAGTCCTTCAGATTCACCTTACCAGCGCGGATGCTCTTGACTTCCGTGCCGGCGAGCTCAATACCCGCCTCGATGCGGTCTTCAATGAAATAGTCGTGAAAGGCCTTGCGGTTGTGCGCAACCGGCTTCACTCCCTTTTGTATGGCCATCTCTGCGCCTGACCTCCCTCCGGGTTTGCGCTGTGCCGGCCGTCCGGGCCGGTTGGCCGCACTGGCTGGAATTATATTATACCACAGATGTCAAGCAATTCAGACCAGGCACTTCGGCCTTCTTTGAAAATTGTTCACACGCCTGAGCAGCGGGCCATTTTTCGCCATACCGCGTTGATTTTTCTTGCAATCCACAAGGATTGCCGCGCCAAAGTGCCTTGGCTGGCCAGGCATATTCCCCATTTTCTAACAGGACCTAGACGCCTCCGTGCCGCATGAATTGGTCAGCGTGGCGGACGGGGACAGAGAAGTACGCAAAAATTTTCACATTTGCCCATTTTTTGGAGTTTGGTTCAAATATCTCCCGGCAATGGAGATAATGCCAAAATTTGAAGAGAAAAAGTTCTGGGATTGCAAGCAAGACCTGGAGCGTCTTCCAGCGCGGGCCAATTTCTCTTTGATTTTATTGTAAACCAGTGATATACTAATATCGGTCATGGGAATCTCGGCCCATGCAAACAGAAACGGTGTTTTCGGTGATGGGACTCCCGCCGCGGCGGATGTGTTGTCTCTCCCGTCTCATACCTGCTCCGGGCGGGTGTTAAAATCGGATAAGGAAGGTGCCTCCTTTGCAAAAATATGTCATTCACGGCGGCAAGCCCCTCTCAGGTACGGTCAGCATCAGCGGCGCGAAAAACGCAGCGGTGGCTATCATTCCTGCGGCACTGTTGGTGGACGGTGTCTGCCGGATTGAAAATATCCCTCAGATCAGCGACGTGACGCTGATTTTGCGAATTTTGCAGGAGCTGGGTGCGGGAGTGCACCTGGTCAACCGCCACACTGTGGAGATTGACAGCCGCCGCATCGCCAGCTGCTGTGTCCCGGATCAACTCTCGCGCAAGATGCGCGCGTCTTACTATTTGATTGGTGCTCTGCTCGGGCGGTTCGGCCGGGCGATGGTCTCCATGCCGGGCGGCTGCGACCTCGGTACGCGCCCGATTGACCTGCACCTGAAGAGTTTCCAGGCTCTTGGGGCGCAGGTCGCGGTGGAGAGTGGCTATGTCCACGCCACCGTGCCGGGCGGCCGGCTGCACGGGGCGGGGATCTATATGGATCAGGCGTCCGTCGGCGCGACGATGAACGCCATGCTGGCCGCCGTCCGGGCCGATGGCACAACCACGATTGAGAACGCCGCAAAAGAGCCGCACATCGTCGACCTGGCCAACTTTCTCAACACGATGGGGGCGGACATTGCCGGCGCGGGCACCGACGTGATCCGCGTGCGCGGGGTCAAGTCGCTCCACGGGGGCGCTTACTCCATCATTCCTGACCAAATTGAGGCGGGCACTTATCTGGCCGCCGTCACCGCCGCCGGCGGCGACGTGGTCATTCAGAACGTCATCCCGAAGCACCTGGACTGCATCACCGCCAAGCTGGAGGAGATGGGCGTCCAGGTGGAGGAGTACGGCGACTGTGTGCGCGTGGTGCGCCACGGCCCGCTGCGCCGCACGAATGTCAAGACGATGCCTTATCCCGGCTTTCCGACGGATATGCAGCCGCAGATTGCCGCCTGCCTCTGTCTGGCGGAGGGCACGAGTGTCATCAATGAGGGCATTTGGGAAAACCGCTACCGCTATGTCTCGGAATTCCGCCGTCTGGGCGCGCACATCCAGGTGGACGGCAAGGTTGCCGTGATTGAGGGGGTGGAGCGCCTGAGGGGGGCCTCTCTGCGCGCCTGTGACCTGCGGGCCGGCGCGGCGATGGTGGTGGCCGGCCTGGCCGCCGAGGGTACGACGGAGATCGGCTGCATCCACTATATCGAGCGCGGGTATGAGAAGCTGGTGGAAAAGCTCCAGGGGCTCGGCGCGGATATCCGTGTTGTGGACGTGCCCGAGGAGGACGGGCAGCAGGCCGATCAGGCCGGCTGACTTCCCTGGGGAGACGCGCCAAAGAAGATTACACACCCTATGCGGCAGCAGATTTGCCTTGCTGCCGCTTTTTTCTGAGTTTGGACGGAGAGAAAGAGAGGGATTTCGTTTGCAGCTGTATACGCTTGCCAGCGGCTCGTCCGGGAACTGCGCCCTGCTCACCGGCGGCGCGAAGCTGCTGGTGGACGCCGGTATCTCCTGTCGGAAGATCACCGCCCGGCTGGCGCAGACCGGCGTACATCCCCGGGAATTGGACGGGATTTTGATTACCCATACCCATGCCGACCATATCGGCGGCCTGCGCGTCCTGCTGCGGCGCAGCCCTCTGCCGGTCTATGCCAGCGAGGCGGCGGGGGAGGACCTGCTGCGCCGGGTACCGGAGGCGGAGGGGCTGCTGCGCCCCTTCCGACGGGGGGAGACCTTTTCCCTCGGCGGAGTGGAGGTACGTACTTTTGCCACGTCGCACGATGCGCCGGGCAGCGTGGGCTACCGATTTTCCGACGGGGAGCGGACAGCGGCGGTGGTCACCGACCTCGGCTATCTCTCTGACTGCGTGCGCGAGGCGCTCTCCGGGCGTGTGGACGTGGCCCTGTTGGAGGCCAATCACGATCCGGACTGGCTGCGCAGCGGGCCGTACCCCTATCCGCTCCAGGAGCGGGTGCTGGGCCGCTACGGCCACCTGTCCAACGAGGCGTGCGGAGAACTGGCGGTCTATCTGGCGCAGGCCGGTGCGTCTGTGCTCGTGCTGGGCCATCTGAGCCGGGAGAACAACACTCCGGAGCGTGCCCGGGAGACGGTCCGCCGCATGCTGGAGGAGGCGGACTGTCCGCCGGTCCGGCTCAGTGTCGCCGCCCCGGATGAGCTGTGCGGCCCGTTTGCCGTGCCCGTCCGGAGGATGGGGGTGCGCTGCGGATGATTCACGTCTCAATCCTCTGCGTGGGTAAGCTGAAGGAGAAATTTTACCTCGAGGCGGTGGAGGAGTACGCCAGGCGCCTGGCCCCGTTTTGCCGTCTGACGGTGACGCAGCTGCCGGAGACGCGCCTGCCCGACCGCCCGTCCGAGGCGCAGATCGCCCAGGCGCTGCGGCAGGAGGGACAGGAGATTCTCGCCCGCCGCCCGCGTGCGGCGGCGCTCATCCCGCTGTGCGTGGAAGGGGAGCAGCTCACCAGCCCGGCGCTCGCACGGCGGATGGAGCAGTGGGCGGTGCAGGGCGGCAGCGCGATCTGCTTTGTCATCGGCGGCTCCTACGGCCTGGACGAGGCCGTGAAGGCCGAAGGCGTGTTTCGCCTGTCCATGTCCCGGATGACCTTTCCGCACCATCTGGCGCGCGTCATGCTGCTCGAGCAGATCTACCGCGCTTTTCAAATCCAGGCCGGCACGAGATATCACAAATAGGGAGCTTTGCCCAAGCGTTGCCGGACTGCGCCGCTAGGATGCCAAAACCCCCAGCCGCGAGGAATGCGGCTGGGGGTTCTTCCGGTGATACGGCCAGTCCGGGTTCCTCACTCAGTGAGGAACTTCTCCAGCCGGTCCATCCCCTTGACGATGTTCTCCATCGAGGTGGCGTAGCTCCAGCGCAGGAAGCCGTCGATGCCAAAACCGGTGCACGGCACGATGCATACCAGGCCCTCGCGCAGGAACACATCGCCGAAGTCATCGGCGTTGCGGATGAGCGTTCCGTGCAGAGTCTTGCCGATCAGCTCGGAGATGTTCATCATCACATAGAACGCGCCCTCCGGCTGGATGCAGCTCACGCCAGGGATGGCGTTGATGCGCTGGACCATATAGTTCCGGCGCTCTTCAAACGCGCGGCGCATGCTCTCCACCGTTTCCTGCGGGCCGGCGAGGGCCACGGCGGCCGCCGCCTGCGAGATGGAGCAGGGGTTGCCGGTGGAGTGGCTGAGATAGTTGGATACGGCCTTGGCGATGTCTGCCTCGCAGGCGATAAAGCCCAGGCGCCAGCCCGTCATGGCGTAGCTCTTGGAGACGCCGTTGATGAGCAGCGTGCGCTTTTTGACCTCCTCGCCCAGGGAGGCGACGGAGACAAACTCTTTTCCGTCATAGACGAGCTGGTAGTAGATCTCGTCGGAGACGATATACAGGTCGTGACGTACCGCCACCTCTGCCAGCGCGGTCAGCTCCTCCCGGCTGTAGAGCATACCGGTGGGGTTGGAGGGGTTGTTGAGGATGATGGCTTTCGTCTTTGGGGTGATGGCGGCTTCCAGCTGCTGGGCGGTGAGCTTAAAGTCCTCCGCCTCGCCGGCGACGACTGCGACCGGTACGCCGCCCACCATCCGGATCAGCTCGGCATAGCTGACCCAATACGGGGCAGGCAGCACGACCTCGTCGCCCGGATTGACGAGCACCCGCAGCGCGACATAGACGCAGTGCTTGGCGCCGGAGGTGCAGGCAATCTGCGCGGGCATGTAATCCAATCCCAGATCTTCCTTCAGCCGCTTGCAGACGGCCTTCTTCAGCGTCACAGTGCCGGAAGGGGGTGTATAGGTCGTCTGGTTGTTCACAATGGCATCGATGCCGGCGTATTTGATGTGGTCCGGCGTGGGGAAGTCGGGTTCCCCAGCGGCAAAGCCGAGCACGTCCACGCCGTTGGCCTTCATCTCCTTATAGAGACTGTCAAGCGCCATCGTGGTGGAAGCCTGCACGTTTGCGGCGATGGAAGAGATGGGTTTCAAATCGATTACCTCCGTTCGGTGTTATCATAATTCTGCGTGTTTCAGTATACCGCCCGTCTTGCAAAATGGCAAGGGGATTCTGACAAAAACAGCAAAAAAATGAAATCTGTTTTGGGCAGGTATTCATTTCTGGAGATACTTACCAAAGCAGCACCGGCCGGGAATGCAGCGGCGTGCCGCCTGGCCTGCACGGCGGAGGATGGGCGCTCCGGACCGTCCTCCGCGCGGAGAAGAGCGCCCAGCCGGGGACGGCTTTGACAGTTCCAACCATTTTCTCAGGGGAAGCGGGGCGTTTCTGCACGAATTGCGACTTGTTCCGTACGCGTGGATGTGCTATACTCTAAACTGTATGATTGTGTCATTCACCCCCGGTTTTTCAAGCGGCGGGAGGTGGATGCGCCTGTTGAAGGAGAGTGTTCCTGTGATGAAGATCGTGGTGCTTGCCGGCGGACTGTCAGGAGAGCGCAACGTGTCGCTGTCCTCCGGTGTGATGGTGACCGAGGCCCTGCGCGCGCGCGGCCATCGGGTGGCGCTGGTGGACCTGTTTTTTGGCCTGGAGGGCAGAGGCGTCGAGGCGCCGGAGGCACTCTTTGACGCCCCGGTGCCCGAGCAGTGGCGCCGCGTGCCGCCCACCGCGCCCGACCTGGCCGCCATCCGCGCCGCGCGGCGGGACCGCAGCCGGTCGGTATTTGGCCCCGGCGTGCTGGAGCTGTGCCGGACGGCGGACGTGGCCTATCTCGCCCTGCACGGCGACTGCGGGGAGGACGGCCGCCTGCAGGCGGCGCTGGATCTGTTGGGGATTCCCTATACCGGCTCCGGGTCTTTCCCGAGCGCGATCGCGATGGATAAGGATCTGACCAAGCGCATGATCGCCGGCACCGGCGTGCACACGCCCGCCTGGCGCAAGGCGGACTACACCCCGGACGATATCCCCGCCCTCGTGGAGGAGACGGCGCTGCCCGTCGTCGTCAAGCCGCTGGCCTCCGGCTCCTCCATCGGCGTGACCATCGCCCGCACGCGGGAGGAATTGGCCGCGGCGCTCACCGGCTGCCTGCGCTACGGCGGCCGCGTCGTGCTCGAGCAGTACATCGAGGGGCGCGAGATTCAGGTCGGATACCTCGTGGACCGCGCCCTGCCGTCCATCGAGATTATCCCCAAGCACGGCTTTTACGACTATGAGAACAAGTACCAGCCGGGTGCGGCGGAGGAGATCACCCCTGCGCCCATCCCCCCGGAGTGGGAGGCGCGCCTGGCCCGGGCGACGGAGACCGTCTTCCGGACGATCGGCCTGGCGGTCTACGCGCGGGCGGACTTCATTGTCACACCGGACGGCACGCCGTGGTTTTTGGAGATCAACACCCTGCCGGGCATGACGCCCACCAGCCTGGTCCCGCAGGAGGCGGCCGCCGTCGGCATCGACTACGGCCGGCTGTGCGAGATCATTCTGGAGCAGTCGCTGCGCATCAGAGGAGAGAAGTGAGATGGAGCCAATCAGCGTATCGGAGATTCTCCGCGCCACCGGAGGCCGCCTGCTCGACCGCTTTGACGGGGAGGAGACGGTCGCCGCCGTGGACACCGACAGCCGCCACATTCAGCCCGGCTCCCTCTTTGTCCCACTGGTGGGGGAGAACTTTGACGGGCACAGCTATATCCGTCAGGCGCTGGATGCCGGGGCGCTCGGCTGTCTGACCGACCGCATCCTGCCCGCCGCGGAGTGCCGTGTGGACCGGTTCTATATCCGCGTGCAGGACACCACCCTCGCCCTCGGCGCGCTGGCGAAGTTCTACCGGGAGAAGTTTGACATCCAGGTGGTGGGTGTCACCGGCAGCGTGGGCAAGACCACCACAAAGGACATGATCGCCTCCGTCCTCTCCCAGAAGTACCGTGTGCTCAAGACGCAGGGCAACTATAATAACAATATCGGCGTGCCCAAGACGCTCTTCGGCCTCACCCGGGAGCACCAGGTGGCCGTGGTGGAGATGGGGATGAACCACATGGGCGAGATCGACTATCTCACCCGCATCGTCCAGCCGGACGTGGCCATCATCACCAACATCGGGGACGCGCACATCGAAAACCTCGGCAGCCGGGAGAACACCCTGCGCGCCAAGGCGGAGATCTTCAACGGCCTCAAGCCGGGCGGCGTGGCCGTGCTCAACGGGGACGACGCGCTGCTGGCAAAGCTGGACGGCGTGCTCATCCACCCCATCACCTGGTACGGCGAGCGGGAGGGCTGCGCCTTCCGCTGCACCGAGATCCATGAGACGGGGCACGACTGCATGCGGCTGCGGGCCGAGACGCCGGCCGGTTCGCTGGAGGCGACCATTCACTGCCCGGGCCGCCACCTGCTCTACCCTGCGCTGACGGCGGCCGCAGTGGGTGAGGGATTCGGTCTGACCTGCGCGGAGATCGCGCGCGGCATCGAGGCCTTTGCCCCCACCCGGATGCGGATGGACATCGTCCGCTGCCGCGACGGCATTACCATTTTGAATGACACCTATAACGCCAATCCCCAGTCCATGCGCGCGGCGGTGGACGTGCTGGCCAACTATCCCGGCAGCTACCGCGTGGCGGTGCTGGGCGACATGCTCGAGCTGGGCGACCTCGGCCCGGCCCTGCACGAGAGCGTGGGGCAGTTTATCGGCCGCTCCGGCATTGACTGCCTGGTCACCGTGGGCGAGCTGGGCGAGCACATCGCCCAGGGCGCGCAGAGCGCCGGCCTCGCGGAGGTCTATGTCCGTCCCAATAAGGAGGAGGCCAAGGTGGTCCTGGAGCAGGTGATCCGGTCGGGCGCCGTCTTCCTGTGCAAGGCCAGCCGGGGCATGAAGTTTGAAGAGCTGGTGGAATTTTTAAAGCGGCTGGCCGGAAGCGTCTGAGCCGCCCGTCCGCCGGCCGGAGGAGTGCGTACAGGAGAATATGATAGATATCGCAATCCATAATCTGGTCAAGTCCTTTGAGATCGGGGAGAACCTGCTCGACGGGCTCACCTTTCAGGTGGACTCGGGCGAGCGGGTGGGCATCCTTGGACCAAACGGCTGCGGAAAGACCACCTTATTTAAAATCCTCACCGGCGAATATGACTATGACGAGGGCGAGGTGATCATCGCCCCGGGAAAGAAGCTGGGACTGATCTCCCAGATCCCCCACTACCCCGCGGGCTGGACGGTGGAGCAGGTGCTCGACACCGCCTTCGCCCCCCTGCACGCGATGGAGCGGGAGCTGGAGGAGCTGACCGCCGCCATGGCAGAGCCCGGCGCGGGGCGGGAGACGATGGAGCGCTATGACCGCCTCGCCGCCCGCTATGACGCCGCCGGAGGCTATGACAGCGCCATCCGCCTGGCCAAGGTGTGCAACGGCCTGGACATCCCGGCCGGGATGCGCGCGCAGGAGTTCGACCTCCTCTCCGGCGGGGAAAAGACGCGCGTCAACCTCGCCCGCCTCATCCTGGAGGACACCGACATCCTCCTGCTCGACGAGCCGACCAACCACCTCGACCTGCACGCGGTGGAGTGGCTGGAGGACTACCTGGACCAGTTCAAGGGGACCGTCCTCACCATCTCGCACGACCGCTATTTCCTCGACCGGGTGGTGCGCCGGATTGTGGAGATTCGCCGCGGCCGGGCGGAGTTCTACGCCGGAAGCTACACCTTCTACGCCGCCGAGCAGGAGCGGCGCTACCAGGAGCAGCTGAAACAGTACCAGAAGGAGCAGGCCAAGATCGCCCAGCTGGAGGAGGCCGCCGAGAAGATGCGGATGTGGGCCTTCAAGGGGATGGATAAGACCTACAAGCGGGTGTTCTCCATGGAAAAGCGCATCGAGCGCATTCGTACCCAGGAGAAGCCCATCGGCCCGGAAAAGGCGATGACCGTGGGCTTTGGCGAGCGGGAGTTTCAGGGCGACATGCTCTTTACCGTCTCCCACCTGTCCAAGTCCTTTGGAGAGCGGCCTCTCTTTCGCGACGTGTCGCTCGAGGTGACCGGGGGCGAGCGCATCGCCCTGCTGGGCGACAACGGAACGGGGAAGACCACCTTCCTGCACATCCTGCTCGGAGAGGCGCGGCCGGACACCGGCACGGTCCGCTTCGGCCCGGCGGTCCGCACCGGCTACCTGCCGCAGATCGTCCGCTTTGACCACCCCGAGCGCAGCCTGTACGAGACGCTGCTTTATGAGGACAACTGCGCCCCGCAGGAGGCGCGCGACCGGCTGGCCGCCTTCCGCTTCCGCGGGGAGGACGTGTTCAAGCCGGTCTCCGCCCTCTCCGGCGGCGAGCTCTCCCGGCTGAAGCTGTGCCAGCTCATGGCGCGGCGGATCAACCTGCTCGTCCTCGACGAGCCGACCAACCACCTGGACATCCGCTCGCGTGAGTGGATTGAGTCGGCGGTGGAGGGATATGAGGGCGCGCTGCTCTTTGTCTCCCATGACCGCTACTTTATCAACCGCTTTGCCACCCGCCTCTGGATGCTGGAGGACGGACAGATCACCGATTTCCGCGGCACCTACGCCGACTGGCAGCGCAAAAAGGAGCGGGAGGAGGAGCTGCGCTCCGTTCTCAAGCCGGCGGCCAAGCCGAAGAAGCCGCGCCGTGAAAAGCCCGCCGGCGGGACGAAGCAGCTGGAAAAGGACCTGCGTGCCCTCGAGCGGCAGATTCAGAAGCTGGAGGAGGAGCAGGCGTCTCTCTCCGCCCAAATGGAGGAATTTGCCACCGACTATCAGAAGCTCTCCGACCTCACGGCACAGCAGGAGGCGCTGGAGGGGCAGCTGCAGGAGGCGTATGACCGATGGGAAAGCCTGTCCGAACAGTTAGACGGATAAACTGGGTGGGAAGGGCTTTATTGGTCCTCTTCGCCGCTGCGCTGGCTGCCTTTCTGGCCCTGGAGGGGATCGTCCTCGCCGGCAGCCGCAGCGACCTGCGCGGCGTGCCGGAGGCGGTGATCATCCTGGGCTGCAAGCTGTGGGGGGAGGAGCCGTCCCCCGCCCTTACGCGGCGGCTGGACGCCGCGCTGGACTATCTGGAAGATCTGAAGGAGGAGGGGGTCACCCCGCTGGTGGTGGTCTCCGGCGGACAGGGGGACGACGAGCCCATGCCCGAGGCCGACTGCATGGCCGAATACCTGGAGGCGCGCGGGGTGCCCGCCGGGCAGATCATCCGGGAGGATGAGAGCACCAACACGGTGGAGAACCTCCAGTTCAGCATGGCCCGCCTGCGCGAGCACGGGCTGGAAGGCTCTCCCCATGTGACGATCGTATCCAATGACTTTCACCTGGCGCGGGTGTGGATGCTGGCCGGGCGGTACGGCATCGACTGCTCCACCGTGGCCGCGCCCATGCCGGACTGGCCCTCCCGCATCTACTCCAACCTCCGGGAGGCCCCGGCCCTGGTGAAGTCCTTCCTTTTGGACTGAGGAGCTGCTATGCTGGAGAAACTGGAACAACTGGAACAGCGCTATTCCGCGCTTCAGGCCCGCCTGGCCGCACCGGAGACCTACGCGGACGCCGCGCTTGTCGCCCGGCTCAACCGGGAGAGCGCGGAGCTGGCCGAGCTGGTGGAGACCTACCGCGCCCGCCGCCGGACGGAGGAGGCGGCCCGGCAGGCGGAGAGCATGCTCTCCGAGCCGGACGCCGAGCTGCGCGCCCTGGCGCGGGAGGAGCTGCTGGAGGCGCGCGAGCAGCTCGCTCAGCTGGACCGGCAGCTCCGGCTCCTGCTGCTGCCGAAGGACCCGAATGACGCAAAGCCCGTCATTGTCGAGATTCGCGCCGGCGTCGGCGGGGAGGAGGCGGCACTCTTTGCCCACAGTCTCTACCGGATGTATTCCATGTACGCCGACCGCCGGGGCTGGCCCATCGAGGTGGCGCAGTCCAACTCCACCGAGCTGGGCGGGATGAAGGAGATTATCTTCACCATCGACGCCCCCGGCGCCTACTCCCGGATGAAGTTTGAGAGCGGGGTCCACCGCGTTCAGCGCGTGCCGGAGACGGAGTCGGGCGGGAGGATCCACACCTCCACCGCCACGGTGGCCGTCCTGCCGCAGCTGGACGAGGTAGACTTCGCCCTGGACCGGAAAGACCTGCGGATTGACACCTTCCGCTCCTCCGGCGCGGGCGGGCAGCACATCAACAAGACCTCCTCCGCCATCCGCATCACGCACCTGCCCACCGGTACCGTGGTGGAGTGCCAGGACCAGCGCAGCCAGCTCCAGAACAAGGAGAAGGCGATGCAGATTCTGCGCGCCCGCCTCTGGGAGGAGAAGGTGCGCGAGCAGGAGGCCGGCGTCGCGCAGGAGCGGCGCAGCCAGGTGGGCGCCGGGATGCGAAATGAGCGCATCCGCACCTATAACGTCCCGCAGGGACGGGTGACCGACCACCGCATCGGCCTGACGCTCTACCGGATTGACGACATTTTAAACGGCGACCTGGATGAGGTGATGGACGCCCTCGCCGCCGCCCATCAGGCCGAACTGCTCGCCGAACACGGCGGCGACGGGGGAGGGGAGAGACGATGAAGACGGAGCTGCTGACCATCCCCTGTGTCGCGGGACACGAGGAGGAGATCGCCCACGCCGCCGCCCTGCTGCGGGAGGGGGCTCTGGTCGCCCTCCCGACCGAGACAGTCTACGGCCTGGGCGCGGACGCGCTCAACGGCGCGGCGGTCGCCGGCATCTACGAGGCCAAGGGCCGTCCGTCGGATAACCCCCTCATCATTCATGTGCCCAATGACCTCTCCTGGCTCTCTCGCTATTGCCGCGACGTGCCGGAGCTCGCCTGGCGGCTGGCCGAACGCTTCTGGCCGGGTCCGCTCACCATGATTCTCCGCCGCAACCCCTGCGTGCCCGACCGGACCACCGGCGGACTGGACACGGTGGGAGTGCGCTGCCCGGACCACCCGGTGACCGAGGCGATCATCCATGCGGCGGGCCGTCCGATCGCCGCCCCCTCCGCCAACACCTCCGGCCGCCCGAGCTGTACGACGGCCGCTGAGGTACTGGAGGATGTCGGCGGAAAGATCGCCGCCGTGGTGGACGGCGGGCCGTGCGCGGTGGGAGTGGAGTCCACCATTCTCGACCTCACCGTCACCCCGCCGCGCCTGCTGCGCCCGGGCGGGATGCCGCTGGAGGACCTGCGCGCCGTCTGCGGCGAGATTGACCTCGACCCCGCCGTCCTGCGCCGGATGGGGGAGGGGGAGCGCCCCCGCGCCCCCGGCATGAAGTACCGCCACTACGCCCCCCACGCCCCGGTCACCGTCGTCACCGGCGACCCGGACCGGACGGCCGCCTACATCGCCGCGCGCGCGGACGGGAAGACCGGCGTGATCTGCTTTGAGGAGTACCGGGGACGGTTTCCCCGGTCGGTAGTGGCCTCCCTCGGGCCGGTATCGGACAAGGGGGAACAGGCGCGGCACGTCTTCTCCGACCTGCGCTTTTTTGACCAGACCGGCGTACAGCAGATCTTTGCCCAGTGTCCCGACCCGGACGGGCTCGGATTTGCGGTGGCCAACCGCCTGAAAAAGGCGGCGGGCTTTCATGTGATCGCACTGGAGGGGGAGGGGCTATGACCGTCATCGGCATCACCGGCCCCACCGGCGCAGGGAAGACCACCGCGCTCGGCGTGCTGGAGGAGATGGGCTTTCGCGTCCTGGACTGCGACAAAATCTATCATACATTATTGCAAAGTGATTTGACCTTACAGCAAGAGCTGAAGGACCGCTTTGGCCCCGCGCTCTGGGGACCGGACGGGCTGGACCGCAAGGCGCTCGGCCGCCTGGTCTGGGAGGACGCGGCGGCGCTTGCCGATCTGAACGAGATCACCCACCGGCATATTCTCGCCGCGCTCCGGCGCGCGCTGGACCGCGCGGCGGCCGAGGGACTTCCCGGCGCGGCGGTGGACGCGGTGGCCCTGATCGAGTCAGGGGCGGGGGAGCTGTGCCAGGCGACGGTGGCGGTCACCGCCCCGGAGGAGAAGCGTGTGCGGCGCATCATGGCCCGCGACGGCATCGGGGAGGACTACGCCCGCGCGCGCGTGCGGTCCCAGCGCCCGTCGGAGTGGTATGAGCGCCACTGTCAGTATACACTGGTCAATGATGACGGCCAGGAGGCATTTGCCCGCCGGGCGCGGCAGCTGTTTGTGCGCCTGACAGAGCGATCGTAAAGGAGGAAATCTGTGATGAAACAGGAGGAACTGCGCAAGCGGCTGCTGCTCGACCGCAGCAGCGGATATGACCGCCTCGCTCCCGGTGAGCTGGAGCGGATGGAGGCGTACTGCGACGGCTACAAAGCGTTTCTCAACGCCGCGCGCACCGAGCGCGAGTGGGCCGCGCAGGCCGCGGCGCTGGCGGAGGAGAGGGGCTTTCGCCCCTTCGTGCCCGGCCAGCCGCTTGCGGCGGGGGACAAGATCTACACCGTCAACCGTGGCAAGGCGCTCACACTGGCTGTCATCGGGACGGAGCCGCTGGAGCGCGGCGCGGTGATCGGCGCGGCGCACGTCGACTCGCCCCGCCTCGACCTCAAGCCCGCCCCGCTGGTGGAGCAGGACGGCCTGTGCACCCTCAAGACGCACTACTATGGCGGCATTCGCAAGTACCAGTGGGTCTCCATCCCGCTGGAGCTGGTGGGCGTCGTCGTGTGCGCCGACGGGAAGCGGGTGGAGGTCTCCATCGGCCGTGACCCGGGCGACCCGGTGCTCACCATTCCGGACCTCCTGCCCCACCTGGGCGACAAGCAGTCCAAAAAGCCGCTCTATCAGGGCATCGAGGGCGAGCAGCTCAACCTGCTGGCCGGTTCGCGGCCCTATCCGGACGACGACGGGAAGGACCGTGTCAAACTGGCGGTGATGAACGTGCTTTACGAGAAGTACGGCATCACCGAGGCGGACTTCATCTCCGCCGAGCTGAGCGCCATCCCCGCCTTCCCGGCCGGAGACGTCGGGCTGGACCGCTCCATGATCGGCGCCTACGGCCAGGATGACCGCGTGTGCGCCTACGCCGCCCTGCGCGCCCTGCTCGACCTCGGCACGCCGCGCCGGACCTGTGTGGCCCTGCTGGTGGACAAGGAAGAGGTGGGCTCCATGGGGGTGACCGGCATGCAGTCCCAGGCATTTGACTATTTTATGGAGGAACTGTGCCGGGCGCAGGGCGCCGCGCTGCGCGACTGCTTTTCCCACTCGTTCTGCCTCTCGGCGGACGTGACGGCGGCCTATGACCCCAACTTTGCCGAGGTCTATGAGCGCAACAATGCCGCCTATCTCAACGGCGGCGTGGGCCTTTGCAAGTATACCGGCTCCCGCGGCAAGTCCGGATCCTCCGACGCGGCGGCCGAGCTGGTCGGCAGCGTCCGCCGCACCCTCGACCAGGCCGGCGTCATCTGGCAGATGGCCGAGCTCGGCAAGGTGGACGAGGGCGGCGGCGGCACGATCGCCCTGTATATGGCCAACCGCAACATCGACACCCTGGATGCGGGTACGCCGGTGCTGGCGATGCACTCGCCCTACGAGGTGACCGCCAAGCTGGACTGCTATATGACCTACCGCTGCATGAAGGCAGTCTTTGAGGCCTGACGGCCTGCTGACTGTGCCGGAAAGGAGGAAACCCCTTGAATTTCCTGACTGCCGCCCTGCTGGGGCTGATTCAGGGCGTGGCTGAGTTTCTGCCCATCTCCAGCTCGGGACATCTGTCGCTGTTTCAGAACTTTTTTGGCCTGCGCACGGCGGAGAATACCAGCCTGTTCTTTGACGTGCTGCTCCATCTGGGCACCCTGGTGGCGGTGTGCATCGCCTACTGGTCGGATATCCGCGGCATGGTGCTGGAGTTTATCGCCATGTGCCGCGAGGTTGCCGGGGCCCGCTCTTCCCGCCCCACGCCCCAGGCCCAGTCATTGCGGCGGCTGATCCTGCTGCTCATCGTCGGCACGCTGCCGCTGCTGCTCGTCCTGCCGATTCAGGATCAGGTGGAGACGCTCTACAGCAACACTTGGTTCATCGGCGGCGCGCTGATCGTCACCGGTTTCCTGCTGTACTGGTCCGACCGGATAGCCCGCGGAACGAAGGACGTTCAGACGATGACCTTGTGGGAGGCGGTGGGCGTCGGACTGTCCCAGGCGGTGGCCACGGTGCCCGGCCTCTCCCGCTCCGGCACTACCATCGCCACCGGGATGCTGCTGGGCCTGGACAGGAGTTTTGCCGTGCGCTACTCCTTCCTGCTCAGCTTGCCCGCCGTGCTGGGGGCGAACATCTTCACTCTGATCGACGCAGTGCAGCAGGGGATTGACTGGTCCATGATGCCGGTCTACCTGGTCGGCGTGTGTGTGGCGGCCATGAGCGGCTATTTCTGCATCGGCGTGGTGAAGAAGCTCTCGGACAAGGGGAAGTTCGGCAAGTTTGCCTACTACTGCTGTGGGGTGGGTCTCCTCGCCCTTATCCTCTCAGCAGTGCTGTAAGACTCGTCCAAGTCAGACGATTTGGGTGAAGCGCGGCCCGGCCGGCTCCGGCGGGCCGCGCGTGTTACCCTGTGCGGCGTACAGCCGCCGCGCAGAGGAGAGGAGAAGACATGGCTACATCCAAACAGAAACGTCAAACATCCAAATCTGCAACCTCCCGGTCAAAGTCCTCCGCACCGTCCTCCCGGCGCAGCGTTGCTTCCCGATCCTCTGGTCAGAAAAAAAAGGCGTCCTCCCGCTCGGCCTCCAAGTCCTCCACCCGCAAGGGCGGCGGCAGGGGGCACGCCAAGCGCCGCCGCGACTACCGGCCCCGCATCGCCTTTGGGCTGGTGCTGCTGGCGCTGGCGGTCTTTTCCTCCTTTGGCTATTTTGACAGCATGCATGCCCTCTTGATCGACTGGCTAGTGGAGTGCGAGCGCGGCCTGTTCGGCTATGGCTACTGGGTCGTACCGCCCATGCTGCTCGTCGCCGCATTGGTGCAGCTCCTGCACGGCGGCATGCCGGTCCGCCTGCGCACGACGGCGGCGCTGCTCACCCCGGCACTGCTGGCGGCCCTGTTTCAGTCCTTCTGCCCCAGCGCCGTTCCGGCGATGGGGCTGGAGATGTTCCCGATCCTCTGGCAGTCCGGCGTGCAGATGCAGTCCGCCGGCGCGCTCGGCGGCGCGCTGGCCGCGGTGCTCATTCAGACCGTGAGCTGGGTCGGCGCCGCGCTGGTTTGTCTGGCGCTGCTGGTGGCGGATTACTTTATTCTCACCCGGACCACACCGGCCGACGTTGCCGCTTTTTGGACCGGCGTGGGCGAGCGGCGCGCCCAGGAATGGGATGAGGAGACGAACGATCTGGTGGAGGACCTCCCGCCCGAGCCGGAGCCGGACGTTCTCCCGCCGCGCCGGCCTGCGCCGGCCCGGCGGACGCGCCGCGCGGAGATCGACATTCCGGTAGACAGCCCCCCGGCCCGGGAAGAGCCAGAGGCCCCGCAGCAGCGGCTGCCAGAGAGTGCCCAGCCGGAGCCGGCCGCCCCGACCGGGACGCTGCCGGTCTTCCAGAAGCCGGAGCGCGGGAAGGAGGAGTCCCTCTTCCAGGAGCGCACCGGAGGCAGCTTCTTCGAGTCGTTTTTTGGGCGGGACATCCCGGTAGAGGTCCCGGGCGACCATGGCAAGCCGTCTGCTGCACCCGCGTCCCCGGGGGAAGAGGTGGAGGCATCCGCTGAGGTGGCGCACGACCTGGACGAGGGATTGCGCCGCGCAGAGGAATATGTCCGCCCGCCGGTGGAGCTGCTGCACAATGCGGGTGGGGTCTCCCAGGACGCGGCCCAGGGGGAGCTGGCCGAGACGCGCGAGCGCCTGGACGACACCATCTCCTCCTTCGGCATTGATGCGCACATCATCAACGTGGTCCGCGGCCCGTCGGTCACCCGCTATGAGCTGGAGCTGGAGCGCGGCGTCAAGCTCAGCAAGGTCACCAACCTGGCCGGAGACCTGGCGCTGGCGCTCGGCGCGGTCTCGGTGCGCATCGCGCCCATCCCGGGCAAGAGCTCGGTGGTGGGGGTAGAGGTTCCGAACCGCATTGTCACCCCGGTGCCCATCCGCGAGGTGATCGCTTCGCCTGAGTTTCAGGACAACCCGTCCTCTGTCGCCTTTGCCGTGGGCAAGGATATCTCCGGGCGTAACGTGGTGGGTAATATTGCCCGCCTGCCCCACCTGCTCATCGCCGGCACGACCGGCTCTGGTAAGTCGGTGTGCACCAATTCGCTCATCATCTCCCTGCTCTACAAGGCCAGTCCGGAGCAGGTGCGCCTGATCATGGTGGACCCCAAGATGGTGGAGCTGGGCATCTACAACGGCATCCCTCACCTGCTCATCCCCGTCGTCACCGACCCGAAAAAGGCCGCCGGCGCCCTGCAGTGGGCGGTGACCGAGATGATGAAGCGCTACCGCCTCTTCTCCGAGCGCCATGTGCGTGACCTGGCCAGTTATAACCAGCAGTTGGAGGAGGAACCGGAGGCCCTGGAAGCGGGGGAGACCCCGCTGCCCCAGATCGTGGTGGTGATTGACGAGCTGGCCGACCTGATGCTGGTGGCGGCGAAAGAGGTGGAGGAGGCGATCTGCCGTCTGGCGCAGATGGGCCGGGCCGCCGGGATGCACCTGGTCATCGCCACGCAGCGCCCCTCTTCCGACGTCATCACCGGCCTGATGAAGGCCAACATCCCCTCCCGCATCGCCTTTGCCGTCGCCTCCAGCCTGGAGTCGCGCATCATTCTGGACACCCAGGGCGCGGAAAAGCTGGTGGGCAAGGGGGATATGCTCTACTTCCCGCTCGGCTCCGGCAAGCCCCAGCGCGTGCAGGGCTGCCTGATCACGGACGAAGAAGTGGGCCGTATCATCCAGTTCATCAAGCAAAACAGTGAAAGCGATTACGATGACTCGGTCATGCAGGAGGTGGAGCAGAACGCCCGCAATGCCGAGAAGTCGGGCAAAAAAGGCGCCTCCGCCGAGCCGCCTGCCCCGGAACACGGCGCCGCGCCGGATGACGGGGACCCCATGCTGCACGAGGCAATCGACGTGGTGGTGGAGACCGGCATGGCCTCCGTCTCCATGCTCCAGCGCCGGCTGAAGCTGGGCTATTCCCGCGCCGCCCGTCTGGTGGACCAGATGGAAGAGAAGGGAGTGGTCGGGCCCTTTGAGGGCAGCAAGCCGCGCAAGGTGCTGCTGAGCAAAGAGGAGTGGGCCGAGCGCAAATTCCAGGGCGGCGAGGCGGCCAGCGCGCTGGACCAGGCCCGCGCCATGAGCGAGGCGGCGGATCAGGAGGCGCTTGCGCACGAGGTGGACATGCCTCCCTTTGAGGTTTGATAGAGGCCCAAACGCGGCCTACCGTTCCGGCGGAGACCTGCCGGGAGAGAGGAGAGAGGGATATGGTCAAACTGATTCTGTCCGATCTGGACGGCACGCTGGTCCCGGAGGGGGCCAGCGTACTGCCGGAGGAAGTGCGTGCCCTGATCGCCCAGTTGGAGCACTGCGGCATCGTCTTTGCCGTCTCCAGCGGCCGGCAGCACGCGAGCTTGCGCCAGGTCTTTCGCGGGCTGGACCGGACGCTCATCATCTCGCTCAACGGCGGGTGTATCTGCCAGGGGGACGAGTGCCTCTATATCAACCCGATGGCGCGCGATGACGCCATGGGGATCGCGGAGGATATCTACTGTCAGCCCGCTTGTGACGCGATTTTGGAGACGCACGAGCAGTGCTGGGTCTACGCACCCAAGGGGGAGATCATGTGCCATGAGCTGGAATGTCGGAACTACCGCTACCGTGTCATCCATGACCTCTCTGACCTGGAGGGGGAGGTCATCAAGGTTGCCTGTTATGACGAGAGCGGCCGCGTGGGGGAGAAGCTGGAGGGCTTCCAGCACCGCTGGGGCAGACGCGTCCAGGTTGCCCGCTCAGGAGAGCGCTGGGTGGACTTTAATGTCTCGGACAAGGGGCGGGGCCTCCTGGCCGCCTGCCGTTTGCTCGGCATCTCCCCGGCGGAGACGGTTGCCTTTGGCGACAATCTGAATGACCGCCCCATGCTGCTGGCGGCGGGGCAGAGCTGGGCCGCCGCTACCGGCTCGCCGGCGCTGCGTGCGGAATTTCCCACCTGTGGCCACCCGGCGGAGATCATAAAAAAAATTATCGCGGAGACGAAAAAAACACTTGCAATTTGAGAATAACTGTGGTACTATAGTTGAGCTGTCGGCGGGAAGTGCTGATCAGTATGCGGCAGTAGCTCAGTTGGATAGAGTGTTTGGCTACGAACCAAAAGGTCGGGGGTTCGAGTCCCTTCTGCCGTATGGAAAATGCCCTGGAATTGTAAAATTCCAGGGCATCTTTCTTGTTTTTATGAATGTTGAGAAATGGGGGCGCGTGAAGAATTCAACATTCATTTACAGGCGGACTCAGAGCGCTGCACCGGAATCAGGCTTGGTTTTCCGACTGGTTATAGTATGATGACGGATGCAGTTCTCACGCTCTGCGACGCGCCCCGATGACTGGGACGAATCAAGTGTATCGCCGCACAGACAGAAAAACACGGAACCGGACAGTCCCCCTGTCCCGGTTCCGCGTCATGTTTCTTCCAGGAGATAACGCGCAACATCCTCCAGCACACGGTCTCAGACCCGGCACAACGCATCCAGCGTATTGGCGGAGACCGCTCGCCGGCCTTCCGCCCGGTCCGGAATGACGCCATCAAGAACGCAATCAGTTACGCGGCCCAGACGGCTGTCGCCGGATTGAGACGTGGTTGGAGGCTAAATCTCATCCTGGCAGGCTCTCTTTCCCCTGGGGACGCCGCTTCCCATGCTGCGCCTTGGAAGTATCGACGTATTTGCTCAAACGCTGATGCAGGCAAAGCGGGCAGTCGGCATCCGAATGTCCGAATGGCGGTGAGCCTGACTGTCCATCACCATCAAAGGGTGTCGTCAATCAACTCGTGGAAGAAGTGGTAATAGTCGCTCCGCCCGTCGCGGATGAAGCGGATGGCGCTGGAGGGGTGAGCGTTGAGCTGTCCGGTGAGCAGGTAGGGGACATCATAGCCCCAGATGACGCCCTCCTCGCGCAGCTTGAGGATGTACTGCTCCACGAAGCGCAGGATGGGGATCATTTTGTACTTCGGGTTGCGCAAAAACCCGAGCAGCATCTCCAGGTGGCAGTTGCCCGCTCCGCGGCCCAGGCCGCTCACCGTCGCGTCCAGGTAGGTCGCGCCCTCGCCCTTGCTCATCGCCTCGAGCGTGTTGGCGAAGGCTAGCTGCTGGTTGTTGTGGGCATGGATCCCCACCTTTTTGCCGTATTTCGCCGCCACCTCCATGTATTGGTCGGTCAGGCGGCGGATCTGCTCAGGATAGAACGAGCCGAAACTGTCCACCAGATAGATCACATCCGCGCTGGACTGGGCAAGCAGGTCGAGGCTGTTCTTCAGGTCCTCGCTGTCCACCTTAGAGACGGCCATGATGTTCACCGTCGTCTCGTAGCCCTTTTGCTTGGCGTCCTCCACCATGTCGATCGCAGTGGGGATGGCGTTGACATAGGTCGCCACGCGCACCATGTCGATCACGCTGTCCTTGCGGTCAATGATATCGTGTTTGTAGTCGCAGCGGCCCACGTCCGCCATGACGGAGATCTTCAGGTCAGTGGGATTGTCCCCCACAATGGCGCGGATGTCTTCCTCATCGCAGAACTTCCACTTACCGAAGCGGTCCGGGCTGAAGATGTTCTTGGAGCACTTATATCCAACCTCCATATAGTCCACGCCCGATTTCAGATTGGCCTGGTAGAGCGCGCGCACAAACTCGTCGGTAAAATAGAAGTCATTCACCAGTCCCCCATCGCGCAGCGTGCAGTCCACCACCCGCAGATTGGGCAGGTAAGAGATCAGGTTTGGATTCATGGCAGCCATCGGAATACACCTCGTTTCAGATTCTTTCACGCTTTTAACTGTGAAAGCGCTTTTAACAGGATACGCGCAATCCCGGCAGATGTCAAGCCCCAAAAAGGGCAAGCGCCCGGGCCGTGGGCGCCCGCCGGCAGAGCGCATTGCGCCAGCGCAGCTGTTCCATCTCGCTCACGTGTGTAAGACGAGAGATGAGCTGCCCGTTGGCAGCGGCGTATTCCGGTCCCTCCTGACCGTCAATCAGGGCGGAGACCTCGCAGAAGCGGCTGTTAACCTCGTCTGTCTCGTCGCGGCGCAGTACCAGGCTGAGATATCCGGAGGCCGCCTCCCAGCGCGCGCGGGCCTGGCGCGTCAGGTTCTCCGCTCCTGCCCAGTCCTCCGCTGCGCCCCGTTCGCCTGCACGTTCCAGCAGGCCGGTGATCTCTCCGGCCAGGCCGGTGAGATAACGGCTATTTGCCCACCCAGCCGCCGCCAGCAGCGCCAGCATCAGCAGAGAAACCGTCAGACGTCTCATGCATGTCCCTCCTTTGCGGCAAAATAGACACCGCCGCGCTCGTCCACCGTCATCAGGAAAACCTCCCGCACAGAGCGCAGGCCGCGCGCGGCGAGCTGGCGCTCCAGCCAACGCCGGTCCAGCCCCCGGCGGCGGAGATTGTCCGGGTAGATTTGCCCGTTATCGATGATCGTCAGCGGCAGCCCGCGCTCCTCTGCTGCGAGGTTCAGCTGCTGCGCGGTGGCCGGCTGTTGGCCGGCGTAGAGGATGGCGGAGAGCCGGCCGCTCGTCTCCAGGATGGCGTACTTCACGGTGGCAAGGTCGGTGATGCCCTGCAAGCGCAGCTCCTCCATCAGCTCATCCGGCGTCATACGGGTCTTGTAGAGCTCCTTTTGCAGGATAGCGCCTTTCTCCACCACGATGCTCGGCCGCCCGCACAGCAGCAACCGCAGCCGCACACTGCGCAGCGTGAGCACCGACAGCACCATGGACAGGCACAGCAGCGTCACAATAGGCGCCACGCCGAAGACGAGCGGAATTCCAAAGTCCTGCATCGGCACCGCCGCCAGGTCGGACAGCAGCATTGCCAGTACCAGCTCGGTCGGCTCCAGCTCCCCCACCTGCTTCTTGCCCATCAGGCGAATGCCGACGATGAGCAGCAGATAGAGAACGATTGTGCGCACAAAGGCGATCAGCATGACGGTCCATCTCCCCCCGTCCGGCAGTCTCCCCGGAAAATCCAAAAAATGTCAGCCTATCTGTCAAATTTACAGTTGTTATTGTGGCTAAGCGCCCCAAAATTATGTCGGAATGTTTTGGATATTTTGCAGAAAGGCGGACGCGCGCTTGCCAGAAAAGTCGATTTGTGATATGCTATTTTCGATACGATTGAGAGCGAGCCAAACGTCAAGGAACCCCCCTTGCGTGGGGGAGGCTCTCTTTTTTTGCGCAGGGGCCCCGGCCCCAGTCCGTGCCCAGAGGGCTGAAAGGTGGATGTGACCGATGAATGCAACGCTGATCCTGGAAAACGGCGCCATCTTCGAAGGGGAGAGCATCGGCAGCACGGAAGACGTGGTCTGTGAAATGGTCTTTAACACCTCTATGGTGGGCTACCAGGAAATTTTGACCGATCCCTCCTATGCCGGGCAGGGGGTGGTGATGACTTACCCGCTGATCGGCAACTACGGAACCAACGACGAAGACGACGAGTCCGTCCATCCCTGGGCTGACGCGCTCGTCATCCGGCATCTTGCCCCGCGCGGCAGCAATTTCCGCTGTACCAGCACGCTCAACGACTACCTCATCCGCCACGGCATCACCGGCATTCAGGACATCGACACCCGCGCGCTCACGCGGATTCTGCGCATTCAGGGTGTGATGAACGGCGTCATTACCTGCCGGGAGGACTATGACCGGGAGGAGCTGATCGAGCGGATGCACGCCTACCGCGTCTCCGGCACGGTGGAGCGGGTCACCTGCCCCAAGGTGCAGCACATAGCCGGCAGCGGCCCGCGCATCGCGATGTACGACTTCGGCGCCAAGCGGAATATGGCAAAGCGCCTGGTGGAGTGCGGCTGTGACCTGACCATCTATCCGGCGCACACCCCGGCCGGCGAGGTGCTCGCTGGCGGCTATGACGGCATTATGCTCTCCAACGGCCCGGGCGACCCGGCCGACTGCGTGGAGATCATCGCCGAGGTGCGCAAGCTCTACGAGTCCGGCCTGCCCATCTTCGCCGTCTGCCTGGGTCACCAGCTCATGGCGCTCGCCACAGGGGCGAAGAGCCACAAGATGTCCTTCGGCCACCGCGGGGCAAACCACCCGGTCAAGGACCTGCGGCGCGGCCGCTGCTATATCACCAGCCAGAACCACGGCTATGTGATCGAAAAGGAGTCCATCGACCCCGCCGTCGCCGAGATCAGCCACGTCAACGTCAACGACGGCAGCCTGGAAGGCCTGCGCTACCTCCAGCGCCCCGTCTTCACCGTCCAGTTCCACCCGGAGGCATCTCCCGGTCCGGTGGACACCGACTATCTCTTCGGCGAGTTCCTCGACGTGGTGCGCGCCGCGAAGGAAGGAGGCACCCGTCATGCCTAAGGACCCGAATATCCGCAAGGTTCTGGTGATCGGCTCCGGCCCCATCGTGATCGGCCAGGCCGCCGAGTTTGACTACGCCGGCACCCAGGCCTGCCGCTCCCTGAAGGAAGAGGGAATGGAGGTCGTGCTGGTCAACTCCAACCCCGCTACCATCATGACGGACAAGGACGTGGCCGACCACGTCTATATCGAGCCGCTGAACACCTACAGCCTGAAAGCCATCCTCGAGATGGAGCACCCGGACGCCCTGCTTCCCACGCTGGGCGGCCAGATCGGGCTGAACCTGGCGATGTCCCTCTATGAGGACGGCACGCTCGACCGCCTCGGCGTGCGGCTGCTTGGAACCAGCGCCGAGTCCATCCGCAAAGCGGAGGACCGGCAGGGCTTTAAGGACACGATGGAGGCCATTGGGCAGCCCTGCATCGTCTCCAAGGTGGTCACCACCGTGCAGGACGCGGTGGACTTCACCAACGAGATCGGCTATCCCGTTATCGTCCGCCCCGCCTATACCCTTGGCGGCACCGGCGGCGGCATCGCCTACGACGAGGCGATGCTGCGCGAGATATCCGAGCGCGGCATCGCCCTCTCCCGCGTGGGGGAAGTGCTCATCGAGCGGTGCATCTCCGGCTGGAAGGAGATCGAGTTCGAGGTAATGCGTGACTCGGCGGGCAACGTGATCACCATCTGCTCGATGGAAAACCTGGACCCGGTAGGCGTGCACACCGGCGACTCCATCGTCATCGCCCCCACCCAGACGCTGGCAAATAAGGAATACCAGATGCTGCGTACCGCGGCGCTGGATATCATCTCCGCCCTGGAGATCGAGGGCGGCTGCAACTGCCAGTTCGCCCTGCACCCGGAGTCCTATGAGTACGCGGTGATTGAGGTCAACCCCCGCGTCTCCCGCTCCTCGGCGCTGGCCTCCAAGGCCACCGGCTACCCCATCGCGAAGGTGGCTGCCAAGATCGCCCTGGGCTACACCCTCGACGAGATCCCGAACGCCGTCACCGGCAAGACCACCGCCTGCTTTGAGCCGGCGCTGGACTACTGTGTGATGAAGCTGCCGCGCCTGCCGTTTGACAAGTTTACCAACGCCAAGCGCACCCTTGGCACCCAGATGAAGGCCACCAGCGAGGTGATGGCGATCGGCAACAGCTTCGCCAACGCCCTGCTCAAGGCGATCCGTTCTCTCGAACTCAACGTCCACTCCCTCCGTCTGCCCAAGCTCCAGGCGATGAGCACGAAGAAGATCTGGGACAAGCTCTTTGACATCGACGACGAGCGCATTTTCGTCGTGGCCGAGGCGCTGCGGCGCGGCATCACCCCGGAGGAGATCAACCGGATCACCAAGATCGACATCTGGTTTATTGACCGGCTGGGCACCATCGTCAAGCTGGAGAACAAGCTCTCCCAGGGCCTGCCGGACGCCAAGACCCTCCGCTTTGCCAAGGAAGTGGGCTTTGCCGACTCCTTCATCGCGGAGCTGTGCGGCGTCACGCGCGTGGACATCCGCGAACTGCGGCGCAAATATGGCATCCAGCCGACCTATAAGATGGTGGACACCTGCGCGGCCGAGTTTGACGCGCAGACCCCCTACTATTACTCCACCTACGACATTGAAAACGAGTCCCAGCCGGTGGATACCGGCAAGAAGAAGGTGCTCGTTCTCGGCTCCGGCCCGATCCGCATCGGCCAGGGCATCGAGTTTGACTACTGCTCGGTCCACTCTGTCTGGGCGCTCAAGAAGCTGGGCTGCGAGACCATCATCGTCAACAACAACCCGGAGACCGTCTCCACCGACTTTGACATCGCCGACCGCCTCTACTTCGAGCCGCTCACCCCGGAGGATGTGGAGCAGATCGTGGAGCTGGAGAAGCCGTGGGGCGCGGTGGTCCAGTTCGGCGGGCAGACCGCCATCAAGCTGGCCAAGACGCTGGCAGACATGGGCTTGCCCATCCTGGGCACCAGCGCCGACGGCGTGGACGCGGCGGAGGACCGCGAGCGGTTTGACGAGATTTTAAACCTCTGCGGCATTCCCCGCGCGGCCGGGCGGACCATCTTCACCACTGAGGAGGCCATCGCCGCGGCCAACGAGGTGGGCTATCCCGTGCTGGTGCGCCCGTCCTATGTGCTCGGCGGCCAGGGGATGGAGATCGCTTACAACGACGACAACATCCGCGACTTCATGAAGATCATCAACATGACGGTGCAGGAGCACCCCGTGCTGGTAGACAAGTATCTCATGGGCCGTGAGGTGGAGGTGGACGGCGTCTTTGACGGCGAGGACATCTTGATCCCCGGTGTGATGGAGCATGTCGAGCGGGCGGGTATCCACTCCGGCGACTCCATCTCGGTCTATCCCCCGCTCAATGTGGCGGAAAAGCACAAGCAGACCATCCTGCGCTACACCAGGGATTTGGCGAAGCATCTGGGCGTGATCGGTCTGATCAACGTGCAGTTCATCATCTACCAGGACGAGGTGTATATCATCGAGGCCAACCCCCGCTCCTCGCGCACCATCCCCTATATCTCCAAGGTGACCGGCGTGCCCATCATCGACCTGGCCACGAAGGTGATGCTGGGCGCCAAGCTGCGCGACCTCGGCTACGGGGTGGACATCTATCCGGAGGCGAAGTACTACGCGGTGAAGATGCCGGTCTTCTCCTTTGAAAAGCTCACCGATGTGGACACCAATCTCGGCCCGGAGATGAAGTCCACCGGCGAGTGCCTCGGCCTGGCAGACACCTTCCCGCAGGCGCTGCTCAAGGCGTTCAAGGGTGCGAATATGAAGGTGCCAAAGCGCGGCAGCCGCGTCATCCTCACCGTCAAGGACCAGGACAAGGAGGAGGTTCTCGGCCTGGCACGCGAGATGGTGGAGCTCGGCATGGAGCTCTATGCCACCCGCGGCACCTACGCTTATCTGACCGCTCACGACGTGCCCGTCCGCTTTGTCCACCGTCTGGGCCACGGACACCCCAATATCATGGATATGATCCAGTCCGGCGTGGTGGATATGATCCTCAACACCCCGCGCCGCACCCAGCGCGAGGATGGCGACGGCTGGCGCATCCGCCGCAGCGCGGTGGAGCACTCCGTCCTCTGCCTGACCAGCGTGGACACCTGCCGCGCGATCCTCACCGCCCGGAAGGAGGGGCACAGCGAACAGATCGTGCCCCTCGACATCACAAAAATTTGACGGAAGACACCAAATATCCCCAGAGCAGATGCTCTGGGGATAACAGACTGTAGACAAACACGGCTGCCAGCCTGACGCCTGCTGCGGTGTTTATCTACGGTCTGAGCCGGCTGGGGATGACCCAGCCGGTTTTCTCAATTGCCGCGACCATTCATCAGCGCCCCACGATCAGGCGGTAGATAGTGAGGGGTACATACCACACCGCCACCAGCAGACGCCACTCTGCGCCATCCGAGCCACGCAGTCCCCCGAGATTCGCAAACGATGCGCTGCGCGCAAGAAACGTATACTAAAGTTTTAGAAGCTGTACCAATAGGCTAAAACCTCTGTACCCGTTTCGCCCCCATGCTCCAGAACATTGCCCTGCAGCTCATCCCATGCTGAATCTCAACTCAGACGAGTGGCACGCCGACGAGACCGGGGTTTTCCTCTTTCTCTTCTGCCAATAACCTCATTTCCATGTTCATCTTCTTCTACAATTTCGTCCGCCCTCGCTCCGCCTTGAATTGGTCTCACCCCGGCACAGTGCGCCGGCCTTAACCTATCCAAAAAGCGTAAACGGGAGCTTTTGCTCGTTGCGTAGACTAATCGGCTGATTTCGGGTTCTATTTTTTCATGTTTACTTTACAGTGCCAGAATTCCGGAGTTTCTGGTTCAAAAAGCAGGCGGCACTCCAACCGGATTTACGCAGTCAGAGTGCCACTTGTTGTAATGATATTTATAACGCCCCGTTTGCCAAATGAAAAGGTGATTTGTCACAAATTAGAAAGAAAAAGTACCATCGGATGTCCGGCGGCATATTATCCCAGATGGCGGCTGCTCCACGTCTCGAGCGCGTCAAAGACGGGCAGCAGCGCCCGCCCCGCCTCGCTGAGGGAGTACTCCACATGCAGCGGGACCTCTTTGAACTGTTGGCGGACGATCAGCCCCGCCTGTTCCAGCTCCCGCAGCAGGGCGGACAGTTTCCCGTTGGAGATGCCGGGCATGGCGCTACGCAGCTGGCGGTAGCGCGCACACTCTACTTGTGAAAGTTCATAGAGGATTCGGAACGTCCATTTTCCGCCCAAAAGCGTGAGCGCCCGATGGATGGGGGAGGGCTGCAATCCCTGCTCAGACATCGGCATTCCTCCTCTCCATGACTGCCGGACGGCCCCGCCTGTATTATTGTTAAGATTATAACAGAGTCAAGCATCTCTGTCGATAACATAGGTCAATTTCAAGGGGTTCCGCCCGGGATTTATTGGAAAAATAGGAAACCGCCCGGCGGCGGCTCCTGCCTTACGCGCTCTCTTCCCCGCTGCACAGCAGCCGGCGCAGGCGTTCCGCCGCGCCGTGGTGGGGCCGCGACTCATCGCACACCAGCGAGACATACCGCTCCGGGATCGGCTCAATCAGCGGGATACGGCAGACCTGCCCGTCCGCGATGGCCTGCGCTGCCATCTGTGCAGGCACAAAGCCGAGGCCGAGGTTGCTGATCACCATGGGCAGCACCTGGTCCAGTGCTGCTACCTCCAGATCCACCCGCAGCTTGATCTCGTGGAGGGCAAACAGCCGCTGGTAGAACTCCCTTGTGCTGGACCCCTCCTCCAGGCAGATGATAGGATATCTGTCCAGATCGCTCAGATGTTGCTGCCGTCTTGCTAAGGCGGCAAAGCGCGGCCCGCCGATCAGGATGTCCTGAAAGGGCAGCAGGCGAATCTCGCGCAGCGGGCGGCGGAGATGCAGCGGGGTGCTCACCACCGCAAAGTCTACCAGCCCGCTGCGCAGCGAGGTAATGGCCTGTGTGGTGACATGGCTGCTGATGCGCACGCGGACGTCGGGGTACTGGAGGCGAAACAGCTTGAGACGGTCGAGCAGCAGCAGGTGCAGCGCCGCGTCGTTCGTCCCGATGGAGACACTGCCGCCGCCAGACTGGCGCAGCGCCTCCTCGGCCGCCTCCAACTGGCGAAAGGCGATCCTGACATGCGCGTAGAGCTTCTGTCCCTCCGGAGTGAGGGATATGCCTCGGTTGGAGCGAACAAAGAGCGCGCAGCCCAGGTCCTCCTCCAGGTTGTTCATGCAGCGGGTGATGTTCGGCTGGCTGTTTTTCAGTGCGTTGGCCGCCTCGGTAAAACTGTGGTACTGGGCGACATAGTAAAAGATACGGTAGTAGTCGTAGTTGCTGGACATGTGCGCTCCCTCATCCGACAGGCTCCTCCGGCGTCCGCACTGCCGTCAGATAGCCCAAATAAAACTGCGCCGCGGAGCCCATCCTATCCTGTGACAGGGAGCCGCGATTGCCCGGCGCCCTGGTTTGGGTTGGTTTTTGGATGCCCGGCCGGCGCGTCTGGCCTTGTGAAAACTGACGGTTGCCATATCAAAAAAGTATGGCCGTCATATCAAATCTGTTTTTTACTTTTTGGGATAATGTCAGTATAATACGTAAAAAGGGAAAAAGCAACCATGCCGGCGGCGGGTTCCCTCCCGCCGGACGGTTTGCGGCCCGGTTTCCCGGACGGAGGTGGGAGCGAAAGGTGAAGCAAACGACTGTGCCGGGTCCCTGTCTGCCCGGCCATGTTCTGAGCGGCGTTCCGGTCTGTGTGTCCGGGACGGCCGTATCCTGTCTGCATTTAAGGTGGTGAAAATCACGTGAGTAAACAGAAACGGCGCACCTTCCTTGTGGTATGGGTGATTGTGCTGGTGCTCCTGCTGGCTGGCGCGCTGCTGGTCGGACCGTCTGGCGGGGAGCAAGAGGCGCTGGATACCACCATGCGCGACGCGGTGCTGCACGAGGAGAACCGGGTGAGCCTGTTCGGACTGATGGAGGTCAACCCTGCGCTGATCTCCGCCTTTACCGTTACCGGGGTCCTGCTGGCTGCCGCGGCATGTATCCGCATCTTTGTTGTTCCGCACTTCCAGTATGTCCCTGGCTGCTTTCAGATGCTGCTGGAGGAACTGGTCAACTTTTTTGACAACTTGGCCAAGTCTAACAGCCCGCACCGGAACCGCTTCCTGAGCGTCTACATCTTTGCCGCCGGCATCTATATCTTTGTCGGGACGCTCTTCGAGCTCTTCGGCGTGCAGGTCATCACGACCTCGGGCAGCTCTATTGACCTGCCCGCCCCACTCTCCGATATCAACGGGGCGATCTGTATGGGCTGCCTGTCCTATCTGATCATCCTCTCTGGCGGCATTGCTAGCAACGGCTTGCGCGGCGTCGGGCTGACGCTCAAGGAATTCTCTCTGCCCATCTCGATGAGCTTCCGTCTCTTCGGCGC
>CAYWUA010000020.1:0-30566 GCA_964461385.1 uncultured Oscillospiraceae bacterium
AGCTAAACACCGCAAAACAAGTACGCCGCCCGGCGGAGTGACACGCTCCGTCCGGGCGGCATTTTTCACCCTGAGGCCCCAGTATTATCCCAGTGCGACGTCCAGCACCATCATAACCAGAAAACCGGCCATCGCGGCCAGGGTCCCCAGGTCACTGTGCGGCGGGCTGAAGTTGGCCTCCGGGATCAGCTCCTCCACCACGACATAGAGCATCGCCCCAGCGGCGAAGGCGAGCAGCCACGGCATGGCCGGTGTGAGCAGCGCCGCCAGCGCGGCCGCCAGCAGCCCGGCCGCCGGCTCCACCAGGCCGGTGAGCGTGCCGGTGCGGAAGGCCGCCCGGCGGCTCAACCCCTCCCGGCGCAGCGGCATGGACACCGCCGCCCCCTCCGGGATGTTTTGAATGCCGATGCCGAGGGCGAGCGCCCCCGCGGCGGTGAGCGCGGCGGCGTCTCCGGACCGGAGCGCGAGGGCGACGCTCAGCCCCACCGCCATCCCCTCCGGGATATTGTGCAGCGTGACCGCCAGCACGAGCAGGGTGGTCCGGCGCAGCCGGTTCGGCGGTCCCTCCTGCACGGCAGCCAGCTGATGAATATGCGGCAGCAGATGGTCCATCCCCAGCAGGAAGAGCACCCCGAGGACAAAGCCGGTCGCCGCAGGCAGCCAGCCGGGCAGACCCATCTGCTCCCCCGCCTCAATCGCCGGCAACAGCAGACTCCACACACTCGCGGCAATCATTACCCCCGCCGCGAATCCGAGCAGGCACCGCTGCACCCCCGCAGAGGCCTCCCGGCGCAGGCAAAAGACGGTGGCCGCGCCGGCCGTCGTCATCAAAAAGGGAAATCCCAGCCAGAAGGCGGCCCCGATCAGCTCTTGCGGCATAAGTATCCACTCCTATGGAACAGAAAATGACAGGGTGCGCCGGGCCGATGCCCACCGCGCACCCTGTCATATGTTATGCCGTCGGACGGAAAGCGTGCCGCCCCGGCGGCGCTCTCACGCGGCCGGGACGGCAGTTCTTTTGGTTTCCGAATCAGTACGCGACGCCCCAGATAATCATCTTCTTGGCGGGCTTGCCGCAGATGGGGCAGGTGTCGCCCAAGTGCTCCTGGGCGAAGGGGATGCAGCGGCTGGTGACGCCGCAGTGCTCCTTCATGTAGAGCTCGCAGGCCTCGTCTCCGCACCACATCGTCTTGGCAAAGCCGCCCTGGGCGGACATCTTCTCCTTTACCTCCTCCACGGTGGCGCAGGCGTAAGTGTTCTCCTCCAGGTTGGCCTTGGCGCGCGCGAACATGCTCTCGTGTACCGCGTCGAGCAGCGCACGGACGGTGGACTCCAGTTCTTCCAGGGAGACAGCAGTCTTTTCGCCGGTATCGCGCCGGGCGATGACGCACTGGCCCTGCTCGATATCCTTCGGGCCGATCTCCAGGCGCAGCGGTACGCCCTTCATCTCATACTCGGCAAACTTCCAGCCGGGGGACTGGTCCGAGCTGTCCATCTTCACGCGCACGCCGGCGGCCTCCAGACGGCGGGTGACCGCCTCCGCCGCCTCGACGACGCCGGGCTTGTGCTGGGCGATGGGCAGGACGATCACCTGCACCGGCGCCACGCGCGGCGGCAGGACCAGGCCGTTGTCATCGCTGTGGGTCATAATCAGGCCGCCGATGATGCGGGTGGACAGGCCCCAGCTCGTCTGGAACGGGGTGGAGAGGGTGTTGTTCTTATCGGCAAAGGCGATGCCAAAGGCGCGGGCAAAGCCGTCGCCAAAGTAGTGAGAGGTGCCGGACTGGAGCGCCTTTTTGTCATGCATCATGCACTCGATTGTATACGTCCGCTCCGCGCCGGAGAATTTCTCCTTGTCCGTCTTCACGCCGCGCACAACCGGCATGGCCAGCACCTTCTCGCATAAGTCGGCATAGACCTCCAGCATGCGCTCGGTCTCCTCAACGGCCTCCTCGGCGGTGGCATGCATCGTGTGCCCCTCCTGCCAGAGGAACTCGCGGTGGCGCAGGAAGGGGCGGCTGGTCTTCTCCCAGCGCAGGACGGAGCACCACTGATTATACAGCTTGGGCAGATCGCGCCAGGAATGGATGATGTGGGCATAGTGCTCACAAAAGAGCGTCTCGGAGGTGGGGCGGATGGCCATGCGCTCCTCCAGCTGCTCGCCGCCGCCCATGGTGACCCAGGCGCACTCGGGAGCAAAGCCCTCGACGTGGTCCTTCTCCTTTTGCAGGAGGCCTTCCGGAATCAGCGTCGGCATGGCCACGTTCTCATGGCCGGTACGCTTGAACTCCCGGTCCAGATAGTGCTGGATGTTCTCCCAGATCGCATAGCCGTAGGGGCGGAGGATGAACATGCCCTTTGTGCTGGTGTAGTCAATCAGCTCGGCCTTGATGCAGATATCGGTATACCACTGGGTGAAATCCGTCTCCATAGAGGTGATGGCCTCCACGCGCTTCTTCCCTTTTGCCATAATTGTCTCTTCCCTTCCCAAAGCGAACTTCCGAAATCGGTAAAGCACTGAATATTGTAACCATTCGCCCCGAAACTGTCAAGAGATTGGGCCGTTTTTATCCGCTCCGTCTGCCCGGGAAGTCTCAACGCCAGCCCTCCCCGCCGGCGGAATGCTCCGCCGCCCCAAAGCGGCCGCGCACGCCCGGCGGGACAGCCCGGCCGGGCCGTCTGATCCCAGCCGGCGGCGCGCACGAGCTGGGCGCCCTTGTTGGAATTATCCATTTCAAAGAAAATTAGCTATCCCAAAATGTGTTCTCTATTTCTAAATCTGTTCTTGACATCTAACATATATTAGCGTATACTAACTAGATGTAAAGGAACGACAACGCCATGCCGGACAAAGCTTCCAACGGAAAAGAGGTTAGAACGTGATGCCGTTGACACTGGCAGGAATTGGACAGAGCAACACTATCCGCAAGGTGGGGGGCAGCGAGGAGACCCGCCGCTTCCTGGAAAATCTGGGTTTCATCTCGGGCGCGCAGATCACGGTGCTCTCCGCCATCGGAGGGAACGTGATTGTTAACATCAAGGACTCCCGGGTGGCCATCAACGAGGATATGGCGCGGCACATCATGATCTGAAGTCACCGTGCCGTATGGCCGGGCAGTTCCTACGTCCCGGTATTGACCGTCCATTTCAGAAAGGAGAGGCAGCAATGACATTAGGAGAGGCAAAGGTCGGCAGCACGGTCGTCGTGACCGGCATCGACGGGGAAGGTGCGTATAAGCGCCGGATCATGGATATGGGCATCACCCGCGGCACATCGCTGTACATCCGCAAGGTGGCCCCGCTGGGCGACCCGGTCGAGATCACCGTGCGCGGCTATGAGCTGTCCGTGCGCAAAAACGACGCCAGCTGCGTCGAGGTGCGCGAGGCGTAACGCCGCGCGAGAGTTCAGAAGGAGGCAAGAGAAGTGGCTATCAAGATCGCCCTTGCCGGTAACCCGAACTGTGGCAAGACCACCATGTTCAACGCCATGACCGGCGCGAGCCAGTACGTCGGCAACTGGCCCGGTGTTACCGTGGAAAAGAAGGAAGGCAGGCTGAAGGGAGCCCGCCGGAGAGAAGACATCGTCGTGACCGACCTGCCCGGCATCTACTCCCTCTCCCCGTACACGCTGGAAGAGGTGGTGAGCCGTGACTATCTGCTGGGCGAACGCCCGGACGTCATCGTGGACCTGGTAGACGCGACCAACATCGAGCGCAACCTGTACCTGACCACACAGCTCATCGAGACCGGCATCCCGGTGGTCATCGCGCTGAACATGGCCGACCTCCTGGAAAAGCGCAAACTGCGCATCGACACCAAGCGGCTCTCTATGCTGCTCGGCTGCCCGATCATCGAGACCTCCGCCCTCAAGCAGACCGGTCTGGACGCGCTGATCGACGAGGCGGTGCGCGTGGCCCAGAAGAAGGAGGCCGCTCTGCCGGGCGAGATCTTCTCCAAGGAGATGGAGCATGCAATCGAGCAGGTCAAGGATCTCCTGCCCGCCTCCGTCCCCCCCCAGCAGCGCCGCTGGTACGCCGTCAAGTTCCTGGAAAACGACAGCAAGGTGGCCGAGAGCATGTCTCTGCCCGCCGGCGCCGCGAACACCGTGGCTGGCCTGCGCAAGGAACTGGAGTCCACCCACGACAGCGATATGGAGAGCATCGTCACCGACGAGCGCTATACCTTCATTCAGAAGGTGGTCAAGACCACCGTCAAAAAGGGCGGCGAGCAGCTCACTGTCTCGGATAAGATCGACCGCATCGTCACCAACCGTATCTTGGGCATCCCCATCTTTATCGCGGTGATGGTCGTCGTCTACTGGGTGTCCGTCAGTACGGTCGGCACCTGGGTGACCGACTGGACGAACGACGTGTTCGTCGTGGCCATTCAGGACGCGGTGACCGCGCTCTTCGAGGCGATCGGCGCCGGCGAGATCGTCACCGACCTGGTGGTCAACGGCATCATCGGCGGCGTGGGCGCGGTGATCGGCTTTGCCCCGCAGATGGCGGTCCTGTTTCTTTTCCTCTCCCTGCTGGAGGACTGTGGTTACATGGTCCGTATCGCTTTCGTCATGGACCGGGTATTCCGTCACTTCGGCCTCTCGGGCAAGAGCTTCATCCCCCTGCTGATCTCCTCTGGCTGCGGCATCCCGGGCATCATGGCCTCCAAGACCATTGAGCAGGACAATGACCGCCGCCTGACCATCATGACGGCCACCTTTATCCCCTGCGGCGCCAAGCTCCCCGTCATCTCGCTGATGGGCGGCGTGATGGCCAGCTACATCTCCGGCAGCTACGTCGCCGGCGGCCTGGTGGCCCCGCTGATGTATTTCCTCGGCATCGTTGCGGTGCTGGTCTCCGCCATTATTCTGAAGAAGACCAAGCCCTTCTCCGGCAAGCCCGCCCCCTTCGTCATGGAGCTGCCGCAGTACCACATCCCCTCCGCCCGCACCGTCCTGCTGCATGTGTGGGAGCGCCTAAAGGGCTTCCTCATCAAGGCGGGCACCATCCTCTTCGTGGCCTGCGTGGTCATGTGGTTCCTCGGCGGCTACGGCTTTACCGAGAGCGGCTTTGGCCCGGTGGAGAGCAGCGAGAGCCTGCTGGCCGTGATCGGCGGCTTCATCGCCCCTGTGTTTGCCCCGCTGGGCTTCGGCAACTGGCAGGCGGTGGCGGCTTCCCTGTCCGGCTTCACCGCGAAAGAGGCGATTGTCTCCACGATGGGCGTGCTGGCCAACGTGGCCGAGGACCTCTCCGAAGACCCCGTCACCGTGGCCGAGGCGGTGCAGGCCTGGTTCCCCAGCGCGCTGGCTGCCTTCAGCTTCCTGCTGTTCAACCTGCTCGACTCGCCCTGCCTGGCGGCGATCGCCACTATGGCCCAGCAGATGCAGTCGCGCAAGTGGTTCTGGTTTGCCATTTTGTTCCAGAACATCTTCGCCTACGTCGTCTGCCTGTGCGTGTATCAGATCGGCCTGCTGGTCACCGGCGCGGCCTTCACCGTCTGGTCCGCCGTCGGCATTGTGCTCACGCTGGTGCTGGTCGTCCTGCTCCTGCGGCCTGATCCGTACAAAGATCAGAAGACCTATTCCAAACGTTCGGTGCAGGCGGTATAATAGACTATAACGTCCGCTCTCTCCGGCCGGATGCCCGCGCGGCGTCCGGCCGGGTGTGTCCCATGTAAGGAGAGATGATCCATGGCAGTGGATATTGTGATTCTGGCCCTAATTCTGGGCTACTGCGCGTTTCTGCTCGTGCGGCGTCACCGCCGCGCCCGGGAGGCCCGCCGGACGGGCGGCGGATGCACCGGCTGCTGCAGCAGCTGCGGCGCCGCCTGCGGCTATGCCGCCGCCCGTCCGTCCGCTGATCGGAAGGAGCGCTGAGTCCATGTCCCATTCCGGAGACTCCATGCTCTACGGCCTTGCGGCATTTCTGCTGCTCTATGCGGTCGGTATGGGCATCTATCTGCTCGCTGGCCAGTGCAGAAAGTGGCTGCAGCGGCGGCGGGAGCGCCGCCGTGAGGAGGAATAAGGAGCGTTTGCGATGAACGGTGTGGATTTTATCATTCTGATCATAGTCCTCGTCCTGCTCGGCTTCGCCCTGCGCGGCGCCGTCCGGCACTTCCGGGGAGAGGGGCCCTGCTGCGGCGGCTCCGGCCGGCCGGCGGAAAGGCCGTCTGACAAACATCTGGACGGTCCGGTGATCGCCCAGCGGACACTGCACATCTCCGGCATGCACTGCGCCAACTGCGTAAACCACGTGGCCGGCGCGCTCAACGCCGTGGAGGGCGCCGCCGCCGAGGTGGACCTCAACCGCGGCACCGCCGTCGTCCGGTTGGACCGCACGGTGGACGATGCGTCGCTGCGCCGTGCCGTCGAGCAGGCCGGTTATCATGTGGATTATATCGTGGCCGGCTGACCATTCGCAGAGCCGCGCCCGCCGCGTTTTCCGCGGCGGGCGCTTTTCGTCTTCTTATGGCATTTTGCCATACATTTCGCCCATTCCCCGCCCTGTAGCGGACCGTCCGGCAAAAGAAATCTGAAGAGGTTGGAAAAAATGTAAAATTTTTATTGAAAATCCCAGTAGAAACTGTATAATATGAATTGACCCTATGCGACCCACATTTTATCTTCCGGTGATTTTTTCCAAATCCGCCGGAATACAAAGGAGTGAGTGTATGAGTAAGAAGTATGTCTACCTGTTCCGCGAGGGCAACCGCAATATGCGTGAGCTGCTCGGCGGCAAGGGCGCCAACCTGGCCGAGATGACCAACGCCGGGATACGGGTACCCAAGGGCTTCACCGTCACGACCGAGGCCTGCACCCAATATTATGAGGACGGCCGTAAGATCAACGCCGAGATCCAGGAGGAGATCCTGAAGAATCTGGCCATCCTGGAAGAGGAGAATGGCAAGAAGTTCGGCGACCCGGCCAATCCCCTGCTGGTCTCCGTCCGTTCCGGCGCCCGCGCCTCCATGCCCGGCATGATGGACACCATCCTCAACCTAGGCATCAACGACACGGTGGCCGAGGGGCTGGTCAAGCTGACCAATAACCCTCGTTTTGTCTATGACTCTTACCGCCGGTTTATCCAGATGTTCTCCGACGTGGTGATGGAGCTGCCCAAGCGCAACTTTGAGGTCATCATTGACGAGGTGAAGGAGGAGCGCGGCGTCAAGCTGGACAGCGAGCTGGACGCGGAGGACATGAAGCGCCTGGTGAGCGAGTTTAAGGCCTATTATCTTGAGCAGAAGGGCGAGGAGTTCCCGCAGGACGCCAAGGTGCAGCTGATGGAGGCGGTCAAGGCGGTTTTCCGCTCCTGGGACAACCCGCGTGCAAACGTCTACCGCGCCATGAATGACATCCCCTATTCCTGGGGCACCGCCGTCAATGTGCAGACCATGGTCTTCGGCAACTGGGGCAACGACTCCGGCACCGGCGTGGCCTTCACCCGCGATCCCGCCACCGGCGAGCGCAAGATGTACGGCGAGTTCCTGATGAACGCCCAGGGCGAGGACGTCGTGGCCGGCATCCGCACCCCGCAGCCCATCGCCCAGCTCAAGGAAGTCATGCCGGAGGTGTACGACCAGTTCCTCGACATCTCCCAGCGCCTGGAGAAACACTACAAGGACATGCAGGACATGGAGTTCACCATTGAGCGCGGCCAGCTCTATATGCTCCAGACCCGCAACGGCAAGCGCACCCCCGCCGCAGCGCTCAAGATCGCGGTGGATCTGGTCAGCGAGGGCCTGATTACCCCCGCCGAGGCGCTGCTGCAGGTCGACCCAAACAGCCTGGACGCGGTGCTCCACCCCACCTTTGACAGGGACGCGCTGGCCAAGGCGGTCCCGGTGGCCAAGGGCTTGCCCGCCTCCCCCGGCGCGGCCTGCGGCGCGGTGTACTTCACCGCCGAGGAGTGCGAGGAGCACGCGCCCGACGGTCCCGTCCTGCTCGTCCGCCTGGAGACCTCCCCCGAGGATATCGTGGGCATGCAGGTCGCCGAGGGCGTGCTGACCTGCCGCGGCGGGCGCACCTCTCACGCGGCGGTCGTGGCCCGCGGCATGGGCCGTTGCTGCGTCGCCGGCTGCGGCGCGCTGCAGATTGACGAGGAGAACAAGGTCATGACGGTGGACGGCCACGTGATCCAGGAGGGCGACTTCCTCTCCATCGACGGCAACACCGGCAACGTCTACCTCGGCAAGATCCCCACTCAGGACGCCGCCATCTCGGGCGAGTTTGCCACCATTATGCAGTGGGCGGATGAATACCGCGACCTCGGCGTGCGCGCCAACGCGGACAACCCCCACGACGCCGGCGTGGCGCTTAACTTCGGCGCGGAGGGCATCGGCCTGACCCGCACCGAGCACATGTTCTTCGCCGACGACCGCATCCCCGCCGTGCGCGAGATGATCGTCGCGAGCACCAAGGAGCAGCGCCAGCGCGCGCTCGACAAGATCCTGCCCATGCAGCGCAGCGACTTTGAGGGCATCTTCAAGGCGATGAAGGGCAACCCGGTCACCATCCGCCTGCTCGATCCCCCGCTGCACGAGTTCCTGCCCAAGGAGGACGAGGATATCGCCGCCCTGGCCGAGGAGATGGGCATGACCTTCGAGGCGCTCAAGCAGACCGTCGTGAGCCTCCAGGAAGTCAACCCGATGATGGGCCTGCGCGGTTGCCGCCTGCCCATCGAGTTCCCCGAGATCGCCGTCATGCAGACCAAGGCGATCATCGAGGCGGCCATCAACGTCATCAAGGAGACCGGCATGAAGGTTATGCCGGAGATCATGGTCCCGCTCGTGGCCAGCCAGAGCGAGCTGAAATATATCAAGAGCATCATCGTCCCCGTCGCCGACGAGCTGATCGCTGCCTCCGGCCTCGACCTGCCCTATGAGATCGGCACCATGATTGAGTTGCCGCGCGCCGCGCTGGCAGCCGACCGCATCGCCGAGGAGGCCGACTTCTTCTCCTTCGGCACGAACGACCTGACCCAGATGACCTTCGGCTTCAGCCGTGACGACTGCGGCAAGTATCTGCCGCGCTACCTGGAGGAGAAGATCTTCGAGCATGACCCGTTCGCCCGCTTCGACCGCCGCGGCGTCGGCCGGCTGGTGAAGCTGGCGGTGGATTACGGCCACCAGACCAAGCCCAACCTGCGCATGGGCATCTGCGGCGAGCACGGCGGCGAGCCGGTCTCCATCGAGTTCTTCCACCGTGCGGGGCTGTCCTATGTCTCCTGCTCCCCCTTCCGCGTGCCCATCGCCCGCCTGGCCGCCGCGCAGGCCGCGATCCGCTATCCGCGCGAGAAGTAATCCGGGCAAGGCGTCCTTGCCACGTCTAAATCTCTTTATTTTCAACCGGCCCGCCGTCTGGCGGGCCGGTTGCCGTTTTTTCATTGGAATTCTCCCCTTTTGAGCCTGTCTGGCCTGCTCGCTGCTCTCCTTCTTTTTGACGCGGCACGGCTGGACATGGTGGAAAAGCTGTGTCTGCGCGATGGGAAGTGCCGTTGCCGCGTGGATACTATCCAACGCACTCCTGTACGCGATCACCGGCGCCAATCTTTCCTGGCACTTGTACCCGCCGATGCTCTTTTCCTACTTGGTGCATGTTTTGGCAGCCTGTCCCATTCTCTCGTCTCTCGCGTATTCTGCGGCGACGCGGGAGCTGCCACAGCGGAAACAGTACGCCTCCCTGGCCATTGGCACAGCAGTTGTGTTTTACTGCACTGCCGTCTGCTATTTTACCTACCATTTTGATCACTCTAATGGAGCATTTTTCTTTACCATTCCTCGCTTGCTCAATCAGCATTTCTTTTCTGAGGTTGGCGCCTGCGTGGTCTGCCTCTTCGCCGGCCAGTTTGCGGGGCGGCGCGGCTGGCCGAAATGGAGCCAATATCTGATTGCCGCCGTCTCTTTTCTCCTCGCTGCGCAGGGATTTACGTTTGTCTATCAGATTTGGCTGTCCGACTGGCTAGCCAGCTGGGGGCTCATCCTCCGCGAGGGGCGACTGTTTTGAGGAGCTTCTATGTCTATGGATATCTCCGTTGAAACCATCAGGACAGACATGATAATCTCTGTCCTGGCCGCCAGTTTTGGTCTGCTGCTCACCCTATTTTTGCTTCACAAAGCGGCCAGAAAAGTGCCGCCCCGGCGGATGTACTGGATTTCCTTTGTCACTCTTACTGCACTGACGGCGGTCATCTGCGTGTTCCACTATTTCAGCCAATAAAGAACGTCTTTCTCACCGGCCCGCCGTCTGGCGGGCCGACGTCATTTCGCCCGAAACTTCCGCCGGCAAAAAGGCGTATCTTTCGCCCTCTCACCGTCCGGCAGGTCAAAATATAGTCTATTTTAGCCGTTTGAAGTGAAAAGTCGTCCTCTTTTTTGCGCTTCCGGATACTTGACATGATGCGACGAAATCCGTACTATGTCATATGCGAAAGAACTTTTATGCATCTATCATCACAGCAGAGACAAAAGGAGGATCAGCCCATACGACGATGCCTGCTCCCTCTACGGCGAGCCGGATACCTATGAGGGCAGCCCCCGCGTCTCCGCCTGGCTGGAGGACCCGTCGTCGACAGACAGCTCCAACCTGATCGAGACCTGGCCGCTGACCGACCGGCTCTTCTTCGGCATCAGTGTCAACCAGATGGAAAGCGCAGCCCTCATCAGGCTGGAGTACCGCCTGGTCGTCGACACCAGCAGCTATCCTTTTACTGCGGGCCGATCGCCCGTTCCAGCCCTATTCACCGCCAGGAGGCCCGACAAACTCTGTTTTTCCGATTGACGGCATTTCAGCGCGCCCTTATAATAAGTGCTGAGAGAAAACGCGCACCCCTTCCAGAGGAGGGAAAGGTCTATGGATATCAACTACTGCAGACAATATGAGCCAATCTTCGGCGCGTGGAGCGTCACCCGGCTGGTCAGTGAGGACAGCCTCGGCGCGGTGTTCGAGATCGAGCGGAGTGATTCGAGCGTATCCCGCAAGGCCGCCCTCCGGGCCATCACCATCCCGCCTGGCCGCCACTCCGGCCGCCACGAGAGCGGCACGGACTCAGCCCGGGACGCGGAAATCAAGTCCAGCACACGAAATTACCTTGTCGGCGTGATCAACGATTTGGTACGGGAGATTTCGCTGCTGCAGCAGCTCAAAGGCACATCCAATCTTGTCAGCTATGGGGAACACCTGGTCATCGAACACCGGGACGGCGCGGGCTGGGATATTCTGGTCCGGATGGAGCGGCTGACCCCGCTGGAGGACTACCTTGCCCAGCATGCCGTCCCCTCGCGCGAGGTCATTCGGCTGGGCATCGACCTGTGCCGGGCGCTGGAGGCCTGCTGGCAAGCTCAGATTGCCTGTCATGACGTCAAGCCGGAGAATATCTTTGTCTCCGCGCAGGGCGACTTTAAGCTCGGCGGCCTTTGCAGCGAGAAGCTGGTGTGGATGACCGCGAGAACCGCCTCGTCGGCCGAACCGGCCGAGTACACCGCCCCGGAGGTCTACCGCGGCGAGGAGGGCGGCCGCGCGGCGGACGTCTACTCCCTCGGCCTGGTGCTCTACCGGCTGCTCAACGGCAACCGCCTCCCCTTCCTGCCCGCCCGGACGGTCGTCACACCCGAGGCGCGGCGGGAGGCGCTGACGCGGCGGCTCTCCGGCGCGCCGCTCCCCCCGCCGGACTACGCGCAGGGGGCGCTGGCCGGAGTGGTGGGCAAGGCCTGCGCCTGCGACCCGCGCGAGCGCTACGCCGGCCCGGCGGAGCTGCGCCGGGCGCTGGAGGATTTGCTGCTCTATCCCGAGCAGAAAGAGACGCCGCCCGCGCCGCCGGCCCCTGCAAGCGGGCATAAGCCCTCCTCCGCCAAGTCCCGCCCTGCTGCGCAGGCCCGCCCCAAGCAGGGGCAGAGGGAGGCGGTGCTGCCCGTTCTTCTGTCCGTGTGGATGGGTTCCGCTCTGTCTGTGTTGGTCAGAATGATTATCCTCCTGAACAATATGGACGTTCTGTTCATTTTGATCTACTCGGGACTTTTGAGCGGCCTGCTGCTCTTTCTCAGCACACGCTGCTCCCGGCGCACCGTGCTGCTGTCCATGCCGGCAATGCTTTTCGGAATTATCCTTGGCTCCGCGTCCTTTGGTCTTTACGCTGATACTCTCGCCATCACATTCGGTCCCCTCCTTCTGGCCTACGCCGTCTGCGCTCTCGCCTTTGGCCCGGACGCCAAATGGAGCAAGGGCGGATTGGCGCGGGATTGCTGTGCTATCGGAGTTTTTGGGGTCACGCATTATATCACAAATCATGCCCTCATCTATCTCTTTTACACTATTCCGCCCTCCGTCACAGAGTCGTCGCTCCTCTCCGATGCCCTTTATCTGGCCTCTCTCGCCGGCCTGTTTCTCCTGCTCACAAAGCTCGCCGGCAAAGCGCCCGGCAAGCGCTTTTATTGGATTCTCGTCGCGGTCATCGCCGTTTTGAGTGCAGCGGCGTTCGTCTGTCTTTTCCCGTACTGGTTTTAAGCCGCCGTCAGAGCGAAAAAAGCGCCGCCCATCCGGGCGGCGCAAAAGGAGAGCAGGGCAGCTTCCCTCTTCCTGCTCTCGGGGAGAATGGAGCGAACCGCCCCGTTGCGGGGCGTTCCGGGCTTCCGATTGGCTCAGCTGCACTTGTTATGATAGCAGATTTCCAGAAAATGTCAAATTCTAATTTTGCCGAAAAGGAACGAAACCGCCATGATTTTGACGCACGCCAAACTTTTTCCGATCGACGCACCCCCTATTGCGGACGGATACCTCGCCTTTGACGGCGGGAAGATCCTCTCCCTCGGGCAAATGGACCGCTGTCCGGACGGCGAGCAGCTCGACCTGGGGGGACTGCATGTCTACCCCGGCTTTGTGGACGCACACTGCCACCTCGGCCTCTTTGGGGACAGTCTCGGCTTTGAGGGGGAGGACGGCAACGAGTCCACCGACCCGGTCACTCCGCACCTGCGCGCGATCGACGGGGTGAACCCCTTCGACCGCTGTTTCCAGGAGGCGCGCGAGGGCGGCGTCACCTGCGTGCTCACCGGCCCCGGCTCTGCCAACGCGATCGGCGGACAGTTTGCCGCGCTCAAGACGGCGGGCCGCTGCGTAGACGAGATGGCGGTGCTCGCCCCGGTAGCGATGAAGTTCGCCCTGGGAGAGAACCCCAAATGGACCTACAAGGACCGCGACGAGGCCCCCGTCACCCGCATGGCGACCGCCGCGCTCATCCGGGAGCACCTGGCCAAGGCGAGGGAGTACCTGGAAAAACTCGAGCGCCACCGCGCCGACCCGGACGAGCACGACAAGCCGGACTACGACGCGAAGCTGGCAGCCCTCGTCCCGGTGGTGCAGGGGACGCTCCCCGCCCACTTCCACGCCCACCGCGCCGACGACATCGCCACCGCCCTGCGTCTCGGGCGGGAGTTCGGGCTCCGAACGGTAATCGTCCACGGCACGGAGGGCCACCTGATCGCCGGGCTGCTGGCCGAGGCAGGCGTCCCGGTGATCGCCGGGCCGGTGATCGGCGACCGGAGCAAGCCGGAACTGCGCCACCAGACCCCATCCAACGCCGCCCGGCTCGCCGCGGCGGGGGTACCCGTCGCCCTGTGTACCGACCATCCGGAAAACCCCATCCAGTACCTCCCGCTCGGCGCGGCCCTCGCCGTGCGCGCCGGGATGGACCCCCAGGCGGCGCTGCGCGCCATCACGCTGGGCGCCGCGGAGATTGCGGGCATCGACGGCCGCGTCGGCTCGCTCACGCCGGGCAAGGACGCCGACCTCGTGGTGGCCGACGGGGACCCGCTGGGGGTCTCCGCCCGCATCCGCATGGTCTGGATCGACGGGGTGCGGGTGAAATGAATACAAACGATTTGCCATTTGTCCGCTTCTGCGATACAATAGAGACAGATTCGTCCCGCCTCCGGGACAACGATCTGGGAGGGATTGTGATATGAAGATTTCCATCGGCTCCGATCACGGCGGCTATGCCCTCAAGGAGCATGTCAAGAACTACCTCACCGCGCAGGGCCACGAGGTGATTGACGTCGGCACCTACAGCCTGGACAGCTGTGACTACCCCGACTTTGGCTATCCGGCGGCCAAGATGCTCGCCCGCGGCGAGGTGGAGCGGGCCATCGTCATCTGCACCACCGGCATCGGCATCTCAATGGCGGCCAACAAGGTGCATGGGGTGCGCTGCGCCCTGTGCAACGAGCCGTACTCCGCCGAGATGACCCGCCGCCACAACGACGCCAACTGCCTGGCAATGGGCGGGGCGATGATCGGCCCGATGATGGCCGAGCGCATCGTGGACGTCTTCCTGAACACCGCCTTTGAGGGCGGCCGCCACAGCCGCCGCGTCGGCAAGATCATGGCCGTCGAGGAGAAAGAGCAAGGCTGAGCGGCCGCAACGCAATTAAACCGCCGTCCCACGCCGGAAAAGTCCGGTACGGGACGGCGGTCTGTTTTTTCACGCTTTGGCGTCGAGCTGAAAACCCGCATGCGCGTTACCGGTCCCCCTCCAGGAAATAGGTGGCCTCCATATCCGCCACCGACAGGGCAAAGGCGAGGGGGAACATCTGGAACGCCTTGCCCACCGCGCCCTTGTCCTCCGGGCCGGAGAAGCCCATATGGTAGCGGATGGCGAACGCCTCCTCCCGCGTGAGGCGGAGGTAGCCATTGATGATGTACACGCTCTTCTCCCCGTGGCCGTAGGGCAGCGGGTCGTCAAACTGGTAGGAGGGGACCTGGGTCCACTTGCCGTCCTCCCCCTTGACGTTGCGGAAGGTCTTCCGGTAGCACCCGGCTTTGCACACGTCGTGCAGCAGGGCAACCAGAGCTACCGTCTCCGGCGAGTACTCCAGCCCGTAGAGCTCCTGTACCCGCTCGCGCTGGAGGTAGTCCGCCAGGCAGTGGTAGACGTTCAGGCTGTGTTCGCACAGCCCGCCCTCATATGCCCCGTGGTAGCGCGCCGAGGCGGGCGCGGTGAAAAAATCGCTCTTGTTCGTCAGATAGTCCAGCAGGGCGTCCGCCCCCGCCCGGGTGACGTTCTCGCGGTAAATTTCGATGAATTCCTCTTTGCAGGACATAGAAGGACCTCCTGTTCCGGTTTCATGGCGCCATTATAGCACATCCGCAGTCCCATCGCCAGGACCGGGACGCCCTCCTGCGGGATTTGTTTCGGAAAACGGTTTACAAAACGTTCACGCTCTCGTCAAGATTTTGTCTCAATTGGCTGTTATTCTATATACGCAGGCAGGAAGCAATCAATTACTCTCTTTTTCTCTTTTCTCTCTCAACTCGGGCGCCCCGGCCAGAATGGCCGGGGCGTTCGGGCGTTGCAGAAAAAGATCGGCGGCCGTCTGGCATTTTGCACGCAAAGCGTGTATCATGAGGGACAGAAAGGGAGAGATCGCGCAATGCCGATTCATTTGGAACAGGTCAAATCCAACGCCGAGATCGCCAGCTACATCCGCAAGGCGGACGAGTCGCTGCTGGCCCTCGGCTTTACCGAGCACAGCTTTGCCCACGTCGGCCGGGTGAGCGCCCTGGCGCGGCAGATTCTCGAGTGGCTGGGCTATGACGCGCGCACGGCGGAGCTGGCGGCCATCGCCGGGTGGCTGCACGACATCGGCAACGTCGTCAACCGCGTGGACCACGCCCAGAGCGGCGCGGTGATGGCCTTTCGTATTCTGGACAAGATGGGCTTTCCGCCGGAGGAGACGGCGACCGTCATCACCGCCATCGGCAACCACGACGAGCGCACCGCCTTCCCCGTCAACCCCGTGGCAGCGGCCCTCATCCTGGCCGACAAGACGGACGTGCGCGCCAACCGGGTGCGCAACAAGGATCTGGCCACCTTTGACATCCACGACCGGGTGAACTACTCCGTCCGCCGCTCCGAGGTGCGGCTCGAGGCGGGGGAGATTCTCCTCGTACTGGAGATCGACACCGCTGTATGCACCCTGATGGACTACTTTGAGATCTTCCTGGACCGGATGCTGCTGTGCCGCAAGGCCGCCGAGAAGCTGGGTGTGCGCTTCGGCCTGGAGATCAACGGACAGACCATGATGTGAACATGCCGTCTTTGAGACAAGGCCGGCCCCGGAGCGCAGGTAACGCTCCGGGGCCGGCCTTTTGCCGTTTCTATCTGAGATCAGGCCTTCAGGTCCTCGCCGTGGAAGAATTTGCCCAGCGGGCGGTAGAGCGCACCGAAGACCACCAGCGTCAGGATGGCGTTAAGCCCCATGTAAATGCCGTTGTAGAGCGCGGAATAGATCCAGGGCGAACCCATCGTCAAGCCGAGAAACTCCTCCGGCATATAGGACGCCCAGATGGTGGCGCCCACCACATAGTGCACCAGGAACCTGGCCAGGCAGGCCACCAGCGTGCCGGTAAACACGCCGTACTTCCGGCGGCAGAACACGCCGGCCAACCCCAGCACGGCGAAGGCGACCAGATAGTCGCCGATGATGGACTGCCAGCCCAGGGCAAAGCCGCCGTCAAACATAAATTGCAGCGCGCCGAAGATAAAGCCCGCCAGCAGGCCGGGGCCGAGGCCCCAGCGCACGGCAAAAAGCACCATCGGCACCATCGCCAGCACGACGGAACCACCCCAGGGCATCTCCCAGAGCTTGAGGAAGCTGAGCACCTGGGCGGCGGCGACCAGCAGCGCGCCCTCGCACAGGCAGCGCGTGGCCATTCGGGAACGAGACATGGAGCATTCCTCCCAAAAAGAAAACGTACCGCATTGCATCCAGAACAATGCGGTACGAAAGCGGACGGTGTCCCATCAGAAACAGCTTCCTACGCCGGCATTACCCGGATCAGGTTCAAGGTGCCTGGGACTGCGCTTTGTCCCAATCTCAGCCGGAGATGTCCCCCAGCGCCCCTGTGCATTCTGTTGCCTTGCGGCCAAGGTCTATTGTACCCCAAATGCGAAATTTGTCAAGTCCCGCTCTCGCGCCCCAACCGGCGGAGCTGGGCGGTGAACCAGTCCGGCAGCGGGCAGCTGAGATGGATCTCCTCCCCCGTGCGCGGGTGGCGGAAGGTGAGCTCCCGCGCGTGCAGGCACTGGCCAGCCAGACCCGCGACCGGTTTTTTGGGCCCGTAGACCGTGTCCCCCAGCAGGGGATGGCCGAGATAGGCCATATGGACGCGAATCTGGTGGGTCCGCCCCGTCTCCAGGCGGCAGCGCAGGTGGGTATAGCCGCGATAGCGGCCGAGCACCTCCCAGTGGGTCACCGCCCGGCGGCCCTCCGGATCCACGGCCATCCGCTTGCGGTCGGTCTTGCTGCGGGCGATGGAGGCATCCACCGTCCCCACATCCTCCCGGAAGCCGCCCACAGCGATGGCCTCGTAGGTCCGCGCGAGGGAGTGGTCCTGCAGCTGCGCGGCCAGTGCGAGATGGGCGCGGTCGTTCTTGGCGGCGATCATGAGGCCGCTCGTGTCCCGGTCGATGCGGTGGACAATGCCGGGGCGCAGCGCGCCGTTGATGCCTGACAGCGAGTCACCGCAGTGCCAGAGCAGAGCGTTGACCAATGTCCCGTCCGGATGTCCCGGCGCAGGGTGGACGACCAATCCCGCCGGCTTGTTGACCACGATCACATCCGCGTCCTCATAGACCACGTCGAGCGGGATCTCCTGCGCCCGGAGATCGGGGACCTCCTCCGGCTCGGGCAGCTCCAGCGAGACCAGCGCGCCGGCGGCGAGCTTATCGTTCTTCTTCAGCGCGCGCCCGTCCGCCGTGGCCAGCCCCTGTTCCAGCAGGCGCTGGGCGGCCGAGCGAGTCAGCCCCTCCACCGCGCGGGCCAGGAACTGGTCGGCGCGCTCGCCGGCGCGGTCAGCGGTGAGCAGCAGCGGCGTCATGCGCTCCGCTCTCCGCGCGCCCCGCGCCCCTCCAGCCACAACTCGCGCACCAGATAACCCATCAGCCCGAACGCGCCTACCACCACGCAGCAGTCGGCCAGGTTGAAGACGGCGAAGTTGACAAAGAGCACCTCGATCATATCGGTCACATAGCCGAGCAGGGCGCGGTCGATCAGGTTGCCCACCGCGCCGGCCAGCAGCAGGGTGAGCATCCATTGGCAGAAGGGGTGCGGCAGCCACCGCTTCCAGATCGCCAGCACAATGGCGACCGAGGCGACCAGGCTGACCACCGCCAGCACGGCGGTGTAGCCGCTGAAGGCGGAGAAGGCCATACCGGTGTTCTCCACATAGGTCAGCCCCAGCACGCCTGGAATCAGCGTCACCTGCTCCCCCCCTGCCAGATAGGTCCGGGTGAGCAGCTTGGTGATCTGGTCCGCCGCCGCCAGCAGCAGGGCGGCCAGATAGTACACGGCGGTCATCTCAACGTTTCCCCTTCTTGTCACTGAGATAGTACGGGCGCACCAGGCTGTGCGAGGCCTCCCCCGCGGCGGGCGCCGGGCTCTTGGCCGGGCGGGCGGACGGCTTTCTCGTCTGGCGGGCGCGCGGCGGCTTGGCAGTCACCGCGGCGGACTTGGGCGTCCGCTCGGCGGCGAGGGCGGAGGGCTTCTTTTTCTTCTCCCCCTGTTCCGGGGCAGCCTGCTTGGGCTGCTGGGCCGTTTTGGACTTCTCCTCGCCGCTCCGATGGCCGGAACGGTGGCGGGAGGGCCGCTTTTCCACCGCCTTCGACTCTGCTCCACTCCGGCCGCGCAGGAACATGCGGGCAGTCGCGTCCATCACATGTCCGCCGGAGGAGAGCGGGTTCGGACGGCGGGGCTGGTCCTTGCTCAGCTCCCCGTAGCCCAGCTCGTCGGCAAAGTCGGGCAGGGCGAGCAGTTCGTCCAAGCTGGAGGCGGAGTACGGCTTGCGCTCCGGCGGGCGGCGGGCGGCGCGGTGGCGGATGAGGTCGGCGTAGTCGCCCATGTCCTCCTCCGGCGGCAAGACCGGCTCCTGGGCGGCGGGGGACGCCTTGGGCGCGGCCGCCTTTCCCCGCCTCTTTTTCTGTCCGGGCACGGCCTGGGCGGCGGGCTCCTTAGGTCCGGCGGCGGTCTTGGGCTGCGCCTGGGCCTTGGCCTGTCTGGCCTGGCGGCTCTTTTCCTGGGCTGCGGCGCGGGCCTCGGCGTCCTCCGGGTTTACCCTGCGGCCGCGTTTGTCTTTCATTGGCACTTCCATCTCCTCCATTGGGTACGGGTGCTGCTCGACCCGGGGGATCTGTCTGCCCAGCTGGCGCTCGATGGCGGCCAGCTCGTCCCGCTCGCTCGCGTCACAGAAGGAGAGGGCCAGCCCGTCCTGCCCTGCCCGCCCGGTGCGGCCGATCCGGTGGACGTAGGTCTCTGGCACGTCGGGCAGGTTGTAGTTGATCACGCAGGAGAGCGCCTCGATATCCAGCCCGCGCGCGGCGATATCCGTCGCCACCAGCACGCGAAGCCGCCCAGTCTTGAAGTCAGCCAGGGCCGTCTGCCGCGCGGTCTGGGACTTATTGCCGTGGATGGCGGCGGCGCGGATGCCGGCGCGCTCCAGGTCTCGGGCCACGCGGTTGGCCCCATGCTTGGTCCGGGTGAAGACGAGGACGGAGGGGTAGGGCTGCTCACGCAGCAGCCAGGTCAGCAGCTTGGTCTTTTTGTTCTTATCGGTGAGGTATAGCCGCTGCTCAATCGCCTCCACGGTGGAGTTGACTGGATCCACGGCAATGCGCACCGGATCGTGAAGCAGCTGGTCCACCAGGCTCCGGACCTCCTGCGGCATGGTCGCCGAGAAGAAGAGGGTCTGCTTCTTCTCCGGCAGCCAGCGCAGGATCTTTTTCACGTCGTGGATGAAGCCCATATCCAGCATACGGTCCGCCTCGTCCAGAACGAAGATTTCCAGCTGATCGAGATGAATATAGCCCTGCTGATACAGGTCAGCCAGGCGGCCCGGTGTGGCCACGAGGATATCGGTGCCGCGCGTGAGCGCCTCCACCTGAGGCGCCTGGCCCACGCCGCCAAAGATCACCGTGCTGCGCAGGGGCAGGTGGGCGCCGTAGGCCTCAAAGCACTCCTGGTTCTGAATCGCCAGCTCGCGCGTCGGCGTGAGCACAAGGGCGCGGATCGGCCGGTCCGGCCGTGTCTCGCGCCCAAGCCGGATCAGGATGGGCACGGCGAAAGCACAGGTCTTGCCCGTGCCGGTCTGCGCGCAACCGAGCACGTCCCGGCCCGCGACGGCGGGTGGGATCGCCTGCGCCTGAATAGGCGTGGGCGTCTCGTAGCCCTGCTCGCGCAGAGCCTGCAAAATTTCTTTCGGTAAATGCAGATCGTTAAAATTCACAAAATTCGGTCCTTTAAATTACAGAGTCGGCTCCGGATATCTGGCCCTCAGCGGGCCGGCCGCCGGGCTCCGGTCCGCTGAGGGCTGCATGTCTACGGAATACCAAAGTATAGTATAGCAGGAATCTTCGGACAGCACAAGGCGTAGAAAATTGTGCAGAGTGTAAAAATTCATCGGAATATTGGTTTCTTTGGCGGCGGCTTTATGCTATAATCAAGAAAAACAACCCGTCTCGGCCGCCGTGGCGGCCAGACGTTGCTTCGTCCGGCCCCGCCGGAGGGGAGGTAAGCCATGAAATCGAAAGTGACCGTCAACATCGCCGGCAGCCCCTACACCCTCGTCACCACCGAGGAGTCGGCCTACGTCGAGCAAGTGGCCGCCCAGGTCGGCCAGATGATGACCGCCGTGATGCAGCAGTCGCGCGTGAGCGCGCTGGACGCGGCGGTGCTCACGGCCGTAAATGCCGTGGATTCCGCGCTCAAGGAGCAGCAGGTCTCCGAATCGCTGCGTGCCCAACTCAAGGACGAGCTGGAGGAGATGAGCAAGGTCAAAAATGAACTGGCCGAGGCGCGGCGCGAGATTAAGCGGCTAAAGAAGAATCCAAAATAACCGCAAAGACCGCAAATCCATCTGCCGGGCGATACGGCCGGGGCGCGGACCGCGCCTCGGCTGTCCCGTCTTCGGCACAAATCGAGAAGTGAGACCATTTCGGAAGGACTGAGAGACGATGGAACTGCTCTCCCCCGCCGGCTCGTATGAGGCGGCGGTCGCCGCCGTGCAAAACGGTGCGGACGCCATCTATCTGGGCTACGGCGCCTTTAACGCCCGCCGGAACGCCGCCAATTTCGACGAAAACAGCCTGCGCACTGCGGTAGACTATTGTCACCTGCGGGGCGCGAAGGTATACCTGACGCTCAACACCCTGCTTGCCGACCACGAGCTGCCACAGGCCGCGCGCTATGCCGCCGAGGCCAGCCGGATCGGTGTGGACGCCGTACTGGTGCAGGACCTCGGCGTGGCCGAACTGGTGCGCTCCGTCGCGCCCGGGCTACCGCTGCACGCATCCACCCAGATGACGGTGCACAGCCTGGACGGGGTGCTCGCCTGCGCGGCACTGGGGATGGAGCGCGTCGTCCTCTCGCGCGAGCTCACGCGCCAGCAGATCGCCCACATCTGCCGCCACGCACCTATCGAGGTGGAGGTGTTCGTCCACGGGGCGCTGTGTATGTGCTATTCCGGGCAGTGCTTCTTTTCCTCCCTGATTGGCACACGCAGCGGCAACCGCGGCCTGTGCGCCCAGCCCTGCCGGATGCAGTACGGCTGGAACGGCTCGGCCGACGGTTACCCGCTGAGCCTGAAGGACATGTCCCTCGTGCACCATCTGGCCGAGCTGGAGGACATGGGCGTAGCCTGTGCTAAGATTGAGGGACGGATGAAGCGGCCGGAATACGTCGCCATCGTCACACGCATCTACGCCGCCGCTCTGCGCGAACGCCGCGCCCCCACCGCCGAGGAGCTCGAGCAGCTGCGCGCGGCCTTCTCCCGGCAGGGCTTTACCGACGGCTACTACACCGGCAAGACCGGGCGGCAGATGTTCGGCGTGCGCGAGGCGGAGCGGACGCCGGAAAAGCTCTTCGCCCAGGTCCGGCAGGACTACCACCGGGAGCACCCGCGCGTGGGCATCCGTCTGGCCGCCACGATGCGCACCGGGGCGCCGCTGCATTTGGCGGCGGAGGACCCGGAAGGGCGCACCATCTCCCTGGATGGCCCCGTTCCCCAGACCGCCATCCACCGCCCCACCACCCGGGAGGAGATTTCCCGGCAGCTGGAGAAAACGGGCGGCACCCCCTACTATGTCCAGTCGCTGGAGGTGGAGGCGGACGCCGGCCTCGCCGTTCCCCTCTCCGCGCTCAACGGCCTGCGCCGCCGCCTGCTTGACGAGCTGAGCGTGGCGCGCATCCAGCCGCCGGAGCGCCCGGAGGGCCGGATGCCAGATCTGCCGCGGACGGAAAACCGCGTCGAGGCGCCGGTCTACACCCTCTCGCTGCGCCGGGCGGGGCAGCTCACCGAGTCCCTGCTGAACCTCAAGCCCGCCGTCATCTACCTCGCCCCGGAGGAAATCCTCGCGGCCCGGCCGCTGGTGGAGCGGGCGATTGCAGACGGCATCGAGGTCTGCGCCGCCCTGCCGCGCGTCTTGTGGGACTCAGAGCGTCCCGCGCTCGGGCGCCGGCTGGATGAGGTGCGCGCCCTCGGCGTTACCAGTGCGCTGGTGGGCGAACTGGGCACGCTGGCGTGGGCCCTGCAGCGGGAATTCACCTGTCGCGGCGACTTCGGGCTGGGGGTATACAACTCCCTCACGCTCGCCCAGCTGCGGGAGATGGGCCTGCGCTCGGCCACGCTCTCCTTTGAGCAGCGCCTGGCCCGCGTGCGCGACCTGGCAAAGCCCCTGGACACCGAGCTGATCGTCTACGGCCGCCTGCCGCTGATGATCACGCAGAACTGCATCATCAAAAGCCGCACCGGCCGCTGCGCCTGCCAGGGGAGCAATCAGCTCACCGACCGGACGGGGGCGCAGTTCCCCGTCCTGCCGGCCTACGGCTGCCGGATCGAGATCTTCAACTCGAAAAAGCTCTACCTGGGCGACAAGACGGAGCAGTTTGCCCGCATCGGCCTCTGGGGGGCGCGGCTGAGCTTTACCACGGAGAATCCGCGCGAGTGCATGCACGTGTTTGAGCGCTACCTCGGCCGCGGCTCCTACGCCCCGGTGGACTATACGCGCGGCCTGTACTTCCGCGACGTGGAGTGACGCCCCCTCCCTTTTTGAACCGTTTCCGACGAGGAGAATCAAGCGATGAAACTGAAAATCAAGCCGCTCTCGCCCAAGATCGGGCGGGAGATTCCCCTTCCCTACTACGCCAGCGCGGGCGCGGCGGCGATGGACCTGCACGCCTGCCTGGACGAGCCGGTGACCATCCCGCGCGGGGAGACCCGCGTGATTCCCACCGGCATCGCCATCGCCCTGCCCTCGCCGGCATATGTGGCCCTCATCTTTGCCCGCTCCGGCCTCGGCATCCGCCACGGCATCACCCCGGCCAACTGCGTCGGCGTGATCGACAGCGACTACCGCGGGGAGATTCAGGTGGGCCTGCAAAACAGCGGCCCGGGGGACTTCTCCGTCCAGCCGGGCGACCGCATCGCCCAGATGGCCATCCTGCCGGTGGCGCAGGCAGAGCTGGAGATCACCGACACCCTGGACCACACCGCGCGCGATGCGGGGGGCTTCGGCTCCACCGGCCGGAACTGAGGCGCGCGATGGGCATCATCCTCGCCTCGCAGTCGCCCCGCCGGCGGGCGCTGCTTGAGCAGATCGGCATCACCGGCTTTCAGGTCATCCCCGCCCGCGGGGAGGAGGATATGGGCGCGCACCTGCCGCCGGAGCGGCTGGTGGAGGCCCTCGCCCTGGCCAAGGCGCGGGAGGTGGCCGCCGGGGCCGCCCCGGAGGACATCGTCATCGGCGCGGACACCGTCGTGACGCTGGACGGGCAGGTGCTCGGCAAGCCCCATTCGGAAGAGGAGGCGGCGCAGATGCTGCGCGCCCTGTCCGGGCAGCGGCACCGCGTCTATACCGGCCTGGCCGTACTGCGCGGGGCGCAGGCGCTGGTGGAGCACGAGGCCACAGCGGTCCGCTTCCGCAGCCTGACGGAGCGGGAGATCGCCGCCTACGTTGCCAGCGGCGAGCCGATGGACAAGGCAGGCGCCTACGGCATTCAGGGCCTGGGCGCACTGCTGGTTGAGGGTATCGAGGGGGACTATTCCAGCGTGGTCGGCCTGCCGGTCTGCCGGCTGGGCCGGATGCTCGCGCAGCTGGGCGTCCCGGTATTGTAACGTGCGTTTTCCGCCGCTTGGCCGGCGGTTTGAGGCGAGAAATGACATGAAGGATTTCTTTCACAAAAACGGCATCGTGCTGCTCATCGCCGCCCTGGCACTCACTGGCGTGATCTCCATCGGCTCGGCGGTGCTGCCGGTCAATCCACTGTCCAACCTGCTCGGCATCCTGGCCACCCCCTTCCGGGCGGCAGCGACCGCCGTCATCTCCTGGGGCGAGGGGGTCTATCGCTACGCCACAGAGTACGAGGCGCTGCAGGAGCGCGTGGCCGAGCTGGAACGGGAGCTGGCGGAGATGGAGGCGGCCAACCGTGAGTCCGTTAGTGCGCTGGAGGAAAACGAGCGCCTGCGCGACCTGCTGGAACTGCGCCAGCGGCGGCGCGACTTTGTCTTTGAGTCCGCCGCAGTGACCGGGCGCACCTCTACAAGCTGGGAGGCAACGCTCACCATCAGCAAAGGCACCGCCCACGGCGTGGCGGAGGGTGACAGCGTCATCACAGAGACGGGCGAGCTGGTAGGCGTGGTGGACGAGGCAGGTCTGAATTGGTCCACCGTCACCACCATCATCGACCCGGACATCTCGGTGGGCGCGACGGTCTTCCGCACCGCTGACAGCGGCATTCTGGAGGGAGACCTCACCCTGATGACGCAGGGCACCTGCCGCCTCTCCTATCTGAGCACGCAGGCCGAGCTGGTCTCGGGCGATGAGGTGCTCACCTCCGGGACCGGCGGGCTTTACCCCTCCGGTCTGGTGATCGGATATATCGAGGGCGTCTACACCGACCCCTCCGGCCTGGAGCAGTATGCCGTGCTCCGCCCGGCCGCCGACCTGGACGCGCTGGCGCAGGTATTTGTCATTAAAGACTTTGAGATCATAGAGTGAGGTGGCGCGATGAGCCGCAGAGAACGCACGCGGGCGCTCTGGATCTCCTACGGCATTCTGTTTGCCGTGGTGTTTTTCCTGGAGCGCTGCGTATGCAACCGCTTTCCCCTCTTCGGGGCGGTGCCGCTGGCAGCGCCGGTCGTGGTCGCGCTGGCCGGCAGCCTGGAGGGAGCCTGGTTCGGCAGCGCCTTCGGGCTGGCCGCCGGTACACTGTGCGCGCTGGTCTACCAGCCGGTGGGCGCGGCGATGGTCTGGGCCTGCACCGCCGCAGGACTTGCCTGCGGGCTGACGGTCAACCGGACAATGGGACGGACCTTCCTGGGCTGCCTGCTGTGTGCGCTCGGCGGCGTCGTCTGGATTGAGGCGGTGCAGGCTGTGCCGCGCCTGCTCTTTTTGGAGCAGGACCCCGCTGCCGTGCTGCGCATCGCCGGGGCGGAGGCGCTCTACTCCGCCCTGTTCGCCCCGCTGCTCTACCCCGCCGCGCGGGCCGTCCACGGGCGGTTCGGCCTGGAGCCGGACTATTGAGGCACGCCGGGAATCCGGCAACATTGCACGGGGCGGACCGCTCCGCCTCCCCCACAGGAGAAAACTGCCTATGAAATACAAGATATTCCGCTTTCGCAGCGGCGTGTTCGCCGCCTTTGTCCTGGCCATGGCGGGGCTGTTCCTCTTTCTGCTCTACGACGCGCAGATCATCCACGGGATTGACATTGACGCCTCCACCGCCGCGAACACCATTGTCACGCGCGAAACGGTGGAGGCCGCCCGGGGGGAGATCACCGACCGCTACGGCCGCGTGCTGGTGGGCAACCGGACGGTCTACAACGCCGAGCTGGACGTCGGCGCGATGGGGGATTACGCCGGACAGGTCGCCACCGTGCGCCGCCTGATCGCGCTCTGCCGCGCGCAGGGGCTGGAATGGCAGTCCGGCGGGTTGCCGATCGAGGCGAGCGGAGACGGGTATGTTTTCACCTCCGAGACGCCGTTTTCCTACCTCGACAGCGAGGGCGTGCGCCAATACACCAATTTTTACCAGCTCTGTGAGGAGATGGAGTGGCCCACCACAGCGGGCGACGCGGCGCGCGTGCTGGGCGCTATGCTCACCACCTTTGGGCTCACCGGCGCGGAAGACGCGCTGGAGGTGCTCGACGTTCTCTACGCCTGCTATCTGCGCGAGAAGGAGATCGTCTGGACTGCCTGGTACTTCGTCGAGGACGTGGACATCGACTTTATCACCATCGTCGCGGAGGAGGGCCTGCGCGGCGTGGAGATCCGCTCCACCGCCGAGCGGGTCTACTACACTGAGGCAGCCGCCCATCTGCTCGGGCAGGTGGGCCCCATCTCCGCGGAGAACTGGGAGGACGGGGAGAATTACCGCGCCCAGGGCTACGCAATGGACGCGACGGTGGGGCTCTCCGGCGTGGAATACGCCTTTGAGGAGTATCTGCGCGGCACCGCGGGCACGGCGGAGATCATCACCTCCCTGGATGGCACGCTGCTGAGCGAGCGCTACACCGAGGAACCGGTCGCCGGCAGCAATGTCTCCCTCACACTGGATATCCGCCTGCAAGAGGCGGCGGAGCTGGCGCTGGCGGAGCACACGGAGGAGATCAACGGCGGCGAGGGCGGCAGCGCGGTGGTCGTGCTGGACGTGAACGACGGCAGCGTGCTCGCCGCGGCGAGCTGGCCCACCTTTGATCTCGACACCTACAATGAGGACTATGATGCGCTGGCCGCCGATGAACTGCGGCCGCTCTATAACCGCGCTTTGCTTGGCACCTACGCCCCCGGCTCGACCTATAAAATCGTCACCGCCACCGCCGCGCTGAATGAGGGCATCATCTCCACCGGCGACACCATCCGCTGCACTGGCTGGATGGACTATCTGGGCACCACCTTCCGCTGCTGGATCTACCGGACCAACGGCGGCAATCACGGATTGGAGACGGTGACGGACGCCATCCGCGACTCGTGCAACATCTTTTTCTACACCGTGGGCGAGCAGCTCGGCATCGAGACGCTCACGGAATACGCCCAGTCCTACGGGCTGGGCGTGGAGACCGGGATCGAGCTGAGTGAGTCCACCGGCGTCAACGCCGGTCCGGAGTACAGTGACCGGGTGGGCGCCGTCTGGTACCCCGGCAACACCCTCTCCGCCGCCATCGGCCAGAGCGACAACCAGTTTACCCCGCTGCAAATCTGCAACTATATCGCCACTCTGGTCAACGGCGGGAACCGCTACGCCGTCCACCTGCTCAAGAGCGTGAAGCGCTATGACAACACCGAGCTGCTCTACCAGCACGAGGCGGAGGTGCTCAACGAGGTCCCCCTCTCGGAGGAGAACCGCTCGGCTATCCTCCAGGGCATGGCCGAGGTGGTGGACGGCACCGCCACTGTGCGGGAGGCCTTTGCTAGCCTGACCGAGCAGGGCATCCAAGTGGGTGCCAAGACCGGCTCGGCCCAGGTGAGCGGGCAGGAGAACGCTAACGGCCTGTTCGTCTGCTTCGCCCCCTATGATGACCCGGAGATCGCCGTCTGCGTCGCGGTGGAAAAGGGCGGCTCGGGTGCGGCCACGTCGGTGATCGCCGCGGATATCCTGGAATACTACTTCTCCGACCAGGCAACGCTGGAGCGGGTGGATGCGGAAAATCAGCTTTTGCGGTGAGGCGGTGGCGCCGGGCAAAAAAAGCAAAATTTCTGTCAAAAATTCTTTTGCACTTCTGTTGTTTATGTTATACTAGCAAGTATGCAGTGGTGGTTTACGCCTTTGGAACGGTTTCCAGAACCGGTTTCCCGTTCTCCTCTCGGCACGGTACTGCGGTCGGGCGGAATAACCAACGCGCCGAAAGGGTGGATGAGCGATGTATGACGACCATATCTACAACTCACGCGACCGAAATTATAAGCGCCCGTACGGGGCGGCTCCCTCCGGCACGACGGTGTACTTCACCCTGCGTCCCCAGCGGCAGGAGGGCTTTTCCCGCGCTGTTTTGCGTGCGTGCTATGAATTTGATGGCAACCGGGTGGAGGAGCGCCCGCTGGTGTGGACGGATACGGTGCTCGGCGTGGATACCTTCTCCGGCTCGCTGCCGGTGGGGGAGTATGTCGGGCTGATCTGGTATTCCTTCCGGCTAGAGACGCTGGGCGGCAAGAGCAAAGAGCTCGGCCCCTACCAGCTCACCGTCTATGACCCAACAGACGAGGTGCCCTCCTGGTTCGGCGAGGGCGTGTGTTACCATATATTTCCCGACCGTTTCTATCGGACGGAGGTGCCCAACCCCTTTGGTATGGTGGGTGGGCGGACGGTGCACGGCCGCTGGGATGACGAGCCGGAATGGCATCCGAATGAGAACGGCGAGATCCGCAACCGCGACTTTTTCGGCGGCAGCCTGAAGGGCGTGGAGCAGAAGCTGGACTACATCGCCTCGCTCGGGGTGGAGACCATCTATTTCTGCCCCATCTTTGAGGCCGCGGAGAACCACCGCTACGGCACCGCCGACTACGACTGCATTGACCCCATGCTCGGCACCTATGAGGACTTCACCCGGCTGTGCCAGGCCGCGCACGCGCGGGGCATCCGGGTGATTTTGGACGGGGTATTCAACCATACCGGCTTTGTCAGCCGCTATTTCAACGGCGACGGCTTCTACCCCACCTGCGGCGCGGCGCAGGGGGAGGACTCCCCCTATTACGACTGGTTCCAGTTCCACCACTGGCCGGACGAATACGAGTCTTGGTGGGGCATCTACTCCCTGCCGGCGGTGAACAAGGATAACCCCTCTTACCGCGAATTCATCTACGGCGGGGAAAACTCCGTCATCCGCCGTTGGCTGCGCGCGGGGGCGGACGGCTGGCGTCTGGATGTGGCTGACGAGCTGCCGGACGATTTCGTGCGCGGCATCCACGAGGCCGTGCGGGCAGAGAACCCGAACGCCATCCTGATCGGAGAGGTCTGGGAGGACGGGAGCAACAAGGTTGCCTACGGCGTGCGCCGCCGTCACCTGCTCGGCCACCACCTCGATGGGCTGATGAACTATCCTTTCCGCTCGGCCCTGATCGACTTTTTACTGGGCGACAACGGTGAACACTTTCAAAACCGGATGGAAACCATCCGGGAGCACTACCCCCCCTTTGCCTTTTATTCCGCCATGAACGCGCTGGGTACGCACGATACGCTGCGCATCCTGACCTATCTCGGCGTCGGCTCACAGCGATATGAGTGGTCGCGGGAGGCACGGGCGACCTATCACATGTCTTCCGCGGAGATCCTCTGGGGCTGGCGGCGGCTGCAGCTCGGGCTGATGGTGCTCTTCACCTTCCCCGGCGCGCCCACCATCTATTATGGCGACGAGGTGGGGGTGCAGGGCTTTGAGGACCCGTTCAACCGCCGTCCTTTCCCGTGGGGAAATGAGAACCTCGGGATTTTGAACTTTTACCGCAAGATGGGCAAGCTGCGCAAAGAGCACCCCTGTCTGCGCTGCGGGGACTTCGCCTGGGGCGACTGCCACCGGAACCACATCTCCTATACCCGCACCCTTCCGGAAGAGGGGATCGCCGTGGCCGTGAACAACGGCACGGCGGACTGCCAGGTGTCCATTCCCTGGCCGTTTCACCACGCGGTGGACCTCCAAGACGGCCATCGTTACGTCACCCACCGGGACGGCACACTCTCCATCCCGGTCAAGCGGATGTGTGGGGTCATCTTGCACTACCCGGAGCCCTGGCGCAACCCATCCCACCGGAAAGAAAACTGACAACAGGCTGTACCATCCCCGGGCCGGGGGGGACAGCCTGTTTTTGTCCTGATTCCGTCAGTCCTCTCCGTGCCGTGCGGCCAGGTAGACCGGAAGGAAAATACCCGCCAGCACCCACAGCAGCGTCCCGGCGTTGCACGTCCACAGCCAGACCTCGCCCTCCAGTCTGGGCGCGATCAGCCAGGCCGCGAGGCCATAGAGCAGCGGGTAGGTCACCGGCATCGCCAGCAGGCTCCACCGCGCCGCGCGCAGGATGGCGGGCCAGTTGCGGTTAGTCAGCCGGATGCCCGGCAGGTTCATCCGGACCGGGCCCTGCGCGTAAAACCCGATGCGGTACTGGTCATAGTACGGCGGTAAGGTCTCATGGGCCGCGAGGCAAAACCAGGCGCCAAAGCCGACCGGCATCCCCTCCGCCATCAACAGCATACCCAGCGTCTCCGCCGCCAACAGCCCGGCCGCCGCCAGCAGGGCGATCTCGGCCGCGGCGAGTGCACATGCTGCGGCCAGGCGCAGCCCCCAGCGCCGGCGGCGCGCGGCCCGCGAGGCCCGCTCCTGGGCGGTGAGGGTGAGCGAGCCAGTCACCAGCTGCTCCACCTCCTCCAGCGGCAGCGCCCGCTCCAGCCGCTCGCCGCGCAGCAACTCGGAGATGGTCACCTCCAGCGCCTGTGCCAGCGGCTCGAGCAGGGCGATGTCGGGCAGGCTCAGGCCGGTTTCCCCAACTTAAAGAGATAAATGGTTAATTTGCGTTTTTACTCCACTTTGCCGATAAAACGGT
>CAYWUA010000021.1:0-18737 GCA_964461385.1 uncultured Oscillospiraceae bacterium
TTTTTTCGCACTTTGGTCTGCAAACTCTGGCAAGAATAAAGTCAGCCAGCAATGGAGGTATCCATAACACATCAGACAAAAACGCGCCGCCCCTCTCACGAGGGACGGCGCTGTTTCGCAATTTGAGCAGTGATTACTTCGCCTTGGGGCCGGCGTTGACGATGTTGGCGGGCATATTGGGATACTTCTTAGCGAAGTTGTCCTCAAACATCTTGGCCAGCTCGTTGGCGGCGGCAGTGTAGTCCGCCTCGGTCTTGCCGTTGGCGACCCAGCTGGTGAGCGGGTTGAGGATCTCAGACGGGCAGCCGGTCACAGCTTTGGGCATATCGACGTTGAAGATGTCGCTATGCTCATACTCCGCCTTCTCCAGTTCGCCGTTGAGGGCGGCGGTGACCATGGCACGGGTGTACTTCAGCTTCATGCGGCCTTCCTTGCCCAACTCCTTGGCGCTGCCGCCGGCCCACCCGGTGTTGACCAGGTAGACAGAGGTGCCGTACTTGGCGATCTTCTCACCGAGCATGTTGGCATACACAGAGGGATCCATCGGCATGAACGGCTCACCAAACAGGGTGGAGAAGGTGGGCTGCGGCTCGGTGACGCCGCGCTCGGTACCAGCCAGCTTGGAGGTAAAGCCGGTCACGAAGTGATACATAGCAGCGTCTGGGCTCAGCTTGGAGATCGGAGGCAGCACGCCGAAGGCATCGGCGGTCAGGAAGACGACCACCTTGGGCACGCCGCCCACGCCGGGGATGGCGGCGTTGTTGATATAGTCCACCGGGTAGCCCACGCGGGTGTTCTCAGTCAGGCTGCCATCGTCAAAGTCGAACTCGCGGGTCTCGGGGTCCATGACCACGTTCTCCACCAGGGAGCCGAACTTGATGGCGTTGTAGATGTCGGGCTCGTGCTCCGCGGACAGGTTGATGCACTTGGCATAGCAGCCGCCCTCGAAGTTGAAGATGCCGTCCTCAGACCAGCCGTGCTCGTCGTCACCGATCAGCTTGCGGTTGGGGTCGGCGGACAGGGTGGTCTTGCCGGTGCCGGACAGGCCGAAGAAGACGGCAGTCTCGTGGGTCTCCGGGTCCATATTGGCCGAGCAGTGCATCGGCAGCACGTTCTCCTTGGTCATGACATAGTTCATGGTGGAGAAGACGGACTTCTTGATCTCACCGGCGTACTGGGAGCCAGCAATGACGATCAGGTGCGCCTCATAGTCGATCATAATGGCGGCCTCGGAGTTCACGCCGTCCACGGCGGGATCGCACTTGAAACCGGGCGCGCAGATGATGGTGTAGTCCGGCTCACCGTAGTTGGCCAGCTCCTCCGCGGTGGGGCGGATCAGCAGCTGGTGGATGAACATGTTCTGGGAGGCCAGCTCGTTGATCACGCGAAACTTCTTGGTGTACTTGGGGTCGGCGCCGGCCATGCCGTCAAAGATGAAGACCTCGCGGTTCTGCAGGTAGGCGGCGACCTTGCCGCGGATGGCGTCGAACTTCTCGCGGGAGATGGGCACGTTCACCTTGCCCCAGGCGATCTCGTCATGGATGGTCGGGGTATCCACAATGAACTTATCCTTGGGGGAACGGCCGGTATATTTGCCGGTGGTGACGACCAGAGCACCGGTGTTGCTCAGAGAACCCTCGCCCCGGCGCAGAGCGGCCTCCGTCAGCTGGGCGGGAGTCAGGTTGCGATAGACAGCCTTTGGGGCGATAATACCCAGCTTTTCAATGCCATAGGTTTCCATAGAAAAGTCCTCCTCAAAAAATATCACACACTGGTCGGAGTCCGTAAGCGATGGCATACTTTCTCCATTTCTGTTGCTAACGAGAAGTATATCATACCGTTTTATGGACTGACAAGCCGCCTTTTTGACAAATAGTGTGCAGTTCCTCCTGCACTTTTGTCTATTCTGACCACGATTCACACCCTTTGCAGCAGCCGCTCGATCACCCGGGCGGTCATGCCCCAGATCAGGCGGCCGTCATAATCCCAGTAATGCCCCCGCTGCTCCCGACGGTAACTGATCAGGCTCCGCCGCAGCTCAGCCGGCAGCCCGGCCGGCGCGTCGTACACCTGCCAGTAGCGGTAGTCGCGCGGGGGATGCTCTCTCAGCCAGGAGATGGGAATTCGGAATACCTCCTCCACCTCCTGCGGGCTGGGGCACAGACCCTCCAGCGTCTCTGTCCGGGCCAGCACAGGGTAGATCACCCGCCCGGCGATGCTGATCAAAAACTCCAGCTCTCCGAGCACCTCAATCCGCTCCGGCGGGAGACAGAGCTCCTCCTGCGTCTCGCGCAGGGCACACTGGACCGCCGTCTCCCCCGGCTCTATCCGCCCGCCGGGAAAGCAGACCTCTCCCGGCTGATGGCGCAGCGTCCGGGCGCGCACCTCCATCACCAGCGCGTCCCCCGCTGCCAGCACGAGCACCGCGCAGGGCGTCAGATCGGGCATTGGGCAGGGGTACGGCTGGGCGCGCAGCTCCCGTTCCAGACGGGTCCAATCCATCCGATTTCCTCCTTATTCTGCCAGAGTTCTCCGGGATTTATGTTACCGCTCCGGCGAAAAAATGTCAAGCAGACAGAGAAAACCAGCCCCATACCTTACGGGACGGGGCCGGTTCTGATATTCTCTCCCGGCCAGCTGCAGCTCACTCCCGGCGCAGCGCGTCGATCGGATTGAGATTTGCTGCCTTGACAGCGGGCATCAGGCCGAAGACGACGCCGATGAGCATGGAGAAGAGCACGGCAATCAGCGTGGCAGGCACGCTAATTGCAGTGGGCGACCCCGCCACCCGGCTGACCACCTGGGCCATGCCGATGCCGGCCAGCACGCCGATCACGCCGCCTAGACTGGTGAGCACGGCCGCCTCCGTCAAAAACTGCCAGAGAATCCGGCTGCGGCGCGCACCGATCGCCTTTTTCAAGCCAATTTCCCGCGTGCGCTCGGTGACGCTGACCAGCATGATATTCATCACGCCGATGCCGCCCACCAGCAGTGAGATGGAAGCGATCCAGATCAACTGCTGGTTCGTCGCATTGGCCAGCTGCTGGAGCTGCTGCGCCTGCTCGAGCACGTCGGTGCTGGCGTAGGAAATGTCCGACTCCTCCGAGACGGAGAGCGTCGCGTTGATGATCTCCTCCGCCTCGCGGCCCACCGAGGTCATGTCGTCAGTCGAGCGGGCCTGGATGTCCACCGTCTGCGGCTCGTCATACTGGCAGACCATCGGCCAGAGGGTGTCCGGCAGATAGACCGCCCCGCTCTGGCTGCCCACATAGAGGACATACTCCTCGTAGCTGTCTATCTGCAGTTCATAGGTGCTCCGCTGGGCGACCACGCCGACCACTGTAAACGGCTCCTGGTAGATCTCCAGAATCTGGCCCAGTGGGTTTTCCCCGGGGAAGATGCTCTCCGCCGCCGTCTGGTCGAGGATCGCCACCTTATGGTAGTTCTCGTAATCGCTCTGGGTAAAGCCCCGGCCGAGGTAGAGGTGATAGCCGTTGACGTCGAAATAATTGCCGTCAATGCCGCGCATTGTGCCGTTAAATGGGCTGTTTTGCCAGTAGATGCTGTCCACATAGGTCCGCTCACGATAGAGGCTGACGTTGAGCACGCCGTCGAGCCGCTCCAGCTCCGACCGCGTGTCCTCCGAAAGGACACCCACCCCGGCCGGAATGGCGTTATATTGCAGGTCCATCGGGTAATCCCCCTGGCACAGCTGCACCTTCACGACGTTGTTGCCCGCGCCGATCAACTGCTGCTTGATCTGCTCGTTCGTCCCCTTGATGGTGGAAACGATGGCGATGATGGAGGCGATGCCAATGATGATGCCCAGCATGGTCAGGAGGGAGCGGAGCTTATGGTTCCAGATCCCCTGAATGGAAAGACCGATATTCTCAAACACAGTGCTCCACCTCCTCACCAGCCGTAAAATTCATCCATTGTGCCCGGCTGCGTGGGCGCGCCCTCGCGCGCGCTCTCGCCGTAGGGGAAGGCCACATAGTCCTCTACGCTCAGGCCGTCACGGATCTCGGTATAGCTGCCCCAGAGGTTCTTTCCGGTGGAGAGATAGCGCTTCTCCAGCGTCCCGTCCTCCGCGGCGACATAGACATAACTGCGCCCGTTCTCCGAGCGGAGGAACATGCTCTCCAGATAGAGCCCGCTGGAGGCGGCGCCGGGAGAATAGGAGATATACACATACTCCCCCTCCTGGAGGTTCGCACTCCCGTCGACAAAGACGGTAAAGGGATAGCGGGAGACGTTGTTGTTGCCGCCGCCCCAATAATATCCGCCCGTGGTGGGGTACTCCGAGATCTCGATGATCTCCCCCTCCACCTGCTCGCCGGTCTGCCAGGACATCAGCGTGACCGTCTGCCCGGCGGACATGCTGTTGAGCTCCAGCTCGCTGAGTACGCCCTGCACGTAGTAGCCGCCCCCGGCGGTCACCTTCATCAGCGGCTCTCCTGTCGCCTCCGCCGTCTGTTCGTCGAGCAGATTGGTGATGGTGCCGTCCACTGTGCTATAGACCGCGCCGTTGTTGAGCTCTTGCTCCGCCTTGTCATACTCCATCTGCGCCTGCCGCAGCGCCACGTCCAGCTCCCGCACCTTCTGCTCGGCGTCGCGCACCATGACGGCCAGCTCCTGGGCGGTGTACTTGATGCCGTCCGTAATTGTCTGCGGCGGAATGGGTTCAAACGGCTCCTCCTCCGGCAGGGGCGTCAGCGTGTCGCCAATGTCCTGATCGATCAGCGCGTCACTTCCAGCCATCTCCCCCGCCGGGTCGACCTGGAAATTGGTCATCTGCCAGACGTAGCCCGCCTCATCGGTGTGCTGAATCCGCATGGTCCAGCTGATCTGGACCGGCTGACGGTCCTGCTTCGATGTGGTGGTGGACGATGAGCGCGCCAGTGTCTCTTCATTGCCCTCTATAGAGCTGTTCGACTCTGGCTCAGCTGTTGGCGGCTGCTGGCTGTCGCCACTGCCGCCTTCCTCGCCGCTGCCTTCCTCGTCGCCGCCTTCCTCGTCGCCGCCTTCCTCGCCGCTGCCTTCCTCGTCGCCGCCTTCCTCGTCGCCGCCTTCCTCGTCGCTGCCGCCTTCCTCGTCGCCGCCTTCCTCGTCGCCGCCTTCTTCGCCGCCGCCTTCTTCGCCATCATCCTGGCCATCAGAGGGCAACCACGAGACGTCCATCTCGGCCAACAGGACAAATGTGACATAGGCATCGTCCAGGCCGCGCATGCACTGGTCAAAGAAGGCGTTGGTATAGGTATACTCCGTCTTCCATTCATATTGAAATGGGTGATCCTTGCTGCCATCGCCGTCCAGATATGTGAGCGTGCCGTCGTCCACCCACGGCTCCTCCTCCGGGGCATCAATGCCGGGGATGGTGATGGTGGTCACACTGCCGGGGATAAAGACGCCCGGGCGGTAGGTGCGCACAGTGGCCAGCTCTTTCTGCGCCTCTGTCAGCGCCAGCTCGGCCTGCTGTACCTGTACCTCCTTGCGCTGCAGGTCAATCTCCGTCAGCGTGGTGTCATAGGTCAGCAGCGCCTCGCCGGCGTGTACGGCGTCCCCCTCGGAAACCAAAATCTGCTTGACTGTCTGGGTGTCCGAGAGAAATACTGTCTGCAGGCCATCCACTGTGACCATCCCTTCGGTCTCGCTGCTGTCGCCGTAATAGTTTGTCATGGCGAAATCACTGACGGCATAGACGGTCACCGGACGGTTCTGCCGGCTGCGCCAGAGGACCAGTCCTCCGGCCGCGCCGCCGGCGGCCAGCAGCACCGCCAGCACAATGGGGATCAGCCACTGGAAGGAGAAACGCTTCGCCTTGGTCTTCATACCGTCACCCCTCCCTCCTGAATCTTGCCGTCGCGGATGAGGTAGGTCTTCTGCGCGCAGCAGGCCACCTCAGGCGCGTGAGTAATCATAATAATGGTTGCGCCGTCGGCGTTGAGGTGGTGGAAGAGTTCCATCACCTGCTGACCGGATTGGGTATCCAGCGCGCCGGTCGGCTCGTCAGCGAGCAGCAGGCTTGGGTCTCCCACCATCGCGCGGGCAATCGCCACCCGCTGGCACTGTCCGCCGGAGAGCTGGTTGGGCTTGAAGTCCATCCGGTCTGCCAGGCCCACCCGCGCAAGCATGTCCGCCGCCTTCGCCCGCCGCGCCTTCTTGCGCATGCCGCGGTAAACCAGCGGCAGTGCCACATTGTCCAGCGCGCTCAGGCCGGGCAGTAGGTCGGCATTCTGAAAGACAAAGCCGATCTGACGGTTGCGGATGTCCGCCATCCGGTTGTCGTTCACCCCGTCCAGGTCCACTCCCTGTAGAATGCGCTTGCCGGAGGTGGGCTGATCCAGGCAGCCGATCAGATTCATGAGGGTCGTCTTGCCTGAGCCGGAGGGCCCCATGATGGCGATATACTCCCCCTCGTCCACGGTGAGATCGATATTCTTGAGCACGGGGACCACCATCTTGCCGCGCATATAGTCCTTGCAGATATCCCGCAGTTCCAAGACCATGACTCAGCCCTCCACGGCGGCGTCCGCAACCGTTGTGTCCACCCCGGCGTCGTCCACGGCAGCGTACTCCGCGACGGTGTCCTCGTCGGCGAAGCCCTCACCGACATAGTCCTCGTCCACGTAGCCTTCATCGACGTAGCCCTCGTCAACGTAACCCTCATCGACGTAGCCCTCGTCAACGTAGCCCTCATCGACGTAGCCCTCGTCAACGTAACCCTCATCGACGTAGCTCTCGCCGCCAGAGACGGCGCCGCCAAAGGAGTTCTCGTCGTAGCGGATCACCGTCATGCCCTCGGTGAGCGTGTCATCCGGATAGGCGATGTAGTCCTCCAGCGTGAGGCCATCAGTGATCTCATACTCGTCCATCCCCTCGTCATAGGCTCCGAGGGTGACGCTGCGCAACTCCAGGCGATCCTGGTCATTCGCCGCCCAGACAGAGGCGGTCTCTCCCGCCTCGTCCATCACCAGATAGCCGGAGGACAGGCGGATCCCGCTCTCCGTCTCTGCGCTGCCGCCGGCGCGCAGATAGACGTGCTGGCCGATCAGCAGGCCGTCGGAGGAGTCCAACGTGACGTAAAAAGCGTAGCGTGAACTGCTCTCGGCGTTGGTTCCGTAGTCGATATAGGTGTTCGAGTCCTCCTCGGTGGTGCTGGTGTTGACGCTCTCGATCACGCCGTGCCATGTCTGATTCCCGTCCAGACGGGAGATGGCGGTGACCTCCATCCCCTGATAGAGGCTGCCCACCGCCTCCTCGGTGACGGTGCCCTTGATGCGGTAGGTGCCTGTCTCCATGATCGTGATGTACGCGCCGCTCTCTCCCAAGCCGGTGCCGCCGTAATAGATCTGCGTGCTGCTGTCGTCCTGGTCGTTGATACTCTGGACAATGCCGCTCACCTCAGCATAGACCTCGGTCTCGTCCATACTCTCGCGCAGGCGGTCCAGCTCCGCCTGCTTCTGGCGCAGGTTGTACTCCGCCTCCGAGCGGTTGAGCTCCGCCTCCTGGATCTGGAGGGTGTACTCCAGCCGGTCGTCGGAAGAGGCATTGCGCCGCTCCCGCTCCAGGTCGTCGATCTGGTTGTCATAGGAAGTGATGGAGTTCTCCAGCTGCTGCACCTCTAGCTCCGCCGTGGAGAGGGTGAGCTGCAGGGCGTCGGAGTCATAGGTGAACAGCAGATCACCCGCCTGGACGACATCCCCTACCTCCACGCTGCACTCGGCCACCGTCTTATTCGGGTCCTTGTCCACCGACACGGTCGCCTTGGGTTCCACCACGCCGGGGTACTGATCGCTGCCGGAGAGGCTGACGCCCATCAGCATCGCTACCGACTGTACCGGGGCAGATGCCTCCAACGCACCCTGCCCCTCGGCGCAGCCCGCCAGGCCAAGACAGAGCAGCGCGGCCAGCGCCAGCGCTAAACAACGTTTCTGATTCATAGAATTCTTCCTTTCCCGCTCCCGGCCCGCCGGCCCAATTGCATCTCTGTGATCTCGAGACGGCGCACTGCTCCGGCGCCGTCCGATGTGCTCCATTATACCATATCTCCCGCCTGGTGTGGGAGAGGTCTTGACCGATTTAAGAAACTATTAAGAATCTCGCGTTTTCCCGCACATTTCGTCATCTTTTGTCATTATTTCGCTTATTTAACGGCCGGCGCTCTCCCTCTCCGGATGGTAAAAAACGGCCGGAAACGGTTGTTTTTCCCGTTTCCGGCCGTTTTATGCCGGTTTATTGTATGCAGTTTTACAATTGCCTCAGCCCTTCTTTGCGCGGATGGCGGCGGTCAGGGCGGGCAGAACTTCAAACAGGTCGCCCACGATGCCGTAGTCCGCCACCGAGAAGATGGGGGCGTCGGGGTCCTTGTTGATCGCCACGATGGTGTCCGAGCCGCTCATGCCGGCCAGGTGCTGGATCGCGCCCGAAATGCCGCAGGCGATATAGACCTTCGGGGCGACTGTCTTGCCGGTCTGCCCCACCTGGTGGGCGTGGGGAATCCAGCCCGCGTCCACCGCCGCGCGGCTCGCGCCCACGGTGGCGCCCAGGGCGTCGGCCAGATCGCGCACCAGGCAGAAATTTTCCGCGCTCTTCAGGCCGCGGCCGCCGGAGACGATGATCTCCGCCTCCTCCAGGTTGACCGCCTCGGCCACCTCCTTCACCCGCTCGAGCAGGTGGACGCGGACCTTGGCCGGGTCGATATGGACCTCCTCGCGGAGGATCTCGCCGGTGCGGCTCTCATCCGCTGCGGGCTTCTTGAACACGCCGGCGCGGACAGTGGACATCTGCGGACGGTGGTCTGGGCAGGAGATGGTCGCCATCAGATTGCCGCCAAAGGCGGGGCGGGTGGAGGCCAGCAGGCCGTTCTCGTCGATATCCAGGCCGGTGCAGTCGGCAGTCAGGCCGGTGCGCACGCTGCAAGCCACGCGCGGCCCCACGTCGCGGCCGTTGTTGGTCGCGCCGTAGAGGACGATGAAGGGACGGTACTTCCCGATCAGCTCCACCATCGCGTAGGTCTGCGCGTCGGTGTTGTAGGTGGCGTACTCCTCGCCCTCGACCAGAATGACTTTATCCGCGCCGTAGGCGATCGCCTGGCGGGCAACGTGCTCCACATCCTTGCCCAGCACGACCGCCACCAGCTCCTGGCCCAGCTTATCGGCCATGCGGCGGCCGGGATTTAGCAGCTCGTAGCCGACGTTCTTGGCCACGCCCTCGTCCGTCTCAATATAGACCCAGAGATTTTTGTATTCCATCGTTCAGTGCCCTCCTCAATCACAGCAGCTTGGCCTCGGCCATGAGGTCAACCAGCTTGGCGGCGGCCTCCGCCCCGCTCATTCCCTCGATCTTCATGCCGTTCTTCTGGTGAGTGGGGGTGTAGGTCTTGATCACCTTGGTGGGTGAGCCGGCCAGGCCGCGCTCCTCCGGGGCCACCACCACCTCAGCGGAGGTCAGTTCCGGAATCTCCGCCGTGCGGGCATAGCGCTGGCTCTTGAAGTTGGGATAGCGCAGATCGAAGGGGGTCTTGTTCACCGTGATGACGCAGGGCGTACCGACCTGATAGAAGTCATAGCCCTCGTCGCTCTCGCGCTTGCACTTGAGGGTGCCGTCGGCCTGAAGGGCGACCTCGACGGCATAGCTCACCAGCGCGCGGTCCAGGTGCTGGGAGATCTCCGGGCCGACCTGGCCGGTGTCCCCGTCGATGGCCTGCTTGCCGCAGAGGATGCAATCAAAGGCGCGGCCGTTCTTCTTCTCCAGCACCTCGATGGCGGTGGAGATGATCTTGGAGGTGGCCAGGGTGTCCGAGCCGCCGAAGGCGCGGTCGGTAATGAGGTATGCCTCATCCGCGCCCGCCGCCAGGCACTCGCGCAGAGCGTCCTTGGCCTTGGGGATGCCCATGGAGATGACGGTGACCTTGCCGCCCGCCTGATCCTTCAGGCGCAGGGCGACCTCGAGGGCATAGGTGTCAAAGGTGTTGACGATGGCGGGCACGCCCTCGCGGATGAGGGTGTGCTTGACCGGGTCGATCTTAATCTGGGTGGTGTCGGGCACCTGCTTGACGCAGACGAGGATGTTCAGCCCCTTTCCACCCGCGATCTTAGGGTTTGCCTCCTGCTTGGCCTCCACAGTGGAGACAGAGGACTTGTGCGCCTCCGCCTTGGGCGGCTGGATGGAGGGGATAGGGCGCGCGCCGCTGTCGGTGTACTTCTTCTTAATCTGGCCGGCGATCACGGTGCGCTGGATCTGGTTGGTGCCCTCATAGATCTGGAGAATCTTCGCATCGCGCATCAGCTTCTCCATCGGGTACTCCTTCATATAGCCGTAGCCGCCCATGACCTGCACGCCGTCGACGGCGCACTTCATGCCGGTGTCGGTGCCGATGGTCTTGGCGATGGCCGCCTCCATGGTGAACGGCAGCCCGGCGTCCATCAGCTCCGCCGCGTGCAAATACATCTGCCGGGCGGATTGGACCTGAATCTCCATGTCGGCTAGCATCATCTCCACCGCCTGGAAGTTGGCCACCGGCTGGCCGAACTGCTTACGCTGCTTGGCGTACTTGGTCGCCTCCTCCACCACGCGCTGACCGATGCCGACGCCAAAGGCGCCCACGCCGGCGCGGGAGTGGTCCAGCGTCTCGAGGATATACTTGAAGCCGCGGTTCTTCTTGCCGAGCAGGTGGTCCTTCGGCACGCGGACGTTGTCAAAGATGACCTCGCTGGTCACGCTCAGGCGCATGCCCATCTTGTCCTCCTCCTTGCCAATGGACACGCCCGGGCGGTCGCGCTCGACGATGAAGGCGGACAGGCCCATCACGCCCGCCTTCTTGCGGGTGGAGGCCAGCACGGTGTAAATGCCGGCGATGGGGCCGTTGGAAATAAAGCACTTGGTGCCGTTGATGATATAGTCGTCCCCGTCCTCCACGGCAGTGGTCTGTACGCCGCCGGCGTCCGAGCCGGCGTTCGGTTCGGTCAGGCAGAAGGCGGCGTACTTCTTCTCCAGCATGGTGTCAAACCACAGCTTCTTCTGCGCGTCGTTGCCGGCCACCAGCACGGGATAGGAGGCCAGGGCGTTGGCAATCAGCGTGGTGCCGATGCCGATGTCACCGCGGGCGATCTCCTCGGCGATGGCAAAGACCTGGACGTTGGTCAGGCCGGGGCCGCCGTATTCGGCGGGCACACACAGGGCGTTGAGCCCCATGTCGCAGGCCTTATCCAGCAGCTCCCGGGGAAAGACGTCGCTCTTTTCATACTCGCCCACGGTCGGAATGATTTCTTTATCTACGAAATCCCGGACCATTTGCAGCATTTCCCGGGTTTCCTCATTGAAAATCATAGGGCAGAACTCCTTTTCTTGAATTACTCTGTCGTGCGGGCCCGGAATGCAGGCCCATTTTATATTATAATGCATCCGGCCGCGTACTGCAAGAGCTAACCGCCCAACCTGCACAGAAAAACGCAGCTTTTTCCATAATAATGCCCGTCGGAGGGCGGAAACAGTCCCCCGGCGGGCAAATTGCACATATCTTGCGGGCGGTCAGCTCTCGGGGCTGTCCTCCGCGTCCTCGTCAAAGCCCAGGTCGATCTCCAACTTCTGCTGGCAGTTGGGACATATGGTCTCGCCGCGGGCGATGGTCTCCTCATCCAGGACGACCGGTCCGCCGCACTCAGGGCAGGTGAGCTCGTACTCCACCGTCTCCTCCGCTTCGTCCTCTTCCTCGCCGTCATCCTCCTCCAGGCTCTCCTCCAGCTCGGTGAGGGCGTCGTCCAGCTCCTCCAGCTCGTCGGCCAGGGCAGAGACCGACTCCTCATTCGCCTCAACGTGGGCGGCGATGTCCTCCATCGTCTCCACCATGGCCAGCAGCAGCTTGTGCTCGTTGGAATCCTCCGCCTTGAGGCCCATGCCCTCCGCCAGGCCGCGGAGATAGGCGGTACGTTCGGTCAGGGACATAGAAAGCTCCTTTCCCAGCAGTCGTTTGAAATTTACCATCCGGCCGGTCAGCGCATCACTTGGAACGGGAGAGATACTCGCCCGTGCGGGTGTCTACCGTGATCTTGTCGCCCACGTTGATGAACAGCGGCACGCGGATCTCCGCGCCCGTCTCCAGGGTGGCAGGCTTGGTGACGTTGGTGGCCGTATCGCCGCGGATGCCCGGCTCGGTCTCGGTGACCTCGAGGTCCATAAAGTTGGGCGGCTCAATGCCGAAGATATTGCCCTTGTAGGACAGGACCTTGCACTCGGTGTTCTCTTTGACAAAGCGGAATGCGTCGCCCAGCTGGTCGCGGTTGAGCGGCACCATGTCGTAGGTTTCGGTATCCATAAAGTAGTACAGCTCACCGTCGGAGTAGCTGTACTCCATCACGCGGCGCTCGATATAGGCCGACTCAAACTTCGCCGAGGGGTTAAACGAGGTCTCGGTGACCGCGCCGGTGATCACGTTCTTCATCTTGGTGCGAACAAACGCGGCGCCCTTGCCGGGCTTGACGTGCTGGAACTCCACCACCTGCATGACCTTGCCCTCGTACTCAAAGGTGACGCCGTTGCGGAAATCGCCTGCTGTAATCATATTCATAGCCTCCATATTTCGTTCTTCTCCGGCAAGCGCGCCGAAGCGGTGTTCTACGGGTCTATTTTATCCTATTTCCCGCGCCATTGCAAGAGCTTCTTCCCGCTGCGCGGCGGATCAATCCGGCATCGGTCGGCGCAGGCGCTCGGAGAGCACCGTGAGAAATTCCGCTGTCGTTGGGCAGCGTCCCAGGCGGCACTGCCAGGGGAAGTACTTCTGCCGGGCGAGAGCACTCCCCTCCGCCCAGGCCCGGCGGATGGCCGCGCGCATATCCCGCGCCGCGCTCCCGGCCGGCACGCCGCAGCGCGAAGACAGCCGGGCGCAGAGCACGGCCGCGGGCTCGCGCAGCACCTCCGGCTCCCGCGCCGTCAGGCAGAGCGCCTCGAGCAGCAGGGCGCGCCCCTTCCCGCGGGGAGAAACCCCCTGCTCGCCGAGCAGGAGGGCCGCACGCGCACGCAAAGACGCCTCCCACTCCTCATTCCCCCGGCACTTCCGGCAGGCCAGGCGCACCCAGGCCGCCAGGGTGAACAAATCCACCGGCTTGGCCAGCGCGCCGTCGGCACCCAGGCGGCGCGCGCGCGCCAGCACGGACGGCCGCGCCAGGGCGGTGCAGACCAAAATCCCCAGCCGCTCCCCGCACGCACCGCGCACGCGCTCGAGCAGGGCCAGTCCATTCTCCGCGTCAAGCAGCGGCTCTAAAATCAGCACCTGCGCGCCGCTGGCGCGCAGCAGCGGGAGCACCTCTTCTGCCTGCCCGGTCATCCCGGCCACCCACAGGCCGCCGAGCAGGCGAAAGCCCGCCGCCCACTCCTCTCGCAGCCGCTCGTCCGGCTCCGCCAGCAGGACGCTGATCTCCTCCACGGGCGCCTTCCCCCCCTTCTCCCCGCCGGCCGGGTCTTTTCGCTGAATATAGCACCTTTTCCGCCCCGCCGCAATATCTCCGGGGGACCGCGCCGTTTTTTTGTTCGGCATGCTTCGACCGGGCGGGGCAGATTTTATTCTTGCAAGTCGCCTCCATTTGTGGTAAGCTATCCCTAATCCCACAGGAAAATCTTTTCTATTTTCCCCTATTCGCGCGCCATAGAGGTGATTTTATGCAAATTCATGAGTCAGCAGAGAACTATCTGGAGGCGATACTGATGATCCAGCTGGAGAAGGGTTCCGTCCGCTCCATCGACGTGGCCCACAAGCTGGACTTTTCCAAACCCAGCGTCAGCCGGGCCGTCAGCCTGCTGCGGGAAAACGGATACATCACGATGGACCGGGACGGCCTGCTCTCCCTCACCCCGGCCGGCCAGCAGATTGCCGAGCGGATGTATGAGCGGCACGTGCTCATCAGCCGCTGGCTCATCTCCCTCGGCGTTCCGGAGGAGATCGCGACGGAGGACGCCTGCCGGATTGAACATGACATCAGCGCCGTCACCTTTGACCGGCTCAAAGAACACATCGGCACGCCGGAGACGCAGGCTGGCCCGGGCCTTGTTTGAAAAACAGGGGATATGCCTGCCGGCGAGAATTTTTTGCCAGACAAGGCGATTTGGCGCAGCAATCCTCTGTGGGCGGCAAGGAAAATCACCGCAGCATGGCGAAAAGGCCCGCTGTTCAGGCGTGGAAACGATTTTCAAACAAGGCCTGGAGTCTGTTTTAAAACCATCAAATTGACCAAACCGGAATACAGGCAAAAGAAACAACCGCATAAAAGTAGGCGGCCTTTTTCTCGTACCGAGTTGAAAAACGCCGATGATTTTTGAGTTTGAGAAACAAATTTTCAATAAGATGCCGTTCTTTGTAGGTATGCCAATCCATTTTTCTCGGATACCTTGCAGTATCCCGGCTCGGAATGACAGCGATACCGCTGCGGGTTTCTATCTGGCGGACAAACTTGTTGCTGTCGTATCCCTTGTCCGCAAGAACCTGCTTCCCTGACAATTCAAATGGCTCTAACAGATTGCCAGGGGCCGAACCGCTCCGGCAGATCCCGCCACGGGATGCCCGTATTCAGCCAGTACACCATTGTTAAGCATCTTTCGATTGCTCTTTGCAGGGCGGCCGCCCTGTGGTTTCCGCTCAGGAGGCACCAAGTCCTTTATATTGTTCCATTGTGCTTCACTTAACTCATGCCTTTTATACTTATAATTTACCACCTCAGCATGCTGCACACAAGTGCCCGGTTTTAAAACAGACTCTAGCACGGCAGGCGCAAAAAGGCGTCTGTCAGCGTCATATCGTGAAACAGAGCAGCGTGAGGCGGCTGAATGGTCCAGCAGACAACCAGGCCGCCCAGAAGGATGACTCCCGCCGCCAGCGTCCCGGCCCACCGCTCCGGCACCGGCAGAACCGCCGGCAGAAAAAACGTCAGTCCCATCAGTAGCAGATAGAGTGACACATCCAGGGCGAGCGCGTCCGTGCCCAGGGTACGGTGCAGCAGCCAGCCGGCCGCCAGTAACAGCGCACAGGTGAACAGGAGGCTGCCCAGCCACGGCCCCGCGCGCCACTTCCCGCGCCCGGTGAGCCAGGCCCCGGCCAGAAGGCCGGGCCAGAAGATCAGCTTGACGTGCTCCCACAGGCTCTCGTTGACCGGCGAGAGAAACTCGGTCAGCAGGCTGGGCCAGAGATCAAAGAGAAAGTGCAGCCCCACCCCTGCGGCGGCCGCGAGGAAGAAGCAGAGTATCAGCTCCCGGTCCGGACGAAACTTCATGACGCATCCCCCCTGCTCAGCGTTGGGCAGGGGGTTTTTGCCTCTATTCCCTCCTGCACGGGATATATATGCGCACCAAACACGCTTTCAACCCTCCCAAACGGCCCATTTTGTAAACAATCTGTGAATTTTACGCGCATCTTCCCCTGTTTTTCAGGTTCGTTTCAGCCGAAAAGCGTAGAGTAAAACGGTAATTGAAGTGAGCTGCAAAGGAGGAAGCGCAGTGATCGAACTGAAGAACCTGGTCAAACGCTACGGAGATCACCTGGCGGTGGACCACCTGAACCTGACGATCGAGGACGGCCGGATCTACGGCTTTCTCGGTCCGAACGGGGCGGGCAAGAGCACGACGATGAACCTGATGACCGGCTACCTCGGCCCGACGGAGGGGCAGATTCTGGTGGACGGGCACGACATCTTGGAAGAGCCGGAGGAGGCCAAGCGCTCCATCGGCTACCTGCCCGAGCTGCCGCCGCTTTACCCGGAGATGACAGTAGAGGAATACCTGGACTTCTGCTCTCGGCTGAAACTGGTGCCGCGCCAGAAGCGGGAGGAACAGAAGCGCCGCGTCATGGCGCGCGTGCAGATCGAGGCGGTCGCCGGCCGGCTGATCAAAAACCTCTCCAAGGGCTACCGCCAGCGCGTCGGGCTGGCGCAGGCGCTGCTGGGCGACCCGAAGACCCTGATTCTGGACGAGCCCACCGTCGGCCTGGACCCGAAGCAGATTATCGAGATCCGCCAGCTCATCCGCGAGCTGGGCCAGGAGCACACCGTCATCCTCTCCTCCCACATCCTCTCGGAGGTGCAGGCGGTCTGCGATCAGATTCTCATTCTCCACCACGGCAAGCTGCTGGCCAGCGACACCCCGGAGCACCTGGAGGAGACGCTGCGCGGCACCGGGCGTTTGGAGATCACGGCGAAATGTTCCGCCGCGCGGGCACGGGAGATTCTCCGCCCGGTGGCGGGCGCCACGGCGTCGGAGAGCCGCGACAACGCGGACGGGACGAGCACTCTGATGCTGGACACCGCCGGCGGCGATGACCCGCGCGAGGCCCTCTTCTTCGCCTTTGCCCATGCACAGACCGCCCTACTGGAAATGCACACCAATTCCGCCAGCCTGGAGCAGGTCTTCCTGGAGATGACCAGCGACGAGCCGTCGCAGCCCGGAGCGGCCGGACGCGGAGAGGAGGAGACAAAATGATCGCCATCTATCAACGGGAGCTGAAGGCCTATTTTGACTCGGTGACCGGCTGGCTGTGCATTGCTTTTCTCTGCGCGGCCGCGGGACTGTATTTTATGGCCTACAATCTCTTTTACGGCTACCCCAATTTTTCCATCTCGCTGTATTATTCCATGTTTATCTTCCTGGTCGCCGTGCCCATCCTGACGATGCGCTCCATGGCGGAGGAGCGGCGCAGCAAGACCGACCAGCTCCTGCTCACCTCGCCGTGTACTGTGACCGGCATGGTGCTGGGGAAGTATTTTGCCATGCTGACGGTCTATGCTATCCCGCATGTTATCTTCTGTTTCTATCCGGTGGTGATGCGCCTGGCCGCCGGGTCCACCGGGACGGTCTATTTCGCCAGTGACTACGCCTCGATCTTCGCTTTTTTCCTGCTCGGATCGGTGTATATCGCCATCGGCCTGCTGGTCTCCTCGCTGACGGAGAGCCAGGTGATCGCTGCGGTGGGCACCTTTGGGTTGCTGCTGCTGCTCTATCTCTGGGACTCCCTGCTCTCTTTCCTCAGCGGCGACGCGGCAACGACGCTCGTCGGCCTGCTGCTGCTCGTACTGGCCGTCTGCGCGCTGCTGCACTCGCTCACGGGTAACAACACCATCACGCTGCTCGTCGGGCTAGTGGGCGCGGCGGCGGTGGTGGGGGTGTACGTGGTGAATCCCTCGCTCTATGACGATCTGCTGGTGAACCTCCTGTCCCTGTTCTCCCTCAACGCGGCGTTCCAGAGCTTTGCGCTGGAGTATGTGTTTGATCTGGGCGGACTGCTGCTGTATGTGTCCATGGCATTTCTGCTGGTGTTTCTGACCATTCAGGTGGTCCAGCGCCGGCGCTGGAACTGAGGAGGTGTGCGGCATGAAAAAATTTTCCCTGCGCGGACTGCGAAGCCGCCTCGCCGCCAAGCGCCCCACGCTGGCCGGCATCAAGGGCAGCTTCGGCACAATTCAGAGCAAAAACGGCCTCTTCTCCGCCGGCATGATCGCGCTGGTGGTGGCCATCGTCATCGTCTTTAACCTGGCGGTGGGCTATCTGCCCTCCAACCTGCTGGAGGTAGACCTCTCCAGCAGCGGCATTTACACCGTGACGGACACCAGTGTGGAATACCTGGCGGCGCTGGACACCGACATAGAGCTGATCGTCGTGGCCGAGAACGGGGATGTGGACAGCCGCATCAGCCGCTTTCTGGACCGGTATGTGGCCCTGTCCGACCATCTGAGCATGCGGACGGTGGACCCGGTGACCAGCCCGAGCGTACTGACGGAATATGAGACGGAACAGGACACCATTGTGGTGTACTGCGAGGAAACCGGGCGTCAGGAAATCATCTATTTTGCCGACATCCTGGTGATGGACTATTATAGCTATCTGATGTACGGCTACGCGGACTACACCGAATTTGACGCGGAAGGGCAGCTCACCTCCGCGATCGACTATGTCGTCTCCGCGGTGGACCACACCGTCTACACCACCACCGGCCACGGGGAGACGGAGTTGGGCAGTCTGGTGATCGAGCAGCTCGAGCGCAGCCATTTCACCACCAGTTCGGTCAACCTGACCACTGACGGCGGCATCCCGGAGGACTGCGACCTGCTGGTGATCAACCAGCCGACCAGCGACCTGTCGGTGGACGAGCTGGAGATGGTGCGCGCCTACCTGGCCACAGGGGGACAGGTCTCCCTGATTCTGGACTCGGAACCCTTTGAGCACCCGCATCTCACCGAGCTGATGGAAGAATACGGCCTCGTGGAGGTGGACGGCTATATCGCTGATGCGGAGAACTACTACTGGTACCAGAATTCCGGCAGCTATTATATCTTCTTCCCCGAGCTGGACACCTCGACCGACGCAGCCGACGGCGTAGCGGGGGATGCCTATGTCATGGTGGGCTATGACCTGGTCAATGGCATGATCTCCCCGGTGCTCGGCCTGACGGAGGGGACGCCGGCGCGGGAGACCATCACGGTCACTCCCTTCCTCACCACCTCTGAAAGCGGAATGGCCGTGGTGGATGAAGAGAACATCACCATCGGCCAGTACCTCATCGGCGTGACCGCCAGCGAGGAGATCACCGTGGAGGAGGACGCGGACGAGACGGCAGAGGATGAGGCATCTGATGAGGATACCTCGGCCGAGGAGACTGCCGCCGATGAGACCAGCACGGACGAAACCAGTACGGACGAGACCTCTACCGATGAGACCAGCACGGACGAAACCAGTACGGACGAGACCTCTACCGATGAGAC
>CAYWUA010000021.1:18837-29845 GCA_964461385.1 uncultured Oscillospiraceae bacterium
CCGATGAGACCAGCACGGACGAAACCAGTACGGACGAGACCTCTACCGATGAGACCAGCACAGACGAAACCAGTACGGACGAGACCTCTACCGATGAGACAGAGAGCGAGGAAACCGACAGCAGCGAGGATGAGACGGTGGAGACTGTCACCGCCCGCCTGACCGTCATCACGGCGGACACATTGCTGGATGACACGCTGAACGCCAACTACTCGCTGGCCAACATTCAGGTCTTTATCAATACGGTGACTGCCGGCTTTGAGGACGTGGACAACATCTCCATCGAGCCCAAGAGCCTGTCCACCACCTATAACACGATTAGCAATGCGGGGATGATAGGATTGATCGTCGTGGCGGTGCTGCCGCTGGGCATTCTGATCGTCGGCGTCGTGCGCTGGATGCGCCGCCGGAAGCTGTGAGGAGGCAGACGGCATGGCAAAAAAGACGAGACAACTGCTGATCTTGCTGGTCGTGCTGGGGGTCATGGTGGTCTTGCTGCTGGCGGGCATAACCTGGTCCTCCTATCAGGCCTCGCAGGAGGCCGCGGCCCAGGCGGCGGCTTCCCCCGCCATTGAGACGGTGACCGACCCGGTCACGCTCACTTACAGCAACGGTGAGCACACGCTGAGCTTCGCCTATGACGAGGAGACGGATGCCTGGTACTACCAGGACGACCCGGATTTCCCGCTTGACGACAGCACCGTGACCTCTATTCTCTCCGAGTTGGAGTCGCTCACGGCGGTGCGCGCCTTCGCCCCGGAAGAAGATTTGGACGCCTACGGCCTGGCAGATTCCGCCAACTATCTCACCGTCACCGACGCGGACGGCAACTCTGCCACCCTCTGCTTTGGCATTGAGAGCGGAAGCGAGTACTTTGCCTGTCTGGACGGGCAGGAGGACACCATCTACACCGTTGAGAGCACGCTCTACAGTGAGATTCAGACCACGCTCTATGAACAGGCGGACAGCACCGAGCTTATCCCGACGCTCACCGAGAGCATCCTGAGCGCGCTGGATATCTCCGGCGCACAGGAGACCTCCATCACCGTCAAGGCCGTCGAGGTTGAGGTGGAGGACGAGGAGGAAGAGGCGGACGCAGAGGAGTCCTCTGACGACACCGAGAGTACGGACGACGCGGAGGCGGACGAGCCGGAGTACGAGACGGTCTACTACTGGTACTGCGGTGAGCAGGACATCACCGGCCAGGAACTGCAGGAGGAACTGCTGTCCGAGCTGACCGGGCTGGGCCTGGAGACGCTGAGCGACTACAGCACGGAGGACTCCTTCCTCGAGACACGATCGGACCAGCTGGCCGCGACGGTCCGCGTCACCTACACTGAGACGGACGACGAGGGCGAGACCTCGGATGTGGATTTTACCATTCATCTCCTGGAGGAGACCACGACCGAAGAGGACGGCACGCAGAGCACCCAGTTCTACGCCGTCGTGGAGGGCTACGAGGGCTACCTCTGGACGGTGGATGCCGACTCCGTCCAATGGCTGTGTGCCGTGGCCCAGGACGGATATGAAGGCGCGATGGCAACGCTGAGCGCCGAAGCCGAGGCGGAGGAGACGGAGGAATAACCGCTCCTCCCCCGCATTGAACCGAATCAAAAACCATAAAATGGGCCTGCCGCAGTTTTTCTCTGCGGCAGGCCCGCTGCGCGTTACAGCCCCATCGCGTCGGTGATGTTGTCCATCACCTCGCTGACGGCCTTGATCGCCTTGCCGGCGGGCGATTTTTTCATCGACTTGGCCCGGGGCGTGACAGCCATGCTGATGGCCGCGCCCACCGCCACTCCGATGCCCATGCCGCGGAGAAACTGGGTGGTGTTCATGCTGCTACACCTCCTTTGCGTGCGTTGCTTTGCGCGCGGGCGGATACCGCCCGCTGGAGATAGTGTACCCGAACGTCAGAAAATGCCCCCTGAGAAATTCCGGGAATTGATTGCGCGCGGCCGCGATTTACGCTATAATGCAGAGTAGATAATTATGCAATGTGTGCGGATAAAGGAGTGTAATCATTTGAAGTTGCTCATCAAAAACGGCACGCTGGTCGACCCGGTCGGCGGGATCGGCGGCGTGATGGACTTGCTGGTGGAGGACGGGCGGATCGTTGTCATTGGAAACGGCCTGGACGAGCCGGACGCGCAGGTGCTCGACGCCGCCGGGTTGACCGTCTCGGCCGGCCTGATTGACATGCACGTCCACCTGCGCGACCCCGGCCTGACGGAGAAGGAGGATATCCTCACCGGCTCGCTGGCGGCGGCGCATGGCGGCGTGACCTCCATCGCCTGCATGCCCAATACAAAACCAGTGATCGACACGCCGGAGCAGGTGGCCTACGTCCAGGAGCGCGCGGCGCAGAACTGTGGTGTCAACGTCTGGCCGATCGGGGCGCTCTCCGTCGGGCAGCAGGGCCGGGAGATGGCCGATCTGCGCGCGCTGCGCGAGGCGGGCGTTGCGGCTATCTCGGACGACGGAAACCCCGTCATGGACTCCAACCTGATGCGCGACGGGCTGATGCGCGCCAACCGCTACAAGCTGACCATCCTCTCCCACTGTGAGGATGACAATCTGGTTCGCGGCCGCGCGGTGAATGAGGGGCGCGTCTCCCGCCAGCTCGGCCTGCCCGGCCGCCCGGCGATCGCGGAGGACCTGATGGTAATGCGCGACGCGATGCTCGCCGAGGAGACGCGCACACCGGTACACATCTGCCACGTCTCCACCGCCGGGGCGGTGGGCATCATCCGCCAGTACAAGCGCAAGGGGGTGCAGATCACCTGCGAGACCTGCCCGCAGTATTTCACCCTCACCCACGAGGAGGTGCTGCGCCAGGGGAGCCTGGCCAAGGTCAACCCGCCGCTGCGGGCAACCAAGGACAAGGAGGCCATCCTCAACGGACTGCGCGACGGGACGATCGACTGCATCGTCACCGACCACGCGCCGCACACCGCGGCGGAGAAGGCCCGGCCGCTGACGGAGGCCCCCTCCGGAATGGTCGGGCTGGAGACCTCGCTCGCCCTGGCCCTCACCGGGCTCTACCACACGGGGTTGATGTCGCTGTCTGATATCATTCAGAAAATGACCATCAACCCGGCCAAGATTCTGCGCATCCCGCGCGGGAGCCTCTCCCTGGGCGCGGCGGCGGACATCACCATCTTTGACCCGGACGAGCGCTGGACGGTGGACCCGGAGCGGTTTGCCTCCAAGGGACGCAATACCCCGTTCGGCGGCATGGAGCTGCGGGGCAAGGTGAAGTATACCATCGTCAACGGACGCATCATCTATCAGGACTGCTGAACCGGCAGGATGGAAAGGAGTCAGGCATATGTCTTTTGACACGCTGCAGGAAAAAATCCGTGCCATGAAGAACCCCACCGTGGCCGGGCTGGACGCCCGGCTGGACTATGTGCCCTCCCATATCACACAGAAATATATTGAGGAGTACGGCCAGACGCGCAAGGCCGCCGCAGAGGCCATCTACGCCTTCAACTGCGGCCTGATGGACGCCCTGGCGGACATCGTCCCCGCTGTCAAGCCGCAGGCCGCCTATTACGAGAACCTCGGCTGGGAGGGGATGGAGATGCTCGAGCGCACCATCCGGTACGCGAAGAAGAAGGGCTTCTTCGTCATCGCCGACATCAAGCGCGGCGACATCGGCTCCACCGCCGCGGCCTATTCCGAGGGCTGGCTGGGCAAGACCAAGGTGGGCGACGATCTGCTGCCCGGCTTTGACGCCGACTGCGTCACACTAAACGGCTACATGGGCTCGGACGCGATCAAGCCCTTCCTCAAAGACGCGGAGGCGGAGGACAAGTGCGTCTTCGCCCTGGTGCGCACCTCCAACCCCTCCGCCATCGAGCTGCAGGATATGGTGGCCGGCGACCGGGTGGTCTACAAGGTGATGGCCGAGCTGGTGGACCGCTGGGGCAAGACCACCAGCGTCGGCCAGTACGGCTATAACCGCGTCGGCGCGGTGACTGGGGCGACCTATCCCTCTGACCTGCGCCAGCTGCGCAAGATGCTGCCGCACACTTTCTTCCTCGTGCCCGGATACGGCGCGCAGGGCGGCACGGCGGAGGACGTGCACTACGCCTTTGACCGCTACGGCCGCGGGGCCATCGTCAACTCCTCGCGCGGCATCATGTGCGCCTGGAAGAAGACGGGCCACGACGGCGTGGACTACGCCGCCGCCGCCCGCGACGCCGCCCTGGAGATGCGCGAGGCGATCCGCGCGGTGACGCCAATCCTCTAAGCCAGACCAGGGCTGCTCTGCTTCGACGTTTTCCGCATGTCAAACGCCTCGCAGAGTTTGCCCCGCAGGGGCAAATAAAGTGCACCCTCATTTTTGGCACGGGCACGTACCCCCAGGGGGCCTTCTCTCGGCCCCTACGGGGCGATTCACCTTGACCGGGTCAAAAATACTGATAGTCTCGCAAGTGTGCGGCTTTTTGGAACAAAAAGCCGTGCGCGCGCCCGAGCCACCAACGGCGGCGACAAAGTGCCCTTGGGGTGCGCGGGACTGTAAACTCGGGAAAATGCTTGCATTTGCTCGAAAGGACCGTCGGAGCGCTCCGCTCCGGCGGCCCTCTGCCGCCCAGATAGATTTTAGACCGAAAAGGAGCGGATGTACCATGCCGATGGTCAGACAGTGCCCCATCACAGACATATCCTACCTGACAGGCGACATCGTGTCCATCACGGTGGACGCCGGGGAGATCACCCGGAGCGCCGGGCCGGGCCAGTTTGTCAACCTCAAGTGCGGGGAGGGCCTGCTGCTGCGCCGGCCCATCTCCATCTGCGACGTGGCGGGGGATCTCCTCACCGTTGTCTTTCAGGTGAAGGGCGAGGGAACGCGGTGGCTCGCCGCGCGCCAGGCGGGCGACGTGCTCGACGTGCTCGGCCCGTTGGGCCACGGCTATGAGATCCCGGAGGGCCGCGTGCTGGTCGTGGGCGGCGGCATCGGCGTGCCGCCCATGCTCTACGCGGCCAAATGCTGCCACGGGGCGGACGCCTGCGTCGGCTTTCGCAGCCGGGAGCAGGCCATCCTGCTTGAGGAACTGGGCACCATCTGCGGCGAGGTGCGCGTCGCCAGCGACGACGGGAGCATCGGCGCGTACGGCTTTGTAGACGCCCTGGTCCGCCAGGCCCTGGCGGAGAAGGCCTATAATGCCGTCTTCGCCTGCGGGCCGCGGCCGATGCTGCGCAGCGTCGCGCGCGCTGCCGCAGAGGGACACACCGCCTGCTATGTCTCCATGGAGGAACGGATGGGCTGCGGCATCGGCGCCTGCCTCGTCTGCGCGTGCAGCGTGGGCGGACACCACCGCCATGTGTGCAAGGACGGCCCGGTATTTCGCGCCGAGGAGGTGGACTGGTGATGGGCAAGATAGATCTGTCGGTGGAGCTGGCGGGCGTACGGATGAAAAATCCCGTCGTCGTCGCCTCCGGAACCTTTGGCTTTGGCCGCGAGTACAGCCAGTTTTATGACATCAGCCAGCTCGGCGGCATCTGCGTGAAAGGGCTCACCCTCCACCCGCGCGAGGGGAACCCACCCCCGCGCATCGCCGAGACGCCGATGGGGATTTTGAACTCCGTCGGGCTGCAAAACCCCGGCGTGGACGGCTTTATCGCCCACGAGCTGCCCTGGCTGCGCGAGCGCGACCTGGCCGTGATCGCCAATATCTCGGGCAACACCCCGGAGGAGTACGGCGTCATGTGCGAGAAGCTCTCCGCGGCGGGGGTGGACCTGATCGAGGTGAACATCTCCTGCCCCAACGTCAAGGCGGGCGGGATGCAGTACGGCACCGTCCCCGAGATGGCCGCCGAGGTCACGCGCCAGGCCAAGACCCACGCCTCCGTCCCGGTGATGGTCAAGCTCTCCCCCAACGTGACCGACATCACCGTCATTGCCCGCGCGGTGGTGGAGGCGGGCGCTGACGCGCTCTCCCTCATCAACACGATTCGCGGGATGCGCATCGACGTGAACACCCGCCGCCCCGTCCTGCGGATGAACACCGGCGGGCTCTCCGGCCCCGCCGTTCTGCCGGTGGCGGTGCGGATGGTCTGGGAGGTCGCCCAGGCGGTGGACGTCCCGCTGCTCGGCATGGGCGGCGTCGCCAAGGGGGAAGATGCGGCTCAGCTCATGCTCGCCGGCGCGAGCGCCGTGGCCGTGGGTACCGCGTGCTTCTCCGACCCTTACGCCCCGCTGCATGTGCGCGACGGACTGGAGGAGATCGCCGCGCGGCAGGGCCTCACCTCCGTGCGCGCGCTGACCGGCGGCGTACAGCCCTGGTGACCGGGTCGTTTTCCGGGCCATCCCCGCGAAAAGGAGCGAAGATAAAGACATGACAACCGTTTACATTGTCCGCCACGCGGAGGCGGAAGGAAATATCTACCGCCGCATCCACGGGCAGTATAACAGCAACCTGACGGAGAAGGGCCTCTTGCAGGTCGCCGCGCTGGAAGAGCGCTTTCGTCCCATCCACCTCGACGCGGTCTACTCCAGCGACCTGCGCCGCTGCCGGAAGACCGCCCGTGCGCTCTATGAGCCCAAGGGCCTCCCGCTGTACCTGAACGCCGGGCTGCGGGAGATGAACATGGGCCAGTGGGAGGACAAGCCCTGGGGCGAGATCGGCCGGCTGTATCCGGAGGCCATTCACGGCTTTCAGACCTGCTCGCGCAGCTTCCGCGCCCCCGGCGGGGAGAGCTTTCTCGAACTGCGCGCCAGGATGCGTGACACCATCTTCCGCCTCGCTGCCCGGCATGAGGGGCAGACCATCGCCGTGTCCACCCATTACATCGCCCTGCGCGCCGCTCTGTCCGCCTTCTGGGGCTTTGACGTGGAGGAGATTCCCTCCCGCGTACCCATGAGTGACAACACCGCCGTGAGCTGCTTGCAGGTCGAGGGGCGGGAGGCCAAGGTCCTCTTCGCCTGCGACAACTCCCACCTGACGGAGGATCTGTCCACCCTCAATGGCCAGAAGTGGAAGAAAGACGGCAGCATCGCCGCCCCGGAGAGCAACCTCTGGTACCGTCCCTGGGACCCGGAGGGAGAGCGGGAGCTGTACCTCCGCTTCCGCCGGGAGACCTGGGAGCAGGTCCACCCCGGCGTCCCCTTTGACGCCGAGGGTTTTTACCGCGACGCGGCGCGCTGCGCGGCGCAGGACCCGTGGGCGGTGGTCTGCGCGATGCAGGGCAACGCGGTGGCGGGCCTGCTCCAGATGGACCTGGAGCGCTACCGCGCCGAGCGCGCCGGCTTTATCTTCTTTTACTACATGACCCCGCAGGCCCGGGAGCAGGGGCTTGGCATCCAGCTGCTGGGACAGGCGATCTCCACCTTCCGCCCCCTCGGCTGCACGGCGCTGCGCCTGCGCTGCGCCCCGGACAACGCGCTGGGACTACCGTTTTACCTGCACCACGGCTTTGTGGACATCGGCACGGCGCAGACTGAGCCGGTGGAGCTGCGCCTGCTGGAAAAGAGCATCGATTGACCGGCCACCGGAAAAAACGTGACAAATTTCCCCTCCGGGGCAGGAATCTCCCCTCTGTCTGCGTATATAGTTATGGAGACCGCGAGGAAAAGGAGGAACGGCGATGAACGGCAGAGAACGGACGGAGCGGGCGGAGGAGCTGCTGCTCTCCCCCCTGGCCTGCAAGAGCCGCCAGTCGCGCGGCCGGCTGCGGGCGGAGGAGCCCTGCCCGGTGCGCACCTGCTTTCAGCGGGATGTGGACCGGATTGTCCACTGCAAGGCGTTCCGGCGGCTCAAGCGCAAGACGCAGGTCTTCCTCCAGCCGGAGGGGGACCACTACCGCACCCGCATGACCCACACGCTAGAGGTGACGCGGATCGCCCGCACCATCGCCCGCGCGCTCGGACTGAACGAGGACCTGACCGAGGCGGCCGCCCTGGGTCACGACCTGGGGCACACCCCCTTCGGCCACGCCGGGGAGCGGGCGCTCAATGAGGTGATGCCCGGCGGCTTTCGCCACAACGTCCAGTCCCTCCGGGTGGTGGACAAGCTGGAGAAAGAGGGGGACGGGCTGAACCTGACCTATGAGGTCCGGCGCGGCATTCTCTGTCACACCGGCGGCGACCGCGCCGAGACGCTGGAGGGCCGCCTGCTCTGGTACGCCGACCGGATCGCCTACATCAACCACGACATCGAGGACGCCATGCGCGGGGGCATTCTCTATCCGCTGGATATCCCGCTGCACCTGCGCCAGACGCTGGGCTATCGCAAGAGCGAGCGGATCAACACCCTGGTCTGTGACGTGATCGAGGCCAGCCAAGACAAGGGGGAGATCTGCCAGAGCGGGGAGATCGCCCGCGCGATGGACGAGCTGCGCGACTTCCTGTTTCAGATGGTCTACTGTAACCCGCAGGCCAAGGGGGAGGAGAGCAAGGCGGAGGGGATGCTGCTGCGCCTGTTTGAGGCCTACGAGAAGGAGCCGGACCGCCTGCCGGAGGATTTTCAGGAGATCCGCCTGCGCGAGGGGGTGCAGCGCGCCGTGTGCGACTATATCGCCGGTATGACGGATAGCTACGCCGTGTCCAAATACGGAGAATTGTTTGTCCCAAAGGCGTGGACGGTAAAGTGATTTTCCCTGCCGCCCGGATAAGACGGGAGAAAAGGGGCTATCCTATGACAAAATGCGGGAAAGGGGGACGGAATGGCGATTCCTGATACCTTTCTGGAGGAACTCAACGCCCGGACGGATTTGGTAGATCTCGTCTCGGGCTATGTCCACCTGACCAGGAAGGGGAAGAATTATTGGGGCCTTTGTCCCTTCCACAGCGAAAAGACCCCCTCCTTTTCCGTGGCGGCGGATAAACAGATGTATTACTGCTTCGGCTGCCACAAGGGCGGCGGTCCGATTCAGTTTGTGATGGAGATGGAGGGGGTTCCCTTCCCGGACGCGGTGGCCCTGCTCGCCCGGCGGGTGGGGATGGAGGTGCCGGAGGAGCGCGGTTCCGGGGAGCTGCGCCGCCGGCGTGAGCGGCTCTACCAGCTCAACCGTGAGGCCGCGCGCTACTTTCACCAGAATCTGCTCGCGCCCGAGGCGCGGCACGCCCTGGGCTATCTCACCGGGCGCGGCCTGTCCCGGCGGACGATCACCAACTTCGGACTCGGTTACGCCTGGGACGAATGGGACGCCCTCATCCGCGCGATGGCGGAGAAGGGATACGGCAAGCAGGATCTGCTCGACGCGGGCCTGGCGGTGAAAAATGACAGGGGAAACATCTACGACCGCTTTCGCGGGCGGGTGATCTTCCCCATCATCGACCTGCGGGGCAACGTGATCGGTTTTGGCGGGCGGGTGATGGACGGCAGCACGCCGAAGTACCTCAACTCCCCCGACACCATCATCTACAACAAGAGCAAAAACCTCTTTGCCCTCAACCTGGCCCGGAAGTCCAAACAGGGCCGCATCATCCTCACCGAGGGCTATATGGACACCATCGCGCTGCACCAGGCGGGGTTTGACTGCGCGGTCGCCTCCCTCGGCACCTCGCTGACGGAGGACCACGCGCGGATGCTCGCCCAGCGGACCGGGGAAGTGGTGGTCGCCTACGACAGCGACCGCGCCGGCGTGAATGCCGCCCAGCGGGCGATCCAGCTGCTGGGCAAGACCGGGGTGCGGGTGAAGATTTTGAAGGTCACCGGCGCGAAGGACCCGGATGAGTTCATCAAGACCTACGGCGCGCAGGCCTTTCAAAAGCTGCTTGACGGCTCGGAGAGTCAGGTGGAGTTTCGTCTGGCCCAGGTCCGGGCCAAGTACAATCTGGAGGAGGACGAGGAGCGGGTGGCCTGCATCCAGGAGAGCGCGCAGCTCATCGCGGGCCTTGCCAGCTCCGCCGAGCGGGAGGTCTATGGCCGCCGCGCGGCGCAGGAGCTGAAGATCTCCGCCGAGACGATGCAGCGGGAGATTGCCCGCAGCCAGAAGCGCCGCCTGCGCTGGGAGGAGCGCCAGCAGGCGCGCCGCGTACTCCAGCCGGTCCAACTCAACCAGCCGTCTGAGCGCACGCTGCGCTATGACAATATGCGCTCGGGCAAGGCGGAGGAGGGCGTGATCGCCCTGCTGCTGAACGACCCCTCCCTGTTGGCCGAGACGCGGGGGCTGCGCCCGGAGGACTTCACCGTCCCGCTCTTCGGCCGGGTGTACCGGCTGATCTGGGAGCGGTGGACGGAGGACCGCCCCGTCTCCCTCAACGTGCTCGGGCCGGAGCTGAGCGGCGAAGAGATGAACCACCTGGCCTCCGTCTTGCAGACTCCCATCTCTCAGGCCAACCGAGTGCGCGCCATGGCAGATTACATTGACACCATTCACACCGAGCGCCTGAAGGGCGAGCGCGGCCAAGTGGACGACGCAGCCCTGATGGCTTACAGAGATAAAAAAGGCATGGAGGAACCAAAATGAGCGAAAAGAAATCCACCACCGAGAAGAACAAGGCGAGCAAGGCGCGGATTCCCGACGGCGTGCCCGGGGCGGAAAAGCTCAACGAACTGATCGAGCGGGGCAAGAAAAAGGGCAAGCTCACCGCCATGGAGATGATGGAACTCGACGGGGTGGAGCTCGACAGCGATACCCTGGACCGTTTCTATGATATCCTGGAGAACCAGGGCATTGAGCTGGTGACCGACGAGGAGCTGCCAGACACCCTTGAGCCGCCGGTGGAGGAGATGGAGGATCTGCCGGAGGAAGAGGTGGTGGACCCCAACACCCTGATGGACAGCTTCGGCATCGACGACCCGGTGCGGATGTACCTCAAGGAGATCGGCAAGGTCCCGCTGCTCACTCCCGACGAGGAGACCGAGCTGGCCCGCGGCATGAGCGCCGGCTACGCCGCGCAGGAGCAACTCGACGAGCTGGAGGAGAGCGGCGAGGAGATCGCTCCGGAGGTCCGGCAGGAGCTGGAGAAGGCGGTCAAGAAGGGGGAGCGCTGCAAGCAGCGCCTGGCGGAGGCCACCCTCCGCCTGGTCGTCTCCCTCGCCAAGCGGTATGT
>CAYWUA010000022.1:0-29164 GCA_964461385.1 uncultured Oscillospiraceae bacterium
TCCGCCCGGAGTGCGGCAAAGGGCACGCCGGCGAGTGCGTGAATCAGGCGGATCACGGCCTCCGCGACCCATCCGACCGGCAGGGCGAGCAGAAAGCCCGCCGCCGGACACAGCAGGCCGAGGAGGGGACACAAGAGCGCCGCCGGCAGCAGCAGCGGCAAAATCCAGAGCACCAGCAGGTTAGATATCGGCGCGATCAAAGAGCTGCGCCCGAAATACCAGAGGACCAGCGGCAGGGTAAACACCGTCGCGGCCAGGGTGTTGCCCAACGTCATTGTCACACGGATCAGCCAGGCAGACTGCCCCTCCAGCAGGCGGGAAAGCCGCGGACCGAGCACCGTCAACCCGAGCATGGCGGCAAAGGAGAGCTGCAAGCTGACGCTGGCGATGGCGACCGGATTGTCGAGCAGGATGACGGCCAGGGCGAGGGCCAGAGAGGTGGGCGGATCCTCCTCCCGCCGGAATACCGGCGCGAGCAGGGAGACCGCCTGCATCAGCGCCGCGCGGCAGATGGACGGGGTAAAACCCGCCAGCGCCGCAAAAGCGAGCAGCCCGGGCAAGAGCAGCAAACTGCGCGTCCGCTGGCTGCCGGGCAGCAGTGCAAGGGCGGAGATCAGCAGGCTGACGTGCAGCCCGGAGGCAGCCACCACATGGCTCAGACCGGTTTCGGACAGATCGTCCTCCAGCGCATCTGTGAGGGTATCCCGATTTCCGGTGGCGAGGGCGAGCAGAAAGCCCGCCGTCTCCTCCGACGGGAAGAGCCGGTCCAGCTCCTGGGAGAGCACATGCGCCCAGACGCGGGGCAGCAGCGTCCACGGGGTGTCGCGGCGCGTCACGGTCAGCTCCTCTGCGCTGCCGCGCAGGGAGATGCCGTCGGCATAATAGGAGTAGGTCCGGCCGGAGGCGGTCTCCCGGGCCGAGCGCAGCTCCACTTCCCCGGACACCTCGTCGCCGGGGCGGATGTCCTCCGCCGCGTCCAGATAGAGAAGCAGCCGCTCCCCCTCCAGCGCGCCGTATGCCCGCACCTCCAGGGCATAGCCGTAGGCCGTCTCGCGCAGGTAGTCCTGCGCCTGCGCCGTGAGGGTGACGGTGGTATCCGCCCAGTCCATCTCGAGGTTCAACAGGTGCATGTGCCGGAACCAGCACAGCCACGCGCCCGCCGTTACCGCCAGCAGCATGGCTCCCGGCAAAACGCGCCGGCGCAGCAGAGACGCCAGCCCGGTCAGCAGGCCAAGCGCGCCGAGCAACAGCATCTGTCCGCCGGTGAGCACCAGGACGGAGAGTGCTGTCGCACCGGAAAAGGAGAGGCAGACCCGAGCGAGCGCGCGGGGCGCTCCGGGCGCACTGGCGGACAGCCCCTCCATCGGAGCGATGGTCTCCCCTCTCCACGCCGTGCGCCTCATCTTGCTTCCGCCTCCCTCCGTCCGCTCAAAGCGCTACCTGTACCCGTGCTTCAAAGCAGATCCTGCCGTCCGGCAGCCTGCCAGACATGGAAAAGGTGTCCTCCCCGTCCGGGGCGGCAAAGACTGCCGCTGTCTCGCCCAGGCGCGCCTCGTGGTGAAAGGCCAGCTGTGCGGCCAGCACGGTCCGCCCGCGCAGGCCTTCCGGCGCGTAGTCCGAGAGCAGGTCCGCGTAATACTGATTTCCCATATGGCCGTTTCCGTCGATTTGGGAGGGGCGCACCACATGCTCCGCCACCTGCGGCAGAGCGCCCAGGCGGAGGCGGCTGATCTGTGGCTCTACCGGCCGGTCACACGGACGCAGCTCATGCACACACTGGCTGGGGCGCAAAATCTTCCGGTCTACTGGGTCCACCAGCATCCAGGTGGTGGCGGACTGGGCCAACACCTCACCCTCCGGGCCGAGGAGCTGAAAATTACGCAGGAAGTTCGGCCCCTTCACGCCGCCCTCCCAGGTCTGAAAGCGGCACTCCATCCCATAGCGCACGGGCCGAAAGCGCCGGAAGGCCAGGCGGGAGAGTAGAAATGCCTGCCGTTCGGCCAGCATCCCACGCCAGGTGATGCCCCGGCTTTCCAGGTGGAGATTTCCCATCTCCCCACTCCACTCCAGATAGGTGCGCAGAGAGAGGTTCTGGCGGCTATCACAGTGATAAAAACGGATGCGCTCCAGCACCGTAAAAATATCGTCCATTTTCTCACCTCAATGGGTCGTCAGAGCCGGGCAGCGGTCTGGCGCAACCCCAAAGCCTATCATATCTTTAGTCTATTATAGTGCACTCATTTTCCCAGCGCAAGCCAAACAATCTCCTTTACAGTGCAAATTCTTCCATGTATAATAAAAGTAACAACAAAAAGGGAGGACCCGCCCTATGAGAGACCGAATTCGCGAATTGTTGCGCCACTTTGCCATCATCCTGGAGTTCTTTATCGCCGGGCTGCTGTGCCTGGCCGTACTCTATTTTACCTTCCGCCTGTTGATGGGCTTTTTACAGGTGGACGGATATCCGATCTACGAGACGTTTGAGGACTTCCTCAACACCGCCTTCTCCCTCGTCATCGGCGTGGAGATGATCCGCATGACCTGTGAGCACTCGGCAGAAAACGTCTTTGAGGTGCTCACCTTTGCCATCGCTCGGCAGATTGTCATCGATCACACCTACTCGATTGACAACGTCTATGGCATCATCGCAATCTCGCTCCTGTTCGCCACACGAAAGTATCTGTTCATCAGGCGGCAGGAGAAAAAGGCGTACGCGCCCGCACAGCAGGACAAACAGCAGCCGGTCTGAGGCGTCTTCTGAAAGTGCGCTGCCCGGCGGCAGATACTCTGCCGCCGGGCGGTTTTCTGCCTCTTTCACAGCCAGCGCTGCGTCTCGCGCAGCGCCTCGGCTATCTCGGCCTTTACCTGATCCATCTCCTGCCGGAAGCCCTCGGCGGACACGCGCAAACAGCCGTGGCCGAGGACGATCATCTGCTCCAGTCCGTCTGAGGTGGCCACGCGGACGCGATGGCGCTTGCCCAGCCGGTAGGACGCCTGCTCAATATATTGATCCGCCGTCTCCGCCTCCTGGGTGAAGATGACATGGATATTGTGATAGCGCTCCATCCGGCGCACGCCCCCCTTGACGCGGTAGGCGTCAAAGACCAGGATCACACGCACATGCCGGACCGCCTGGAAACTGCACAAGTCGTCCATCAGCGTCTGACGGGCGCGGTCCATGCTATCGCGGGCCAGTCGGTTCAGGTCTTCCCAGGCAAAGATGATGTTATAACCATCCACCAGAAGGTATTCCTCCTCCACCAGCCCGCGCGGCTTAATCTCCACATGGTCCGCCAGCTGCGCTTGCCGCCGGGCGGGTTCAAAGGCATGTCTGCGCCGGACCGGGCCGTAGGTGCGCTCAAAGATGGCCTGCAGTTCTTTTTCCTCCGCTGCGGAAGCCGGAGCGCGCGGACGGACCGGGACCGGTTCTGCCTCCTCCCGTGCCTGGGGCAGCGGTGTTTCCAGATGCTGGTGCTTCGACACCTCATCCCACCGTACGACATAACCCGCACCATGGGCGCAGAAGACGGAGTCCGCGGGATACTCTGTGTCCGCGTCGCAGTCGTAGCCGATGGCGGCGGCGATTGCCTCCTGATTGTCGCAGGGAAAGTACCCCTTCATCCGCGCCGTCATCCGGCCTCGGCCCCGGGTATAGGCCAGCAGTTCGGCAGCGTAGTTCCCCATCGCGTCCACCGGGGCGGAGCCCTCCAGCACGGCGCGCTCCCCTTCCGTCCGGGGCGGCTGGCAGCTACCTCCGCGCTGCTGGAGGTCGTTCATCGCCCGGCCGACACTCTCCGTCGGAAGCTCCAGGCGCAGGTCGTACCACGGCTCAAGCAGGACGGTCTCCGCCTTACGCAGGCCCTGGCGCAGGGCGCGGCAGGACGCCTGGCGGAAGTCGCCCCCCTGGGTGTGCTTAGGATGGGCGCGGCCGGTGAGCAACGTGATTTTCAAATCGGTGAGCGGCGACCCGGTGAGCACACCGGGCGGCAGCGCCTCCTCCAACTGGGAGAGGATCAGCCTCTGCCAGCTGGGCGAGAGCGCCTCCTCCCGGCAGACGGTGTCAAAGACCAAGCCACTCCCCCGCTCGCCCGGCTCGAGGAGGAGATGGACCTCCGCATAGTGGCGCAGCGGCTCAAAATGGCCTACGCCGGCCACCGGGGCGGCGATGGTCTCCCGATAGACGACGTGGCCCGGGCCGAAGGAGACTTCCCAGCCAAAGCGCTCTAAGATCTGACGGGCGAGCACCTCGCGCTGGACGGGTCCCATGAGCTGGACGTGCAGCTCGCGCACCCGCTCCCGCCAGACCAGGTGGAGCTGCGGGTCTTCCTCTTCCAGCAGGCGCAGCTTTTGCAGAGCGGTGTGGACGTCCACCTCCGGCGGCAGCAATACCTGATAGGTGAGCGCTGGAGTCAGAATAGGGGCGTTTGTCCCCGCAGCAGCCTCGATGCCAAATCCCTGGCCGGGGAAGGTGCGGCTCAGGCCGGTGACGGCGCAGAGCGTCCCTGCCGCCGCCTGCTCGAGCAGGCGGTATTTCGCCCCGGAATAGAGGCGGATCTGGTCTACCTTTTCCGACCAGTCCTCGTGTCCAGCGCGGCCGGTGAGCGTGTCCTTCACCGACAGCGTTCCGCCGGTCACCTTCAGCCAGGTCAGGCGGGCGCCCTGGCCGTCGTGGGAGATCTTGTAGACCCGTGCGCCAAACCGGTCCGGATAGGCGGGCACGGGGGCCAGCTCTTCCAGGCCGCGCAAAAACTCTTTCACTCCCTCTATCCGGAGAGCGGCGCCGAACCAGCACGGGCAGAGCGTCCGCCGGGCGACCGCGCGTGCGAGCGACGGGGTAGAGAGGGTGCCGGTCGAGAGGTATTCCTCCAGCAGCTCCTCGTCGCACAGGGCGGTCTCTTCGCTTGGGCAGGCAGGGTCAGCACACTGCTCCCCCAGGCGGGCGCGAAGTTGCCGCAAAATCTCCGCCCGGTCCGCGCCGGGCAGATCCATCTTGTTGACGAAAATCAGCGTGGGCAGCTGGTAGCGCTCCAGCAGCCGCCAGAGCGTCTCGGTATGACTCTGCACCCCGTCTGGTCCGCTGATGACCAAAATTGCGCAATCCGCCGCCTGGAGCGTCCGTTCCATCTCCGCAGAGAAGTCGACGTGTCCCGGAGTGTCCAACAGCGTGAACTCCCCTTCCCCCAACGGCAGAACCGCCTGCTTGGAGAAGATGGTGATCCCTCGCTCACGCTCGAGGGTGTCAGTATCCAGGAAAGCGTCCCCGTGGTCCACCCGGCCCAGGCGGCGCAGTTGGCCGGCGCAGTAGAGCATGGCCTCGGAGAGGGTGGTCTTGCCGGCATCGACATGGGCGACGAGCGCGGCGCTGAGACGCCTTTTCCTGTCTTCCGCTCTCCCCTGTCCCTTCATCTGAATTGCTCCTCTCATCCGTCCTGTTTTGTACCAGTATAGCACACAACTCCGATCGCGTCGACGGCGTAACGCCACAAACCTCGGTCCCGGGCACGCGGGATGCCCTCCGGCGGAGAAATGAAAACGGGGCCGGGAAACTGCTCCCGGCCCCGACAAATTTCTTTTGCCCGGATGGATCCTTACCTTACCGCTTCACATGGAGCGCCCCAAAGCCCGGGTAAACCGCGCCGGCTCCCAGCTCCTCCTCAATGCGCAAGAGCTGGTTATACTTTGCCACCCGCTCGCTGCGGCTGGGCGCGCCCGTCTTGATCTGGCAGGTGTTGAGCGCCACGGCGAGGTCGGCGATGGTGGTGTCCTCCGTCTCGCCGGAGCGGTGAGAGGTGATGGTGGTGTAGTGCGCCTCGTGCGCCAGCTTGATCGCCTCCAGTGTCTCGGAGACCGAGCCGATCTGGTTGAGCTTGATGAGGATGGAGTTGCCGCAGCCGAGGCGGATGCCCTTTTGCAGGCGCTCCGTGTTAGTCACGAACAGGTCGTCACCCACCAATTGGACGCGGCCGCCCAGCGCACGGGTGAGCAGCTGCCAGCCCTCCCAGTCCTCCTCATCCAGTCCGTCTTCGATGGAGTAGATGGGATAGCGGTCACACAGCGACTTCCAGTGCTCCACCAGTTCCGCAGAGGTAAAGCGCTTGCCACACTTTGGCAGGACATATTCCCCCTTCTTTCCGCCCTTCCATTCGCTGGCGGCGGCATCCATCGCGAGGACAAAGTCACGCCCCGGCTCGTAACCAGCTGTGCGCACCGCCTCGAGGATCACTTCAATCGCCTCCTCGTCGCTGGCGAGGTCGGGAGCAAAGCCGCCCTCATCGCCCACAGAGGTCGCCAGCCCCTTGCTCTTGAGCAGGGCAGCCAGCGCGTGAAACACCTCCGTACACCAGCGCAGCCCCTCAGCAAAGCTCGCCGCACCGGCGGGCATGATCATAAACTCCTGCACGTCCACCGTGTTGGCCGCGTGCGCGCCGCCATTGAGGATGTTCATCATAGGGACAGGCATACGGTTGGCGTTCACACCGCCGAGAAAGCGGTAAAGCGGGATGCCGAGCGAGGCGGCCGCCGCCCGGGCGCAGGCGATAGAAACAGCCAGAATGGCGTTCGCGCCGAGGTTAGACTTGTCCTTCGTGCCGTCGGCGGCGATCATCGCACGGTCCACGGCGTAGGTATCGGACGCGTCCAGGCCAGTGATCGCCTGAGCAATGGCGGTGTTGACGTGCTCCACCGCGCGGCGTACCCCTTTGCCGCCAAAGCGGCCCTTGTCGCCATCGCGCAGCTCGAGTGCTTCGAACTCGCCGGTGGAAGCGCCGCTGGGCGCTGCGCCGCAGGCCACCGTTCCGTCGCGCAGGACAACCTCCGCCTCTACAGTGGGATTACCGCGCGAGTCGATGATCTCGCGTCCTTTTACACTTGCAATCTGAAGAGCATTCATGTTGCTGTGCCTTCCTTTCCGGACCGGGTCAATGCCCGGCCCCTTCTGGTAGTTGTTGCTAACTGTTAGTATTGTATTACTTTTACCTGAAAATAGCAAGGGGGAGATTTCGCCAAATCTCTCCCCTAGCTTACCCGTTTCCCGGCCGGGCGATACACGGCATATGGTTGCGTTTTGGGAATGGGCAGGCTATAATAATGATTGCTGGCCAGGCCCGACGAGTCTGGCTGTGCAGAACCTCGGAGGGGTTTCTCCCGAAAGGCAGGTGATATTCTGTCCGCGTTTCGCGATTTTTTATGGGACGCTGTCCGGCAGGCGGACCACGTCCTGCTGGCCCTGTGCGTCGCCATCAATCTGTTCGGCATCGCCATGATCTATTCCGCCACCCGCTATGACAGTTCGCTGGCCTCCGACACGCCCAAACAGGTTGTCGCCATGCTGATCGGCATCGTCCTCTTCTTCCTGCTCTCCCAGCTGGATATCGATGGATTGATGCGTAAGTGGCCATGGATATTGGCGGCCAGTCTCCTCTTTATCGCTCTGCTTGCCGTGCCCGGCATCGGGCACGAGGTGGGCGGCAACCGGAGCTGGATTCGGTTTCCGCTCTTCTCCCTCCAGCCGGCAGAGATGGTCAAGCTCACCTTTTCCATGCTGCTTGCCAAACAGATCGTCTCCCTGCAGAACCGGCGCGGCCTGAGCCATCCGCTCTCGGTGGCCCAGCTGTGCGGACACCTGCTGCTGTTTGTCGCGCTGATCTACCTCGTCTCGCGTGACGCCGGCTCGGCCCTGGTATATGTGTTCATCTTCGTCGTGATGATCTGGGCCGGGGGGTTGAAGGCGCACTGGTTTGCCCTCGGCTTTGCGGTGCTGGTGTTGGCCGGCTCGGCGCTCTGGCTCTATCTGCCGGAGGACAACTACTGGAAGATGCGGATTCTCGTCTGTTTTGACCACGACCTGGACCCCACTTACCGCGGCTTTCAACAGACGCGCTCCCTGCTGGCCATTCAGTCAGGGAAACTGCATGGAATGGGCTATTTAAACGGCAATCTGACGCAGGCAAGCTATGAAAGTGCCCTGCCTGCCCGGCACACCGACTTCATCTTCTCCGCCATTTGCGAGGAGCTGGGACTGATCGGCGCGGCCGTGCTGGTGCTGCTGCTCACCGCGCTCATCTGCCGCTGTCTCTATACTGCCCTGCACGCCAGCAGTCCCTTCTACAGCTTGACCGCCATGGGGTATACCGGGATGCTCGCTTTCCAGGTTGTGCTGAACATCGGCATGTGTCTCTTTGTCCTGCCAGTCATCGGGCTGACACTCCCGTTTGTGAGCTATGGCGGCTCCTCCCTGATTACGGCCTACGCCGCGATGGGCATCCTCTCTGGCATCCACCAGCGCAGCCTGCCCAGCTGGCTCAGGGAGCAGCCAGAGGACGCCTGGAGCTCTGAGGCATGAGGGGCATGAGGGGATGAGAAAGCGTCACCGGGAGTTTTCCATCTCTATTCTCTATCGAAAACGGATAAAACCCCAGCTGCGTCTCAACACAGCTGGGGTTTTCCAGTTGGGCGCATAACAGCCACAACGGGTTGCCAGAGGCAGAAAATTCCGAAAGTGAAAGAAAGAAAGTATGCCCGCTCAATCGTTCTTAGTGAGGTAGTTGAGCAGGGTGATCAGCAGGATAATGACGATGGTGACGATAAAAACACCCAGCCATCCAATCAGGCACTTCATCAGCACTTCGCTAAATTCCATGTTCCGTGCTCCTTTCTGTGATTAACCAAACAGGGTCAGGATCAGGCCGCCGGCGATGACGGAGGCGATCTGTCCGGAGACGTTGACGCCGGCCGCGTGCATGAGCAGGAAGTTCTGCGGATCCTCCTCCAGGCCCATCTTGTGCACCACGCGGGAGGACATCGGGAAGGCGGAGATGCCGGCGGCGCCGATCATCGGGTTGATCTTCTCCTTAGAGAACAGATTCAGGATCTTGGCCACCACTACGCCGCCGACGGTGTCAAACACGAAAGCGAACAGGCCAAGCAGCAGGATCATCAGCGTCTGCAGGTTCAAAAAGGACTCTGCCTGCATCTGGGCGGCTACAGTGATCCCGAGGAAGAGGGTGATGAGGTTGGCCAGCGCCTTCTGCGCGGTATCAGAGAGGCTGTCCAGCACGCCGCACTCCCGGATCAGGTTGCCAAACATCAGGAAGCCGATGAGCGCCACGCTGCGCGGAGCCACCAGGCCGGCAATCGCGGTGATGCAGATGGGGAAGAGAATCTTGGTCATCTTGGACACGCTGTGGTCGGCATAGCGCATGCGGATGCGGCGCTCCTCCTTGGTGGTGATCAGGCGGATCACCGGCGGCTGGATGATGGGCACCAGCGCCATGTAGGAATAGGCGACCACCACAATCGCGCCGATATACTGCGAATTGAAGAAGTTAGCCACAAAGATAGAAGTGGGGCCGTCCGCCGCGCCGATGATGGCGATGGAGGCGGCGTCGGCGATCTCAAAGTCGAGCAGCCGGGCCACACACAGGGTGAAGAAAATGCCGAACTGTGCCGCCGCGCCGAAGATCATCAGCTTCGGGTTGGACAGCAGCGGGGTAAAATCGATCATCGCGCCGATGCCGACGAACAGCAGCAGCGGGAACAGCTCGTTGGAGATGCCCGAGTCAAACAGGACGTTGAGCACGCCCACCTCGGTGACGCCATCGATAACCTGCGTCACTGCGCCCGACCACGGCAGGTTGACCAAAATGGTCCCAAACCCGATGGGCAGCAACAACGACGGCTCCATCTCCTTGGCAATGGCCAGGTAGATCAGCAGGGCGCCGATGATCCACATGACAACCTGCTGCCATTGCAGTTCAAAGACGTTGCTAAAGAGTTCCAGCATAGATTTGTGACTCCTCTCTCTAATTGAATTGGGTGCACAGGCGGCCGGGAGCAGACAAAAAAGGCCCTTGCCGGACCCACGGCACTCCGTTATGCCCCGTGCGCGGCAAAAGTCTTGCGCTGCCATCATCCCAATATCAGATGCGGCATCACGAGATACGCATCACGCGTGTCGTCACAGCCGGGGCTGCACCCTTTTGCATAAACACTTTTATTATGCGGGTACAGGTCGAATTTGTCAAGCGGGAGTTGGAAAAGAAGGGCGCTTTTGTCTGTCCCGGCCGCCGCGCGTCTTTTGGTGCAATGCCGGTTGCGGGCGCACCGCGGGGTGTGATACAATAGCGGTAAAATCAGCCGCCGGCGCTCCGGACACGGAGACCGGCGCGGCGAGGGGGAATCCCATTTGAGTCTCCATGAGGAATGCGGGGTCTTTGGCGTCTGGGACCCGAAGGGCGGCTGCGCCCGTACCACCTATTACGGTCTATATGCTTTACAGCACCGGGGGCAGGAGGCCTGCGGTATTGCTACCACCAACGACCGCGAATTATCCTACCACAAAGATGTGGGCCTGGTGGGAGACGTGTTTGACGAGCAGCGGCTGGAGGAGCTGGGCGGGACGATGGCTGTCGGCCATGTCCGCTATGCCACCACCGGCGCAGGCAAGCGAGAGAATGCCCAGCCGCTCACGCTGAAATATATCAAAGGCACCCTCGCGGTGGTCCACAACGGCAACCTGGTCAACCACGAACAGCTCCGACGGGCGTACGAGTATAACGGGGCCATTTTCCAGACTACCTCGGACACCGAGGTGATCGCCTACGCCATCGCCCGCGAGCGTCTGACCTGCCCAAGCGTGGAGGAGGCGGTCAGCCGCGCCGTCCGCCAGCTCAAGGGCGCCTTTTCGCTGATCGTAATGAGCCCGCGCAAGCTGATCGCCGCGCGCGACCCGTGGGGCTTTCGCCCGCTGTGCATGGGACGCAAGGGGGAGGCGGTCTACTTCGCCAGCGAGTCCTGCGCCCTGGACGGGGTGGAGGCGGAGTATGTGCGCGAGATCGAGCCGGGCGAGATTGTCGTGGTGGAACCGCCGGACGAGAAGAACGCCAACACCGCCTGCTCCATCCGCTCCATCCGCACCAACTGCCGCGGCATGAGCCACATGTGCATCTTTGAGTATATCTACTTCGCCCGTTCGGACAGCGTCATCTGCGGCCAGTCGGTTCACGAGGCGCGGCGGAACGCCGGGCGAATTCTGGCCCGGGAATCCCCGGTGGAGGCGGACCTGGTGATCGGCGTGCCTGACTCCGGCCTGGACGCCGCGATGGGCTATGCCGAGGCCTCCGGCATCCCCTACGGGGAGGGCTTTGTGAAGAACCGCTATATCGGCCGCACCTTCATCACCCCGGACCAGCGCAGCCGCGAGCAGGCGGTGCGCATCAAGCTGGGTGCCCTGCGCAGCCAGGTGGAGGGCAAACGGGTGGTCATGATCGACGACTCTATCGTCCGCGGTACCACCAGCCGGGCGATCATCTCCCTCCTGCGCCAGGCGGGGGCGAGGGATGTCCATATGCGCGTCTCCTCCCCCGAGTTTATCGCCCCGTGCTATTTCGGCACCGATATTCCGGACAAGGAAAAGCTGATCTCCTGCCATCACACCTGTGAGGAGATCTGCGCGCTGACTGGCGCCGACTCGCTGGCCTTTCTCAGCTTGGAGGGCCTGCGCAAGATCGCGCCGGACGCCCGGTGCGGCTTCTGCGAGGGCTGCTTCACGGAGCAGTACCCCATCCCCCGCGAGGAGATCGGCCAGGCCGCGCCGGGGTGCAAATGAGCGCCGGGAGAAGGGACGTAAGCGCGCCCACCCCGGTCACGCTGACCCCCATCGCGCGCATCCGGACCGACTTTGGCGGCAAGTTCGGCATTCCGCGCCAGAGCGGCCTGGTTCGTGAGCTGCGAGGAGAGATTGTCTTCGAGCCGGAATACCGAAACCCGGACGCCCTGCGCGGCATCAAGGGCTATTCCCACCTCTGGCTGATCTGGCTCTTTGACGCCAACCGGCCGCAGCGGCATTGGCAGCCCACCGTCCGCCCGCCCCGCCTGGGCGGCAACGCGTCGGTGGGGGTGTTTGCCAGCCGGTCGCCCTACCGTCCCAACCCGATCGGCCTCTCCTGCGTCCGCCTGGAGGGCGTGGAGCGCCGCGCGGACTGCGGCGCGGTCCTGCTCGTCTCCGGGGCGGACCTGCTCGACGGGACGCCGATTTTGGACGTCAAGCCCTACCTGCCCTATGCCGACGCCCACCCGGACGCGGCGGGCGGCTTTACCGACGGGACGCCGCGCCGGACGCTGGAGGTCTCCATTCCGGAGGAGCTGCTCGCGCGCATCCCGAAGGAGAAACGGGCGGCGCTGCGCGGCGTGCTGGCGCAGGATCCACGGCCGGCCTATCAGGATGACCCGGCGCGGCGCTACGGCATGACCTTTGCCGGCTGGGACGTGCGCTTTACCGTCGCGGGCGGAACGCTCACCGTTTGCGAAGTGGTCCCGGCGCCAAAGGAGGAGACGCGATGAGCCTGACGCTGCGCCGCTGCCCGCCGGGGGAGAGACGGCAGTGGATGCCGTTGCTCCTGCTGGCGGATGAGCAGGAGAGCATGGTAGAGCGCTACCTCGACCGGGGCGAGATGTTCCTGCTCTGGGATGGGGAGCGGGTGCGCGGCGAGTGCGTCCTCACGCGGGAGGGGGGCGGAGTCTATGAGGTGAAAAACCTCGCCATCTGTCCCGACAGCCAGCGCCAGGGCTATGGCTGCGCCCTGCTCGACCTGCTGCGCGCGCAGGTTTCGGACTGCCGCACCCTCTATGTCGGCACGGGAGACAGCCCTCTGACGCTCCCCTTTTATCGTGCCTGCGGTTTTCGGGACTCCCACCGGATCAAGAATTTTTTCCCGGAGCACTATGACCATCCCATCTGGGAGGGCGGCCGGCAGCTGATCGATATGGTCTATCTGCGCTGGGACCGCCCGGGGAAGTCCTGACCGCTCCGGGCTATGTTTCGCACTGGCGGGCTGCCTGTATTCCTGTAAATGATGTTCCCTCTCTGCCCTCAGCCGTTCCCGTTCTGCCGCGACTGCGCGGTGGAGGGACGGCGGCGCGTGGAGAGGGATTTTAAATTGACATCATGTCAAAATGGTGTTATAGTACAGATGCTGACACAGTGTCAGAATAATGGCGCAGCCGGCGGACTGCCGGCCTGCATTGCAGGCGAAGAACCGAGGATACGATACAAGGAGGTTTGAAGCATGAAGGCAAAGGTGTATTTTTCCAGAGAGATCACGCCGGAGAAGGTCGTGGAGATGTACCGCGCGCTGGGCGTGGAGCTGCCGGGCAAAGTGGCGGTGAAGGTCCATTCCGGCGAGAAGGGGAACCAGAACTACCTGCACCCGGAGTTCTGGCGGCCTATGGTGGAAGCAGTTCACGGCACGATTGTGGAGTGCAACACTGCCTATGGCGACGCCACGGGCGGCGTGCGCGACAACACCGAGTCCCACCTCAAGCTCCTGGAGGAGCACGGCTGGAACAAGTATTTTGACGTAGACCTGATGGACGCCGAGGGCCCGGACGTGGTCTGGCCCATCCCTAACGGTAAGGTGCTCCATGAGAATGTCGTGGGCAAAAATATCCTCAACTACGACTCCATGCTGGTCCTGGCCCACTTCAAGGGCCACCCGATGGGCGGCTACGGCGGCGCGCTCAAGCAGCTGTCCATCGGCTGCGCTTCCCGCGCGGGCAAGGCGCTGATCCACTCCGCCGGTAAGACGGACGACCGCTTTGAGACCTGGAAGCAGCATGCCAGCGCGGTGGTCTTTCCGGAGGCCATGGCAGACGCGGCCTCCAGCGTGGTGGAGCACTTCCAGGGGAAGATCGCCTTCATCAACGTGATGAAGAACCTCTCTGTGGACTGTGACTGCTGCGCCGTGGCTGAGGACCCGTGTATGAAGGATATCGGCATTCTCGCCTCCCTGGACCCGGTGGCCATCGATCAGGCCTGCATCGACCTGGTCATGCAATCTGACGACCCGGGCAAGGAGCACTTCATGGAACGGGTAAACAGCCGCAACGGTATCCACACCATCGAGGCGGCCGCGGACCTGGGCTTCGGCACCCGGGAATATGAGCTGATTGAGCTGTAAGACACGGATGATAGGAGGAAAATAAAATGAGCAAGACATTGGTGGCCTATTTTTCCGCCAGCGGCGTGACCGCCCGGACGGCGCAGGCCATCGCGCAGGCGGCCGGAGCGGATCTCTATGAGATTCACCCGGAGGAGCCGTATACCAGCGCGGACCTGAATTGGATGGACCGCAAGAGCCGCAGTACTGTGGAGATGAACAACCCGGACGCCCGTCCCGCCATTGCCGAGCCGGTGGCGGATATGGCGCAGTACGACACCGTGCTGGTGGGATTTCCCATCTGGTGGTATGTCGAGCCGCGGATTGTGGACACCTTCCTGGAGAGCTATGATTTCTCTGGCAAGCGGATGATCCCCTTTGCCACCTCCGGAGGCAGCGGGATCGAGAAGGCGGAACGGAGCCTGAAGGCCCATTGTCCCAAGGCTGTCTGGGAGAAGGGAAAGCTGCTCAACCATGCCGATGCGGCGGTGTGGGCGAAACGTGTGCTCAACGTGTGACCCTGTTCCTGTCGGGCAGCGCGATCGGCGCGCCCTGCGCGCCGGATCTTCACAGAGAAGGGAGCGGAAAAGTCCATGCCAAAGGGCTCAGAAAAGCTGACGAATGCCCGGAAAGAGGAGATCATCAACGCCTGCGCGTCCCTGTATGAGACCATGGACTTCCGTGAGATCACCCTCAAGGAGATCGGGCGCAAGACCTCCTTCACCCGCACCTCGATCTACAACTATTTTCAGACAAAGGAGGAGATCTTTCTGGCACTCCTCCAGCGGGAATACGAAGGATGGATGGAGGATTTGAGCGCCGTGCTCGAGGGACATGAGACGCTGTCCGTCGAGGCATTTGCCAGTGAGCTGGCTCATACCCTGCAACGGCGGGAGCGGATGCTGAAGCTGCTGTCAATGAACCACTACGACATGGAGTCTAACAGCCGCCTGGAAAATCTGGTGGCCTTCAAAACGGCATATGGAGGCGTCCTGCGGACGGTCACCCGCTGCCTGGAGAAATTCTTTCCTCAGATGACGGTGGCGGAAATACAGGGGTTCCTCTATGCTTTTTTCCCCTTCCTGTTTGGCATCTATCCCTATACGAGCGTGACGGACAAACAGCGGGAGGCGATGCGGCAGTCTCAGACTGACTATATCCTTCTTTCCATCTACGAGATTACAACGTCGCTCGTGGACAAGCTGCTGCGGGGCATTGCTCACGCGCGGCTACCGGAGGATACGCGGGACTGAGCTTGCAGTGTTCGGTGACCGCAGTCCGGGCTTTTATATGCCGCCGTCAGGCGGCCGGTCAGGCCGAATCATACCGCTGCGCATCCTGCACCGTTGGCAATTTGGCGCCGGATTTTCTCTCCATTTCTCACCGGGTTTTCCCTTCTCTGTGGTTCAGGTTCACCGCCCCCAGCTGCAGCTTGATTGCGGCTGGGGGTGTACTCTGGAGCATGCGCGTCCGTTGCTCCGGGTTCACCGGTGAGCGCCAGCGGACAACATCGGGGCTTCCAGAGTGCCAGACGGGTATAATTATGATTTTGTAAGCCCGACTTTCTTGACGGAAGGAACAAGATACGGTACAATGAAAACATTCAGAAATGAGTGGAGGAACCTTTCATGAAACGATGGCTCAGTCTGTTGCTTGCAATTGCAATGCTGCTGCTGATGGCCTCCTGCGCCAATACACAGACCGAAGAGCCCGACCCGGAACCGGAGATTGTGGAAGAGACGGAGTCCGAGCCGGTGATTGAAGTGCCCGATCCCGAACCAGAACCCGAATTGGAGTCGGAGGTGACCGGAGATTTCGTCAATCCCCTGACCGGCGAGGTGGTGACAGAGGACATCAGCGCAAACCGCCCCGTGATGGTGATGCTCAACAACGTCCGTCAGTCTCTGCCGCAGTCGGGCAACGGGCAGGCGGATATCATCTATGAGATCTTGGAGGAGGGCGGCATCACCCGGATGTTGGGCGTCTACCAGGATATCAGCCAGGTGCAGGGCAATCTGGGCACCATTCGCAGCACGCGGCCTTACTATGTCTATCTCGTCGCGGGCATGGACGGGATTTTGGTCCACGCCGGAGGCAGTACGGCAGCCTATGACGCCATCGATGCCTATCAAGTGACCACTCTTGACGCCCTGTCCGGGGCAGCTACCTCACTGTTCTGGCGTGACAGCGCGCGCCGCAGCGCCGGTTATGCCACGGAACACACAATGTACATCACCGCCTCCGATATCGTGGACTATCTGGCGGAAGGCTCCGTGCGCACCGAGCACGAGGAGGACTTTTCCGTTCAGCAGACCTTTGTGGAGGACGGCACGCCGGCCGACGGCAGCGACGCCAACATCATCACTGTCCCCTTCTCCGGATACAAGACCGGCATCTTCACCTATGATGCCGGGACAGGCAAATATCTCGTCTCGGAGTATGATGAACCGTATGTCGACGAGACCACCGGCGAACAGGTCAGCGTGGAAAATGTGCTCATTATTATGACCCTCGTCAGCCAGATTGAGGGAGACAGTAAAGGCCGCCTGGATGTGACGATGACCGGTAACGGCATCGGCTACTACGCCTGCAACGGCAAGTATATCCCGATCAACTGGAGCCGTTCGACGCTGGACAGTCAGTATCAGTTCACCACGATGGACGGCGAGCCGCTCAGCCTGGGCATCGGCAAGAGCTACGTCAACATCGTTCCCACCACCTGCTCGGTCAGCTTTGTCAGTTGAGCCGGCGATAGGTCATATCAGTCACTGCAACCCTAGGGGCAGGTCTTCGGACCTGCCCCTTTTCTATAGTAATCTGCGGAAATCTGTGATATGATAGGCGATAGACGTGACAGGATGTACCCCGATCAAAGAGAAAAAGGAGTGCTGTAAATTGAAGACGGATATTGAGATCGCCCAGAGCGCCCGGATGCTTCCCATCGACCAGGTAGCTGCCGGGCTGGGCATCGCCGCGGAGGACCTGGAGCCGTATGGCCGGTATAAGGCCAAGCTGAACCTCGAGCCGATTCGCCGCCAGGCGCGCAACGGCCGGCTGATTCTGGTGACCGCAATCTCCCCCACTCCGGCCGGAGAGGGGAAGACGACCACCAGCGTCGGACTGGCCGACGCCCTGCACCGGCTGGGCAAGCGGGTGGTCCTCGCCCTGCGTGAGCCGTCCCTCGGGCCGGTGTTCGGCATCAAGGGCGGCGCGGCCGGCGGCGGATATGCCCAGGTGGTGCCGATGGAGGACATCAACCTGCACTTCACCGGCGACTTCCACGCCATCGGGGCGGCGAACAACCTGCTGGCGGCGATGCTGGACAACCACATCCAGCAGGGCAACGAGCTGGGGCTGGACGTGAAGCAGATCACCTGGAAGCGATGCGTGGACATGAACGACCGCCAGCTGCGCAATATCGTCTGCGGCCTGGGCGGCCGGATGCAGGGCGTGCCGCGCGAGGAGGGCTTTGACATCACCGTCGCCAGCGAGGTGATGGCCGCCCTCTGCCTGGCGGACGACCTGATGGACCTCAAGGCGCGCCTGGCGCAGATCATCATCGGCTACACCTACGCCGGCGAGCCGGTGACGGCGGGCGCCCTGAAGGCGGCGGGCGCGATGGCCGCCCTGCTCAAAGACGCGATCAAACCCAACCTCGTCCAGACGCTTGAGCACACCCCGGCCCTGGTCCACGGCGGGCCGTTTGCCAACATCGCCCACGGCTGCAACTCGGTCGCCGCGACGGACGCCGCCCTCCGCCTGGGAGACTATGTGGTCACCGAGGCGGGCTTTGGCGCCGACCTCGGCGCGGAGAAATTCCTGGACATCAAGTGCCGCTCGGCCGGGCTGGACCCGGACGCGGTGGTCATCGTCGCCACTGTGCGCGCGCTGAAATATCATGGCGGAGCGCCCAGGACAGAGCTGAAAAAGGAGAATCTGGCCGCGCTGGAGCGGGGCCTGCCCAATCTCCTGCGCCATGTGGAGAACATCACGCAGGTCTACGGCCTGCCCGCCGTGGTGGCGATCAACCGCTTTGACTGCGACACCGAGGCGGAGCTGGAGATGATCCGCAGCGCCTGCGCCCGCTACGGCGTGGCGGTGGCGCTCAGTGAGGTCTGGGCCAGGGGCGGAGCCGGCGGCGAGGCGCTGGCCTACGAGGTGCTCGCCGCAATCGACCACAAGCTCTCGCCCTACACGCCCGCCTATCCGGACGAGATGCCGCTGCGGGAGAAAATCGAAGCCGTGGCCACGCGGATCTACCGCGCCGACGGCGTCCACTTCCTCCCCGCGGCGGAGCGTGAGCTGGACCGGCTGGAGAAGCTGGGCTTTGGCCGTCTGCCGGTCTGCATGGCCAAGACGCAGTACTCCTTCTCTGACGACGCGCAGAAGCTGGGCGCGCCGGAGCATTTCACCATTACGGTGCGCAAGGTGCGCATCTGCGCCGGGGCGCGCTTCGTCGTGGCCTATACCGGAGATATCATGACCATGCCGGGCCTGCCCAAGCGGCCCGCCGCAGAGGGAATTGACGTGGACGAGCACGGCGTGATCTCCGGCCTGTTCTGACCGCATACCGGAAGGGGGAGCGTGCGTATGGATCCGGAGATGCTGCGCTTTCTGCAGCGGCAGGAAGAGGAGGAGGGGACGCTCTATCAGTCTGCCTCCGCCATCGCGGCCTGCATTGACGGCGATTTTTCCAACGCCGGTGAGCTTCTGCGCGTCCTCGGCGCGCGGCAGGCAGACCTCGCCGGATTGTTCCGGGCGGCGTCGCTCGTGCCCTTTGCCGGGTGGGCGCCGGTCCCCGTGCGCACTTGCGACCGGTTTCAGATACACAAGCACACGCTCCGCCAACTGCCCTATCTGCACCGGCACGATTTCTATGAATTGGTCTACGTCCTGCGCGGGCGCTGTGGTCAGACGGCCGGCACACCCGGACGTCCGCTGACGCTCCGGGCGCGGCAGGCCTGCCTGATTCCGCCGGGGATCTGCCATATCATGGAGCGCTGCGGGCCGGGGGACCTGATTGTGAAGTGCTCCGTTCCGTCCCGGCTGTACCGAGAGGCGGCAGGCCCGGACGCACAGGGAGAGGAGATTTCCGTCTATACCGGCAGCGCGGCGGCGGAGCTGCTGCTCGCCCTGCTGCTGCGCGAGAGCTGCGGTCGGCGCGCCCACGCCGGGACGGTCATCCGTAACCATCTCTCCTCCCTCCTGATTGAGCTGGCGCGCAGCCCGGAGCGGCGCACACCCGCCCTGCTGGAGGAGCTGACGGACTATTTGGAGTCAAACCCGCGCGAGGCCAGCCTGCGCCGGTTTGCCGCCCAGATCGGATACAGCGAGGACCATGCGGGCCGGCTGCTGCGGGAGGAGGCGGGCAAGAGCTTCCAGACGCTCGCCGTGGAGTGGAAGCTCCGCCGCGCCGCGCGGCTGCTGGCGGAGACGGACGCGCCCATTGCCAGCATTGCCGGGGAACTCGGCTACGCCAACCCGTCCGGACTCTACAAGCAATTTTCCCGCTCATACGGCATGACGCCGCGCGCCTACCGCGCCTGCTGCGGTGAGCGCGCCGTCCCGGGAGACAGAGCGCGCGGATGAGGATATCGCGCTCGGGGCATTGTCCTGCTATACTGAGGACATCCGGCGCGGAAATTCCATCTTCTTTCAGGCAGCCACGAGGGAGGTCCGTCCGGCCCCATCGTGGCTGCCGCCGTGTCCGGGACAGGGAGGCGTGTGGGAAGATGAAGAGCAAGACGAAATACCGCCTGACCCGGGAACAGATCGCCGATCTGGCGCGGAGCGCGTTGGGGGAGGACTGCCGGGTGCAGGAGATCACGGAGTGCAGGGGCGGCATGTTCAGCGCGATCTATCGGATGCACCGCCTGCCGGAGGGGGACGAAATCGTCCTGAAGGTGGGCGTGGCGCCCGGCGCACCGCTGCTGACCTATGAGCGGGACGTCATGCCGACGGAGGTTGCCTGCCTCCGGATGATCACGGAGCAGACCGACGTGCCCGTGCCGCGCGTGCTGGCGCATGACTTTACCAAGCGGCGGATTCCGAGCAACTATTTCTTTATGACCGCGCTGGAGGGGGCGCCGCTCTCCGGCGTCTCCAAACAGATGCCCCCGGAGGAGCTGCGGCGGGTGAAGGCGGACCTGGGCGGCTATCTGGCTGAGATACACCGAATCAAAGGGCCCTATTACGGATACTTCACCGATGACCCGGCCGGGCAGTACCACAGCTGGAAGACGGCGTTCACCCACATGTTTGCCCAGCTGCTGGACGACGGGCGCGCGCGCCGCATCCGCCTGCCCTACGCGCGCATCGAGCGCGCGGTCGAGCGCAACGCGGACCTGCTCAAGGGTCTGACGGCCCCTGCGCTGGTGAACTATGACTGCCATGAGGGCAATGTTCTGGTGCGCCAGGCGGGCGGTCACTGGCAGATCACGGGGATTTTGGACCTGGAGCGCGCGTTCTGGGGAGATCCGATCGCCGATTTTCCCGCCGCCTTCATCTTCACCGAGGATATCCGGCAGGAACCGGACTTCCTGAATGGTTACCTGCGCGCGGCCGGGACGCAGCGCACCTATGGGGAGAAAGACGCTCGCCGCTATCAGCTCTACCGCCTGTATATCCTCACCGTCATGGCGGTGGAGATCTTCCGCTATGACTTCCTCTACGGACGGCTGCAGGGCGCGTGGGCCGGGCACAAGATTGCCGGGTGCCTGCGCGCGCTGGAGCGGTAGGCCCGCCGTGGACAGCCGGGCCAAGCAGCTGGGCAGTCTGCCCGTGAGGCGGCTGATCTGGAAGATGGGCCTCCCCTCAGTCGCCGGGGTGATGGTGTATAATCTCTACAGTTTATTTGACACCCTGTTCGTCGCCCGCGGGGTGGGGATGGACGCGGTGGGAGCGGTGGCTGTGTCCTTCCCGCTCTTTCTCGCCCTCTCCGCCCTCTCCTCCACGCTGGGGGCCGGGGCGGCGGCCCTGCTCTCCCGGGCGCTGGGAGAGGGCGACGGGGAGCGGGCGGCCCGTGCCGCGGCCAATGCCTTTGTGCTCTTTTACGCTGCGGCGCTGGCGGTCACCGTGCTCGGCCTGCTCTTCTTGGACCCGCTGCTGTATGCGGTCGGCGTGACCGAGACGCTGCTGCCGGATGCCAGGGCCTATACCCGCATCATCCTGCTCGGCGCGGTGACCAGCACCGGCTTTTCCAGCCTGATCCGCGCGCAGGGCGACAGCCGCTACGCCATGGCGATCTGGGTGATTCCGTTGGCAGTGAACGTGGTGCTGGACCTGTTCTTTCTCTTCGTGCTGCGCCTGGGCGTGGCCGGGGCGGCGGCCGGCACGGTGGGCGGGCAGGCCGTCTCGATGGGGATGAGCATCTGGTTTTTCTACTGTTCCGACCGCTGTGTCCTGCACCTGTGTCCGCGTCATTTTCGACCCGATGTGCGTCTGATGGGGGAGATCCTCCTCTCCGGTCTGCCGTCCTTCGCGCAGACGGCGGGATACAGTGTTGCTGTGGCTTTTGTCAACCGCCTGCTGCGCCGGAGCGGAGGGGACCTCGTGCTGAGCACCTACGGCCTCGTCAGCCAGATCAACACCTTTCTCCTCCTCCCGCTCACCGGGCTGGGACAGGGAATCGGCCCGATCATCGGCTACAACGCCGGGGCCGGACAGACGGCGCGCGTCCGGGAGACGGTGCGGACTGCCGGGTGCCTGGCGGCAGCCTACGGCCTGCTGGCCTGCGTCGTGCTGTGGCGGTACTCCGGGACCCTTCTGCGCCTGTTTACGGGCGACGGGGCGGTGCTCGCGCTGGGGAGCGCCGCCCTTCCGGTCGCCAACGCGGGACTGGCCTTCGCAGGCGTGCAGCAGGTGCACACCACCTGCTTTCAGTCGGTAGGGCGAAAGGGGCTGGCGCTGCTGCTCGCCCTGAGCGGACAGGTGCTCTTCCTGCTTCCGGCGGCGCTGCTGCTCCAAGCCGCCTGGGGACTTGACGGCATCTGGTGGGCCTTTCCCGTCTCGCAGCTGGCGGCATGCGGCCTTTCCGCCGCCTGCTACTATAAAAACAAAAAACAGTGACAAGATACCCCCTGACGTGGCGTCTCCTTCCTACGTCAGGGGGTAATTTTGTCACAATCCTTGTTTCCCGGTTCGGTTCTCTTAGTAAGCGATGCCCTGCCACATCATGGCGTCGGCCACCTTCAGGAAGCCGGCGATATTGGCGCCCGCCACCAGGTTGCCCGGCATGCCGTACTCCTCAGCGGCGGAGGCAGCGGAGGCATAGATGTTCTTCATGATCTGATGGAGCTTCTGGTCCACCTCTTCGAAGGTCCAGCTCAGGCGCTGGCTGTTCTGGCTCATCTCCAGGCCGGAGGTGGCCACGCCGCCGGCGTTAACCGCCTTGGCCGGGCCAAACAGGACACCCGCGCTCTGGAAGGCAGTGACCGCCTCAGGGGTGCTGGGCATATTCGCGCCCTCAGCGACAGCGATGACGCCGTTGGCGATCAACTGGGCCGCCTCTTCGCCGTTGAGCTCATTCTGCGTGGCGCAGGGCAAGGCGATGTCGCAGGGGACAGACCAGATGCCGCGGCAGCCCTCAATATACTGCGCGGTGGGAACATAGTTCAGGTAGGTCTTGATGCGGTCGCGGCGGACCTCCTTGATCTCCTGAATCACCTGATAATCAATGCCGTTTTCATCGACGATGTAGCCGTTGGAGTCGCTCATGGCGACCACCTTGCCGCCGAGCTGGGTAGCCTTCTGGTTGGCATAGATGGCCACGTTGCCCGAACCGGAGATGACCACACGCTTGCCCTGGAAGCTCTCGCCCTTGCTCTTCAGCATCTCGTCAGCGAAATAGCAGGTGCCGTAGCCGGTGGCCTCGGTGCGGGCCAGGGAGCCGCCGTAGCTCAGGCCCTTGCCGGTCAGCACGCCGGTAAACTCGTTGCGCAGGCGCTTATACTGGCCAAAGAGATAGCCGATCTCGCGGCCGCCCACGCCGATGTCGCCGGCGGGCACGTCGGTGTCCGGGCCGATATGCTTGGACAGCTCCGTCATAAACGACTGGCAGAAGCGCATCACCTCGGCGTCCGACTTGCCCTTCGGGTCAAAGTCAGAGCCGCCCTTGCCGCCGCCCATCGGCAGGCCGGTCAGGCTGTTCTTGAAAATCTGCTCAAAGCCGAGGAACTTGATGACAGAGAGCGTCACGCTCGGATGGAAGCGCAGGCCGCCCTTGTAGGGGCCGATCGCGGAGTTGAACTGGACGCGATAGCCGCGGTTGACCTGGACCTCGCCCTTGTCATCCACCCAGCTCACGCGGAACTGCACAATACGCTCCGGCTCGACCATGCGCTTGATGACACCGGCCTTCACCAAATCAGGGCGGCGCTCCACAACCGGGACCAGGGACTCGAGCACCTCGTACACCGCCTGGAGAAACTCCGGCTCGTGCGCACTCTTGACCGCCAGGTCCTCGTAAATACCGTTCAGATAAGCGTTGTTGATGGGCATAAGCAATCATTCCTTCCGTCAAAATCGTCGTCAGGCACGGCACAAAACGCGCACGCTTACGGCGCCGGGGTCCCCTTCCGCTCTCCGGCCGCACGCCGCGTCGTCACTTCGGCGCATGTTCTGCCTCGCCCTTGAGACCTGGAAGAAATCATCATTCCGTCCGGCTGCCGTCCGGACTTGTTTATTATACCAACTTTTGAAACTCAGCGCAAGCAGAATTTCATGCCAACACAAGAATCGTCTCAAAATCTGTCGGATTGCCCCCGTCTTTCTCCCCGTCCCTGGCTCAAGCTTCCTCTTTCTGCACAAATTCCTGCATATCCTGTCAATTTCACGTGCCACAGCTCTCTTTTTGCAGGGCTCCGGTCATCCGCAGAGGCGCAAATTGCTTCTATTGTTTTCTAATGTTTTTCGAAAAAGTGCTTGACACTTTCAGACGGCTGTGGTATTATAAGGACACAGAAAGAAAGGGTGATTCCAATGTGGAGGGAAGCAGCCTTTCGGTAATCTCTTTTAGGAAGAGCTTACCGCAGCGAGCCGCCGTTCAGCGTTTCAGCAGCACAGACAAAAGCCTGCGCAACAGCAGAGGAAGGCGGAAGGCACTCGCAAATCTACGAAAGCGAGGTAAATGAAAAATGATGTTGGATATCAAGAATCACCGCTGAACCCCTGTCCGAGAGAAAGCAGACGGACAGGGGTTCAGCACGTTTCAGGGCACTCCTCTTCCCCGCCGCCGTCCTGTCGCCTCGCGATCAGGGCAATTTTTTCTGCCCTGCTCAGGCGCTTGATTTGGGCCTCCCGGCGCAGGGCGGAGGACCGGTCCAAAGCGAGCTCGGCATAGGCCAGGCGGACCGGTCGGCGGCCCCTGGTGTACTTTGCGCCCCGCCCTGAATTGTGCACATTCAGACGTTTTGAGAGGTCGCTGGTGCTGCCGGTATAGAAGGTTCCGTCGCAACACTGGAGAATATAGACGTAATACACCCGATTTCACCCCAATTGAATCATCTATTGTGACGATTGACTTTCCCTGCCTCCGTCAGTATCATTGAGTGCCGAACCTGATACAGATTGGAGGTATCTGAATATGCGTTCCATTCATGAACTTCATGCACTTCTCCCGCGTCTTACGGCCGTGCTGCTTTCGAATATGATGATGGGCTTTGCCACCGCCTGGGTGTTCCGGATCGGTCTGGGCTCTGATCCCTGCTCTACCATGAACGCCGGCATCGCGTCTCACCTGCCCATCTCCTACGGCACCTGGTCGCTGCTGCTCAACGCCGTCCTGCTGCTGGCGGTGTTCAAATACGAGCGCCGCCTGTTGGGGATCGGCACGATCTGCAACATGGTCCTGTGCGGCTATGCGGCGGATTTCTTCGGCTGGTGCATCGACCAGGCACTGCCCGCCGGGGCGCTGGATTCTCTCGCCCTGCGCGCGCTGATCGCCGTACCGGTGCTGGTCATCTTCATTTTGGCAGCCGCAGTGTACATGTCGATGGACCTCGGGGTCGCGCCCTATGACGCGCTCCCCTACCTGCTCTCCCACCGCACCCGCCTGTCCTTCCGGCAGGCGCGGACCATCGTGGACGTGACCGCCCTGGCCATCGGCATCGCGGCCGGCGCCGCGTTCGGCCCGGTGACCGTCGTCATGGCCTGCAGCCTGGGCACGGCGATCTCCTGGGTCAGCCGCCAGATTCACGGACGGCTCGCAAGACACGGCCACGACGCCCTGTGAGTGCGTACGGCATTCCAACTCCACATCCCCACATCACTCAGGCAAGGCCGCCCCGCAGGTTCCGGGGCGGCCTTGCGCCTTTCCGTGACAGCCGGTCCGGCAGACCGCACCTACAGGACCGGGTCGATCACCGCCCGAAAATAGCGGTCCAGCTCCTGCGGTGTCTGCCTCCGGCGGCCCCGAATCCACCAGAGCACCATCTCCACAAAGCTGCCGGCAATGTGGTTCACCAGAAAATCCTCCGGCAGATCTCGGTTGACGCGGCGGCTTCGCGCCAGCAGCTGTGACTGCACCAGGCCGCTCAGACTGTCCTTGAAATAGCGCAGGAAGATCTCGCTGCTCTCGCAGGAGAGCAAGTCCAGGATATGGCTGTCGTTCTCCTGAAGGTGCTGGAGCAGGTGGCAGAAGACGGACTCCGGCGCTCTTGTATCGGAATACAGTCCATGCGTGTGGGTACAGTCCAATGCACTGGACAGGATATGCCCGAACAGCTCCTCACACATCGCCCGAAGCAGCTCGTCCTTCGTCTCAAAATGGGCGTAAAAGGTGGTGCGCCCCACGTCGGCCCGGTCTATGATCTCCTGCACCGTGATGCGGCTGTAGCTCTTCTCCGCCAGCAGCGCGCGGAATGCCTGAAAAATAGCGGACCTGGTCTTCCGCTGCCGTCGATCCATTTCAAACTCCTCCTTCCGCACAATTTGCAAAAATGATTCGGTAACGTACACTGCGTACAAATCATCTCTTGCAGGAGCCACGTGCCCAGCGTACAATATAAGCAAACAAACCGTTTGTTATCGAATTTATTGTACGAAAAAGAGGCAGATTTGTCAACCATCTCTCGCAGTGTGTGAGGAGGATTATCATGTTCAAGAAAATCAATGATTTCCTGGCCGGGCTTCCCATGACCATTGTCGCGGGCGTCTTCCTGCTGCTGGACCTGATCCCGCACGTTGCGGCGGAATTGGGCGTCCAGGCGCCGTCCTTCCAGTTGCTCCCGTTTGACCCGGCGTGGGTGACGGTGGTGATCTGCGGTATCCCGCTGCTCTATCTGGCCGTCTGGCGGGTGATCCACAATCCCGGCATCAGCAAGATCTCGTCTGCGCTGCTCATCTGCATCGCCATGTTCGCCGCCATCGCCATCGGCGACCTCTTTGCCGCCGGCGAGGTCGCCTTTATCATGGCCATTGGTGCGCTGCTGGAGGAGGCGACCACCAACCGCGCAAAGAAGGGCCTGAAACAGCTGATCCGCCTGGCCCCCACTCAGGGCCGCCGCATCCGGGACGGGCGGGAGGAGCTGATTCCGGCGGAGGAGATCTGCCGGGGCGACGTGCTGCGCATCCTGCCCGGGGAGACCATCCCGGTGGACGGGACCATCCTGCGCGGCGAGACCTCGGTGGATCAGTCCATCATGACCGGGGAGTCCCTGCCGGTAGACAAGGGGGCGGGCGAAGAGGTCTTCTGCGGTACGCTCAACCGCTTTGGCTCGATCGACATCACCGCCACGCAGGTGGGAGAGGACAGCTCCCTGCAAAAGCTGATCCGCATGGTGCAGGAGGCGGAGAGCCGGCAGGCCCCCATGCAGCGTATCGCCGACCGCGTGGCGAGCTGGCTGGTGCCAATGGCCCTGCTCATCGCCATCGCCGCCTGGCTCTTCTCGGGCAACGTCGTCACCGCCGTGACCGTCCTCGTGGTGTTCTGCCCCTGCGCGCTCGTGCTGGCCACGCCCACCGCCATCATGGCGGCCATCGGCCAGGCGACCCGGCATGGAGTCATCATCAAGTCAGGGGAGGCGCTGGAAAAGATGGGCAAGGTGGACACCATCGCCTTTGACAAGACCGGCACCCTGACCTACGGCCAGCTGGAGGTCAGCGACATCATCTCCTTTTCCTCCTCCCTTTCAGAGCGTGAGCTGCTGCGGCTGGCCGCCTCCGCCGAGGGGAAGAGCGAGCATCCCCTCGGCCGGGCGATTGTCGCCCGCGCACGGGAGGAGGGACTGTCCCTGACCGACTCCGAGCACTTCCGGATGGATGCCGGCAAGGGCATCTCAGCGTCCGTATCCGGCCGGCGGCTGCTGTGCGGCAATGAGAAGTTCCTCTTCGAGCACGGTGTCTCCGCCGGGGTCGACGTCCATACCGCCCTGGAAACGCTGCGCACACAGGGCAAGGCATCCGTCCTGGTGGCGGAGGACGGCGTCTGTACTGGCGTGATCGCCCTGTCCGACGTCCTGCGGCCGGAGGCGCGGGATATGGTCTCCCGCCTGCGTGCCATGCACACGGATACCGTCCTGCTCACCGGAGATAACGAGACCACCGCGCACTATTTCGCCGCGCAGGCCGGGATTGAGCAAGTGCAGGCCGGGCTGCTGCCAGAGGAAAAGGTTCAGCAGGTACAGTCCCTCCGGGACGCGGGCCGGACGGTGTGCATGATCGGCGACGGGGTCAACGACGCTCCCGCCCTGAAGACCGCCGACGTGGGCGTGGCGATGGGCAGCATGGGCAGCGATATCGCGGTCGAGGCGGCGGACATCGCCCTGATGAGCGACGACATCGCCAAGATCCCCTACCTCAAGCGCCTGTCTAACGCCACCGTGAACACCATCCGTCTGAGCATCACCCTGTCCATGGCGATCAACTTTGCCGCCATTGTGCTCTCCCTTCTGGAGCTGCTCAACCCCACCACCGGCGCGCTGGTGCACAACGCCGGCTCCTGCTTTGTGGTGCTCATCGCAGCCCTGCTCTACGACCGGAAATTTGAGTGAGCTTCTGCCGGCCGGGGAGCCGGCCGGGGATAAGATTTTCCCGGCAGCGCTTGACTTGTATCCCGGCACTTGTTATAGTAAGCAATAAGCTAAAAATAATTGCCGGGGCCCCGATACAGCGGTTCTGAAGGAGAGGAGAAGGACTATGTTTCGTGACATGCGCCGCAAGCGTCAGGCGCTCTCGCCGGAAGCGTGTGAGGCCGTCTTACGCCGGGGAACCTCCGGCGTGCTCGCCCTCGACGGGGACGATGGCTACCCCTACGCCGTCCCCATCAGCTATCTCTATGATGGTGGAACGCTCTACTTCCACTGTGCCAAGACCGGCCACAAGCTGGATGCCATCAAGCGCAATCAGAAGGCGTCCTTCTGCGTGATCGACCAGGACCGGGTCGTGCCGGAACAATACACCACCCATTACCGCAGCGTTATCGCTTTTGGGACCATGCGCGTGCTGTCCGATGAGCCAGAGATGCGCACGGCAATTGAGAAGTTGGCGCTCAAATATGCGCCGGAGGACACGCCGGAGCATCGCGCGCAGGCGATCGAGCGGGAGTGGGGCGCGCTGTGCATGCTGGAGCTGACCATCGATCACCTCTCCGGCAAGGAGGCAAAGGAGCTTCGCGGTACGCAAAACAGCTGAATGTTCCCGCCTGACATCTCTTTTGCGAACAATTTTCGATAAAACCCCCAGCGGGGAAGGTCCAAGCAGTACGGGGAACGGCGGGCCGAACAGGAGGGCCGCCCCACCTATCTCTCCCTAATCAAAGCCGATGTGGATACTGCCATCCGCCAGTCTATGACGGAACGGCAGTTTTTTATCACCTGCGGCAGATGGGATACGACATCAAGGTGGGCAAGGACATTACGGTTCGTCCGCTGAATTATCCACGAGGACGCAAGCTCATGCGCAACTTCGGCGAGGACGATTCCCTGGGAAACATCCGCAAGATGAGGAAATGGAACAGCTCCGTTTTGACGAATAAAAATGGGAATACGGCCAGGTTGGCAGCGGAACTTCTGAAGGGTAAGGAATACGAAATGCTGCACCTGACGGACTGCAAACTACGGGTACGGGCAGAATTTTGCGGATGACCAGTTTGACGAAATACTGAGTAAAATGAAAGCCGCAAGCGAAGATGGATGCTAGGACTTTTCGTTGCAGCGGAGAACTTCCGCCGCCTTTGCCTGCGGCATGTCGGCAAGGATGAGCATGGCGTACCCCTAGGTTGAGAGAACCGGCAA
>CAYWUA010000023.1:0-27720 GCA_964461385.1 uncultured Oscillospiraceae bacterium
ACCAGGGTCTTGGCGTTGACCAGGTCATAAACGCTCAGGATGTTGGCAGGCGTGGTGAGCACGCCAGGGATATTGCGCGCGGACAGCACCACGCCGGACTTGACGCCGTCGGTGATGACCACGCTCTTGCCGGCGTCGATCGCGCCGAGCAGGGCGACCATGGTCTTGGTCTTGGGCTCCGCGACCTCCAGGCCGTCAATCACGGCGATGTTGCCGCTGCGGGCCTTGTCGGACAGGACGCTCTTGAGGGCCAGGCGGCGCAGCTTCTTATTGAGGGTGTAGCGATAGCTGCGGGGCTTGGGGGCAAAAACGATTCCGCCGTGCGTCCACTGCGGAGAGCGGGTAGAGCCCTGGCGGGCGCGGCCGGTGCCCTTCTGGCGCCACGGCTTCTTGCCGCCGCCGGAAACCTCGGCGCGGGTCAGCGCGGACTGTGTGCCCTGACGGCAATTTGCCAGGTGGTTCTTGACCACCGCGTGAACGGCGGGCAGGTTGGGCTCGATGTCAAAGATAGACGCAGCCAGCTCGACCTCGCCTACCTGCTTGCCGGCCATATCATAAACCTTAGCGATAGACATGTTGGTTTGCTCTCCTTTCCCTTAGTGGTTTCTCGCGGAGGCCTTCTGCGGGTTGACACGGGCGGAAGCCTTCTGCGGGTTGCTGGAGATGCCGGCGCCGGCCTGCTTGACCACGTTGACCTTGGCGGTGCTCTTGATGACGACCACGCCGCCCTTCGGGCCGGGGATCGCGCCGCGGACGGCGATCAGGTTCACCTCGGGATCGACCTTCACCACTTCCAGGTTCTGCACGGTGACCTGCTCAGCGCCCATCTGACCGGCGCCGATCTTGCCCTTGCGGATCCGGCTGGGGGTGGAGGTGGAACCCATAGAACCAGCGTGACGGTGGACCGGGCCGCCGCCGTGGCTCATCGGCGTGCGGTGCGCGCCGTGGCGCTTGATGACGCCGGCGTAGCCCTTGCCCTTGCTGATACCGGTGGCATCCACCTTGTCGCCCACGGCGAAGACGTCCGCCTTGAGCACATCGCCGACGTTGAGGGAATCGTAGCTGTCCACCTTGACTTCCTTGAGCACGCGCAGCAGCAGGCCCTCGCCCGCCTTGGCCAGGTGGCCCTTCTGGCCCTTGGTCAGGTGCTTTTCGGTGGTGGGCTGGTAGCCGAGCTGGATGGCCTCATAGCCGTCCTTCTCAGCGGTCTTCTTCTGAACCACGGTGCAGGGCCCCGCCTCGATGACGGTGACGGGAACCACCTTGCCGGCTTCATCGAAGATCTGGGTCATGCCGACCTTTTTGCCGATGATTGCCTTTCGTTCCATTTTCGGATATCCTCCTTATAAGGTTATTGGTTGAGACGGACGCCCATCGGGCTGGCGGCCGCGCCTCAACATGACCCCTCCGCCCTGCCGGACAGGCCGGTCGGCGGAGTATGGGTGCTGACAAAATCAGGTGTGAGATCCGGCGCTGTCTTACAGCTTGATCTCAATCTCGACGCCCGCCGGAAGCTGCAGGCTCATCAGCGCCTCCACCGTCTTGGGGGAGGGATTCTGAATGTCGATCAGGCGCTTGTGGGTGCGGCGCTCGAACTGCTCGCGGCTGTCCTTATACTTGTGTACCGCGCGCAGGATGGTCACGACCTCCTTCTTGGTCGGCAGGGGGATCGGACCGGAGACGGAGGCGCCGGTGCGCTTGGCGGTCTCCACGATGGTCTCGGCGCTCTGATCGATGAGCTGATGGTCATAGGCCTTCAGGCGAATGCGGATAGTCTCTTTTGCCATGATGTGCTCCTCCTTGTTTTCGTACTAGTTGTACATGAACCGGGGGTATTTGGAGCGGAGGGCTGGTCGAGATTAACATACGCTGTGCCGTGTGTATCACTCCATCTCAGCAAAGAAAGCCGACGCAAACCGCCGGCCGTCTCCACCGCGCATGGCGATATACGCCAGAATCGCACAGTGCCTTCTCACAGCCGCCCAGATCCAGCCCGGACATACTCCGCAGAAGTTACCGGACGTCCGTCCGCAATCTCCTGCATCATCGCACAATGCGCCGCAGCGCATCGGTAGGTATTATACTTTCAGCGGGCAAAAAAGTCAAGCACTTTTTTGGATTTTTGCATATTTTTCCGTCTCTGCGCCCGGGATGTCAAACAACCTCCGGTCTCTTGCCGCGGCGCGGACAGATATGCTATAATCTGGACGATAGAAAGCGCCAGCCATTTTTACATTTTGGCCCGGATGATTCCGGGCCGGCAGGAGGTTTTTCCCATGTCCCAGTCCCCCGCGCCCTGGACGCCGCTGGAGTCCGGATTGTCTATCGCCTCTACCGGTCATCCGCTTCAGGTGGAGTTGCTCTCCCCGTCCGCCGGACGGCTGTGCCTGCGCTGCGCGGGCGGCGAGCGGGAGGTCCCGCCCGGCCCGCTCTCCTTGCTGCTGTCCAACTGGCAGGAGACCTGCCACTGGCAGCGCCCGGCCGAGCCGCTGGGAGACGGCCGGATCGCCGTGGACCTGACCGGCGTGGAGGCCGCATTTCAGCCGGAGGATCCGCGCCCGCTGCGCCTGCACCTGCTGGACGGGCAGCAGGTGCTCTACTCCCTCGTGAGTGAGGCGCTCGCGCCCCGTCTGCGTGAGAGCGCGCGCAACCTGTATCTCTTTGATCACCGCGACCTCTGGGGCGAGCCGGTGAGCAGCTTCTACCGGGAGGATTGCTTCTATGAGGCGCTCCCTCATTTCTATCAGGACGGCAAGCATCCCCCGGAGCTGGGCCTTCATCTGACGCCGCGCAGCCTGCGCTATTGGCAGCAGCTCACCTACGGTCTCACAGAGTGGTCCCTGGAGGAGGAGCCTTTCCTCCTGCGCGCTCAGGCCCCGGCGGGTGCGCCGGCACTGGACGGCTTTGCCCTGCACCGCCCGGACGGGCGGGAGGAGGGCGCTCTCTTTCTGCCTGCCACTGCGGGCGCGGACGGGAGCTATTCCGCCGTACTTTCCCGGCTGCAGTTGCCGGTGGACGGGCGGACGCTCTCCCTGTCCGGTGTGATCTCCGCCGGAGACGGCGTCCTCTGCTATGTGCCGCTCTCTGTCCTGGGTGACCACCTCAACCGCAGCCTGGAATACCTGGCCAACGGTGTGCCGCTGCGCGAGGTGGGCGGCGTGCGCTGCTACCTCTCCCTTGACCAGCTGTGCCGCCCCACTCTGGTCTCCGGGACAGAGCTGCCCAATGCGCAGCGGTCAGATCGCGAACCGGCGCCGCTGGATGAGCTCCTCGACGGCGGCCGCCTCCCCGTGTGCGGTCACTTTGCCATCCGTGATCTCGGCGGCGAGGACTGGCACTGGCGCTTCGAGGTGCCCAACTTCTCGTTTGCTCCATCTGATGAGCTGTGCCTGACCGCCGAGTCCAAGGCCACCGCGCTGCGGCTGCCGGTAAGGCTGCTCGACGGCGGCAGCCACTCCGGCCTGTTGGAGGCCGATCTCACCGCGCTGCGTGACGGGCTGCAAAACGGCCTGATCACCCGCTGGCAACTCTCGCTGGCCGTGCGGCAGGGCGACACCTATTATCACACACTGCTGCGTCTGCCGGAGCGGATCATTCGCAGCCAGTTTCATAAGGATCCATACCTGGACCGCACCTTCGCTTACGGCGCGCCGGTTGGGGAGGCCCCACTGGGCAGTCACACCGTCCTCGCGCTCATCTGCTGCCCCGTTGCCGGCTACTGCCAGGTCCAGACTTCGGACCGCACGCGCCGCTACGAGCGGCAGCTGGTTTGCCGGGCGAAGGTAATTCGCCTGCGCGGCCGCCGGCTGGAGCTTCGGGTTGTCTGTCCGGAGACGGTGCCCGGCCGGTGGTCCGGCTTTGCCATTTTGCACCGCTACAAGCTGGAGGTGGACCGTGCGGTCTACTTCTTCTCCGCCCAGGCAAAGCCCGGCCCGGCGGGCAGCACGGTGCTCACCGCCTCGCTCGATCTCTCCGAATGCCGCTTTTCCCCGCTCTACTGGGACATCCGGGCGGTATTTGAAGGGCAGGACGGCGTGTCCTACACTGTGCGCATCCGCGCCGAAGTGATCCAGGGCAATTGGAGACGCCAGGCCAACTGCGTTCTTCAGCGTCTGGAGCGCACCTTCCACTCTGGCAGCTACCGGCAGAATGAGGCGCAATCCGTCTCCCTCTACCGGACTGCGGACAGTAACTATGCCCTCGTCTGCCAGGAGTACAGCCCGTACAGCGGCCTGCTGTTTCGTCTGAAGGAGCGTCTGGCCCTGCTGCTCAGCCGCGTCTTTGCGCGGCCGCTGGCGAAGAAGAGTATCTTCCTGTGCTATGAGAAATACTGCTGTATGGCACAGGACAACGGCTTTTACTTCTTCCGCCACTGCATGGAGCACGATATGGAGCGGGCGATGAACCGGAATATTTACTTTGTCATCGACAAGCGCCAGCCGGACTACCGGGAACGGCTGCTGCCCTACCGCGATCATGTGATTCAGTTCATGAGCCTGCGGCACATGGTCTATATCCTCGCCGCGCGCCTGCTCATCTCCAGTGACTCCAAGGCGCACGCCTATGCCTGGCGTGCCAAGGAGAGCATCATCCTGCCGCGGGTGATGAACCGGAAGAAGCTGGTTTTTCTCCAGCACGGGGTGATTGCGCTCAAACGGGTGGAGTTTTACAGCAAGGGCACCAACGCCGTCAACCTCTTTGTCACCTCCAACCAGCGCGAGCATGACATTATTGTAGAGGAGATGGCCTATCCGCCGGAGGACGTCATTATCACCGGTCTGGCCCGCTGGGACGTGCTGAAGGACGCCGGGTGGCGGGAGCGGCACGTGCTCGTCATGCCCACTTGGCGCAACTGGCTGGAGGAGGTCTCCGACGCGGTATTTATCACCAGCAACTACTACCGCAATTATATGGCCCTGCTCAACGACCCGCACCTGGCCGCCCTGCTGGAGCGGGAAGACCTCTATCTCGACTTCTATCTCCATCCGAAATTCCGCGACTACCTGTCCAACTTCCACATCGTCGGCGGCGGACGGGTGCGACTGATCCCGTTCGGCTCCGAGCCGCTCAATCAGCTCATCATGGGCTGCAAACTGCTGGTCACCGACTACTCCAGCGTCTGTTGGGATGTCTATTACCAGGCAAAGCCGGTGCTCTTCTATCAATTTGACCTGGAGCAGTACAACGAGACCACCGGCTCTTATATCGATATGGAGCGCGAGCTATTCGGCGAGCGCGTGCTCACGCCGGAGGCCCTGCTGGAGCGCCTGGAAGCTTACGCCAAGGACGGCTTCCGCCTGCCGGAGCAGTATGCCGCCATGCGGCCGCAGATGTATGCCTACCTTGACCACAACAACAGCCAGCGCGTTTGCGAGGAAATCATGAAGCGCAACTGGTAAGATTTTTTCATGGGTCTCCCACTTTTCCTGAATTTTCCTTCATTTTGTCCTGTCAGTCCGTATTATCGGACTTATAATTCCGTATCCTATGGGTATCCAAGATGAAGGAGGGATTCCCGTGGAATACGAGATTCGCCATGTGAGAGGCCATGTAGAGGTCTTTTCCCCGGAGGGGAATTTCCTCTTTTCCGCTGACACGGAATACGAGGCCCGCTGTGAGCTGCGTGAGGACGCGGCCTGACGTTCCGCTCCGAAACCATCCCGCTTCCCCGGTCTATGGCCGGGGAAGATTTTCATCTTAATTGTTAGACAGTCTTAATTTTTGTGTCTTCTCCCTTGACACGGCCGGTAATGTCCGTATACTGTTACCAGAGCGCGTTTGCGCGCGGATGAATCGCAGCTGTCCATCCCGGGCAGTCTAATACAAATGCAAAGGAGTGCAGCCTGATGAGACAATTCACTTACACCGTTTCCGACCCAAACGGCATCCACGCCCGCACGGCCGGTCTGTTTTCCGAAGAGGCGGTCAAGTTCCACTGCGCCGTCGAGCTGGCGCTGGACGGGCGGAAGGCCAACGCCAAGCGCCTGCTGGATATCATGTCCCTGCACGCGAAGACGGGGGACACGCTCACCGTGACCTGCGAGGGTCCGGAGGAGGCCCGGGCCGCCGCCGCACTCGAGGCGGACATTCATCGCTATTTCTGACAACCGGAGAGGAGTGCGGACATGAAGATTCTGTTTTACGGCGCCAAGGATTACGACCACCTCTATTTTGACCAGCTGGCCGCCGACCCCGGCTATGAGTGCCAGATCGACTTCCTGAGCGCCAACCTGGATGCGGCCACCGCCCCGCTCTGCCGGGGCTATGAGGCAGTCTGCGCCTTTGTCAACGCCGACTGCTCCCGTCCGGTGCTCGAGCGGTTCCATGAGGAGGGGGTTCGCCTGCTGCTGCTGCGCTGCGCAGGCTTTAACAACGTGGACCTGGCCGCGGCGAAGGAGTTCGGTATCACGGTGCTGCGCGTGCCCGGCTACAGCCCGGAGGCGGTGGCAGAGTTTGCCATGACGTTGGCGCTCTCAGCCAACCGGCGCATCCACAAGGCATATATCAAGGTGCGCAATAACAACTTCTCCCTCGACGGCCTGTTAGGCTACAACCTGCACGACGGCGTGGCCGGCATCGTGGGGACCGGCAAGATCGGCGCGGCGATGGCGCGCATCTGCAAGGGCTTTGGCATGGAGGTCATCGCCTACGACAAGTATCCCAACCCGGCGCTGAAGGATATCCTGACCTATGTCGAGCTGGATGAGCTGCTGCGGCGCAGCGACCTGATCAGCCTGCATTGCCCGCTCACGCCGGAGAATCACCATATGATTAACGCCGAGACCATCGCGCAGATGAAGGACTCCGCCATCCTGGTCAACACCAGCCGCGGCCCGCTGATCGACACCGACGCCCTGCTTGAGGCGCTGCGCCGGCACAAGTTTGCCGCCGTCGCGCTCGACGTGTACGAGGACGAGGACGAGCAGGTGTTTGAGGACTTTTCGGACAACGTGCTAGCCAACGACAAGGTGGCCCTGCTGCTGGCCTTCCCCAATGTGATCGTGACCAGTCACCAGGCTTTCTTCACCCACACCGCTTTGCAGGCGATCGCCGTCACCACGATGGAGAACGCCTATGCCTTCGCCCACGGCGAGGAGCTGAAGAACAAAGTCGAGTGATCTCGCATGAAACAAGATGGCCGGGAGGCGGATAAAATTCCGTCTCCCGGCCGTTTTGGCTTTCCGGTCAGCTCAGATAGTCCGATGGGTCCACCGCCTCGCCGTCCTGGCTGACAGCGAAGTGGAGCCAGGCCCCCTCGTTTCTCTCCCCCGCAGCGGTCTCTCCCACGGCGCCGATCACCTCTCCGGCGGAGACGGCGTCTCCCTGCTCGACGGCGACGTCGGGGTCCAGATTGCCGTAGACCGTCATCAGGCCGTCTCCGTGATTGAGTGTGATGGTGGTGCCGAGCAGCACGTCCTCGGTGACGGAAAGCACCTCGCCGTCCAGCACGGCGCAGACCGCGTCTCCCGCGTTGGCCGCCAGATCGACGCCGTTATGGGTGCGCCAGTCGCCCAGCGCCGCGTTATAGGTCAGTTCACTGTCCGAGAAGGCCGCCACGACCTCCCCCTGCACCGGCGGGGCAAAGGACGCGGCCTCTTTTGCCGGCTCCGACGTCACCTCTGCAGCGGCAGTTTCCTCCGTCTCCGTCACCGCAGCCGTCTCCTCTGCCGGAGTCTCGGCGCTCACCTCTTCCGCCGGTTCCTCCGCGGCGGCAGTCTCGGCGGAGCCCTCCTCCGAGGCCGTCTCAGCGGCAGAATCCTCCGCCGCAGCCTCGTCAGATGACTCCGTCTGCGCCCCCTCCGACGCCGCGTCGGTCTGGGCCTCCGTCTCCGCCTCGGCGAGCGCCTGGGCGCGCTCCTCCGCCTCGGCAATCACGCCGGCGACCTCCTCGGCGCTCACCTCACCGGACGCCTCCTGCGCCGGGACCTCCACCTCAGCGGTGGCGGAGACCGTCTGTCCGGTGAGATCCTCCGTCGCCAGATGGCACAGATAGTAGCCGGAACCGCCAATGGCCATCACACACAGCAAGAGCACCATGTAAAAGCCCTTTCCCATGAGGAAGTCGCCAATCCGGCTCCAGATTTTGGGTTTCTTCATCATAACCTCCAGCGTCTCCACGCGCGGGCATCCCGCACCGCGGCGCGGTGCCGCTCTTTTGCGGCGGGCGGCGCGCCGAGTTCCGGGACCGGGCGCTGCCGGTCCCTTCGCCTCTCAGTATGGACGGTGCGGGCGGGGGATATTCATCTTTTTCCCAGTTTTTCCTCCTTTCGGCGCGAGGCTTGCGTCTTTGCCGCGCACACATTATAATAATGTCCGAGGTGAACGCCATGAATGCCAACACGCCCTGGGAGGACGGGGCCCTGGACGGCATCGTCTTTCCCCTGCTGGTCTGGTTTCGCGAGCACGCGCGCGATCTGCCCTGGCGGCGCGACCCGCAGCCGTATAAGGTATGGGTCTCCGAGATCATGCTCCAGCAGACCAGGGTGGCTGCCGTATTGGGTTATTTTAACCGCTTCCTGGTGCGGCTGCCCACCGTGCGCGACCTGGCGGAAGTAGATGAGGAGGATCTGCTCAAGCTCTGGCAGGGGCTTGGCTACTACAACCGCGCGCGCAACCTGCAAAAGGCCGCGCGGCAGATCATGGAGCGCTTCGGCGGCGTCTTTCCCGACCGGTACGAGGATATCCTGACCCTCGCCGGCGTGGGAGAATATACCGCCGGGGCGATCGCGTCCATCGCCTTCGGCCGGGCGGTGCCCGCGGTGGACGGAAACGTACTGCGCGTGATCTGCCGGGTCACGGGGGACGAACGCCCCATCGACGCGCCGGAGACCAAGCGCACCGTGCGCGAGGCCCTCGCGGCGGTCATCCCGCTCGACTTCCCCGGCCAGTTTAACCAGGCGCTCATGGAGCTGGGCGCGCTGGTCTGCTTGCCCAACGGCGCACCGCTGTGCGAACAGTGCCCCCTGGCGGGTCAGTGCCGCGCCTTTCAGGAGGGGCGCACCGGCCAGCTCCCGACCAAGCTGCCCAAGCGGGCACGCCGCGTGGCCGCCGGGACGGTCTATCTCCTCTTCTCCTGCGGGCGCGTCGCCCTGCGCAAGCGCGCGGCGCGCGGGCTGCTGGCCGGGCTGTGGGAGTATCCCCACACTCTGGAGGGGGACGACCCCGCTACCTGGGGCCTGCCGCTGGAGCGCGCCCAGCCCGCCGGGCGGGGAAAACATATCTTTACGCACATCGAGTGGCAGATGGAGGGCCGCGCGCTCGAGTTGGGCGCAGACGCCGTCCTGCCCGACGGCTGGGTCTGGGCGGACCGGGCCGCCCTCCACGGCATCTACGCCGTACCCAACGCCTTTTCCGCCTTTCGGGCGGAGGTGGATCCCCGGCTGTCCGGCGGGCCGATAGGAGGGACGGACGGATGATCTGCAATCTCTGCCCCCGCCGCTGCGGCGCGGTGCGTACCGAGACGGAGGCGGGCGGCTACTGCCGGATGCCGTCCCTGCCCGTACTCGCCCGCGGGGCACTCCACCACTGGGAGGAGCCGCCCATCTCGGGCACGTGCGGCTCCGGCACGGTCTTTTTCTCCGGCTGCCCGCTCCGGTGCGTCTTCTGCCAAAACAGCGAGATCAGCCAGGCGGGCTTTGGCAAGCCGGTCACCCCCGAACGGGTGCGGGAGATCTGCGAGGAGCTGATCGCCCAGGGAGCACACAACATCAACTTCGTCACCCCCACCCACTACGCACATGTGATCGCCCAGGTGCTCCGGACGCCCCTCGGCGTGCCGGTGGTATACAACACCGGCGGCTATGAGCGCATCGAGACGCTGCGCGCCCTGGATGGAAAGGTGGACATCTACCTCCCCGACCTGAAATATGCCGCGAGCGCCGACGCCCTGCGCTACAGCGGCGCAGCGGACTATGTCCAGACCGCCCAGGCCGCCATCCGGGAGATGGTGCGCCAGACCGGGCCGTACCAATTGGACTCGGACGGACTGCTTACGCGCGGCGTTATCATCCGCCACCTGATTCTGCCCGGCAAGCTCCCGGCCGCGCGGGCGGTGATGGACTGGGTGGCGGAGACCTTCCCGCCCGGAACGGTACTCTTCTCCCTCATGAGCCAGTACCTCCCCTGTGGGCGGGCGGCGGAGTTCCCCGAGCTGAACCGGTGCCTGCGCACGGGCGAACGGCGCAGCGCGCAGGCCTACATGGAAAACCTGGGGCTGGAAGGCTTCACCCAGGAGCCGGAGTCCGCCCGAAACGAATACATCCCACCCTTCGATCTGACAGGAGTCTGACAAGGAGGCATCCACATGGACTTGAAGGAACAGCAGCTCTCTTACGAGTACAAATTTCAGGGCCGCATCGTCAAGCTGCGGGTGGACCGCGCGCGCCTGCCCGATGGTCAGGAGGTGGGCCGCGAGGTGATCGAACATCCCGGCGGCGTCACCGTGGCCGCGCTGACGGCGCAAAACGAGCTGCTCTTTGTCCGGCAGTTTCGTTATCCCTTCCAGCGCGAGACGCTGGAGCTGCCCGCCGGCAAGCTAGAGCCGGGCGAGGAGCCCTTTGCGGCGATGAAGCGCGAGCAGCAGGAGGAGACGGGCACTTGGTCGGAGAACTATGTCTTTCTCGGGGAGATCTATCCCACCCCCGGCTACTGCAACGAGATCCTGCGCCTCTGGGCCTGCCGCATCTCTGGCACCTGCCAGATGCATCTGGACGAGGACGAGTTCCTCGAGGTGGAGCGCATCCCGCTGGAGACGGCTTATCAGATGGCACTGTCCAATCAGCTTCCCGACGCGAAGACCCAGCTCGGCGTGCTGCGAACCTGGGCGCTGGTACAGGCCGGGCAGCTTTGACAGAAAGTTGCTCCCGTGCAATTCCGGCACATTTGCCCCGCTTTTTTCTCACAGAGCATCCTCTTTTTCCTTTTGACGGTACGAGGAGGCCATTTTGCGCCCGCGGGCGTGGAATTTTAGCCCAAAGAATGCCTGCCGCCCGGTTGTGAATTGGATATATCGCCAAAAATACCTCTTCTAAATCGATTCTTTATTTACTTTTTTCCCCATTTTGCTTATACTGGTATTTGTTATAATCTGTTTTCCTGTCACTTGCAAATACGGAAAGAGACAATACGGAGGTGTACGTATGCGCGTGCAATTGACTGAAACTGTACTGCGTGATGCAAACCAGTCCCTGATCGCCACCCGTCTGCCCTATGACAAATACGAGCCGATCCTCTCCACCATGGACAAGGCCGGCTACTACTCCGTCGAGTGCTGGGGCGGCGCGACCTTCGACTCCTGCCTGCGCTATCTGAACGAGGATCCCTGGGTCCGCCTGCGCGGGATCCGGGAGCACATGCCCAACACCAAGCTGCAGATGTTGCTGCGCGGCCAGAACCTGCTGGGTTATAAGCACTATCCAGACGACATCGTGACCAAGTTTGTCGAGCTGTCTGTCAAAAACGGCATTGATATTATCCGTATCTTTGATGCGCTCAATGACTTTCGCAACATCCAGACCGCCTTCGAGGCTACCAAGAAATACGGCGCCATCGCCTCCGGCTGCATCTCCTACACCCAGAGCCCGGTGCACACCGTGGCCAAGTACGTCCAGATGTGCAAAGAACTCAAAAACATGGGCTTTGACACCATCTGCCTGAAGGACATGGCCGGCACCATGGGGCCGCAGGAGGCCTATGACCTCATCTCCGGCGTAAAGGACGCGGTGGGCGATATCCCCGTCATCCTGCACACCCACTGCACCACTGGCATGGCCTATATGACTTATATGAAGGCCATCGAGGCGGGGATCGACGTAATCGACACCGCCACCTCCTGCTTCTCCGGCGGCACCAGCCAGCCGGCCACCGAGACGATGCACTTCGCCCTGCAGCAGATGGGCATCGAGGATGGCCTGAACGAGACGGTGCTCAAGGAAGTCAACGACTTCTTCAAGCCCATTAAGGAGGGCTATGTGGCCGACGGCACCCTCAACCCCAAGAGCCTGGCCACCGACTCCAACGCCCTGGTCTACAAGGTGCCCGGCGGCATGCTCTCCAACATGATCGCCAACCTGACCGACATGGGCGCTATGGATAAGTTTGACGCCGCCCTCACCGAGATTCCTAAGGTGCGCAAGGACCTGGGCTATCCCCCGCTGGTCACCCCGCTGAGCCAGATGGTGGGCAACCAGGCGGTCACCAATGTCTTGGTTGGCGAGCCGTATCAGCAGATCTCCAACGAGGTCAAAGCCTATTTCCACGGGGAGTACGGCATCGCGCCCGCCCCGGTGAACCAGGATCTGGCCAAGAAGATCCTAGGCGGCAAACAGCCCATCGACTGCCGCGTGATGGACGCGCAGCCCAGCACCATTTGGGCCGACAAAGAGGCGGAACTCGGCGACCTCGCCCAGAGCGAAGAGGATATCATGAGCTACATCTGCTTCCCCAAGCAGGCCAAGGACTACTTCCAGCACCGCAAGGAACTCCAGGAGCGCACCTGCAGCTACACGCTGGAAATGCTGGATTGATGGGAGGCGTCGGGATGAACATTCTCTTTACGCAAGACGGGCAGATCTCCGGCATCGTCGTCCTGGCGATTTTGCTGGTGATCGTGCTCATCGCTGTGCTGATCAACCACGCCCGGTCCGCCAAGCAGGCAGAACTGAAGCACGAGGCGGAGTTGGCGGCCGCCAACACCTTCCCGGAGACCCCGGCGCCCGCCGCCGCGCCGGCTCGGCTGGCCCGCGGCTCCTGCGGCGGCGTGATGCTGCACGACGTGCCCGACCGCACGGCTGCCATGGTGATGGCCATTGTCGCAGACGAGCTTCAGCTCCCGCTCAACGAGCTGCGCTTCATTTCCATCCAGGAGGTAAAGTAAGATGAAATACAGAGTGACTCTCAACGGCCGCGTCTACGAGGTCATCGTGGAAAAGGGCCAGGCCATCCTGGCGGACGAATATGAGGCGATGGCGCCCTCGGCTGCGCCCGCCGCAGCTGCTCCGGCAGCGGCCGCCCCTGCGGCTGCGCCCGCCGCCGCGGCTGCCCCTTCAGCGGCGCCGCTGGCCGCCGGCGAGGCGGTCACCGCCCCGCTGCCCGGCACCGTGGTTGCCGTCAAGGTCAGCGCCGGCCAGTCCGTGCGCAGCGGCGAGATCCTCGCCGTCATCGAGGCCATGAAGATGGAGAACGAGGTCCTCGCTCCGAAGGACGGCCTGGTCGCCCAGGTGGTCGCGAGCCAGGGCTCCACCGTCAAGACCGGCGATCCGCTCGTGATTTTGAACTGACGATCCCTTTCCCCTCTCCGCTTCCCCGGGCGGAGAGGGGATTTTTTCCTCTCTCTTACCAATCTGCGAGAAAACCCCGCACCGCAGCAGATCTGCCGCAGCGCGGGGTTTTGTCATTTCGTGAAGAGGAAAATCAGGTGTTCTTCATCAGTGCGCTTTCGACGGCGTCCGCGACATGCTCGCAGGCGTCGGCGCACTTTTCCAGATAGGTGTAAATCTCCCGCCATGCAATGACGGTCAGCGGGTCTGTGTAGTTGGAGTGCAGGTTGTGCATGCTCTTGATATAGAGCTTGTCTGCCTCGCCCTCCATGCTGTTGATCTCAACGATGTGCTGATAGATCTCCTTGGGCGAGGACTTAAAGCGGGGGAACTCCTCCATCATCGACTTCACCGCCTGGCAGCAGCGCACGACGACGTCCACCATTGCGACAGCGTCCGGCTGGATGGTACGGATATTGTTGTAATAGATCCGAATGCCCACGTCCTCGATCTTGTCCGTCACCTCGTCTATGCTGCGGCTGAGGTCCATAATATCCTCCCGCTCCAGCGGCGTGATGAATGCCTTGACCAGGGCGGCGATCAGCTCATGGCGCTGCTGGTCCGCCTTGTGCTCGATGTTGTGCATCTCCTCGAGCTGCTGGTAGACTCGCTCCGGATCGAAGTGCTCCACCAGCTGCCGGAGCAGGGCGGCCGCCTGACAGGCCGAGTCGGCGCAGGCGACAAAATTCTCAAAGTAAAAGGAATCCTGCTTCTTAAACATAGTCTCTCTCCTTTTTGCTCCGGCACAGCTCAGCCGGAGACTCAGATCAGAAAATAGCCATAAACAGCTTAGCCATGGCAAAACTGATTAACCCGCAGCCCGGGAACGTGCAGATCCAGGTCAGCATCATGTCCTTGACGACACCATAGTTGATCGCCGACAGGCGTTTGACCGCACCGACGCCCATGATGGCGCTGGTCTTGGTATGGGTGGTGGAGACGGGAATCCCAAACAGGCTGGAGACCAGCAGGCAGAGCGCCGCGGCCAGGTCCGCAGAAAAACCCTGATACTTCTCCAGGCGGACCATATCCATGCCCACCGACTTGATGATCTTCTCCCCACCGACGCTGGTTCCGGCTGCCATGATGACGCTGCACAACAGCATCATCCAGATCGGGATGACCGCGCCGGACACGTCCTCCTGCCCTCTGCAAAAGGCCATTCCGAGGAAGAGGACGCCGATGAACTTCTGTCCATCCTGCGCGCCATGCATAAAGCTCATCGCCGCCGCGCCGAAAATCTGCGCTCCCTGGAACGCCTTATTCGTCTTCCTGCGGTCGAGGTTGTAGCAAATGATGGTAACCAGCTTGCAGACCGCCCAGCCGATCGCAAAGCCGAGCACCAGGCTGAGCACCAGTCCGTAGATCACCTTGGCCCACTCGTCCATGTTCACGCCGTCCAGGCCGTCATGCATAGCGATTGCCGAACCGGTGAGTCCAGCAATCAGGCTGTGGCTCTCGCTGGTGGGGATGCCGAAATAGGAGGCCCCGACACTGTAGACCACGATGGAGAAGAGCGCCGCGCACAGGGCAATGAGCGCCTCCTCCGTGTTTCCGCCAAAGTCTACCATATTCGTGATGGTGGAGGCAACCGAGCTGTTAATCTGCGTCATAATGACTACGCCGAGGAAGTTGAACACCGCACTCATCCAGATCGCGGTGCGCACTTTCAGGCAGCGCGTGCTGATACAGGTGGCAATGGCGTTGGGCGCGTCCGTCCAGCCGTTGACGAAGATGACACCCAGCGTGAGGAGAACGGTCACCGTCAAGACGGGGCTCACCGTCATCTCCCGGATAAATTCCGCAAAGGTAACTTCCATACTCTTCTCGTCCCCCAAACGAATCTTCCGGGGCCGTGCGCAAAAAGGGAGCAGAATCTTCGGTCAACGAAACTTCTGCTCCTCCTCTGCACAGGGTACAAGACCCCTCAGTGTTTGATTATGTCCGGCAAAAATTGCCAAAATCCGTTTTTATTATATCAGCAAACGTAAAGTTTGTCAATATATTTTGTAAAATGAAAAAAAGTTTGTGAGCTGTGTGAGATTCCGGACGTTTTTGTAAAATTACACCTGTGCAGAGAGCAGACGGCGGTATTGCTCCTCCGGCGCGACTCGCCCCACCGCGGAGAGGGAGGCCGTCTCCCAGCGGAAGGTCTCCCGGGCCAGCCCGGTCACGTCCTCAGCCGTCACCGCGTCATAGGCGGAGATGATCTCGTCCGGGGAGAGAACCGGCGTCCCCTCCAGCAGAGAGCGGGCGAGATGGTTCATGTGCGCAGTGGTGGACTCCAACCCCATCAGCATGTTCGCCTTGGCCAGCTCCCGGGCGCGCGCGAGCTCCTCCGGCGCGGCGCCGTGGTCGAGGAACTCGTCCAGCACCGCGCGGATACTCGCCAGGGCGCGCTCCTCCGTCTCCTGGTTCTGGGCTGTGGCAATGCCAAACAAGCCGGTGTCGGCGTAGCAGTTGCCGTAAGTGTAGATGCTGTAGCACAACCCCTGCCGTTCGCGTACCTGCTGGAACAGGCGAGAGGACATCCCTCCGCCCAGAATGGAGCTGAGCAGCTGCATGGCAAACCGCCGGCTGTCTCCCGCCGCCAGAGACGGGAAGGCGAGGATGAGCTGGTTCTGCTCGGTCGCCTTGCGGCGCAGGGTGATCGCGCTGCGGTAATGGCCGGGACGGGCCTTGGGCGTCTTGGCCGGTTCCATCGCGCCAAAGCGGCGGCGAATCTCCTCCAGCACCTCCGGCGGATAGGAGCCAGACAGAGCGACAATCACGCGGTCCGGGCGGTAGTGCGCCTCCTTGTAGCTGCGCAGCCACTCGCCTGTCATCCGTTCGAGCGTCGCGCGGCGGCCAAGGATGGGCCGGGCCAGCGGTGTGCCGTGAAAGACGGCGGCGCTCAGCCGCTCGGAGCAGACGTCCGCCGGGTCGTCGCGGTACATGCCGATCTCTTCCAGAATGACTCCGCGCTCGGTCTGTACGTCCTCTTCCGCAAACTTTGAATCGAAGAACATGCCGCACAGGATATCCAGCCCTTCCATCAGGTGGCTGTCGAGGGCGTGGACATAGAAGCAGGTACACTCCTTGGTGGTAAAGGCGTTGAGCTGCCCGCCGATGGCGTCCATCCGGGCGGCCAGCTCGGCGGCGGTATGGGTGTGGGTCCCTTTAAAAAGCATATGCTCGATGAAATGCGCCGCGCCGGACTCGGCCGCGCGCTCGTCGCGCGAACCGGTGGCCACCCAGATCCCCAGGGCGGTGGAGCGGACGGAGCTGATCGGCTCGGTGATAATGCGGACCCCGTTGGGCAGCGTCTCCAGACAGTAATCAAACACGGGAAGTCCTCCCTTCTATTTTCAGACAAAAACAGCGCCGGACATAGTCTGCCCGGCGCTGCTTGGTTTTATTGATGCTTTTGGGCCAGGCATGCAGCTCAGTTGCCGCTCTTGCGCGCCTTGATCTCGCGCAGGGCGTCGATGTGGCTGAGGTTGACGCGGCCCTTCTCGTCGATGTCGGTGACCTTGACCCAGATCATATCGCCGATGTTCACCGCGTCCTCCACGCGGGCGATGCGGTGGTTGGCCAGCTTGGAGATGTGGACCATGCCGTCCTTGCCCGGGGCCAGTTCGACAAAGGCGCCGAACTTCAGGATGCGCACCACTTTGCCGAAGTAGAGACTGCCCACCTCGGGTACGAAGACGATCGCCTCGATCGCCTTGCGCGCGGCATCGCAGGCGGCGGCGTTGTCGCCCGAGATATAGATGGTGCCGTCCTCCTCCACGTCCACCTTGGCGCCGGAGTCCGCCTGAATCTTCTGAATCACCTTGCCGCCGGAGCCGATGACGTCACGGATGTTCTCCACGGCGATCTTCATCTTGACCATCTTGGGCGCGTTCTCCGACACCTCCGGGCGCGGCTCGGCGATGCAGGGGAGCATGATCTGGTCGAGAATCTCATAGCGCGCGTCGCAGGTGATCTCCAGCGCGTTCTTGACGATCTCCAGCGTCAGGCCGTCGTTTTTCAGGTCCATCTGGATGGCGGTGATGCCCGTCTTGGTGCCGGCCACCTTGAAGTCCATCTCGCCGTGGAAGTCCTCCACCCCCTGGATATCAATAAAGGTGGTAAAACCGCCCTCATCGTCCTGGATCAGGCCGCAGGAGATACCGGCCACCGGGGCCTTGATAGGCACGCCGGCGTCCATCAGCGCCAGGGTAGAACCGCAGATAGAGCCCTGCGAGGTGGAGCCGTTGGAGCTGAGCACCTCGGAGACGACGCGGATGGCATAGGGGAATTCCTCCTCCGACGGGAGCACCGGCACCAGCGCGCGCTCGGCGAGGGCGCCGTGGCCGTACTCGCGGCGGTTGGTGGAGCGGCTGCCGCGCGCCTCCCCCACCGAGAAGGAGGGGAAGTTGTAGTGGTGCATATACCGCTTGGTATCCTCCTCCCAGATGGTGTCCAGCTTCTGGCAGGCGGAGAGGGTGTTGAGGGTGCAGACGGAGAGCACCTGCGTCTGGCCGCGGGTGAACAGACCGGAGCCGTGCACCTTGGGCAGCACGGCGACCTCGGCGGCCAGCGGACGGATCTCATTCATGGCACGGCCGTCCACGCGGTGGCCCTCGAGCAGCCAGGCCTTGACAATCTTCTTCTGGAACTTATAGGTGATCTCCTCGAGGTACTTGTCCATCTCGGGATAGTCCTCCAGGAAGAGCTCGTGCCAGCGGTCGATCAGCTTGTCCCAGCGGGCCTCACGCACGTTCTTGTCGTCCGTGTCCATGGCGGCCTTGGCCTCGTCCATGGTGGCCTCCACAATCTTGTCAAAGAGCTCCTGGTCAAAGTCGGCGTGCGGATAGTCAAACTTCGGCTTGCCGATCTCGGCGACCATCTGATTGATGAGGGCAATCTGCTTCTGAATCTCGTCAAAGGCCTTAGCGATACCGTCAAACATGACGTTCTCCGGAATCTGATCGGCGCCCGCCTCAATCATGACGATCTTCTTGCCGGTGGCCACGACGGTGGTGGACATGCGGCTCTTGTGGCTCTGCTCCTGGGTGGGGTTAAAGACGATCTCCCCGTCCACATAGCCCACGCTCAGGCAGCCCACCGGGCCGTTCCAGGGAATGTCGGAGATGGCCAGGGCGGCGGAGGTGCCGATGGTCGCGGCCACCTCGGGCGAGCAGTCGCGGTCGACAGAGAGCACCGTGCAGACGATCGCCACGTCGTTGCGGAAGTCCGCCGGGAAGAGCGGACGGATCGGGCGGTCAATGCAGCGGCTGGCCAGCACGGCCGGCAGGCTGGGACGGCCCTCGCGGCGCAGGAAGGAGCCGGGGATCCGGCCCACCGCGTACAGCTTCTCCTCAAAGTCGACGGACAGGGGGAAGAAGTCCACCCCGTCGCGCGGACGGGAGGCGGCGGTGGCGGTGACGAGCACGGTGGTCTCACCGTAGCTGACGACGACGGCGGCGTTGGCCAGCTCGGCCACCTTGCCCACCTCGAGCTTGAGCGGACGGCCGCACAGGTCCATCTCGTAGCACTTGTAGTTGGGGAATTGGCGGTGCTTGATGATAGTTGACATAATATTCCTCCTTATAATCTGTCTTTTCAGAGGAACAGCGGGACTCTTTTAGCACTTGAATCCGCCGTCCAGCTCGTGTTGGACAACAGATTCAACTGCTAAAGAGAGGACTTCCCACTGTCCCGTGAAGATCCCCGGAGCGGCGGAGAGCCGCCGCTCCAGGGTCCGTATTGTCTTACTTACGGATGCCGAGCTTGGTAATCAGGGCACGATAACGCTCGATGTCCTTGCGGGCCAGGTAGTCCAGCAGGCGGCGGCGCTTACCGACCATCTTCAGCAGGCCGCGGCGGGAGTGGTTGTCCTTCTTGTGGACCTTCAGATGCTCGGTGAGCTCCTGAATACGGGCAGTGAGAATGGCAACCTGCACCTCAGGGGAGCCGGTGTCGTTCTCGTGCGTGCGGTTTGCCTCAATGACGGCGGTCTTTTCTTCCTTGCGAATCATGTTTCTGTTCCACCTTTCTGATTGATTCCCAGCAAGCTGAGTCTCGGGCTGGTGAAGGACGAGAATATCCCGATATCTCCCGAAACTAAGCACGCGGGTGGAAATGCATGCTATTTTACATGCTTTTTCACTTTATCATATTTCCTCACACCTGTAAAGAGTTTTTTCCTGGCGGCAGGATCCTGCCCCGCACTTTTCAAGCGCTTTGCCGTTTTAATACGCTATCTAATCAATGGCCGCATCAGAGGGACAAATGTCCGTATTTTTCGCGCTTTATTTCCCTTTTTGTGAATTTTGCCGCAAGGCTTCGGAACGCGCCCCCCCTTTCTTTGGTCAGCTGGAAATGTATTTTTTTGCCACTTTCTCTTGCATTTTGGAAAAAGATGCGCTACAATACCCAACATGGAGATGCTTCCTACCTGCGGCCCCGCAATCGCGTTGCCAGAATGCACTGAGGCATTGCCAGATCAGAACGTCTGAGTGCACGGCTCAGGCGTTTTGATTTTTCCGTCAAATTCCGGCCAGCACCTCCAATGCCGCCGCAGCACACAGGGCCACAATTGCCAGGGAGGCGAGCACGTCGAGCGTCAGGCCGAGCCGGTCCGGGTGCGGAACCTCCTCTGCCGGCCGCGGCTCGGGCAGGGTGTCTGGACGCTCCGGCTCGCGGATTGTCAGGATCATCATCTGCGTAATCATCAGGGGTATCCTCCCATCTCTTTTTGGATGAGGAGAGGATACCCCTTTCCCTGTCCCTTAATCCGGACTTCTAAAACTGATGTTCGATTTTTGAAGCAGGCGCTCCGGCGGGAAACGCAAGGTGACGCGGGTTCCCTCGCCCAGGAAGCTCTCCAGTGAGAGGGAGATCTGATGACGCGCCGCGCCGTGCTTGACGATGGACAGGCCCAGGCCCGTACCGCCAACGACGCGCGAGTGGCTCTTGTCTACGCGGTAAAAGCGCTCAAAGACGCGCTCCTGGTCCTCGGGTGGGATGCCGATGCCGGTGTCCTCCACCGTGAGGACAGCACAATCCCCCTCCAGCGCTGTCCGGAGGACGACGCGTCCGCCGGGGCGGTTATACTTCACCGCGTTGTCACAGAGGTTGCCCACCATCTCGGCCAGCACCCGCTCGGAGGCGCGCACCACAACCGGTCCGCCCGTCACAGAGATCGTGACCGACTGGCGCTCCGCCGGCAGCCGGAAGCGCTGGACTACCTGCTGGCAAATCTGATAGAGGTCGGTCTCCGTCTCGGCCAGGGGGCTGTCCGCCTCTTCCAGCCGGGAGAGCTGGATGATGTCCCCCACCAGGTTTTGCAGCCGCTGCGCCTCGTCATAGATCCGCGCGGCAAAGCCCGGAACATCTTCCGGGCGTGCGATCCCCTCGCGCATCAGCTCGGCATAGCCGGAGATAGAGGTCAGCGGAGTCTTGAGCTCGTGGGAGACGTTGGCGGTAAACTCCCGACGCATGCGGTCCTGCCGCCGGTGCTCCTCGGTGAGCAGCTCCATCTGGCGGCGGATCTGGCGGTTTTGCTGGTTGATGCGCGCGATGAGCGGGCGCAGCTCGGGATAGACCGCCCCCTCGTCCGGCCGCTCCAGGTCAATCGCGTTCACCGGCCGCACCAGCGCGCGGGCCGTGCGCCAGGAGAGGACGAGCGCCAGCACGAGCGCCAGCGCCGCCACCAGCAGCAACGGCAACCATAGCATCGCCAGCAGCGCCAACAGCGTCTGCTCCGTGCAGGACACGCGCAGCACCGACCCGTCCGTCAGCAGCAGGGCGTAATTGAGCGTGCGCGTCCCAAGCGTCCCGGAATAGCGCACGCTCCAACCGTTCCCCTCCGCGCGGGCCTGGACAACCTCATCGCGCCGGCCATGATTCTCCATCGAGTCCGGGTCCACGTCGCTGTCGTAGAGCACGTCTCCATCCGTTCCGATCAGCGTGACGCGCTGCCAGCCGGCGTCCCCGCTGCCATAGAGAAACCCGGTCCCCGCCGATTCCACCGCAGCGGCGAGCCAGACCGTCTCCTGCTCCAACTGGCGGCGCAGCTGCTCAGAGTGATATCCGTAGAGCGCCCCAAGGCTGACAGCGGAGCAGGCAGCGAACACCGCCATCGCCACGGCAAAAATAGACCAGAAGAGCCGCCGTCTCATTCCGCCTGCCCCCGCAGCCGGTATCCGATGCCGCGCACCGTCTCAATCCGCTCGCCCGGCGCGCCCAGCTTCTGGCGCAGCGTGCGCACATGTACATCCACCGTCCGGCTCTCTCCCTGGAAGGAGTAGCCCCACACCTCCTGAAGCAGCCGCTCACGCGTGACTACCCGGCCGGTGCTGCGCAGCAGCAGGCACAGCAGGTCAAACTCCTTTCGGGTGAGCGCAATCTCCCGCCCGTCCACCGCGGCGATGTGCCGCTCCGGCCATGCGGTGATGGGGCCGGAGCGGTAACAGGCTTCCTCCGGCGCGTGCGCCTCGGCGCGGCGCAGCAGCGCCCGCACCCGGGCGGATAGCTCCATCATCCCGAAGGGCTTGGCCAGATAGTCGTCGGCACCCAGGTCCAGCCCAACCACCTTGTCATACTCGCTGTCGCGCGCGGTGAGCATCATCACCGGGATATGCGCGGTATCCGCCCCGGCGCGCAGCTTTTTCAGGATGGCGAGCCCGTCCTCCTCCGGCAGCATGATGTCCAGCAGCACTAGCGCAGGGCGCCGCTCCTCCATCGCCCGCCAGAACGCGGAGGGCAGAGCGAAGCCGCGCGCCTTGATCCCGGCTTGGCTGAGCGTGTAGATCACCAACTCACGGATATTGTCGTCATCTTCCACTAGATAGACCATGGGCGCCGGTCAGACAATGGGCAGCGTGGGCGGCTTGGGCTGGGAGACGGTGACCTTGCTCTGATCCAGGCGCATCTTTTTCACCATAAAGCCGGGCATCCCCGTGCTGGCAAAGAGCTGGCCCACGGTGGATTGGAGATAGGGGAAAAGCGCGTCATAGGCCATCAGATGGATCTCCTTCTTCTCCTCGTCGCCGCGCACCCCCTCGCAGGAGAACGTGCCCTCCAGCGTCACCGACAGGGAGAAGGTCCCCTCGCCACTCTTATCCTCAAAGCTCTGGTAGAGCGTTGCCACGCAGCGCGCGCCGTCCGGTGCGAACTTAACATTGAAATTGAAATTGCTCTTGAGTTCCAGCTGGCCCGGCTTGCGGATATCGTTGCGCAGGTGCAGCTCGCGGGTGCGCTGGTTCAGCAGGTTGATTATGGGCATGACAGTGCCCTCCTTTCTTGCCTGGGTGGCGGCGTCCGGAGCCCGGAGCGCCGCACAGTGTCAGTATATCATGTTTTCCCGCCGCTGGCAATTTTCACGCGCCGCTCCGCCCCATGCGGCAGGGGCAGGGCGCAGAAAAAGCAGTTCCACCCCTTATCTGAAGTTGCCCAGAGGCGCCCCCCGTGCTCGGCGGCGATGCTGCGCGCGATTGCCAGCCCCAGCCCGAAGCCGGGGGAACTGCGCGAGCGGTCGCCCCGGTAGAAGCGGTGGAAGATGGCCTCCAGTTCCTCCTTCGAGATGGGCTCCCCTTCGTCGGCCACGCACAGGAGGGCGCGTCTGCCCTCCCGGTGCAAGGTCACGCGGATGTGCCCGCCGGGCGAGGCGTACTTCACGGCGTTGTCCAGCAGGATGTCAAGCAGCCGTTTGAGGCGGGATGCGTCCCCGGAGACGGCGAGCCCCGCCTCCACCGCGCCGTCCTCGAGCACCTTTCCCGCCTCAAAGGCGACCGGCTCAAACATGAGCAGGGCGGTCTGCGTCAGATAGGAGAGGTCCACCGCCGAAAACCCCTGCCGCGATGCGCCGTCGCTGTCGCTGCGCGCGAGCAGGAGCAGCTGCTCCACCAACTCGCGCATCTGCCCGCCGGCGGCACAGATGTTCTCCGTCCAGCGCGCCAGCTCCCCGGAGTCCTCCCCGTCCCAGCCGCGCAGCAGATCGGCACTGGAGAGGATGACGGTCAGCGGCGTCTTGAGCTCGTGAGAGGCATCGGCCACAAACTGGCGCTGCTGGCGCCAGGACTGCTCCACCGGCCGTATCGCCCAGCGCGCGAGCAGGACACTGACAGCAAAAAAGGCCACCAGCGCGCCCAGCTCCACCGTCACCGTGTTCCAAATTGTCCTGCGCAGGGTGCTGTCGGCGTAGGTGGTGTCCACAAAGGCCACGCGCCAGCCAAAGCCGCTCTCCTCGCGCAAATAGGCCAGCCCGTATTCCGCCAGCGTGCCGGTCTGCTGCGGGCTGGCAAAGCTGGCGGCGACAATCTCCGTCAGCACTTGCTCGTCCTCCAGCGCGTAGAACTGGCCGGAGGTGACGACCACCTCACCCAGCGGATTGATCACCACGGTGAAATAGGGCAGCGTCACCTCCTGCTGCCGTCCGCCGCCGTCAAAAGACCAGAGAGACGGCTCCGTCTCCCCGATCACGCGCTCGAGCACCGCCTGGCTGTCCGCGCGCAGGCTGTCGCGCGTGGAGATCACCAGGATCAGGCAGATCACCACCATCAACGCCGTGACCAGAGTCATATTGATGAGCACAAATTTGCGCCGCAGCTGCCGGATCATGCCTGCTGCCCCGCTTCCAGCTGATAGCCCAGCATGCGCAGAGTGCGGATGGTCACTCTGCTGCCGACATGCTGGAGCTTTTTGCGCAGGAAAGAGATGTAGACCTCCACATTGTTGTCCTCCGCGTCCGACTCATAGCCCCAGACCTTGAGCAGGAGCTGCTCCTTGGACACCACGCGTCCCGGCTGGGCCATCAGCATCCCCAGGATCTCAAACTCCTTCCGGCTCAGGCGCACCGAGCGGGTGCCGCACACGAGCAGGCAGGAAGCCAGCTCCAGGCGCAGGTCGCCGAACGAGAGCACGTTCTCCGCCTGCCCCCCCTGCCGCCGGGTAAGCGCCCGCAGGCAGGCAAGCAGTTCCTCATTGGAAAAAGGCTTGGTGAGGTAGTAATCCGCCCCGCTGTCCAAGCCGCAGACCCGGTCCCCCACCTCCGTACGGGCGGTGAGCATGAGCACCGGCGTGCACACTCCCTGCCGACGCAGACGGCGCACCACCTCAAACCCGTCCATACCGGGCAGCATCACGTCCAGAATCATCGCGTCATAGATACCGCTGAGCGCGTCGTCCAATCCGGATAACCCATCTGGGGCGATGTCTGCTGTGCAACGGTGCTCGCGCAGCAGATCGGCGATGGTCCGCGCCAGGCGCGGCTCATCCTCCACGATCAGAATACGCATCTTCCCCCTCCTCTTCCGCCTGTTTTCTGTCCTTATCCTAACACAGAGAGGGCGGATTTGGCAACCACATCGGCAAAGCCATCCACACCTAATAAAATGACATAATTTAACTTGCATTGCTATATGTTTTTGCTTATAATAGTTTGTGCTTTCTCCGTTTTGTCCACGCAGCCGCCCTGTCCGCCCGGAGCGGACAGGTCAGTTCCCTTTGCGGCACACGGAGGCAAGCCGGGCCGCCGCGACACAGTGGCCGCACCGGAAAACGCATGGTCAAATGATTGACTCCAGAGAGGAAGAACGTCAAAATGAACCGCGATGAGGCATTTGAATTCCTGGACCGCACCGCACGGGGGATTGCGGAGACCTTCGGCTCCACCTGTGAGACACTGGTCCATGACATGAGCATCCCAAGCCACCCCATCTTGTCTATCTATAACGGGCATATCTCCGGCCGCTCGGTGGGCTCGACAATGGATATCCTCGGAAACGAGACCGAGCTGAGCGAGGACGGGCTGAAGACAGATTTTGTCAACCTCTACGCCACCACGCCCTCCGGGCAGCAGATCAAGAGCTCCACCTTCCACATGATCGGCCCGGATTATAACCTCGCGCTGGGCATCAATTTCGACTACACCTCCCTGGTGTATGCCAACCGCATCCTCGTGGACCTGATGAGCGCGGACGCCGACCTGAAATCCGCCATGTGGCGCAGCGGTGACAACCGCCTCGGTGAGGTCTTTGAGGAGTGCCTGGCTGCGGTGGGCAAGCCGGTCAGCGCACTCAACAAGTCCGACCGGCTCAAGATCATCGCCCTGCTGGAGCAGAAGGAGGCTTTTTCTTTCCGCAAATCGGTCCCCTTTATCGCCCAGCGCCTGGGCGTGTCCCGCTATACCGTTTACAAATACCTCACAGAGCTGGCGCAGGAGCGCGCGGGCCGCCAGGACGGGCTGTCTGACCTGCCGGACGGCGCTTAATCCATCCCACGGGCAGTACGACAGCCGGGAACCGGAGCATCCCCCTCCGATTCCCGGCTGTTTCTATTCAGGACGCCATAGCCATCTGCCGGAGCATGCGGGCAAAGAGGTCCCCGAAGGTCAGGCGCTCTACGTCCTCCTGTGCCACAAGCGGCAGCTCACAGACGGTCTCCTCTCCGATGGAGACGGTGAGCGTCCCCAGCGTGTCGCCCGCACGCACCGGGGCCTCCACCTCCTCTGAGAGGGTGATAGCGCCCGCCACCTGCCCCAGCTCCTCCCGCGTGACCAGCAGGCGGGCAGGCCGTTCGAGCGCAGCAGTGACCGTCTCCGCCCGGCCCAGGCGCACCGGCACCTCGGCGGGCAGCTCCTCCGGCACAATCTCCGTCATCGCCCAGCCGCCAAAGCCGTAGTCGAGCAGGGTCCTCGCGGCGTCAAACCGCTCGGCGGAGGTCTCCGCGCCGAGGATCACGGCGATCAGCTCCATCCCGTCGCGCTCCGCGCTGGCGGCGATGCAAAAGCCGGCCGCGCTGGTCGAACCGGTCTTCAGCCCGGTGGCGCCCAGGTAGGAGTGGATCAGCTTGTTCGTGTTGGCCAGCTGGAACTCGCCGCCGCGCAGCGTGTCCATCCAGATGCCGGTGTACCGGCGGATCACCTCGTGCCGCAGCAGCTCACGCGACATGAGCGCGATGTCGTACGCGCTCGTGAGGTGCCCCTCGGCGGGCAGGCCGGTACAGTTGACAAAGTGCGTGTCCTCCATGCCCAGCTCCGCCGCGCGGCGGTTCATCCGCTCGGCAAAGGCCCCCTCGCTGCCGGCCAGGTGCTCGGCCAGGGCGACGGCCGCGTCGTTGCCGGAGGCGACGGCGACCGCCTTGAGCATCTCGTCCACCGTCATCTGCTCGCCCTCCTCCAGATAGACCTGGCTGCCGCCCATGCCGGCGGCGGCGGCGCTGGTGGTCACCATCTCGTCGAGCGTCAGCGTGCCCGCCTCGATCGCCTCGGCGGCCAGCAGCATGGTCATCACCTTGGTCACCGAGGCCGGCTCCAGCTGCTCGTGCGCGTTCTGCTCCCAGAGTACCGCACCCGTCTCCCGCTCCATCAGCAGAGCCGCCTTTGCTGGCACCGTGAGGCCACTCTCCCCCTCCGCCGCCAGCGCCGGCAGAGACAGTCCGCCCAAGCTGGCGGCCAGCAGCAGCGCCGCAACCATTTTCCGCATCTCTTCCATCTCCCGTCGTTGAGGTTGTCCTCAGTATGCCCGGACGGCGGCGCGGTATGCCGGCAGATTTTTCCGACAAAATTTTTTGTTCAAATTCACGTGTCCCCTTGTATCGGGGCGCGGGGCGTTATATAATATTGCTTACTCAGCTGAAATTTCGCCGCTCATCGTCTGGATAAGGGAGGCATCTGGAATGCTGCGAACCATGGTGGAGCAACATCACTGCAAATTTATGGACCGCGTCCCCAACTGGCAGGAGGCCATCCGCCAGAGCTGCGGCCTGCTGGAGGCCGACGGCTGCGTGGACGCGAGCTACGCCGAGCTGATTATCGACTGCGTGCGGCGCTACGGGCCGTACATCATTATTATCCCCAACGTCTGCCTCGCGCACAGCCAGGAGCATGCCGGCGGCGTGAAGAAGACGGGGCTGAGCTTCCTGCACCTGGCCGAGCCGGTGGATTTCTCTCTGGCCGACGGCGAGTCGCATCCCGCGCAGCTCATCTTCGCCCTTTCCGCCGTCAATCCCGAGCAGCATTTGCAGCACGTCGTCGCCCTGAGCGACCTGCTGAGTATCCGCGGCATGCCAGAACATCTCGCCGCCGCCACCTGTGAGGAGGATCTGCTGCGCCTGCAGGAGCGCTATCTGGACCGCCCGGGACTGCTATGACGGCGTTCGCGCCGCATCTGTTAGGGAGGAGGTCTCATATCTCATGCCGGAAACTGGTGTCCGCATTCTGCTGTGCTGCCCCAAGGGGGCCGGTCTGAGCCTGATGATGGAATCGCTGACCGCCAAAGCCGCGCGGAAGGTGGGCCTGCCAGTCGCCCGGCTGCACCACGGCTCCATCCGCGAGGGCGCCAAAACTGCCGGCCAATTTGACCTGGTGCTCTGTCCGGCACGGCTGGCACGCCAGCTCGACGCCTGGAAGGGCCAGGTAGAGGTCGTCGGGCTG
>CAYWUA010000024.1:0-27597 GCA_964461385.1 uncultured Oscillospiraceae bacterium
CTGGTTTCACGGCATCCCGTCGCAGAGTGAGCGCGGTACCGGTTCGCCCAACCTGACCTACGAGGGGGCCTGGGCCGGGAATCCAAACGGCGTGGCTGCCAGCCTGCGCGTGGACCTGGAGGAGGCCCCTTCCGGCGCAGGGGCGAGCAGCTTTGACCGGATTTTGCTGGAGATGAGCCGCCTGACAGACGGAAAGCGCGGGGCGCTGGCGGTGACTGCTGCGGGGTGTGAGGTTGCCGGCAACTGTAACGTCAGCGGGAACGGGAGTTTTTCCGGCTCGCTGTCCACCTACGGCTACACCGTGCCGCGCATCCAGCACGGCAGCGTCTCTGTCACCACGACGGCGGGCAGCTCGACAGACTTCTCCATTTCCTTTTCCACGACATTCCCGGGCACGCCGGACGTGGTCGTCACGCCGCGCCACAACTCTGCCGGCGTGGGCTATGAGCTGCGCGTCAAGCTCCAGACAATCTCCACCACCGGGGCGACCGGCGTGATGTATTCACAAAACGGCGGCACGTGGGTGCTCCACTGGATTGCAATGTATGGATGAGCAGACAGCGGCAGGAGGGACAGAAAATGAATGAGATCTATAACACCGCATGGCAGATGATTCAAACGGGAGATTACCAGCTGGCAGATGTGCTCCGCCGGATTGAGGTTCTCTACGCCGCAGGACGGCTGACAGACGAGGAACGGTCCGGCCTGATCGAGGCGGCCAATGCCAACGCCACCCCCGAGGCGGAGCTGCCGGAGACGCAGGAACAGCTGGAGTATCTGGCCGGGCGGCTCACCGCGCTGACCGGGCGGGTGGATGCGATTGAGCAGCAGCTGGAAGAGAACGGTACGGCCGGGACGGGCGGAGAGACGGAGGAACGTTCCTATTCCGCGTGGATACAGCCGATTGCCGGCCTGACAACTGATTACCAGTATGGGGCCATCGTCAGCCACAACGGAAAACTCTGGCAGAACGTGCTCCGGAACACCCAAAATGTCTGGGAGCCCGGCGTGGTGGATTCTACGTTCTGGATTGAGTACGTGCCGGAGAGTGGGGAATAAACTGAAAGAGGTGGAGTGCGCAGGATGGACAGTGAGATCATTGTGGCGGCCATCAGCCTGATTGGTACGCTGGGCGGGAGTTTCGGCGGCATCCTTGTTGCGAATAACCTGACCAGCTACCGGATTGAACAGCTTGAAAAACGGGTGGAGAAACACAACGGCCTGATCGAGAAGACGTATAAGCTCGAGGGAGAGATGGCCGAGGTACAACACGACATCCGCGATCTGAAGACGGGGATACAGAAGGGGGGATCACATCATGACGGATAACAAAATGACCTGGATTAAGGCCGCCGGCATCCGCGCGGTCAAGACGGTGGCGCAGACCGCCGTGGCCACGATCGGCACCGCCGCCGTCCTCGGCGAGGTGGACTGGATCATGGTCGCCTCCGCCGCCGTGCTGGCGGGCATCCTGTCCCTGCTCACCAGCGTGGCGGGCCTGCCGGAGGTGGAGGCATGAGCGTTCTACTGGGCGCGCTGGCAGCGCTGGAGCTGCCGCTGATCGGCCTGGCCGCGCTGGTGTGGCTGGGAAATCGAGAGGAGTGACTGATGTTATGGCAGACAGACAGGGCATCGACGTCTCCCGCTGGCAGGGGGACATTAACTGGGAAAAAGTCGCAAAGGCGAAAGACTTCGCCATCATCCGCTGCACGTCGGGCAAGTCTAACGCGCTGGACAGCAAGTGGACGGCCAACATCAAGGGGGCCACGGCGCAGGGCCTGCCCGTTGGCGTTTACCGCTACGGCTACGCGACCACGGTCGCTGCGGCCAAGGCGGAGGCCGCCGCCGTGCTGGACGCGATCGACGGCTACGACATGCCGTGCGGCGTCTGGTACGACGTGGAGGACGCCTCCCAGCGCTCGCTCAAGGGCGCGACACTCACGGCGATCATCAAGGCATTTTGCGAGGCGATCACCACGGGCGGCTACCAGGTGGGCATCTACTGCAACCAGGACTGGTATGACAATGTCCTCGACACCGGCGCCCTGGCGGAGTATCCGTTCTGGGTCGCCCGCTACGGCAGCAACGACGGCAAGATGCACACCAAGCCGAATATCGACGGCACGCTCTGGGGCTGGCAGTACACCTCCCAGGGCGAGGTCTCCGGGATCTCGGGCAACGTCGACCTGGATGTGATGTACGCCGCTTATTATGAGGCGGCTGCCGGCAAGCCCTCCAACGGCTCTGGCGTCCAGGTGGACGACAGCAAGACGGACTACGCCCAGAGCTTTTCCAAGAGCTATGCCGGGCAGTACACCACCACCGCCGACCTCCACCTGCGCGCCGGGGCAGGGACGTCCAAGCGGTCCCTCGTGGTCATGCCCAAGGGCACCAAGGCGCGGTGCTATGGGTACTATACCAAGCAGGCGGACGGCACCGTGTGGCTGTATGTTGTGGCCACGGTCGGGAAGACCAAGTATACTGGGTTTGCCAGTAAGCGATACCTGCAAAAGCAGTAATACCGCAACAGAAACCCCTCCGCTCTTTCCTTGGAGCGGAGGGGTTTATCAGCTTTGAGGAAGCAAAAGGGCTCGATCAAAGCGCGGATGATCCCTCCGGTAGGATGCGGAAGGCGACCTCGTGACCGTTGATCAGCTGTGCCCGATGACAGAAGAATACCCGACCGCGGCAGTCCGACCGGAGCTGCTCGAGCGGGCGGCAGGTACACGGGTCCAGGATCTCGCCCAATACCTCTCCCTGCTCCGCCATCTCCCCGGGACGGCGGCGGCACAGGAGCAGCCCGCCGGCGGTGGAGAGGACATTGTGCAGATGGCTCTCCCGAAACAGCGTGGCCGGCTCGGTCGGTGGGGGGAATGGCTGGCGGGAAAAGCCCTTGGCAGAGAGGAAGCGCAGGATGCACTCCGTCGCCAGCTCCGCGGCTGTCTCGTCAATGCAGTCGGTGGAGGTGGTGTAGAGGGAGAAGGCCTGCGTGGACCAGATCTGCCAGTTGTAGTTGAGCGTCGTGGTGTCATAGGACTGCGGCGTGCGCAGCAGGATATAGGGCAGGCCGAAGGCGCGCGCCTCCTCCACCCGCTGGTAGCCCGTCTCCATCATGCGCACATGGGGCAGATGGTCGCCGGGCAGGTAAAAGCTGGTCAGATGGACGCCGTACTGATACCCCTGAAGGGCGGCGAAGAGGTTTGCGGCGATGCGCTGGGTGGTTTCGCCCCGGTCATAGCCGGGGAACATCCGATTGATATCGGTGTTGTCCGCTGCCCAAAACCGGCGGCCGACGTTCATGGAAAACTGGTTGGCACAGGGGACGACCAGGATACCGCAGTACGGGGAGAGCAGATTCTCCCGCTCCGCCCGCTCCAGGGCCTGAATCAGCCGGGCGCAGATATACATCTGCTGAATCTCATTGCCGCGCAGGGCGCCCATCACGGCCAGGCTCTTCTGGCCCGGCGTGCCGAAATACCACCCCTTGACTGGCAGGGAGGGGCGGTAGGGGGGGTCTACGGCAAACAAAACTTCTTCTTTCATGCCTTACCTCCCAGAATCCGTGCGATCAGCGAGCCCTCGTACACCACGGGATACTCCCGCAGGGTGAACAGCAGGCCGGAGGCGGGGCTCTCCAACCGCTCACGGACCTCACCGGTGAGCGGGTCCACCACTGTGCCCAGTTCCTGTCCCTGCTCCACCTGGATGGCGTGCTCCGCCGCTGGGAGGAAGATGCCGGGATAGGACGCGTTGACGAAAGAGACGGCCCGGTCGTGACTGATGATGGGCTCGCGCACCGGCTCCACCGGGCCGCTCCACAGATCCATGGAGGCCATCAGAGAGAGGATTCCCTGAATCAGCTGGTCGCCATACTCCCGCGTCAGGCGCATCCCCACGCCCATCTCCACTACCAGCGTAGGGGTGTCCAGGGCATTGAGGCTGTGGGCCAGGGTGGACTCAAGCACCGTGGCAGCGGCGTGAATCCAGATGAAATCCATATTCAGCCGCCGCGCCATTGGCACCAGCCGGGGCGCAGTGTTGACATTGATGCGCACCTGCGGGATCTCGCGCAGGAAGATGTTGCTCGCATGGATGTCGATGCAGGCCTCTGCCCCGGCCAGGTCGCTGATGAGGCAGGACGCCAGGAACTCGGACATGGAGCCGCTCTCGCTGCCTGGGAAGGTGCGGTTCATATCCAGGTCACACAGCGGGATGCCGCGCGTCATCGTGCTGATGCCCAGTGGATTGAGCGCAGGGTAGAGCTCCACGGTGCCGTGCAGATATTCCGGGTGCTCTGCCAGCAGCTGGTTCAACCGCCAGAGCACATATTGCCCCTCCAGCTCATCGCCGTGGGTGCCAGTGACCACGCACAGGCGTTTGCCGCCCGAGCCAATGATATTTTTGCGGATGACAAGCTCCTCTCCCACCGCCAGTGGGAGGCGCACAATTTCTTTTACCATAAATTGAGACGTCCTTTCCGCCGCGTACGGTGAAAAGGACTTGGCTCCCTCGCGCCGTTGCGGGTTCTGTTGCTCCATTTTACTGCTGGCTCACACGCATGAACACCGTCTGCCGCTGGTCGGTATAGCCCAAAAAGACGCCGCGCTCCATCGGGCAGTCCCCAAAGTCCCGCCCGATACCGAAGCGGAGGTAGCCCTCGTCCACCCAGAGTCCCCGGGTGGGGTCAATACCGGTCCACACGCCGTCCAGCCAGACCTCGCACCAGGCGTGGCTGGCGCCCTCTCCCTCCGGCAGGCCGCTGGCGTACCGGGCGGGGAGCCCGGCCTGCCGGGCCAGGGCGAGATAGATGTGGGCAAAGTCTTGGCACACGCCGCACCCGGCGGCAAAGGCCTGGGCAGCCGTGGTGTTCACACCTGTCTCGCCGGTGGCGTAGGTGATCCGGCCCCGCACCGCTTCGGAAAGTGCCCAGGCGCGCTCCCGCCCGCCGGCGGGCAGGGAAAGCGTGCCGAACCAATCGGCCATCTCCGCGCTCGGCTGGGTATAGGCCGAGGGGAAGCGGAACACCGGCGGGCATGCCTCCGCCCTGTGCTGGGTAAAGTCCACCCGTGCGGTTCCCCGCACGCAGTAGCGGAAATGGTCGTGCGTCCGGTCCACCCGGCCGATCTGGAGCAGGTTGCCAAACCCGTCCCGCTGGCGGGCGTGGGGGACGGGCGGGTCTAGGTCCAGGGTGACGTCCAAAATCTCCTGCCCGGGGAAGGATGGGGGGACGCACCGCAGGACGAAAGCGTGCTCCCGCACCGGCGCGGAGAACTCCACCAACGTGTCGTACTGGAAATGCAGCGTACGGCTCATATGCGAAACAACCCTTCCACGCTGCGCAGCAACAGCGTGCGGTCCACCGGCTCCTCTTCCAGCGCCCTGCGCGTGATTACCTCCAGCGCCTCCGGCTCGGGCGTCAGGTCGGTCTTATACAGGCGGTTGACCAGTTTTTGCAGTTCCTTGTCCAGCCGCTGGCTCTGCCAGTCCAGGCGGAGCATCAGGCTGATGCGTTCCACCAGGCCGCCGGTTTTTGTGATATTCCGAGCAGTCTCCACGTCCACGGAGTCATCAAAGCTGCCCCGGAAAGCCATGATGTCGTCGAGCACCCACTGCAACTCCACTGCTGGCGCCTCGCTGCGGGAGGCCAGATCCATCGCCGAGTGGGCCATCTGAAGATAGGCCAGCGTAGGGGAGGTGATGGTCTCGCGCAGCATCATGCCGTTTCCCAGCATGGCCTCGACGCTGGAATAGACGGAGTAGATCGAGTTTGTATCAAACAGGTACCGCCGGCAGAAATCTTCCCCGCTGGTGTAGTCACAGGGGATGCCCATCTTCCGGCAAAAGCCTTCGTAGTCGATCTCGGGGCCGTCGATCAGGCGGTCAAACTGTTTGAGCGTGTATTGAATGGCGGTATAGGCCCGTTCGGCGTAGCGGCCCAGCCAGAACAGACGGTTCTGCTTGCTCAGCGTGACAGTATCCATGTGTCTTTAAAGCCTCCTCCCTGGGAAGAATTGACGATAAAGCTGTCGGGGTTGCGGGAAAAGCGGGTCAGGCCGCTCGGCCAGGCCACCGTTTCCTCCGCGCCGGAGAGCACGAAGGCGCGCAGGTCTGCCTTGCGTTCCACCACGGCGCCGTCATCCAGGATGGGCAGATCCTGAAAGTCGATGACCTCCTGGGCGATGAAGCGGCGCGGCTGGGCGAGAATGGTCTCCCGCATGGCGTCCAGCTGCTCGTGCGTGAGCTTGTTGCCAAAGACCACGCCGTAGCCGCCCGCCTCCGCCACGTCTTTGACCACCAGCGTGTCCAGGTGGTCCAGGATGTAGGACTGGTCTTCCGGGTACATCGGCAGATAGGTGGGCGCGTTGGAGAGGATGGGCTCCTCGTCCAGGTAATAGCGGATCATTTTGGGGACGAAGTAGTAGATTCCCTTGTCGTCCGCCGCGCCGTTGCCAAAGGCGTTGAGCACCGCTACGTTCCCCGCGCGGTAGGCGGCCATCAGGTTGGGGATGCCGATCAGGGACTCCGGCTCAAAGCACAGCGGGTCCATGTACTCGTCCGACACCCGGCGATAGATCGCGCCCACCCGCTCATCACCGTGTGTGGAGCGGTAGTAGAGCGCGCTGTCGTGTACATACAGGTCGCCCGACTCCGCCAGCACCGCACCGGCCTGCTCAGCCAGATAAGAGTGCTCAAAATAGGCGGCGTTGTAGCGTCCCGGGGTAAAAACCACGTTGATGCCGCCGGTGTTTACGCTGTCCATCGTCTGGCGCAGGAGCTGGCCGTAATTACGGTTGTCCACAATGTGGTTGTGCCGGAAGGTGTCCGGGCTGCACCGGCGGCAGAGCTCCCGGGCGATCAGCGGGTAGGAAGCGCCGGAAGGGATGCGCAGGTTGTCCTCGAGCACATACCACACGCCGTCCTTTCCCTTGACCAGGTCGATGCCGGAGATATGGCTATAAATCTCCTTCGGCGGCGTGATTCCCTCGCACTGGGGCAGATAGCCGGGAGAGCGGTAAACAAAATCCTCTGGCACCACGCCGTCGGCGATGATCTGCTTCTTCCCGTAGATATCCGCGAGGAACCGGTTCAGGGCGTTCACCCGCTGGACCAGGCCCCTCCGCAGGCTCTCCCACTCCTGCGCCGCAATGACGCGCGGAAACGCGTCGAAGGGGAACAGCCGTTCCTGAAAAACACCGTTCTTATAAATCCCAAATTTGACGCCGTAGCGCGCCAGCTGTTGGTTGATTTGCCGCACATGACGGATCAGGTCGTTATTCTGCGCACTGCTCATCCACTCTTCCTCCTCTCCTACTCAAAAATGCGGCACTGACGTCAAGACGACGCCAGTGCCGCTCCTTTGTTAATTTTATTATAGACAGGCGGGAGAAGCTTGTCAAGATTGGAGTGGGCTTTGTCCGTTCGTACCTGCCGTTTCCAGGCTTTTCGGTTGACCGGCGGGGAAAATCAGGGTACAATAGAAACCGAAAGAAAACGTCTGAACAATTGCATGACAGCGGGCCGAATGCCGGCCCGAGAGGAGAATGGAGCGTATATGCTGAAGGATGACCAGGCCCGCCGTTTCTGTGAGCTGCGCCGCGCGCTGATCGCCCGGGAATTTGAAACGTTGAACCCCCAGCAGCGCGAGGGTGTGCTGACCACTCAGGGGCCGCTGCTGCTGCTGGCGGGGGCGGGCAGTGGGAAGACCACCGTCCTAATCCACCGAATTGCAAATCTGATCCGCCACGGCCGCGCCTCCGACCCGAACGTGCACGACGTGCCGCTGTGGGTGGAGGCGGGGGATCTCGCCTTCCTGGAGGACTGCTTGGCCGGCCGGGCGGAGGACGAGGAGCGGCAGCTGCGCCTGTGCCAGCTCGACCCCGCGCCGCCGTGGACCGTCCTCGCCATCACCTTCACCAACAAGGCGGCCGGGGAGCTCAAGGAGCGCTTGGCGCGTACGCTGGGGGGCGCGGCGGAGGATGTCTGGGCCCAGACCTTTCACTCTGCCTGCGTGCGCATCCTCCGGCGGGATATCGAGGCGCTCGGCTTCTCCCGCTCGTTTACCATCTATGACACCGACGACTCCCGCGGCGTCGTGCGCGCCATTTTGCGGGAGAAGAATCTGGACGAGAAGCAGTATCCGCCGCGCACCGTGCTCGGCTATATCTCCCGCGCGAAGGACCGGATGCTGTTGGCGGAGGACTGGCTGCGCGAGTGTCGCGAGGCGGGCGATTTGCGCCTGATCAAGATGGCGGAGATCTACGCTGCCTATGAGGCCCGGCTGCAGGAGGCGGACGCGCTCGACTTTGATGACCTCATCTTCCATACCGTCCGCCTGCTGCTCACCAACGCCGAGGTGCGCGGCTACTGGCAAAACCGCTTCCGCTACGTGCTCATCGACGAGTATCAGGACACGAATCACCTGCAATACCTCCTCGCCTCCACCCTGGCGGGCAAGTGGGAGAATATCTGCGTGGTGGGCGATGACGACCAGTCCATCTATCGTTTCCGCGGCGCGACGATCGAGAATATCCTCTCCTTTGAGGAGCAGTATGAAAATGCCCGCGTCATCCGGCTGGAGCAGAACTACCGCTCCACGCAGTACATCCTCAACGCGGCCAACGCCGTCATCAGCAACAACCGCGGCCGCAAGGGCAAGCGCCTGTGGACGGACGCGGGGGAAGGAGAGAAGCTGCGGCTCTACACCGCCGCAAGCGAGAGCGACGAGGCGCAGTATGTCGCCGCGCAGATTCTCGCCGGGTACAGCGCTGGCCACAGCTGGAAGGACCACGCGGTGCTCTACCGCATGAACGCCCAATCCAACGCCTTTGAGTATGCCTTCCGCCGCAACGGCATCCCTTATCGGGTCTTTGGCGGCACCCGGTTCTTCGACCGCGCGGAGGTCAAGGATGTGCTCTCCTACCTCTGTGTGCTCCACAACCCCGCCGACGACCTGCGCCTGCGGCGGATCATCAACGTCCCCGCCCGCGGCATCGGCGGCAAAACGGTGGAGACTGCGGTTTCTCTCGCCGCCGGGGAGGGGCGCAGCCTCTATGACGTGATTTCCCACGCGGACCGGTATCCCGCCCTCGCCCGCGCGGCGGGGAAGCTCTCCGACTTTGTCAGGATGCTGGAGGAGCTGCGCGGGCAGGTCCGGCAGACAGAGGACCTCGCCGCCTTTTACGATCATCTCCTGGAGACCACCGGCTATGTCGCCGCTCTGGAGGCCAAGCACAGCCAGGAAAACCAGAGCCGGATTGAGAACGTGCGCGAGCTGCGCTCATCCATTCAGGGCTACCTGGACAATGCCATTGAGCCATCGCTGGCCGGTTTTCTGGACGAGGTCGCGCTCTATACCGACCTCGACTCGGCCGACCAGGGGGACGACTGCGTGATGATGATGACGATGCATGCGGCCAAGGGTCTGGAGTTTGCCAACGTCTTTGTCGTGGGTATGGAGGAGGGCATCTTCCCCGGCATGCGCGTGATCGGCGAGCCGGAGGAGATGGAGGAAGAGCGCCGGCTGTGCTATGTGGCAATGACCCGGGCGCGCGAGCGGCTCTACCTCACCTGCGCCGCCCATCGGATGATCTTCGGCCACACCACCAGCAACCGCCCCTCCCGTTTCACGAAAGAGATTCCGGAAGAGTGTATGATCTGCAGCGGGAGGGCTGAGCTGGACCGCCAGCGCGAGTACGGCGGACATTGGACGGATGCCGTGTCCGCCTCCGCAGCGCCGGCAGGGGATGGGACCGCCCGGACGCAGACGGGCGGCTGGAGCCAGCGCCGCCAGAGGCCGCACCGCAAGCCGGGCCCGGTCGGCGGCGGCAGTTCCATCAGCCACGTGGGCACCGGGAAAAAGGTGGATGCCGCCACCGCCGTGCGCTCGGCCAGCCTGTTGGCTCAGTATAAGCGCGGCGGCATGGTGGAGCACGCCGCCTTTGGCCGCGGGATGATCGTCTCCGTCATGCCGATGGGGGGCGACGCCCTGATTGAGATCGCCTTTGACCGCGTGGGGACCAAGCGCCTGATGCTCAACTCCGCCTCGCAGCATATGAAGCCGCAAAACCGGTGAGCGCGCCGGCGCGGTGAGGCCGACCGGGAGGTGTGTGGCATGCAACAAAATGAGTACGAGTGGATTCGATATGAGCGAATTCCACGTCTGCATCTCTTCATCGTCTCCATCGACTTCCGCAACGCCCATTTGCATCGGGCCTGGGAGCTGGGGCTGGTGCTGAAGGGGCGCGGCCGCGTGCGCCTGCGCGAGCGCACGTTGGAGATCCGGCCGGGGGAACTGCTGCTGCTCAATCCGAATCAGTCGCACGAGATCGCCAGCCTGGAGGCTGCGCCGGTACAGATTCTGATCCTTCAGACCTCGGTCCACTTCTGTGAGGAGTATATGCCCGCGCTGCAGCGGGTGGAGTTTGACTGCCCGTGTCTCTCCGCGTGCCTGACGGACGGGCAGCAGCGGGAGATGGCGGACCGTATGCTGGATACCGCCCGCGCCTATTGGCAGGCCGAGCCGTACAGCCAGCTTTACTGCGTGGCGCAGTACTGCCTGGTGCTGCGCGATCTGCTGCGCCTGGTCCCGCATCGGATGATCAGCGATGCGGAATATGCCTCGCGCACGAAAAAGGCGGACCGCTTGGCCCGCGTCACCGGTTATATCGACGGGCACTACAGCGAGCCGCTGCGCCTGAGCGAGCTGGCGCGCGCGGAGGGGGTCACTACCGCCTATCTCTCCCACTTTCTGCGTGACAACCTGAACATCACTTTTCAGGAATATCTGAATGCCGCCCGGTTTGAAAAAGCACTGCAATTGATCGGCGTGTCCGGGCTGAGCCTGCTGGATATCTGCATGGAGTGCGGCTTTTCCGACAGCCGGTATCTCAACAAGCTCTTCCTCCAGCGCTTTGGCTGCACGGCAAAGGAATACCGCCGCCGTCTGGAGGAACGCGCTCCGGTGGACGGCGAGCCGGCCGGGCCGAGCGCAGGGTCCCCCGTGACGACGGAGCGTATCTGGGGCGTGCCGCAGTCGCTTGCCTGGCTGGAAGAACATGGATTGGCCGGGAAGACGGAGGACAACGGCGGCGGTGCGGACTGACAGAGGCAAGCCGCGCACGTCAGGGCAGGAAAAAGGTTGTGCCCGGCAGAGATGCTGTCTCTGCCGGGCACAGATGGTCATGGGAAAAGAAAGAAGAGAAAAGGAAAAAAGAGGGTCGGGCGGGGGCGTCGGGCCCTCCCGACGCTGTTATCTTACCAGGCTTGTCCCGCCAAGTGGTGAAGAAACTGCGTCGGAAATGCAAACGCTTTGTAAACATGGGCGCTCCTGCCCGGAGACGGACGGAAGATGCGCCGGAATACGACAAGGAGGCGACGGAGATGAGCAAACCGGTGCTGGTGGTCATGGCGGCCGGCATGGGCAGCCGTTTTGGCGGCCTGAAACAGATTACCCCTGTGGACGGGCAGGGAGACATTTTGATGGACTTTTCCCTCTATGACGCGCGGCGGGCGGGCTTTGAGACGGTGGTCTTTGTCATCAAAGAGGCGATCGCCGCTGATTTCCGCGCCAGGGTGGGAGACCGGATGGCGCGCCATTTTGACGTGCGCTACGCCTTCCAGGAACTCGACCGCCTGCCGGCGGGCTATACCGTCCCGGAAGGGCGGGTGAAGCCGTGGGGAACGGGACACGCCATCTCCTGCGCGGCGGAGCAGATTGACGGCCCCTTCGCCGTCATCAATGCCGATGACTTCTATGGCCGCGCCGCCTTCCGGGAGATCTACGACTTCCTCGCCGGCGGTCACGCAGCCAGCGAACAGGCGATGGTGGGCTACCTGCTGCGCAACACCGTGACGGAACACGGCGCGGTCTCCCGTGGGGTCTGCCAGATTGAAAACGGCTACCTGACCGGCATCGTTGAGCGCACCCGCATCGAGCGGCGAGACGGCGGTATCGCCTACACCGAGGACGGGGAGACGTTTTACACTCTGGACGGGGAGAGCGTTGTGTCCATGAACCTCTGGGGCTTTCAGCGCGAGATGCTCGAGGAGTTCACCGGCCGCTTTCCCGCCTTCCTGGAGGAGAATTTGCCGAAGAACCCGCTGCGCTGCGAGTACTACCTCCCCTCAGTCGCCAACGCCCAGATCCAAGAGGGGCGGGGCACCGTGCGCGTCTTTACCACGCCGGACAGTTGGCACGGTGTGACCTACCGCGAGGACTTGCCCGCCGTACGCGCGGCGGTGAGCGATCTGAAGAAGCGGGGCATCTATCCCGAACAGATCTGGAAATAAGCCGCAATGGAGAGAGAATGGCCCTGAAACCCGCTGCATGGCGTGATTTCAGGGCCGTTTCTGCGCATGAGATGCTCACCGCCGCCAGAAGGGCTTGCCTCGATAGGCGCTCAGACCGGGGCGCGGCCGCCTGGAGCTGTGATGCCTGGCGCGGCTGGCGGCGCGGCGGTGGCCACCCAGCTGGGGCGGAACAGCCGCCCGGGGTGCGGGGCGCTTGCCGCCGCCCCGGTAGGGGCGCAGGGCGCTGACGACTGCCGGAGCGGGCCGGCTGCGCCGGGGCGGCCGCGCGCGGTGTGGGCGGTTCCAATCCGCGCCGCGCGGCGCGGCCGGCAGGCGGCGTTTGGCACCGGTATAGGGGCGCGGTCCATCTATGCGGGGGACGCGGGGGAGATGGCGTTCCAGACGCGGGGCGCGGTAACGTTTGCCCAAGCCGTGCGCGCGCAGGTTTGGGCGGCGGCGGTGGCGCAGCCAGCCGTGCAGCCGCCTAAGCAGAAGGACGGCGAGCAACAGCAGCGCCAGCGCAAGACAGAGCAGCCCGAAGATCACGCGCGGCTCCCGCAGCAGCGCGGCCAGTTCCAGCGGCATGGCCGCCGCCCCCTTTCCGTTGAGATGGCTCTATTATGCCACGCAGCGCCGCGTTTGGCAACCGGAACGGCATGGCTTCGGTCATGCCGTCTCCTGCTTTCATCAGCTTGTCCGCGAGGTTAAATCCCGCAAGATCATAGGAAATGCGGATGCTCTGCCGCCGCTTGCCACTGCTCTTGTCCGGCACTTCAATGCAAATTGCCCTGACAAGGTCTCTGGGACTGGCCTTTTGGGTTCCGCCTGCAAAAACGCCCTCTGAAATTTATCCATTTCAGAGGGCGTTGATCCGAGTAGTGCGACTCGAACGCACGACATCCAGCTCCCAAAGCTGGCGCGCTACCAACTGCGCTATACCCGGATATGCTGTTTTCTCATGATCGCGCGGAGAGAAAAACGGGGTTGCGTATCTGGATGCATCCCGATAACCCTCAATCCGCGCGCCCAAGGCGGACACGCCGTCAACTGCGCAGCGCACAGACCGGCGCTTCCCATCTACGGAGTAATAACCAGTATACCGGAAGGCGGATGAATTTGCAAGCCCCAGTTTCCGTCCTCGTCCCGCTCCCGTTGACAAACGGATGAAAGCTTCCTAGAATAGAGGTCGAATCCAACGAGAAGAGGGAACTGCATGACCGTATATCTGGACAATGCCGCCACCACCCGCGTCAGCTCCGCCGCCGCCGAGGCGGCCATGCACGCCATGACGGAGGACTTCGGCAACCCCTCCGCCCGCTATCCGCTCGGCAGCCGCGCCGCCAAGGCGCTCGCCGCCCACCGCGCGGACGTGGCAGCCGCGCTCGGCTGTGAGAGCCGGGAGGTCTTCTTCACCTCCTGCGGCACGGAGGGGGACAACTGGGCCATCCGCGGCGCGCTGGAGCTGGGGCGCCATACCGGACGGCATATCGTCACCACCGCCGTCGAGCACGCCGCCGTGCTCGAGCCCTGCCGCCGTCTGGAGCAGGAGGGCTGTGAGGTGACCTGGCTCGCCCCCGGGCGGGACGGGAACATCTCCCTGGAGGACCTGCGCGCGGCGCTGCGGCCGGACACCGTTCTGGTCTCCATGATGCTGGTGAATAACGAGCTGGGCACCGTCCTACCGGTGCGCGAGGCGGCGCAGCTCACCCGCAGGCTTGCCCCCCGCGCGCTCTTCCACTGTGACGCGGTGCAGGGCTTTCTGAAGCTGCCCTTCACGCCGCGCGCGCTGGGCGTAGACCTGCTCACCGTCAGCGGCCATAAGATTCACGCGCCGAAAGGCGTGGGCGCGCTCTATATCCGCTCCGGCCTGCGTTTTCCGCCGCTGATGCTTGGCGGGGGACAGGAGAACGGCCTGCGCCCCGGCACCGAAGCCACCGCGCAGATCGCCGCCTTTGCCGCCGCCTGCCGGGAGGGGAAGAGACGCATGATGCAGGACATCGCCCATATGCGGGAGCTGAAGGAGTACACCCTCGCGCAGCTGGCCGAACGCCTGCCGGATGTCCGCCCCGTCGTGCAGGGCGACGCGCCGCACATCCTGGCCCTCACCCTGCCGGGCTACAAGGCGGAGGTGCTGGTCCGCGTGCTGGGCGACCTCGGCGTCTGTGTCTCCGCCGGCTCTGCCTGCCACCGCGGCAGACCCAGCCATGTCTACGCCGCCCTCGGGCTGGAGAAGGCGTGGCGGGAGGGGGTCTTCCGCGTCTCCTTCTCCGGGGAGAGCACCCGAGCGGAGGTGGATGCATTGGTCGAGGCGCTCCTCACCGCGAAGGAGCGCCTGTTCCCGAGTATGTCATAAACGCACGTGTCGACAAAGGTCGACACGCTGTTCCGAGCAAATGCAAGCATTTGCTCGGAAGGCTGTCAAAAATTCTTTTTTGACAGCCTAGAACTCCCGCTTTTCATAGATGCGCGCGGAGATCAGGTAGGACAGGCCCAACACCCCCAGCGCCGCCGGCAGCGCCAGACGGAGGATCCACCGGCCCCAGCCGGCCAGGGCGGAGAGGTCCAGACCGCTCTCCGTCAGGCCGGTGAGCACGCCGGTGCCGCCGAAGAAGATGGCGAACACGAGCAGCATGGTCAGCCGCCCCTTCACGGCGCCGAGCCGGTAGAGCAGCGGCAGCACCAGGCTGATGGACACCAGGCAGATCGCCAGCTGCATCAGCAGCATCAGCCCCGCGTCCGGGCTGAGCACCAGCCAGGTGACCGCTGCCAGCACCAGCCCGAGCGCGGTGCACAGCAGCACGGTGAGGTAGCGCGCGCGCACGACGGTTTTGCGGCTGATGGACGCGAGCAGAAAGGTGGCGTCCACCCGCCCTCCTTCGTTCATCTGTTGGAGGTAGTAGGGCAGCATCAGCAGGAACATGACGGAAAAGCCCAAAAACAGGTACTGGCCGGAGACCAGAGATCCGACGGCATAGGCGAGGATGAACAGCACAAAGAGCTTGAGCTGTTTCCACAGGCTGTAGCCGTCCATAAGCAGCAGGCATTTCATCCTTTATTTCCCCCTTGCCATATAGATGATGAGTTCTTCCAGTGTGATCTTGTCTATCAGCAGTCCGTCGGGCACCTTATCCCGCTCTACCAGCGCCTCTGCGCCGTAGTGGTGGATGCGCTGGGCGAGGATGATCTCCGGGTCGAGCTGCGCCAGCTCCTCCGGACTGCACTTGAGCACGCCGTAGCGCTCGAGCAGGCGATCCTTTTCGTCCATCAGAACTAGCTTACCCTTGTGCAGGAAGGCGATGTAGTCGCAGATCTTCTCCAGATCGCTCACGATGTGGGAGGAGATCAGGATCGCGTGCTCCTCATCGCAGAAATCATAGAGCAGGTCGAGGATCTCCTGGCGCACCATCGGGTCCAGTCCGCTGGTCGCCTCATCCAGGATGAGCACCTTTGCCCCGTGCGAGAGGGCCACGGCCAGATGCAGCTTCATCTTCATCCCGCGCGAGAGGGTGGAGAATGCCTGGTCCCGCGGCAGGTCGAGCCGGGTGAGAAAGCCCTCGTAGGTCTCCGGCTCCCACTGGCGGTAGGCGTTTGCCATCAGGCGGCCCACCTGCCGCGCGGTGAGAAAGGCGGGATAGGACAGCTCCTCGAGCACGACGCCCACTTCCTCCTTGAGACGGGGATAGGACGCGGGAACCGGCTGATCCAGGATGACAATCTCGCCGCCGCCCGGCCGCAGCAGGTCGAGAATCAGTTTGAGCGTGGTGCTCTTGCCGGCCCCGTTTTCGCCCACCAGGCCCATGATGGACCCCATCGGCAGCGTCAGGTCCAGCGGACCGAGCTGAAAGGTGGGGTAGGTCTTGGAAAGGCCGGTCAGTGTAATGGCATTCACAGGCTATTCCTCCTCTTGGGCGAGATGCAGTACGGTAAACATCTCCATCAGATCGTCGTTGGTCAGTCCGCACCCGGCGGCCAGCCGGGCGATCTCCTCCATGTGGGCCTCGATGGCGCGCAGATTTTCCTCCCGCAGCAGCTCGGGGTTGCGCTCGGCGACAAAGCTGCCCTTGCCGGCCACTGTATAGACATAGCCCTCCCGCTCCAGTTCCTCATAGGCCCGCTTAGTGGTGATCACGCTGATGCGCAGGTCCTTGGCCAGCAGGCGGATGGAGGGCAGCGCCTGCCCCGGCGTGAGCCGGCCGGTCTGAATGAGCTGCTTGATCTGCTGGCAGATCTGCTCGTAGATGGGTTGTCCGCTGCTGTTTGAGATGATCAGGTTCATAGCTCACCTCCGTGATTAACTGTATATATACAGTATACACAGATGGAAGAGAAAGTCAAGTCCCTCCGCGAAAAAATTTCGTGAAGGGGAAAAACTGCTCCGGCTGCGGCTGCCGCAGCGGCGCCGGCCCGAAAATGATTGACAGCATGGAAAAGTATGCTATAATTGAATTTACTTAGGCCCTGACGAAGCCAGACACAGACCGAGGTCCCAAGAGAGCGGGGGAGTGGTGCGAGCCCCGCGTCCGTCCCTGTGCCAGCCACTTCTGAGCCGCCCGCGACGAGCGGGACGATTCATCCCCGTTACCGGATGAGCTGAGAGGTCCTCCGGACTGCGGAGGACAATCAGGGTGGTACCGTGGAGCTGCCGCTCCGCCCCTGAGCTGGGGCGGGGCGTTTTTTGTTGCGGTACATCGCCCGAGCCTGGTCAATACTGGGAGCATTCGCTCCATGTGGAGGTCATCAACGTGAAGAAACCCACCCCCTTCGGCCTGAATGAGCTGCGGGAGATGTTCCTGCGCTTCTTTGAGAGCAAGGGCCATCTCCGTCTGCCCAGCTTCTCCCTCATCCCGCAAAACGACGCCTCGCTGCTGCTCATCAACTCCGGCATGGCGCCGATGAAGCCGTGGTTCACCGGCGAGCAGGTGCCGCCCCGCCGCCGGGTGACCACCTGCCAGAAGTGCATCCGCACCGGCGACATCGAAAACATCGGCCACACCGCCCGCCACGGCACCTATTTTGAGATGCTGGGCAACTTCTCCTTTGGCGACTACTTCAAGGCCGAGGCCATCCCGTTTGCCTGGGAGTTCCTGACCAGCCCGGAGTGGGTCGGCCTGGACCCCGACCGCCTCTACCCCTCCGTCTTCGCCGGCAACGAGACCACGCCCGCCGACGAGGAGGCCTTCCGCATCTGGCACGAGGTGATCGGCATCCCGGAGGATCGCATCTTCAAGTTCGGCAAGGAGGACAACTTCTGGGAGCACGGCTCCGGCCCCTGCGGCCCCTGCTCCGAGATCTACTACGACCGCGGCCCGGAGAAGGGCTGCGGCAAGCCGGGCTGCACCGTCGGCTGCGACTGCGACCGCTATATCGAGGTCTGGAACATTGTCTTCTCCCAGTTTGACAACGACGGACAGGGCCACTATACCGAGCTGGCGCAGAAAAACATCGACACCGGCATGGGCCTGGAGCGCCTGGCCTGCGTCTGCCAGGAGGTGGACTCCCTCTTTGACGTGGACACCGTGATGAATATCACCAACAAGGTCAGCGAGATCACCGGCGCCCACTACGGCCAGAGCCATGAGAAGGACGTCTCCCTGCGCATCATCACCGACCATATCCGCTCGGCCACCATGATGATCGCCGACGGCGTGCGCCCCTCCAATGAGGGCCGGGGCTACGTCCTGCGCCGTCTGCTGCGCCGCGCCGCGCGCCACGGCCGTCTGCTCGGCGTGACCGACCCCTTCCTCTATGAGGTCTGTGACACCGTCATCCACGAGAACCGCACCGCTTACCCCGAGCTGGTGGAGCGGCAGGACTATATCACCCGCGTTATCCGCACCGAGGAGGAGAACTTCGCCCGCACGATCGAGGGCGGCCTGCGCATCTTCGCCGAACTCCTGGCCAGCCACAAGGCCAAGGGGGAGACCGTCTTCTCCGGTTCGGACGCCTTCCGCCTCTATGACACCTACGGCTTCCCGATCGACCTGACGGTGGAGATGTGCGCCGACGAGGGGATGACGGTGGACAAAGACGCCTTCGCCGCCGAGATGCAGGCGCAGAAGGAGCGCGCCAGAGAGGCGCGCAAGGCCCTGGGCGACCTCGGCTGGGAGCACATCGACCTGGGCGACATCGACAGGACGCCCACCCGTTTCCTCGGCTACGACCAGACCGGCGCGACGGGCAAGATTGAGGCGATTCTGGAGGACGGCGAGCTCTCCGGCATTATCCACGCCGGCAAGCGCGGCATCCTCGTCCTGGACCAGACCCCGTTCTACGCCGAGATGGGCGGCCAGGTGGGCGACCACGGCCGCATCACGCGCGGCGAGGCGGTCTTTGAGGTCACCGACACCCAGAAGACCAAGGGCGGCAAATACCTCCACTACGGCCAGATGCGCTCCGGCAGCCTCTCCCTGGATGACGAGGTGACCGCTGAGCTGGACCTGGAGCGGCGCCACGCCATCGCGCGCGCCCACTCCGCGACCCATCTGCTCCAGACGGCGCTGCAGCAGGTGCTCGGCGACCACGTCCACCAGGCCGGCTCGCTGGTGGAGCCGGACCGGCTGCGCTTTGACTTCACGCACTTTGCCGCCATCTCTTCGAAAGAGCTGGTGGAGATCGAGCGGATTGTCAACGAGGCTATCCTCGCCGGCTATCCCGTCACCGCCCAGGAGATGAGCATGGACGAGGCCAAGGCGAAGGGCGCAATGGCCCTGTTCACCGAGAAGTACGGCGACCGCGTCCGCGTGGTGGACATGTCCGGCTACTCCGTCGAGCTGTGCGGCGGCACCCATCTGGACAACACCGCCAAGGCCGGCTCCTTCCACATCGTGAGTGAGGGCTCCATCGCCTCCGGCGTGCGCCGCATCGAGGCGACCACCGGCAAGCTGACGCTGGAGAATCTGCTGCACGCTGAGCATCAGTTCTTCGAGCTGGCCGCCGCCCTCAAGGTGCGCCCGGCGGACCTCGCTGCCAAGGCAGTCGCCCAGGTGGAGGAGATCAAGCAGCTGCGCCGCGCGGTGGAGAACTTCAAGAGCCGCGAGGAGCAGGGCATGGTCAATCAGTACCTGCTTGCGGCCAAGCAGGTGGGCGATCTGAAGGTGATCACCGCCAGCATGAACGACCGCAGCCCGAACGACCTGCGCAAGCTGGGCGACTTCCTGCGCGACAAGGAGCCCAACGTCGTCGCCGTCCTCGCCACCGTCACCGGCGAAAAGCTGACCTTCCTGGCCGTCTGCGGCAAGGGCGCCATCGCCGCCGGGGTGAAGGCCGGTGAGGTGATCCGTTCCGTGACCCAGATCTGCGGCGGCTCGGGCGGCGGCAAGCCGGATTCCGCCATGGGCGGCGGCAAGAACGCCCTCAAGCTGGACGACGCCCTCGCCTCCGTGGACAACTTTGTGGCCCAGAAGCTGGGACTGTAATTTCCACACTCCGACCGATGGAAAGGAGCGAATGTTCAATGAGCTGTCTGTTTTGCAGCATCGTCTCGGGGGATATCCCCTCCAACAAGGTGTACGAGGACGAGCAGGTCTACGCCTTCTACGACATCGACCCGCAGGCCCCGACCCATTTTCTGGTCATCCCGAAGGAGCACATCCCCTCCTGCGCCGCCGTCACGGCGGACAACGCCGCCGTGGTCGCCCACTGCTTTGAGGTGATTGCCAAGGTGACAAAGGAGCTGGGGATCACCAGCTTCCGCGTGGTCTCCAACTGCGGCGAGCAGGCCGGCCAGTCGGTCCCGCACCTGCACTTCCATGTGCTGGCGGGCCGCGATATGACCTGGCCTCCGGGCTGATCGGCCGCGGCAGATCGTATGCCACCGAAAAAGAAGGGGACCGGTGAGGCTCTGGCCCGCCTGAAGCGGGATCTCAAGGAGCACACCGCCGGCCAGCTCTATATCTTCTACGGCCCGGAGGACTACCTGCGCGAGCACTATCTGGAGCGCCTGCGGCAGGAGATGGCCGCCGGGCCGATGGAGGCCTTCAACCTGCACACCTTTCAGGGCAAGGAGTTGGACATCCGGGGGCTGGAGCAGGCCGTCGAGGCGGTGCCGGTGATGAGCGAGCGCTCGCTGGTGCTGGTCTACGACTTTGACCTGTTTCAGAACAAGGACCGGCAGAGCCAGATGCTCGAGCTGCTCGGAGACCTGCCGGACTACGTCTGTCTGGTCTTTGTCTACGACCTGATCAGCTGGTCGTCCAACGGGACGACCAAACTGGGCAAGCTGCTCAAGGAAAAGGCCCAGGTGGTGGAGTTTGCCCAGCAGAGCCAGAGCGATCTCAACAGCTGGATCCGCCGCCGTCTGCGCCGCGACTGGGACAAGGAGATTGACAACGCCACGGCGGAGTACCTCACCTTCCTGTGCGGCGGGCTGATGACCAACCTGGCGGGCGAGCTGGACAAGCTCGGGGCCTATGCCAAGGGCAGTGAGGTCACACGGGCGGACATTGACGCGGTGGCCGACCCGGTGCTGGACGCGCGCGCCTTTCAGATGACGGATGCCATCGGGCTGGGGGACTACGACCGGGCGATGACCCTGCTCTCCGAGCTCGGACGGATGGGGGAGAGCCCGATCTATATCCTCGCCGCCGTCGGCCGCCAGCTCCGCCAGATCTGGAGCGCCCGTCTGGCGCTGGAGGCGCGGCGGGGGGAGAGCTACCTCGCCGATCTCTGGGGGATGCGCAACGGCTGGCAGGCCCGCAAGCTGATGCAGACCGCCCGGCGCTATGAGCTGCCCTGGTGCCGCCAGGCGGTCCGGCTTGTCCAGGAGGCGGACCTGGCGATGAAGCTGGGCGGGCGCGACGGGGAAGAGGTGCTCACCGAGCTGCTGCTCACGCTGGCCCAGTCCGCCCGGCAGCGCGGCGGGGTGCGCCGGTGATCCGCGTTCGGGAGGCCATCGTCGTCGAGGGCCGGTATGACAAAAACGCGCTGCGCCAGGTGGTGGATGCCCTGATTATCCCGACGGACGGCTTTGGCATTTTTCGGGACCGGGAGAAGCGCGCCCTGCTCGGACAGCTGGCCAGGACACGCGGGCTGATCCTGCTCACCGACAGCGACGGGGCTGGATTTGTCATCCGGAATCACCTCAAGGGCGTCTTGCCGAAGGAGGGGGTCAAGCAGGCCTATATCCCCGACGTCTACGGCAAGGAGCGCCGCAAGCGCCATCCCGGCCGGGAGGGTAAGCTGGGAGTGGAGGGCATGCCGCCCGCCGTCCTGCTGGAAGCCCTGCTCCGGGCGGGGGCGACCGTTGTGGACGGGGCGGCGGAGCAAAGCGCGCGCACGCGCCCGATCACCAAGGCGGACTTCTTCCGCGACGGCCTGACCGGCTGCCCGGAGAGCGCGAAACGCCGCGCGGCCCTCCAGGCGAGGCTGCGCCTGCCGGAGCGGTTGACGGCGAACGCCCTGCTGGAGGTGCTCAACGCCCTCTATGACTATCCCAGCTACCGGGCGGCGGTGGAGGAACTGCGCCGGGAGATAGGCGGCTCCGACACGGCGGAGAGCAGATGATAACATGCAATACGGGAAAAGCCGGCGGGAGGCAAAATGCTCCGCCGGCGTTTTCTTTGCAGAGAAATCCTTTGACGTAATCGCGTCTCTTTTGACATGGAAAGACAAAAACGGAGCGCCCCAGACGCCGCCCGACAGGGCAGATGTCGAACTCTGCGATATTTTTCCCTTTGAAAATGGAAAAGAATCGCTATAATAGAGTATATTCCATCTGTTTTGGGGGAATGAGGGATGAAGCGGGAATGGGAGACGGAGCGGTCGGTGGAGCTGGAGGATGGCCGGAGCCTGGGGCTGGACTATTGGCTGCTGACCGATAAGACCTGCTGGGGGGAGAGCTTTGGCATCGCCGTGACTGACAGCGCAGGCGGCGAGGAGATCATCCGCCACATCACGACGCGGCGAGAGACGGCCCTCCATCTGCTCGAGCGGATGGCCAATGGGACAGTTACGCCGGTGACGGCGATGGATATCGTCTCCGACTATCTGGCTGAGCTGGGGAGCAGGGCCTAAAACGACGCCCTGCCGCCTGAAAACTCCGGGCGGCAGGGCGATGCGCTTTTGCATATCGTGGGGACGTTAAAAGACGGAGAGCACCAGCGCAGCAATCAAGCCGGTCACCCCGGCAAGACCGAGCATATAGAGCAGGCACCCAGGCAGGCACCCGCGCCGATACGGTCCGCCCGGCGGAGGCGGGGGAGGCGGCCGGCGAAATCCCGGTCCTCTCCGTCCTTCGGGAAATCCGTGTGGTCCCCCTGGTCCTGGTCTCGGCATGTGGCATCCTCCTTTCCAGTGCTGGGACAGATAAATCTAGCTTACCAGATTTTGCCATAAAATGCAACTGCCGGAAAAGCAAAAAGCAAGCCCCCGGAGATACGTCTCCGGGGGCTATATCTTTTGGATGGAATGACGGAGGCTGTCAGTCGAGCTCCAGCGCGCCGGTGTAGAGCTGGTAATAGGTGCCCTTGAGTTTGATCAGGTCCTCATGTGTGCCGCGCTCAATGATACGGCCGTGATCGAGTACCATGATCGCGTCGGCGTTCTGCACGGTGGACAGACGGTGCGCGATGACAAAGGTCGTCCGGCCGGTCATCAGCGCATCCATGCCGCGCTGGACAATAGCCTCCGTATGGGTGTCGATCGAGCTGGTCGCTTCATCCAGAATCATGACCGGGGGATCGGCGACGGCCGCGCGGGCGATGGCGATCAACTGGCGCTGGCCTTGAGAGAGGTTGGCGCCGTTGCCGGTGAGCATGGTGTTGTACCCGTCCGGCAGGCGGCGGATGAAGTCGTCCGCTCCGGCGAGCCGCGCGGCGGCGATGCATTCGGTGTCGTGCGCCTCCAGGTTGCCGTAACGGATGTTTTCCATCACCGTGCCGGTGAAGAGATTGGTGTCCTGTAACACGATGCCAAGGCTGCGGCGGAGATCCGACTTCTTGATCTTGTTGATGTTGATCCCGTCATAGCGGATCTTGCCGTCCGCGATGTCGTAAAAGCGGTTGATCAGGTTCGTGATAGTGGTCTTTCCAGCGCCGGTGGAGCCGACAAAGGCGACCTTCTGGCCGGGCTTGGCGTAGAGGGAGACGTTGTGCAGCACCGTCTTCTCCGGCACATAGCCAAAGTCCACGTCGAAGAACCGCACATCGCCGCGCAGGCGGGTGTAGGTGACGGTGCCGTCATGGTGCGGGTGCTTCCACGCCCAGACGTTGGTCCGCTCCGGATATTCCTCCATCGAGCCGTCCGCCGTTTCGCGCGCATTGACCAGCGTGACATAGCCATCGTCTGCCTCCGGCTCCTCGTCCAGCAGGGAGAAGATGCGGTGCGTGCCTGCCAGACCCATAACAATCATGTTCACCTGGTTGGACACCTGGCCGATCGCGCCGGCAAATTGCTTGGTCATGTTCAGGAAGGGAACGACAATGCTGATGCCAAGCGCCATGCCGGACAGGCTCAGGTTGGGCGCGTTGAACAGTAGCAGGCTGCCGCCCACCAGCGCGACGATCACATACATCACGTTGCCGATGTTGCCCAGCAGCGGCATGAGGATGTTAGCATAGCGGTTGGCCTTCTCTGAGTTTTCAAACAGCTCATCGTTGATCTTGTCAAAGTCGGCCTTTGCGCCCTCCTCGTGGCAGAAGACCTTGATGACCTTCTGACCGTTCATCATCTCCTCCATGAAGCCCTCGGCGCGGGCAATGGTCACCTGCTGCTGAAGGAAGTAACGCGAGGAGTGGCTGCTGACATAGCGCACGACGATGGTCATGATGATGACGCCGCAGACAACTACCAAGGCCAGCCAGATGCTGTAGTAGAGCATGATGCAGAACACGGACAGCAGTGTCACCGCCGAGATGAGCAGCTGCGGCAGGCTCTGGCTGATCATCTGGCGCAACGTATCAATATCGTTCGTGTAAAAACTCATGATATCGCCGTGGTTGTGGGTGTCAAAATAACGGATCGGCAGATCCTGCATGTGGTCAAACATCTTTTCACGCAGCTTGGCCAGGGTGCCCTGGGTGATGATCGCCATCAGCTGAGTGTAGCAGATGCCCGCGATCAGGCTGACGGCATACAGAGCCACCAGGATCACCAGCAGCTGGAAGATGCGCCCGGAGGCAGCGGCCCAGTCGCCAGCCTGGAAAGTCTCCTCCACGACGGCGATGGCGTTTTGCATAAAGACGGATGGCATTGAACTGACAATCGCGTTGACCAGGATGCAGCCCAGCGTGACCGGCAGCAGGACCGGATAGAACTGGAAAATCGTGTGGATCAGCCGGGGCAGCACCCCGCGGGGCGCGCGGGTGCTGCGGCCAGTGCCGGTGGTGTTGTTATTGGGCATCGTGGTCACCTCCTGCCCGGTTCTGAGAGGTATAGATCTCGCGATAGACTTCATTCGAGCGCATCAGCTCGTCATGGGTGCCAATCGCGCTGATGCGGCCGCCATTCATCAGAATGATGCGGTCAGCGTCCTGCACGCTCGCCACGCGCTGCGCGATAATGATCTTGGTGGTCTCCGGGATAAACTCGCGGAAGCCCTTCCGGATCAGCGCATCGGTGCGGGTGTCTACCGCGCTGGTGGAATCGTCCAAGATGAGGATTTTAGGCTTTTTCAGCAGCGCGCGGGCGATGCACAGGCGCTGCTTCTGGCCGCCGGAGACGTTGGCGCCGCCCTGCTCGATCCAGGTGTCATACTTGGCGGGGAACTGCTGGATGAACTCGTCCGCCTGTGCCAGACGGCAGGCCTCCTCCATCTCCGCGTCCGTCGCGTTGGGATTGCCCCAGCGGAGGTTATCCTTGATGGTGCCGGAGAAGAGGACGTTCTTTTGCAGTACTACAGCGACCTGATTGCGCAGCGCCTCTAGGTCGTACTCGCGCACGTCCACACCGCCGACTTTAACGCTGCCCTCCGTCACATCGTACAGGCGGGGGATGAGCTGAATGAGAGAGGATTTGGACGAGCCGGTGCCGCCCAGGATGCCAATCACCTCGCCGGATTTGATGTGCAGGTTAATGTCGGCCAGCGCCATGCGGTCGGCCTTTTTGGAGTATTTAAAGCTGACGTCATCAAAGTCGATCGAGCCGTCTTTCATTTCGGTTACGGCGTTGGCAGGGCTGCTCAGCGTGCTCTCCTCCTGGAGGACCTCGACGATACGCTCCGCCGACTCCAGTGACATGGTGATCATCACGAACACCATGGAGATCATCATCAAGCTCATCAGAATCTGGAAACTGTAGGTGAGCATGGACGACATCTGGCCCACGTTCAGGTCCAGACCCTGGGAGGTGATGACGGCGTAAGAGCCGTAGCTCATCACGAACACCATGGCGGCGTAGACGCAGAACTGCATCATCGGGTTGTTGATCGCCATAATACGCTCTGCGCGGGTGAAGTCTCGCTGGACATTCTGTGCCGCGGCGCCGAACTTCTTCTTTTCATAGTCCTCGCGCACGAAGGATTTCACCACGCGCATCGCCTGCACATTCTCCTGCACAGAGTCGTTGAGCGCATCGTACTTGCGGAAGACGCGGCGGAAGAGCGGCGTGGCAGCACGGATGACCAGAAACAATCCGATCGCCAGCAGCGGGATGGTGACCAGGAAGATCATCGCCAGGCGGCCACCCATGATGAAGCCCATTACAAAGGAGAAGATCAGCATCAGCGGGCAGCGGATGGCCACGCGGATAATCATCATAAATGCCATCTGTACGTTGGTGATGTCGGTGGTCAGACGGGTGACCAGACTGGAAACCAGGAATTTGTCGATATTCTCAAACGAGTAGTCCTGGATTTTGTAGAACATGTCTTTGCGCAGGTTGCGCGCAAAACCGGCGGACGCCGTGGCGCAGGTAGAGCCGGCCGCCGCACCAAAGATGAGCGAGGCGAACGACATCACCAGCAAAATCACGCCGTAGCGGAAAATCACATCCATCGAGCAGCCCGCCTGCATCTCGTTGACCAGATTGGCGATCACAAACGGGATGGCGCATTCCAGAATTACCTCTACAATGACCAGCAGAGGCGTCAGAATGGAGGGCGTCTTATACTCGCGGATACTGCGGGACAAAACTTTTATCATGTGGGGCAGTCCTCCTTTTCTCTGTGTACTTGTGTCAAGGGATGGACGCGGCACCCATGCGTTCATCTCTGCTTTGCCGCGAACGGCCTGCGCTCAACATGTGGGCAGCGTCCCCGGCGGATTGTCAGACAATTCGCTATCCCAGTCGTCCAGATTACGCAGCATCTGCGCCGCCATCTCCTTAAACATCTGGACCTGCCCGCTGGAGAGTCCGCGCGTAAGCATCCGGTCGGTCTCTCTCAAGCAGGTGGACACCTGGGCGTTGATCTCTTCAGCGCGCTGGGTCGGCACCAGACTCTTCAGCCGCGCGTCGCTGGCGACGCTTTCCCGGCGAAGAATGCCGTTTTTTTCCAGAAGCTGCAAGATTCCCGTCGCTGTGGAACGGTTCAGGCCAAACGCGCGCTCAATATCGCGCTGAAAGACCAGTCCGTCCTGACAGTGGACCAGAATATAGCAGATCACGCGGCTCTGCACGCCGGTGATACCCAAGTTCTGAAGTGTGGCGTTTAACCGTGTTTTGACCTTGTGCGACAGCAAGTTAATCCATGCGCCGCAGTCCTTCTCCACGCAAAGCCCCCCTTTCCGCAACAATCTTTTTGCTGCATCTCTTTGCCATTTTGTTCGGGTGCGAACAGCATCCTACTCCGTTTTCAAAAACATGTCAAGGGGGGCGGCGCGAATTTTTCGTATTTGCCAGTTGGCACGCGCCCGCCGGTGCCGTTCCTAGGAAAAATGCCGACAGAGTCGACACACTCGAACAAAATCTATATTTTGTTCGAGACATGCGGCCAGGCGCGTACCCAAAGGGCATTTCCGCGCCGCCTTTCGCGGCTTGGTCACACTCGCTGCGCTTGCACACTTCTGGCCTCCCAGTGTTTTTGGGCCGATACAACAAGGTGAATTGCCCCGCAGGGGCAAGAGAGGGCCCCTGCGGGCACCCGTCCCCAAAACGAAGAATTTCACTCTATTTTGTTTCTGACGCAACAAAACTCCTGCGGAGGACTTTCTGCGCTTTTCATCTGTGCTTGAACTTGCCAGATATACTTTTTCAACAGGCCGCGCCAAAGGCGGTCTGTTCCGTGGTCTGCAGTGCAAATGATTTCGTCATCCCGCAGGGAGAGGCAGACATATCCTTTCCCCGTCCTGCTCGGCGCCCCTCTGTGGCGGTGATGATCGGAAGCAGCTCCGCTGCGGCGCTTACGAAAGGGCGGGGCCGTACAGCGGTCAATCGCCC
>CAYWUA010000025.1:0-26831 GCA_964461385.1 uncultured Oscillospiraceae bacterium
CGGTACAACAAGGTGAATTGCCCCGCAGGGGCAAGAGAAGGCCCCCTGGGGGGTGTCCGGCCGAAAAATGAGACTGCAATTTATTTGGCCCTGCGGGCCAAACTCAGTGAGACCTACGTATTCTTTCGTATCATCCGTACAATTCTTAAAACCTTCCAAAGCAGGGGGGATGCGTTCGCGCCCCCCGCTTTGGGCTGTCATGATCTGAGAGAAAAGAGCAGGTGAACCGCAGACATGTTCCTAACCGTCCTGAATGCCCTGAACGAGGGCTTTTTACAGACGCTCAAACTCTTTGCCGTCACCCTGATCGGCGCGCTGCCGCTGGGACTGGTGATTTCCTTCGGGTCGATGAGCCGCTTTGCCCCGCTGCGATGGCTGACGCGGGCGGTGGTCTGGGTGATCCGCGGCACGCCGCTGATGCTCCAGCTGATCATTATTTACTACGTCCCGGGGCAGGTCATGGGCGGGCGCAGCCCCTGGCCGGGCGAGTTCGGGCGCTTTCTGGCCTCCTGCATCGCCTTTGTCATCAACTACGCCTGCTATTTCTCCGAGATCTACCGGGGCGGCATCCAGGGCGTGCCCGTTGGCCAGCAGGAGGCCGGCGAGGTGCTCGGCATGACGAAACGCCAGATCTTCTTCCGCGTCACGCTGCTGCAAATGATCAAGCGCATTGTGCCGCCCATGTCCAATGAGATCATCACACTGGTCAAGGACACCTCCATCGCCCGTATTATCTCCTTCCAGGAGGTCATCTGGGCGGGCTATGCCTTCATGAAGGGGTCGCACGGTTACTCCGGCCTGATCTGGCCGCTGTTTTTCACCGGCGTGTACTATTTGGTGTTCAATGGGGCGCTGTCCATGCTCTTCACCTGGATGGAGCGCAAGATGGACTATTTCCGCTGAGGAGGAATCGCAGATGCCGATTTTAGAGGTCAAACACATCGAAAAGCATTTCGGCGAGACCAATGTGCTCAAGGACATCAGCTTCTCTCTGGAAAAGGGACAAGCGCTCTCCATTATCGGGGCCTCCGGCAGCGGGAAGACCACCCTGCTGCGCTGCCTGAACTTCCTGGAGACGCCGGACCACGGGACCATCTCGGTGGGTGGGGAGGTGCTCTTTGACGCCTCCGCCCCTGCCACCCAGCGCGAGTCGGAGATCCGCAAGAAGCGGCTGCACTTCGGATTGGTCTTTCAGTCCTTCCACCTCTTCCCGCAGTACACCGCCCTGGAGAACGTGACGCTGGCGAAGGAGCTACTCGCGCACGAGCGGCCGGACTACAAGCCGAACCGCCGCCGCATCCACGACGAGATCCGGGCCGAGGGGGAAGAGCTGCTGCGGCAGATGGGCCTGGCCGACCGGATGGGCAACTATCCCCATCAGCTCTCCGGCGGCCAGTGCCAGCGCGTGGCCATCGCCCGCGCTCTCGCTCTGCGGCCGGATATCCTCTGCTTTGACGAACCCACCTCCGCCCTGGACCCCGAGCTCACCGGCGAGGTGCTGCGGGTCATCAAGGAGCTGGCCGAGCAGAAGACTACCATGGTCATCGTCACCCACGAGATGGCCTTTGCCCGCGATGTGGCCGATCAGGTCATTTTCATGGACGACGGGGTCATCGTCGAGCAGGGGGACCCGGAGCAGGTGATCAACCATCCCTGCCAGGAGCGCACCCGGCGGTTCCTCTCTCGCTTTGCCGAACACTAAAAGCGAAAGTCCCGAGCCGCGCAGAGGCCCAAACGGACCGATTCCAGCGCCCCATCCGGTTTTCCGGCCGGACGGGGCGCTGTCTGTTTGACAGGGGACGGCAGTTTCCGACTGCACGGTTCGACGGGATGCGGGATGCCGTTTTACATAATTCTCGGGAAAAGAAACCGGAAAGGGCGGCGTTCTGCGCGGTTTTCGGAACTGATTTTGCGTAAAACGTTCGTTTGTGATTAAAAAATAACCGTTTTCAGCGGAAAAATACGGGAAAAATTCGCGAAAAAATTGGTTACAAGGGGTTGCAATTTCGGAACAAAAGAATTATACTATCTCTAATAGGATTTCTCGCAGTGCGGCGGCCCTGTCCCCGTGCGGAAAGGCTGGGCGGTGTGAATACGACGGGAGAGATTCATTGTTCGGTGCTGTTGGAGGAGAGCCTCCAGGGGCTGCACATCCGCCCGGACGGCGTCTACGTCGACGGCACGCTGGGCCGCGCGGGACATGCCCGGCGTATCGCCGAGCGCCTGACTCAGGGCGGACGGCTGATTGCTATTGATCAGGACCAGGCTGCGCTGGATGCAGCGCCAGGGCGCTTTGGTGAACTGCTCGGGCGGGTGACGCTGGTGCGTCGGAACTTCCGCGAGCTGCCCGCCGTGCTCGACGGGCTGGGAATTGCCGGCGTGGACGGCGTCCTGCTCGACCTCGGGGTGTCCTCTCCGCAGCTGGACGACGCGAGCAGGGGATTTTCCTACCAACAGGACGCGCCGCTGGACATGCGCATGGACCAGAGCGCGCCGCTCACGGCGGCGGATGTGGTCAACACCTATGATTACGCTGCCCTGCGCGACATCCTCAGCCGCTACGGTGAGGAGCGCTGCGCGCCGCAGATCGCAGCAGCGATTGTCCGCCGGCGGGAGCGTGCGCCCATCCGCACTACCCTGGAGCTGGTGGAGGTCATCCGGTCGGCCATGCCGGCCCGCGCCTTGCGGGAGCGGCAGCACCCGGCCAAGCGGAGTTTCCAGGCGCTGCGCATCGCCGTCAATGACGAGCTGGGCGCGATCGCAGAGATGATGGAGGCGGTTATTCCGCGGCTCAACCCCCTCGGGCGGCTGTGCGTGATCACGTTCCACTCGCTGGAGGACCGCATCGTCAAGACCGCCATGGCCTCCGCCGCGCGTGGGTGTATCTGCCCGCCGGAGTTCCCGGTCTGCGTCTGCGACCGGAGCCCTCAGGTCCGTCTGGTGACGCGCAAGCCGGTCACCCCTTCCCCCGAGGAGCTGGAACGCAATCCCCGCGCCCGCAGCGCGAAGCTGCGCGTGTGCGAAAAGTGCCAAAGCGGCGCGACTACATAAGAAATGAGGCATTTGTATGGCAGCTGCTGCGAAGCGGAGAGAACAACATGCAACTTACGGCAACGCCGCCTACGACACCTCCCGTTTCCGGGTGGGAGGCGCGGCGCGCAGCCGTCAGGCGTACTTACAGGAGCTTCCGCTGGTCCGGCCCCGCCGGAAGAGCCAGCAGCAGGTGCAGGTCCGTGTGAAGGTAAATCTCCGCCCAAAGGAGGCCTATAGTTTCCTGCCGGCGGTGGGATTCCTGGCGGTGGCATTTATGGCGGTCCTGATCGTCTTCAGCTATGGACAGCTCACCACCGTCTACGCTGAAACGGCCGCCGCGCGCGACGATCTCGTTGCCCTCCAGCAGGAGGAGAGCGACCTGCGCGCGCAGTACGAGCGGGTGTTTGATCAGGCGGTGCTCTCCGCAGCGGTGGAGCAGGCCGAACAGTCCGGCATCCTGCTCACCCCGGTGCGGACGGACCAGATCGTCTACCTCGATTTGTCCGAGCCGGACAATGCGGTGCTCTACAGCGAGGAGACGAGCGGAGATCTGCTGGAAAACCTGCGGGTCTTCTGGGAGACGCTCACCGGGGAATAAGCCGGGATCGCCCGGCATAGGCTGACACGGAGACGGCCACACAGGAAAAAGCCACAAGAAAACAATCAGAGGCGTGAGAAAAGAGTGCATTTTTTCTTACGCCTTTTTGCATCCCGGCAGCATCCCGGCCGGGGCGGAAAGGCAGGTAGCGGATGAACCAGGAACGAAAACTGCGCGAGGCGAGCAAGGCGGCCAACCGCACCATTTTTAACCGGACGCTGATTCTAATGGCGATATTTGGCGGGCTGCTCTTTGTCCTGCTGATTGGCCGGCTCTACTGGCTGCAAATTGTGCAGCACGAGGAGCTGGAGGAAATGGCGATTGATCAGCAGACCTCTGAGCTGTCTGTCTCCGCGCTGCGCGGGACCATCTATGACAGCAACGGCAATGTGCTGGCCATCAGTTCCACCGCCTACGATGTTATCATCTCCCCCAAGGCGATCTCCGAGCGGCAGGCCGAGTTGGATGAGGCGCGTACCAAGGCGCAGGAAAAGGGAGAGGATACCTCCGGCTACGACTGGGATGTGGAGGACGTAATCTGCAGCAGCCTGGCCGCGATCCTCGACCTGGACGAGAGCAGGCTGCACGAGCGGTGCCAGAATACGGACAGCCAGTATGAGCGCCTGGCCCGCCGGGTGGACGGCGAGGTGGAGGACCAGATTCGCCAGCTCCTGGAGACCTACGATCTGACCGGCTGTGTCTATCTCCAGCCCAACACCCGCCGCTACTACCCCTACGGCTCGCTGGCAGCGCAGATCATCGGATTTACCAATGAGAACGGCGGGGCCTATGGCCTGGAGGCAATGTTTGATGAGCTGCTCACCGGTACGCCCGGGCGCATCGTCACCGCAACCGACCGGGATGGGGTGGACCTGACCAACTTCTTCCAGGATTACTACGACGCCCAGGATGGGGACGACATCTACCTCACCCTGGACACTACCATCCAGTCCTATTGCGAGAGCTATCTGGAGGAGTATTGCGAGGCCTATGGTGTCCAGAACGGGGGGACCATTATCGTCATGCAGTGTGACACCGGCGCGATTCTCGGCATGGCCACCTCCCCCTCTTTCGACCTCAACGATGCCGGCACTGTCACCGATGAGGCACTGCTGGCCTGGGTGGAGGAGCGAGCGCAGGAGTTGATTGACGAGTCGGAGGCCGCCGTCGAGGCTGCCCGCGAGGAGGCGGAGGCCGCTGAAGACGGGGCGGATGAGGCCGAAGCGGACGCAGATGCGTCAGACGAGGAAGAGGAGGAGCTTGTCGTCCTCACCTATGACGAGGCCTATGACCAGGCATACTCCGAGGCGGTCTACAGCCAGTGGAACAACAAGGCGGTCAACTACACCTATGAGCCCGGCTCCACCTTCAAGCCGCTGGTGGTGGCCGCCGCGCTGGAGCAGGGCGTGATCAGCGAGAACAGCACGTTTGACTGCGGCGGTTCCGTCATGCTGGGGGACTGGGAGATCCACTGCTCCAACCGCAACGGACATGGCGTGCAGACTCTGGCCGAGGCACTCGGCCACTCCTGCAACCCGGCGATGATTTCCATCGCCCAGTCCCTCGGCCTGGAGACCTTCTACGGCTACCTCTACAGCTACGGCCTGATGGAGTCCACCGGCATCGACCTGCCAAACGAGGCCGCCAGCTATTTCTGGTCGGAGGAGGACTTCAGCCTCACGAATATGGCTACAGCCTCCTTTGGCCAGCGTTTCCAGATCACGCCGCTTCAGCTGATCACCGCCTTTAACTCGGTCATCAACGGCGGCTATCTGCGGACGCCCTATGTGGTGGCCTCCATCGAGGACAGCGAGGGGAACACCGTCTACGAGGCGGAGAGTCAGGTTGTCCGTCAGGTCATCAGCGAGGAGACCAGTGCGAAGATGCGCGACATGCTCGAGGGTGTGGTCACCAACTATACCGGGCAGAACGCCTATATGGCCGGCTACCGCATCGGCGGCAAGACCGGCACCTCCCAGACGTTGGTAGAGGATGAGTACATCGTCTCCTTCGTCGGATTTGCCCCGGCGAATGACCCTGAGATCATCGTGCTGGTGATGTTTGATACGCCGGAGGCGGAGGCGGGGACCAGCTACACGCCGGACGGGCAGTATATCTCCGGCGGCGCGATGGCCGCCCCGGTCGCGGGCAACCTGATCGCGGATGTCCTCGACTACCTGGGCTATGAGCCGTCCTACAGCGACGACGATGTGACCGGCGCGATGGTCACCATGCCCGACCTGGAGGGCAGCACGGAGTCGGAGGCTGCCGATGCGCTCCAGGCGCTCGGACTGAATTACCGCACGGTGGGGGTGGGTGACGAGGTGACCGGCCAGATTCCGGCCAGTGGTACCTCCGTCCCGCAGAATAACACCGTTATCCTCTACTTGGGGGAGGACACTCCGGATGAGGCGGTGGAGGTGCCCGACCTGACCGGCCTGACGCCGGAGCAGGCGCTTGCCCGTCTGAACAACGCGGGGCTGTTTATGCGCGCGACCGGAGTCTCCGGCACGGCGGCGGGCAGCAATACCGTCTGCACCGGCCAGAGTGTGGAGGCCGGGACGCTGGTGAGTCCGGGCTATGTCGTCACCGTTCAGTTCGGCAACCGGACGGCGGCAGACGGCGACGTGCAGCTCGGCTAAGACTGCCAAAGACAAGCAAGTGCAGGCATTCCCCACGACCTGCATTTGCCCAGTGCGTCAAAAGAGGTCTCACCGAGTTTGGCCCGCAGGTCCAAATAGGATACAATTTCATTTTTCGGCCGGGCATCCCCCAGGGGGCCTTCTCTTGCCCCTGCGGGGCAATTCACCTTGTTGTACCGGCCGAAAAATACAGATAGTCTTTCGAGTGCGCGAAGAAAGACTGCAATCTCCGATCAAATGCTTACATTTGATCGGAAATGCTAGAAAGTGCCGGCGGAATGTGGTATCCTTACACCAGACTTGCCGCACGGGGGGTTCCAAAGATGAGAATGATTGTCAGTTTTGTCATTTCCTTTCTGGTCAGCTACGCGCTGGGAAAAGTCCTGATTCCCAGACTGGTGGCGCTCAAGGCCGGGCAGACCATCAAGGAGATCGGACCGAAATGGCACATGTCCAAGCAGGGGACGCCGACGATGGGCGGCATCATGTTTATCGTGGGAATTTTGGCCGCCGTGCTGCTGGCGGGCTTTGCCGACCTGCGCAGCGGACGCCTGGGCGCGCTGTTTGTCTTCCTGTTCTCCCTTGTCTTTGGCGCCATCGGTTTTTTTGACGACTATATGAAGGTCCGCTACCACAAGAACGAGGGACTGACCGCGGCACAGAAATTTCTGCTCCAGCTGGCGGCGGCGATCTTGTTCACCGTGCTGCTGCGCTATTTCGGCTATCTGTCCGCCGATCTCTATATTCCCTTTGTCAACCTGACGTTCCATATCCCGTGGCCGGTCTACATGGTCTTCGCCGCCTTTGTCATGGTGGGGACGGTCAACTCGGTCAATCTCACCGACGGGGTGGACGGCCTGGCGACCGGCGTGACCATGCCGGTGGCGCTGTTCTACGTCGCCGTGTCCGCCTACTGGGGGCATGAGGAGCTGGGCGTCTTTGCTGCGGCCCTCTTTGGCGGGCTGTGCGCGTTTCTGATCTACAATTTCCACCCGGCCAAGGTGTTCATGGGGGACACCGGCTCGCTCTTCCTCGGCGGGGCGGTCTGCGGCCTGGCCTTCAGCCTGGATATCCCATTGGTGCTCATCCTGATTGGCATCATCTATATCGCCGAGACGATGAGCGATATCATCCAGGTCACCTACTTTAAGCTCACCCACGGCAAGCGGATTTTCCGCATGGCCCCGCTGCACCATCACCTGGAGATGGGCGGCTGGAGTGAGGAAAAGCTGTTTTTGGTGTTCACCGTCATCACGGTGTGCGCCTGTATTCTCGCCTTCTGGGGCGTGATGGACCGGTTCCCGACGCTGTGAGCGAAATTTTCTGAGAACCGGCCGCGAAAGGAGTGGACGCGATGCCATGGAGGACCAGGCGCGACCTGACGCGCGAGGAGCAGTGGGCTTACGGCCCGATTGACATGCCCTTCCTGATGCTGACGCTGCTGCTACTCGGCATCGGGCTGGTGATGCTCTTCTCCGCCTCGTCCTACACGGCGAGCATGGAGGCGCAGTCCAACTATGACGCCGCCTATTACTTCAAGCGCCAGGCGATCTTCGCCGCGCTCGGGCTGATCGTCATGTATATCGTCTCCAAGATCAACTACCAGCAGCTGCGCTGGCTGGGCGCGATTGCCCTGGCGATCTCCATCATCCTGCTGGTGATCGTGCTCATCCCCATCCCGCACGTGAGCATCGAGGTGAACAACGCCCGCCGCTGGATTAGTCTGGGCTTTACTACCTTCCAGCCTTCCGAGATCGCCAAGATCGGCGTGGTGATGTACTTTTCCTCCCGGCTCTCCAAGCGCCACCTGGAGCAGCAGCGCAAGCTCGTCCAGCGAAAGGGAATGCCCCTGCGCCGCCGCAAGCCGGCCAACGGACTGGAGCGCGTCGTCTTCACCGTTCAGGCGCTCGGGGAGAAGATCGGACTGTGGGAGCTGATCCCGTACCTCGTGGTGCTCGGCATCATCGCCCTGCTGCTCATTCAGGAGCCCCACCTGTCCGCCACGCTGCTGGTGTTCGCCGCCGGCGCGGCCATCCTGTTCACCGCCGGCGTGCACTGGGGCTGGTTTGTCGCCGGCGCCGGCGTGCTGGCTGCGGCCTTCTGGGTGCTGATCGGCGTGCTGGGCTACAACTCCAGCCGGATTGCCATTTGGCTCAACCCGTGGAGCGACCCGAGCGACACCGGCTATCAGATCATCCAGTCCCTCTATGCTGTGGCCTCCGGGGGCCTGTCCGGCCTGGGCTTCGGCTTGAGCCGGCAGAAGTATCTCTACCTGCCGGAGGAGCAGAACGACTTCATCTTCGCCGTCGTCTGCGAGGAGCTGGGCTTTATCGGGACAACGCTGATTGTGCTGCTCTTCGCCCTGCTGGTGCTGCGCGGCTACTGGCTGGCGCTGCACGCGCGTGACCGCTTCGGCTCGCTGCTGGTGGTGGGTATCACCACCCTGTTGGCGACCCAGGTCTTTTTGAACATCGCGGTGGTCACCAACCTGATCCCGACTACCGGCATCTCGCTGCCGTTTTTCAGCTACGGCGGCACCGCGCTGGTGATCCAGCTGGCGGAGATCGGCGTCGTGCTTTCGGTCTCGCGCCAGATCCCTGCGCCCAAGCAGGGCTGAGGTGCGGCGGGGCCAGCAGAGAGGAGGAAGTTCAAAATGAAGGTTCTTTTTACCTGCGGCGGGACCGCGGGGCATATCAATCCCGGCCTGGCCCTGGCGCGGATGTTCCAGGAGCGGGACGGGGCGGAGATTCTCTTCGCCGGCGCTGACGGTGGGATGGAGCAGACGCTCGTCCCGCGCGAGGGCTTTCCCATCCGCACGGTGACCATCACCAGCTTTTACCGCTCCCTGAGCTGGAGCGGAATCCGCCACAACCTGGGCACGGTGCGAAACCTTGTACGGTCGCGCGCGCAGGCGCGGGCGATCGTGCGGGACTTCCAGCCCGACCTCGTGGTGGGGACGGGGGGCTACGCCTCCTACCCCGTCGTGCGCGAGGCGGCGCGGCGCGGCATCCCCACCGCCGTGCATGAGTCCAACGCCGAGCCGGGACTCACTACCAAGGCACTGGCCAAGGTGGTGGATAAGGTGATGGTTGGTTTTGAGGAGAGCCGGAGTCACTATCCCCACCCGGAGCGGGTGGAGGTGACTGGCACGCCGGTGCGCGGCGACTTTTTCCAGCTCACCCGGCAGGAGGCGCGCGCTGCGCTGGACTATGACGACAGCCTGCCCGTCGTGCTGACCACCTGGGGCAGCCTGGGCGCGCAGGTGATGAACGAGTATATGGTGGACTTTGTCATCCGCGAGTGCCGGGAGGGCCAGCCGTTCCACCATATCTACGGTGTCGGCCAGCGTTACTACCCGCGCGTGATGGAGCGGCTGGAGGCCGCTGGCATCAACCTGGCCGACTACCCGCGCGTGGACGTGCGGGAGTATATCTACGACATGCCCACCTGCATGGCGGCCGCCGACCTGGTGCTCAGCCGGGCGGGCGCGTCCACCATCTCGGAGATTTCCACCATCGCCAAGCCCAGCATCCTGGTGCCCAGCCCCAACGTGACGGCGAACCACCAGGAAAAGAACGCACGCGTCCTCTCCGGCCACGGCGGCGCGGTGCTGATGCTCGAGCAGGAGTGCTCGGGCGACGTGCTCTACGAGCGGGTGCGCGACCTGCTGGCCCACCCGGACGCACTGCACACGATGTGCCAGAACCTTGCACAACACGCAGTCACCGACGCCAACGAGCGCATCTACTGCGTCCTGCGCGAGCTGGCCGCGCGCGGCCAATCGCGTTAAACGGGGCACGAATGCCCCCTCCTCCTCATAGAATGGCACAAAACCGTGGGGAGGAAGAAGCATGAGTGCCTATGTCATCTCGGGCGGCCGGCGGCTGGAGGGCTGCGTGTCCGTCCACGGGGCGAAGAACAGCGTCTTGCCCATCCTGGCCGCCACCATTCTGTCCGGCGGGGTGAGCGTGATACATAACTGTCCGGAGCTCTCCGACGTTGCCGCGTCCATCGCCATTCTGGAGCATCTGGGCTGCCGCGTCCGCCGGGAGGGGGAGACGGTGACGGTGGACTCCGCTGGGCTGGACCGGTGCGATATCCCGGAAAAACTGATGCGCGAGATGCGCTCGTCCGTCATCTTCCTCGGCCCCATCCTGGCCCGGGCCGGCCAGGCGCGCGTGAGCATGCCAGGTGGATGCGAGCTGGGGCCCCGGCCGGTGGACCTGCACCTGGCGGCGCTGCGCCGTCTGGGGGCGGAGATCTGCGAGACGGGGGGAAACCTCCACTGCCGCGCGCCGCGCGGCCTGCGCGCTTCGGAGATCAACCTCTCCATCCCCAGTGTCGGCGCGACGGAGAACGCCATGCTCGCCGCCTGCGGGGCGCGCGGGACCACGGTGATCAACAACGCCGCCCGCGAGCCGGAGATCTGGGACCTGCAGCAGTTCCTCAACGCCTGCGGCGCGCGCGTGCGCGGTGCTGGCAGCCCAGTGGTCGCCGTGGAGGGGGCGATCCCGTTCCACGCGGCGGAACACCGGGTGATCGCCGACCGCATCTGCGCGGCGACCTACCTCTCCGCCGCCGCCCTGGCGGGGGGAGAGGTGACGGTGGAGGGAGTGCCGCGCACGCAGCTCGCGCCGGTGACCGATCTCTTCGCCGCCGCGGGTTGCCGCCTGCGCGAGGAGCCGTACCGGGTCACTCTCACGAGCGATGGGCGGCTGCGGCGCGTGCCGCCGGTGCGCACCGCGCCCTACCCCGGCTTTCCCACCGATGCCCAGCCGCCGGTCATGGCGGCGCTGACCCGGGCCGTGGGCAGCAGCGTGTTTGTGGAAACCATCTTTGAAAACCGCTACCGCCACACCCAGGAGCTCACGCGCATGGGAGCGGACATCCGGGTGGAGGGCCGCGTCGCGGTGGTGACCGGCGTCCCGGCCCTGCACGGGGCGGGGCTGGAGGCGGCGGACCTGCGCGGCGGGGCCGCGCTGGTGGTGGCCGCGATCGGCGCCGAGGGGGAGAGCGAGATCACCGGCATCCACCATATCCGGCGGGGCTACGACGGCCTGCCGCGGAATCTGGCCGCGCTCGGCGCCGACATCGCCGAGGTGTGAGCGGCCGCGAAACAGAGGAGAAGCCATGGCAACGCAGCGAAAGCACAAACGGCGCAGCCCCAGACAAAAGGGCAGATTTTTTCGCCTGTATATCCTGATCTCCGCGCTCCTGATCGCCGCCGCGGTGGTAGCCGGGTCGGTGGTCTTTTTCCGGGCGCACGACTTTGTGGTAGAGGGCAATGAGCGCTACAGCGCCGAAGAACTCCTGGAGGCCAGCGGCATTCAGGAGGGGGAGAACCTCCTGCTCATCCCATGTGCCGAGATTGCCGACCGGATGGAGCGGGAACTGCCTTATCTGCACCAGGTCACTGTCTCCATTTGGCTGCCTGAGCGGGTCATCCTCCGCGTGGAGGAGACGCAGGCTGCCGCCGTGGTGGACAGCGGAGGTACGCTGTGGTACATCGACAGCGATGGGAAGCTGCTCGAGCGCGCCTCGGAGGACGGGGGGCTGACGGAGGTGAGCGGCTTGACGCTCCTCTCCCCCTCGGAGGGGACGTATCTGGCGGTGGGCGAGGAGGAGGACCTCAAGAGCCGCGCCTTGCTCGCCCTGCTCACCGCGCTGGAGGAGCGCGAGATGCTCTCTGAGGCCCAGTCCATTGACCTCACAAGCTCGAGCACAGTTGTCCTGCTCTACGACAGCCGCCTGACGGTACGCATGGGCTTGGGAGATGACTTTGACTACGACGTGAAGATGCTCCAGTCCATCCTGACGGAGTATATCGCCACCCACTGGGCTGAGGACGATACGGGCACGCTCGACATGACGCAGGAGGAAGGCGAGGCGGTGCTCTCCCGGGACAGTTGAGCGCCCGGGACGGCGCGGAAAAAGATACCTGTAAAAAAGATTCACAAATCCGCCTAAAGGTATTGACCTGCACCCGGAATCAGTTTACAATAATCTGTGAAGTCCCTGAACAAAGATGATTTTGTTTGACGGTAGATTACAGTAATAGGCCTTGGCCGGGATTTACATAGGAGGAAACCGATATGTCCTTTGGATTTGAGCCCACCCCTGATACCGTGGTAAACATCAAAGTGGTTGGCGTCGGCGGGGCCGGCACCAATGTAGTCAACCGTATGGTGCTCTCCGGCACCAAGAGGGTTGACTTTATCGCCGTGAATACGGATAAGCAGGCGCTCGACGCCTCCAGCGCGACCTATAAGATCCAGATCGGCGAAAAAGTCACCGGCGGCAAGGGCGCCGGTTCTAACCCCGAGGTGGGCAAGAAAGCCGCCGAGGAGAGCCGCAGCCAGCTGTCCAAGAGCATGGAGGGGACGGACATGGTCTTCGTCACCTGCGGCATGGGCGGCGGCACCGGCACGGGCGCGGCCCCCATCGTCTCCGAGGTCGCCCGGGAACAGGGCATCCTGACCGTCGGCGTTGTGACCAAGCCGTTTGGCTTTGAGGGCGCGTACCGGATGCGTCAGGCTGAGCGCGGCATTGAGGAGCTCAAGGACAAGGTGGATTCCCTTGTCATCATCCCGAACGACCGGCTCAAGCACGCCACCGACCAGAAGATCACCTTTGCCAACGCCTTTGAGATCGCCGACGACGTGCTGCGTCAGGCGGTGGAGTCCATCTCCGATCTGATCAAGAACGTCGGATTTATTAACCTCGACTTTGCCGATGTGACCGCTATCATGAAGGATGCCGGCCTGGCGCACATGGGCGTCGGGCGCGCCGCCGGCAAAGGCAAGGCGGAGGAGGCCGCACGCCTGGCCGTCTCCTCCCCGCTGCTGGAGACCTCCATCAACGGCGCGCGTGACGTGTTGGTCAACGTGACCGGCTCGGTGGACATCGGCCTGGAAGAGGTAGAGACCGCCGCCAACCTGGTTCAGCAGGCCGCCAACCCGGACGCGAATATCATCTTCGGCGCCACCTTTGACGAGTCGCTGGAGGACGAGATTCGCGTGACCGTGATCGCCACTGGCTTTGACCGCCCCGCGGGAAATGCCGCGGTAGACAAGCCCTTTACTCAGGCTGCGGAGCGCGTGAAGGCGGAACCCGCGCCTGCTGAGCGGAGTACCGCGCCCGCCCCGGCTCCCTCCGAGCCTGCCGGACAGAGCACAGCGCCCGCCGGCTCCGGCGCGGCGGACAGCGACGACGATCCGTTTGACGCCATCTTCAACATTTTCAAAGAGCGTAGATAAGTTCTGATTTTTAGAGGCCGTCGGAACGTCCGGCGGCCTTTTTTTGTAGCCATCTGGCCGAACGGCGTCGAATTGTACCGCACGGCCGGGGCTGTGGACAGGAGGTGACCGGTTTGTCCGGCAGAAGGATGCGTGGGAGAGGGACCCGTACCAGACGAAACCCGCTTTATGGGCTGCTGGTCCTGCTCAGTGCCGTTGCGCTGGCTCTACTGGCGGCGTTGTTGCTGCTCGTCGCCCGGCGGTTCCTGTCGTCCGAGTCCGCGCCGGTGGAGGAGGAGCCGGAGACGGTAATCGTCGGCGGCCAGGAGGTGGTGATCGACGAGGACCTTGCTTCCAGCGAGCTGGAGGAGGGACAATTCACCACCCAGGCGGACGGAAGCATCACCTATTCCGGCCAGGCGGCATATGGGATCGATGTCTCCGCCCACCAGGGGGAGATTGACTGGGCCGCCGTGGCGGAAAGCGGGGTGGAGTTTGCCATGCTGCGCATCGGCAACCGAGGCTATACCAGCGGGGAGATCAGCCAGGACGAGCGCTTTGAGGAAAATTTTCAGGCCGCGCGTGAAAACGGCATCCAGCTCGGGGTCTACTTCTTCTCCCAGGCGGTCAGCGAGCAGGAGGCCCGCGAGGAGGCGGAGCAGGTGCTTGCCTGGCTGGATGGACAGTCGCTGGAGTGCCCGGTGGCCTATGACTGGGAGCACATCACCACCGAGACGGCCCGTACCGACGAGGTGGACGGAGAGACGGTGACCGACTGTGCGATCGCCTTTTGCCAGATCATCGAGGAGGCGGGATACACCCCCTATGTCTACTGCAACGGGATGTTGGGCTACCTGAGCTACGACCTGGAGCGGCTGCAGGGCTATGGGCTGTGGTATGCCGAGTACGCCGATTACCCCAGCTTTGCCTACGCTTTGGAGATGTGGCAGTACACCGACGAGGGCACGGTGGACGGCATCTCCGGCCCGGTGGACCGGAATATCTGGCTGCTGGATACCGCGGCGGACGCGACTCAGACGGAGGACGACGCAGAAGGTGCAGGCTCCTGACATCAAAACGCGCTTCCCTGAAAGGACTATCTCGGTCCCCAGGGAAGCGCGTTTTGTCATTTTTAGGGGGGCTCGCCGGAGTGTCAGGAGATGTCCACATCCACTCCGTTGACGCTCACGCCGCCCTCCGCCCGGACGAGGATGTACTTGCGCCCGTCGATGATGCGGGTCTCCACCAGGTCGCTGCGCAGGGGGTTGACCTGGATGACCACGTCCTCGCCGCTGCGCACTCGGAACTGTCGGCTGTCCACCAGGTTGTCCGGGCGGAGCTGGGCCTCAGTACCGAACTGCTCGTCAAACTGGACGCTGAAGGTGGCCACGTGCCGCTCGGAGACGCCGCAGTTTTCCAGCACCTGGCGCACTGCCTCCTTGGAGACGGCCAGCGGCTCCGGGTCATGGCTGGCCTTGTGGTCCTCAATCAGGGTGCACAGCTCGTCGTTGACCGCCTGAACGACGCCGTAGCGGCACTCGTCGTCCAGGGACTGGGAAAGCACGGCCTGGAACATCTCGCGCTGGGTATCCGCCGGCATGGGCGGTTGGGTGTGGAAGATGGCGTCCACAAACGCCTCGTAGGACTCCGCGGTGCTCTTGCTGTAGTACAGCGCCCCGTACAGGTTGGTGCTCCGCTCGTCAAAGGCGGGGAAGAGGAAGCCCAGCGCCGGCGGCGAGATCAGCCAGTCCACCCGGCGGAGATAAAACGGCTGCTCCTGCATCTGGTAACTCAGGGCAGGGCGGGTGAGCTTGATCGGACAGACGGCGCACAGCAGATAGGAGAACACCTGGTCTCCTGCGTCGTCCTGCCGCCGGCCGTCCTTCCCGCGCCAGGGCACGTCATAGCGATCGTGGGCGAGCAAAATGAGGTAGCTCCCCTCCCACTGTGCAGCGTCAATGATCTTTTGATAAAAGGCATGAACTGCCTCGTCATCCTGGAGCGCGGATTCCCGCAGGCGCATGAGCAGCCGGTGCTCCTCGCTGCCGGCGACCTGCCGGGTGGAGAAGGTGATATCCATCAGGTTCCGGCCCAGCTTGCCGGAGAGGGTCTTGCGCAGGACGTTGAGGAGGTGTTCCGATTCCTCCTCGCCCAGCAGGCCGAGCGGCTGGTCAAATTCGGAGAGACTTTCCCCCGACTCACCGACATAACAGCCGCGCACGTGGGTGATATTGCAGTGATTTGGGCGCAGCCGCCGGCGCAGCTCCGCCACTTCCCGATCGTTCATCTGTCGTGTTCCTTCCTTTCCAGAGAGCGTCAAGCGGCATTATACCACAAAACAGGCCGCCCCGCCAGCAAAAAGAGGAGACAGGCAGGGAATTGCCCCGCCCGCACGGCCGCGCACGCCGTCGTATTTTGGAGGCAAAGCAGACACCTGCCCGGCGGCGGCGCATAGACTGGAGTACGGCAATACTGCCGTCTTTTAGAAAGGAGAACTCCATGAAACGGTATTATAACCCGGAATATGGCTGCGGGGATCCCTGTCAGCGGCCCAGCTGCCCAGGCACGCCCTGCCCGCCGCCGCGGCCGACACCCTGCCCGTACCCGTCCTGCCCCTGTCCCTCGGGGATCATCGGGCCGACCGGTCCCACCGGACCGACCGGGCCTTCTGGCACGACGGTCATCGGCCCAACGGGGGGGACCGGCCCGACGGGGCCGACCGGTCCCACCGGGCCAACCGGCCCGACGGGGGCCCCCGGTCCCATCGGACCCACAGGAGCCGGCATCGATACGGCAGAGCAGTTTAACCCGCTGGCGACCTATTCGCTGGGCGATCTGGTCTTCTACAATGGGGCGCTCTACAGCGTGAACCAAAACGACCCCGCCGGCACGCCAGGGACCTCTCCGGATTACACCCTGGTGACTGTCACCGGCCCGCAGGGCGCAACTGGCCCGACCGGCCCCACCGGCCCGGCGGGTGCAGCTGGCGCGACCGGGTCCACCGGCCCCACAGGTCCTATCGGCCCAGAAGGAGCCTCTGGCCCGACCGGCCCCACAGGTCCGGAGGGTGCAACTGGTGCGACCGGCCCCACCGGCGCAGCGGGAGCGACCGGCGCGGAGGGCCCCACGGGTCCGACCGGTCCGACTGGCCCCACGGGACCTGCCGCGACGGTGACGGCGGCAGCGGCCGTACAGGACGCCACCGGTACCGGCGACATCACGACGCAGTTTAACCAGCTTCTGGCCAATCTGCGCACGGCTGGTCTGCTGGCCACCTGATTCCGCGCGGCACGGGGCTGCCAACTGACTCTGGCGGGAGAGGGGCTGTCCCTCTCCCGCCGACTGTTCGGATGGGAGGAACGGATGAAAGTTGTCGTTTACGCGATCTGTAAGAATGAAGCGCAATTTGTAGACCGGTGGATGGACTCCATGGGCGAGGCGGACGAGGTGGTGGTGCTGGACACCGGCTCCACCGACGCCACAGCGGAGCGGCTGCGCGCGCGGGGGGCGCGGGTGACGGTGGAAGAAATTCGCCCCTGGCGGTTTGACGAGGCGCGCAACCGGTCGCTCTCACTGGTGCCGGAGGACGCCGACCTGTGTGTCTGCACCGACCTGGATGAGGTCTTTCATCCCGGCTGGCGCGCGGCGATGGAGGCGGCCTGGACGCCGGAGCTCTGCCAGCTTCGCTATCGCTATACCTGGTCTTTTCAGGAGGACGGCCGGGAAGGACATGTCTTTTGGATTGAAAAGGCGCACAGCCGCCGCGGCTGGAAGTGGGTCAACCCGGTGCACGAGGTGCTCGCCTGGCAGGGTCCCGGGCCGCTGCGCAGCGCGCCGGCGCCCGGCGTGCAGCTGGACCATCACCCCGACCCGTCCAAATCGCGCGGGCAGTACCTGCCGCTGCTGGAGCTGGCGGTGGCGGAGGACCCGTCCAACGACCGGAATATGCACTACCTGGGGCGGGAATACTTTTTCTACCGCCGCTGGGAGGAGTGCGTCATCGTTTTGAAAAAACACCTGACGCTTCCCACGGCGACCTGGCCGGATGAGCGGTGCGCCTCCATGCGCTACATCGCCAGGGCACTTACGGAACTGGAGCGGGACGGCGAGGCGGAGCAGTGGCACATCCGTGCCGTGGGCGAAGCACCCTGGCTCCGCGAGCCGTGGCTGGACTATGCCATGTATCTCTACCGGCGCCAGGATTGGCCGGGCGTCCGTTTTACCTCCGACCGGGCGCTGGCCATCCGCGAGCGGCCGCAGACCTATATCACCGAGGGGGAGAGCTGGGGCAGCCTGCCCTATGACCTGGCGTCCCTGGGCCGGTATTACACCGGAGATCTGCCCGGGGCGCTGGAGATGGCGCACGAGGCCTGCGCGCTGGCGCCGAAGGACGCGCGCCTGCGCGCTAACTTGGCGCTGATTGAGCGGGAGCTGGGCGTCCGGTCGGGGCGGATACACGAGACGCCGCCGCAGAGGGTCTGACGGCCGGTTTCCCAGTTAGATACGTGGATATGCCGCCTCCCGTGCTCAGTATCCCCTGACAGAGGACGTTCTCTCCAAATCCTCGTGAAAAAGTGGAAAAAACAATATTTGCCAGCCAAATGCTGCAAACCGTTGCACCGCCGGGCTGGCAAATGCTGTCTGCCCAAAGGTGGTGCGCATTGGCGATTCTGGATGGCTGGATTTCCGTCCCTGGGACATAGTAATGATGTCCTGTTTCAGGGCAAAAGAGACAGAGGGGGATGGAAGTTGAAGGAAGAACAGTGCGCATGGCCCTGGGCCTGGCTGCTCGCGCGCTGCTGTCTGGTGCTGGCAGCGGCGCTGTTGCTGGTGCTGGCGGCGGCTGGCGGCACGGCCGGCGGTCGGCCAGAGGCGGTGTGCTGCGCGGCGGCGGGGGAGCGATATCTTGTGCCGGTGGGACAGACGGTGGGCATCAAGCTCTTCGCCCGGGGCGTCATGGTGGTCGGGCTGTCCGAGGTGAACACACAGGACGGGACCTGCTCGCCCGCCCAGGCGTGCGGCCTCAAGACGGGGGACATCATCACCCACATCAACAGCCAGGAAGTGGACACGATTGAGCAGGTGCAGGAGGCGGTGCAGTCCAGCGGGGGAGAGCTGGAGATCTGCGCCACCCGCAGCGGCCGGCGGGTGACCATGACGGCACAGGCGACGCCCTGCCTGGCCGACGGCAGCTATAAGCTGGGGGCATGGATTCGTGACTCGATGGCGGGCATTGGCACGGTCACCTTCTATGACCCTGCAACCGGCGCCTTTGCCGCGCTGGGCCACGGCATCAACGACGTGGACACCGGGCTGCTCATGCCGCTGTCCTCCGGGGCGATCCTGCCCTCCGCGGTCTCCGGCGTCGTTGCCGGCGAGAAGGGAACCCCCGGCGCGCTGCACGGCAGATTTGACCTCACACGCGACCTGGGTGCGCTGACGGCTAACACCGACCGGGGGATCTTCGGCATGCTCTCGGAGGACTGCTTTGGCGGCGAGGCGATCCCGGTGGCGCGGCGCAGCGAGGTGCGCACCGGCGCGGCCACCATCCTGGCCAACGTCTCCGGCGAGACGGTGGAGGAGTACGCGGTGGAGATTTTGCGCGTCTACCCTGCCTCCGCCGCGGTGGGGCAGAGCCTGATGCTCCGCGTGACGGACGAGCGCCTGCTCGCGGCCACCGGCGGGATTGTGCAGGGGATGAGCGGTTCGCCCATTCTGCAAAACGGAAAGCTGGTGGGGGCGGTGACCCACGTCCTGGTGAACGATCCCGCGCGGGGGTATGGGATTTTGATCGAAGAAATGTTGGAAGCGGCGGGATAAAGCAGGACAGGATGGGGAAGGCTTGACGCTTTCCCCATCTTAAACTATATATAAATTTGTTGATTCACCCATTCAGGAAATACTGGCTTTCCTGCATGGATAAGCGGCAGCCCGGTTCTGAAAAATGGCGGATGATGGGGGAACGGTGCCCGCGTTCCGGTGAACGGCTCGGCGCAGGGCGGCGGCGTCCTGTCTGTCATGCTTGCGCACCTCGCGCGGTCAAAAGACGGATGGGACCCAAATGTTGGCGGTGGCAGCTTCTCTATCGGGGAATTAACTGTCCGAAAAGTGGAAAAACGAATCTAATTTCAGAATGGTTTGGAAGAAAATAAAAGAAAACGAAACGGAGCAGAAAATGGGCTGAGGGTCATTTTGACGGATGAGGCAAGAGAACTTGCAGAATCAGACAAAAATTTTTCAAAATGATAGGGAAATTTAGCGCTATGCCCATTGACGGCAGGAAGGACTTCTGCTATTCTTGAAGACAAGCACAAAGGAGTGTAAACGGAATTCCGTTTGCACTCCTTTTGCCATTTCCATAACGAAAGTGAAGGAGGAATTGTCATGAAGAAGCATAACCTGCTGGCCTTGCTCCTGGCTTTGTGCATGGCTTTCAGCTTGGCCGCCTGCGGCGGGTCCGCTTCCGACGAAGGCGGGACCACGGACGATGCGAGCACGGGGGATACGTCGGACGCCGCGGAGGAGAGCTCCGAGGCAGCCGGCACCATCACCATTGGCATGATCGGCCCTCTGACTGGCAGTTTGGCGGTCTACGGTACCCACAACCAGCGCGGCGTAGAGATGGCCATTGACGAGATCAATGCCGCCGGAGGTGTCACGCTGGCCGACGGGACCTACCAGCTCGCCGTGGAGGTCCGCGACGACCAGGGCGACTCCACCGAGTGTGTCAACGCGATGAACTCGCTGATCTCCGAGGGGATCGAGCTGGTCATCGGCTCGGCCACCTCTGGCTGCACCAGCGCCATCACATCCATCGCCAACTCCGAGGGCGTGGTTCTCGTCACCCCGTCCGGCACAGCGGATTCCCTCACCACCGAGATGGACTACGTCTTCCGCACCTGCTTTAAGGACTCCTTCCAGGGCGAGCTGGCCGCACAGTACGCCGCCGACGAGGGTTACACCAAAGTGGGCATCGTCTACTGCTCTGCCGATACTTACTCCGCCGGCCTGCGCGACGCCTTCACCGCCGCCTGTGCTGAGCTGGACCTGGAGATCGTCGCAGAGGAATCCGTCGCGAGTATGACCGAGGTGGACTACACCAACCAGTTTAACCAGATGGTCTCCGCCGGCGCCGAGCTGGTCTTTACTCCGTTCTACTACGACGTCATGGGTCCCTACCTGGTCCCGCAGGCCCGCAGCGCCGGCTTTACCGGCGTCCTCCTGGGCGCTGACGGCGTGGACAACACCGAGACCACCATCCCCGACGGCACCGACTTGTCTGCCTACAACAACGTGATGTTCGTCAATCACTACTCCACCGAGCTGGCCACGAGCGACGTGTCCGTCAACTTTGTAAACAACTACGAGGCGATCTACGGAGAGACGCCGAACAACTTCGACGCTCTGGCCTATGACGCCGTCTACCTCCTGAAAGAGGCGATGGAGACCGCCGGAGCCGCTGACGCCGACAGCGTCCAGGCTGCCCTGGCCGATACCAGCGTAGTCTACGACATGGTGACCGGCTCCTTCTACTTTGACGACACTGGCACGCCGATCAAGGACGGCGTCCTGATGGGCTATAGCTACACCGAGGGTGACGAGGCTGTGACCAAGATTGCCATCAGAACGTTGAGTGTCGGCTGATCCGGAACCCGTTCCCCGGGCCTGGCGGCGAAAGGGGGAGGCGCGAGCCTCCCCCTTTCAAGACACCGGCGGAACGGGAGATGGAGAGAACTCCGCCCGAGAAAGAGGAGGAACCCCATGATTACCTTTATCCAGTTCCTGATCACGGGACTTCGGCTGGGAAGCGTCTATGCCCTGATCGCGTTGGGCTATACCATGGTCTATGGCATTATCAAGCTGATCAATTTTGCCCACGGCGACTTTATCATGGTGGGCGGCTATTCCCTGTTTTTCACGATTCCAATTTTTATGAACCTGGGGATGCCGGGCTGGCTGGCGGTGGTGCCGGCGATTGTGATCTGCGCCTGCGTCGGGATGCTGGTCGAGCTGCTGGCTTACCGCCCGGTGCGAAAGACGGGGAATAACCTCACCTGCCTGATCACTGCCATTGCCATGAGCTTCGTGCTGGAGAACCTGGCCCAGGCTATCCCGGCCATCGGCCCCGACCCCAAGGTGCCCTATACCTTGTTTGCCGACACCATCTCGGTCGGCGGGGTGCTGGTGAGCCACGCGACCATCCTCACCGTGGCGGTCTCCGCCGCGATCATGGTGGCGTTGTACTTCTTCACGCAGAAGGCCAAGATCGGCTGCGCAATGCGCTGCGTCTCGGAGGACAAAGAGGCGGCCACTCTCATGGGCATCAACGTGAATCACACCATCATCGTCACCTTTGGTATCGGCGCGGGCCTGGCGGCCGTGGCGGCCTTGATGTATATTGCCCAGTATCCCAGAGTGTACACCACTATGGGCGTGACGCTGGGGATCTATGCCTTCGTGGCTGCGGTGCTGGGCGGCATCGGCTCCCTGCCCGGCGCGGTGCTGGGCGGGCTGGTGATCGGCATCGTACAGTCCGGCGCGAACGCCTATATCAACTCTTCCATGTCCGATACCTTCGTCTATCTGATCCTGATTGTGGTGCTGATGCTCAAGCCGGCCGGCATCCTGGGCAAGAATGTGGGTGAGAAAGTATGACAAAGACGGACAAAAAGCGGTATCTAATCAATTTTGCTGCCTGTATTCTCCTGTTTGCCGTCACTATCGTCATGGGGATGACGGGGGGCAGCACCATGAAGCTTACCATCGCCCCCTCCATCTGGCAGTGCAGCTATCTGATTATCATGGCAGCCTCGCTCAACCTGGTGCTCGGCTTTTTGGGGCAGCTCTCCCTGGGGCACTGCGGTTTTATGGCGGTGGGGGCCTACACCTCCGCCCTGCTCTCGCTGGCCTTTGAGCGCGCGGGCTTTTACACGGACAAGTCCGGCCCGAACTTTTTGCTGGTGCTGCTGCTGAGCATCGTCCTCGCCGGTCTCGCCGCAGCGCTGCTGGGCCTGCTGGTGGGCATCCCTGCCCTCCGGCTCAAGGGGGATTATCTGGCGATTATCACCCTCGGCTTTGGTATGATTATCGTCAACGTCATCAACAACCTGCCCTTCTGCGGCCAGCAGGGCTTGGGCCAGGGTTCTGCCTCCTCCGCGCTCTACGCTAACGGGCTGGCCTTCTCCAACGAGGAGAAGATGAGATATCTCTGGGTGGTGGGCCTGGTGGTGCTCGTGTGTATGACGGGGATGTTCATGTTTGTCCGCTCCAAGTACGGGCGGGCCATCCGGGCCATCCGGGACAATGAGATCGCCGCCTCCGCCTCCGGCATCAACGTGAGCTATTTCAAGGTGATCACCTTTACCATCTCTGCCTTCTATGCCGGCATCACCGGTGCGCTCTACTCCTGTGCCAACGCCGCCCTGGCGACGACGTCGTTTGCGTTCACCAATGGCTCCATCCTCAATTCGGTGTTCATCGTGGTCATGGTGGTGGTGGGAGGTATGGGCTCGCTCACCGGCTCGGTGGTGGCCGCCGTCCTGCTCTTCCTGCTCAACTACAATATCCGCAACGGTGGATGGGTGGACCTGCTGCCCGGCTTCCTCCAGGGTGTCTTTACCTATCCGATGCTGGTTTACTCCATTGCGCTGATTATCGTCATCATGTTCCGTCCGCGCGGTATCCTGGGCACCTGGGAGTTCTCCCTGTGCGATATCCCCAAGTGGCCCGGGCAGATCAAGGCGTATTTCGCCGCGCGCCGGGAGGCCAAGGCGGAGCGCGGAAAGGAGGCAGAGCACCATGGCTGAAAAAGCTTCTCCCGTGCTTGAGACGCGGCATCTGGGCATCTCCTTCGGCGGGCTGCACGCCGTCTCGGACTTCAACCTCTCCATTTACTCCGGCGAGCTGGTGGGCCTGATTGGCCCGAACGGCGCGGGCAAGACCACCGTATTCAATCTGCTCACCGGCGTGTACGTCCCCACAGAGGGGACGGTGTTTCTCAACGGCGTCCCGCTCAACGGCAAGAAGCCTCACCAGTTTGTGGAGGCGGGAATCGCCCGCACGTTCCAGAACATCCGCCTGTTTCACGCCATGTCGGTGATTGACAACGTCAAAGCCGCATGCACCAAGGACATCCACTACAACCTCTTTGACGCCACCTTCCGGACCAGGCGCTTCTGGCAGGAGGAGAACGCCGTCACCGAGCGGGCGTTGGAACTGCTGGAGATCTGCGGCCTGCGGGACAAGGCGGACCTCCTGGCCTCCGGCCTGCCCTATGGACAGCAGCGCAAGTTGGAGATCGCCCGGGCTCTGGCCACAAAGATGAAGGTCCTCCTGCTCGACGAGCCCGCCGCCGGCATGAACCCCACCGAGACGGCGGAGCTGCTGGGCGTCATCAACGTCATCCGGGATAAACTGGGGGTGGCGATCCTGCTCATCGAGCACGATATGAGCCTGGTGATGAACGTGTGCGAGCGCATCCAGGTGATCGATTACGGCCAGACCATCGCCTCCGGGCGGCCGGAGGAGATCGCAAACGATCCCAAGGTCATCACGGCCTATCTGGGCGAGTGAGGGGGAGCGGAATATGCTGGAAATCAGAGATCTGAACGTCCACTACGGGGTGATCCACGCCCTGAAGGGGATCTCGCTCTCGGTGGCGGACGGGGAGCTGGTCTCCCTGATCGGCGCCAACGGCGCAGGCAAGACCACCACGCTGCACACCATCTCCGGCCTGCTGAAGGCCACCTCCGGGTCTATCATCCTGGACGGCACGGACTTACAGAAAGTGCCCGCCAACACCATTATTCAACTCGGTCTGGCCCATGTGCCCGAGGGGCGGCACGTCTTTGCCAGTATGACGGTGGAGGAGAACCTGCGTATGGGCGCCTATACCCTGCGCGATGCCAAGCAGGTGGCGGCCAATATGGAGAAGGTCTACGGCCACTTCCCCCGCCTCAAGGAGCGCCGCCGCCAGCTGGCCGGGACCCTCTCCGGCGGTGAACAGCAGATGCTGGCTACCGGGCGGGCGCTGATGACCAATCCGAAGATAGTCCTCATGGACGAGCCGTCGATGGGGCTCAGCCCTATCCTGGTCAAGGAGATCTTCAAAATCATCCGCGAGCTGCACGAGAGCGGCATCACCATCCTGCTTGTGGAGCAGAATGCCAAGATGGCCCTCTCCGTGAGCGACCGGGCCTATGTACTGGAGACGGGTGCCATCTCGATGGAGGGCCTCGCCGCCGATCTGGCCGCAGACGACCGGGTCCGCAAGGCCTATCTGGGCGCGTGACAAGGAGGGATGGACGATGAGCGATTACGTGATTACCGTAGCGCGCGAGACCGGCAGCGGGGGGCACAACGTCACCCGCAAGCTCTCCGCAGCGCTGAAGATTCCCTATTATGACCGGGACCTGCTGCGCATGGCCTCCGATGTGAGCGGTATCCACGAGCGGCTCTTCGGGGTCTGCGACGAGCGGATCGGCTGGAGAGAAATGCTCTCGGCTGCCAAGAAGGTCTATACCGGGGAGATCCTCCCGCCGGACAGCGACGACTACATCTCTACCCGCAACCTCTTCAGCTTCCAGGCGAAGATTATCCAGGAGCTGGCCAAGACGGAGAGCTGCATCATCTTGGGGCGCTGCGCTAACTACCTGCTCCAGGACCAGCCCAATGTGCTCCGTGTCTTTATCCACGCCCCGCTGGAGGCACGCCTGGCGCGCGTCTCCTCCTATTCCCGGGCCTGGAGCCAGCGGGAGGTGGCAAAGCACCTGCGCGTGGAGGACAAGCGCCGCTCGGCATATTACCACTATTATACCGGGGAGGAATGGCGCGACGCCGCTGCCTATGACATCTCGCTTGACTCGGAGAAGCTGGGCGAGGACGGCTGCGTGGAACGCATCTGCCAGATCCTGCCGCTGTATACCAAGTGAGATAATCTATTTCAAACCATACAAAAACGCCGCGGGCACCTCCATATTTGGAGGGCCTCGCGGCGTCTTTTTACCGTGCGGCGCGTGCAGGCAGCGCCGCATGGCGGTCAGCGGAGAAAGGTCAGCTCATACTCCCGGCTGCCCAGGCCGATCTTCTCGGCGTGCTCCAGGCAGGACTTCCACTCCGACTCCGGGGTGGAGTTCTTAAAGTGGTCATGGTGATCGTGAAAGCCCGGTTTGTTCAGGTTATCCGAGAGCTGGGAGTTGGGCATCGGCTCCTGCCGGAGGCAGGCGTCCGCGCAGGCCTGGTCGAGCGCCACCGGGTCAAAGGAGGCAAACATGCCGACATCGGGCAGGATGGGCGCGTCGTTCTCGCCATGGCAGTCGCAGTTGGGCGAGATGTCCATGACCAGATTGATATGGAAGTTGGGCCGGCCGTGGCAAACGGCGAGGGCGTACTCCGCCATCTTGCAGTTCAGGTCGGCGGCGGACACGCCGTGCGTGTTGTGAATCGCGTCAAAATTACACCCGCCGATGCAGCGGCCGCAGCCGACGCACTTGTCGTGGTCGATGTGGGCCTTGCCGGTATCGTAGGAGATGGCGTCCTGTGCGCACTGCCGGGCGCAGAGCTTGCAGCCCCGGCACTTCTCCTCCTGGACGGTGGGCTTGCCCTGGTTGTGCTGCTCCATCTTGCCGGCCCGGCTGCCGCAGCCCATGCCGAGGTTCTTCAGCGCCCCGCCAAACCCGGTCATCTCGTGGCCCTTAAAGTGGTTCAGGCTGACGATGATGTCCGCGTCCATGATGGCGTGGCCGATCTTTGCCTCCTTCACCCGCTCGCCGTTAGGGACGGGGACCAGCGTCTCGTCCGTCCCCTTCAGGCCGTCGGCGATGATGACCGGGCAGCCGGCGGAGAGAGGGGTGAAGCCGTTTTCCCAGGCGGCCTCCAGGTGCTCCAGGGCGTTCTTCCGGCGGCCGGGATAGAGGGTGTTGCAGTCGGTGAGGAAGGGCTTTCCGCCCCGGGCCTTGATGTAGTCGGCCACCGCCTTGGCATAGTTCGGGCGGAGGTAAGCCAGGTTGCCCGGCTCTCCGAAGTGGATTTTGATGGCGACAAATTTGCCGTCAAAGTCGATCTGATCCATACCGGCCTGGGTCATCAGGCGGTTGAGCTTTTCAATCAGGCTCTGACCCACCTTGACCCGAAAATCGGTGCAGTAGACCTTGGAACGTTCCATCGTGTGATCCCCTTTCTACGTCGCTTGTCCATGCGCCCTCCGTCCCTGAAGCTGGACGAGGATGGGGGCCTCGCCACGGGGAGCACGGGCAGGCAAGCTATTCATCAGTTCAAGAAGTCTTTCAGCTTCTTGGAACGGCTGGGGTGGCGCAGCTTGCGCAG
>CAYWUA010000026.1:0-24398 GCA_964461385.1 uncultured Oscillospiraceae bacterium
AAGGAACTCCATTTGTCATTTTCTTTAAGCTGTTCCACCATCGTGTCATCTTCAAATTTTAGAGCAATATATGTTATCCCGTCATTGTGAAATCCTCCGTGGCTATCTGTGTACGAGATTTCTTCGGCATTTGATACATCAATGTTCAACGACCTTGCAACAACATCTGTTGCACTTTCTGCGTCACAAGCACTTAAACAAATGACAAGGAGCAAAGCGATAATAGACATGGGAATTTTAATCACTCTTTTCATCCCTTCTGTATTCCAAAATATCGCCAGGCTGACAATCCAATGCTTCACACAATTTTATAAGAGTTGATATTTTTAACGCCTTCGCCTTGCCGTTTTTTAAGACGGATACATTCGCAATCGTTATCCCCACACGCTCGGCAAGCTCGGTAACACTCATTTTTCTCTTGGCAAGCATTACATCTATGTTGAAAATGATTTTTCCGTCCATAGTGCCGCCTCCTTATATCGTCAAGTCACTCTGCTCTTGTAATGCCGCCGCTTTGTTTACCAAATAGGACAATACAGCGGACATCACGGCAACAGCGATACCCACAAACACGACAAGAAAAGACGCAAGCACAACGCCCGGATGGCTCAAGTCAAGCAGAAGGAAAAGAACATTTCCAACGAAAAAGAACCCGGCGTCCCCGGCTGCCAACACAGAAATCCATTTCAGCATTCTGGCGTTTTGACCGGAAAAGGACTGGTCTTTTCCGATGTTCGTCGCTATTCTCCACGCCAAAACAAGTACCATAAAGCAAGGAACGCCTGAAGCCCAAATAAAAATGAGCCAAGGAAGAAAGCGGTTGGAAAACTCCGGGTACAGACTTCGCATGTCAGCACCAAACATTGGAATAATGGCATAGCCTATCACCCCACAAATGCCTACAATGACAAAAATACATTTTAACCATCTGGACAGCTTTTTGGGTGTCATACGATCACTCCCTCTTTGTTTTTCTTTAGTGTAGCACGACAGAGCACGTATATCAATAAATATTTATCGTATTACGACAACTTTGTATTGTGCGCCATCCATTCGATGAAGGATTTTTTCGCCGCTTCACTGGCGGCTGGCACCGGGGCGATGCTGCTCTGAGCGAAACAGTGCGACAGGCAACCCCCTGCTTCCCGTGTGGGAAGCAGGGGGGTTTATGCTCTCCAGCGCAGGGCACGCTCATCCCAACTCCGCCAGATTCGCACGGAGCATATTGATCTCCTGGATGAACAGCGAGGTAGCCGGGGAAACAGCTGGTTCTTCTTCCAGACGAGAACGCTCCTGGTGGTCCGTTCTGGCGAGAGGGGGACAAACTTCAGGTTCGCGCTGCTCCGGATCGCCAGCGCCCCATCCAGGCAGAAGGCGCAGCCGAGCCCCTCCTCCACCAGCAACACGGCACTGGACAGCAATGTATACAGCGGAATACGCGAATCCTTCTCCTCTCATACCTGACCGCAAAGCGCAAGTTGGAGCGAGATTCAGCGCCCGAGCCGCCTCGGCCGCCGGCAGGGAGCTCTTGACATCCGTGCAGTTTTGGCGCAGCATATAGTTATCCTTTGGGAGCCGACGTCTGCCAGAGCGTCCGCTCAACTGCCGCCCTACTTTGATCTCGATCAGGAGCTAGCCATGGATCCTCTTTTTCAACAGCTCGGCCTGCCCGCCCCGCCGTTCACCGCAGCCGCAGTCGGCAGCGGCGGAAAGACCACCTGTCTCAAAGCCCTCTATCACGCCTGCATCCGGGACGGAATCCCCGTCCTGCTGACCACCAGCACCCACATGCGCCGGGAGGCGGAATGTCTCCTCTACCCGGAGCTTGCGCCGCTGCGCGAGGCACTGCTGGCGCGCGGGCACCTGTTCGCCGGCACGCCGGCAGCGGAGGGAAAGCTCGGTCCGCTGCCGCCGGAGGTCTTTACATCCCTCTCGCGCCTGGCCCAGGTCACGCTGGTGGAGGCGGACGGCTCGCGCGGCCTGCCGCTCAAGATGCCCGCCCCCTATGAGCCCGTCCTGCCGCCGGGGACCACCCAGGTGCTGGTGGTGGCAGGGCTGTCCGCGCTGGGGCAGCCGCTCGGACGCGTCTGCCATCGCTGGGAGATCGCGGCACAGCGGCTGAGGCTGCATCGTGACACCGTTGTGACGCCGGAGCTGGCGGCACAGCTGGTACGGACCGGATATCTCGACCCGATCCGGGCTGCGTTCCCCGGACTACAGGTCACCGCCGTGCTTCACCAGGCCGACTGCGCCCGCCCGGAGGAGATCGCCCGCCTAGGCCGCACCTTGGGCGCGGTGCGGTGGACTGCGCTCGCGCTAGGAGCCCAAGCGGATACGGCAGACGGTTGACACGCCATCCGCTCTCCCCTGCCAGGCGCCTTGTCCCTATCTGGCACACATGATATAATAGAGGCAAAGCGGCGGCATGGGCGGTCTTCTGTGCCGCAATGGAGAGAGGAAGGAGCGGCAATGTGATGCAAAAACAAGTTTTTAACCCATTTTTGCCGAGCTGGGAGTATCTCCCGGACGGGGAGCCGCATCTCTTTGACGGCAGGGTGTATCTCTACGGCTCACACGACCGGTTTAACGCGCCGATGTTCTGCATGAACGACTACGTCTGCTGGTCCGCGCCGGCGGACGACCTGTCCGACTGGCGCTGTGAGGGTGTTATCTACCGCAAAAAGCAGGACCCGAAAAACCGGTTGGGACTGCGACTCCTCTTTGCCCCCGACGTCTGCCGCGGGCCGGACGGGCGGTACTACCTCTACTACGCCTTTGACTTTATGGGATTGATGGGGGTAGCTGTCTGCGACACGCCGGCGGGACAGTACCAGTTCCTCGGCCATGTCCGCTACCCGGACGGTACGCTCTGGGGGCGGCGCAGGGGCGACCAGTTCCCCTTTGACCCCGGCGTGCTGGCCGACGAGGACGGGCGGATCTGGCTCTACTCCGGCTTTGCCACCCCGACCCCCGCCCTCATCACCGGCGGCCAAAAACTACGCAGCGACGGTGGCGTGGTGCTGGAGCTGGAGCAGGATATGGTGACCATCCGGACGGAGCCAAAGCTGCTCTTCCCGAAGGAGGGGCCCGGATCCTATCCCGGACACGAGTTTTTCGAGGCCAGCTCCATCCGCCGGGATGGGGACCGGTACCTCTTCGTCTACTCCTCCCGGCACAACCACGAGCTGTGCTATGCGGTGAGCGACCGGCCGGATGGCGGCTTCGTCTTCGGCGGCACGCTGGTCAGCCTGGGAGATCTCTTTCTGGAAGGCCGGACGGAAGAGCGGGACGGCCAAAACTATCTGGGCAACACCCACGGCGGCCTGCTTCATCTGGGAAAGGACTGGTATATCTTCTATCACCGGCAGACCAACCGCCACTCCTACTCCCGCCAGGCATGCGCGGAGAAACTGGAGCGCAATCCGGACGGCTCCTTCCAGCAGGCGGAGGTGACGAGCTGCGGACTCAATGGAGGAGCCCTGCGCGGCATAGGCCGATATGAGGCGCGTATCGCCTGTAATCTCTGGTCCAAAAACGGCGTGGGCCGTTATGACGGCGTCTCCCCCAGGCGGCGGCTGAGCCAGCACCCCTATTTCACCCAGAGCAACGGCGACCGGGAAGATAACGGCGACCAGTATATCGCCAACATGCGTGACGGCGCGGTGGCGGGTTTTAAATATTTTCAATTCGACGGGGCAGATCAGATCTCCGTGACGCTGCGCGGACACGCCTCCGGTGTGCTGAAAGTATCAGAAAAACCGGACTTTTTCCGCATCAATGCCAGCTTTCCCGTGCGGTTGTTCGGAGGGGAGAAGACGCTGCGCGCCGCGCTGCGGATCGCGCCGGGGCGCCGCGCGCTTTACTTTCAGTTCTGCGGAAAAGGCGCGGTGGATTTTCTCTCTTTCTCCTTTGAGAACAACTGCGGAGGTTGACCAAGGCCAAGCCTTCCCCTTTTTCAGGCCGGTGACGTTCCGGAAAAAGGGGCCGCACTGGCGCGGCTGCCGTAAAAATACAGGGTGGCTGTCTCCGCGGAGGAGAGGCTCCCGCCCCGGCTGGGCGGACGTCCTCCTCCAGCGGGGGTGCAGGCGGTTGACGAGTGAGAAATTCTTCTATAGTATCATCTTTTTAGTTAGCTGTAGCTAACTATGAATTGGAAAGGAGTTTCAAGATGCAACACGTTCTGCCTGCCTTCCTGCTCACGGCGATGGCGGGTCTCTCCACCGGCATTGGAAGCTGCATCGCCTTTTTCACCCGGCGGACGAATACCAAATTTCTCTCCGTTTCACTCGGCCTTTCCGCCGGCGTGATGATCTATGTGTCTATGATGGAGCTGCTGCCAGGCGCGGCAGAGTATCTGGCCCCCTCCTTTGGGACCAAAAATGCCAACCTGTTCGCCTTTCTCTCCTTTTTCGGCGGGATGGGCGTGATTGCGCTGATCGACAAGGCGATTCCGGAGCGGGAGAACCCGCACTCTGTCACCTCGCCGGAGCATGCTGCGCAGGCGCTGTCCTCCGGGCCCCGTCTGATGCGCACCGGTGTGCTCACGGCGCTGGCCATCGCGATTCACAACTTCCCCGAGGGACTGGCCACCTTTGTCTCTGCCCTGCAAAAGCCGACAATTGCCTTTCCGATTGCGGCAGCCATCGCCATTCACAACATCCCGGAGGGCATCGCCGTCTCGGTGCCCATCTACTACGCGACAGGAAGTCGGCGGCGAGCGTTCTGGTACTCCTTCGCCTCCGGCCTCTCCGAGCCGCTGGGCGCGCTGATTGGCTATTTGCTGCTGCGGCCGTGGATCAACGATACAGTATCCGGCGTCCTCTTCGGCGCGGTAGCGGGAATCATGGTCTTTATCTCCTTTGACGAACTGCTCCCCTCCGCGCGGGAGTATGGTGAGCACCACCTGTCCATCTACGGACTGATCGCCGGGATGTTCATCATGGCAGTCAGTCTGTGGCTCTTTCTGTGAGCCGGGAGACTGCCGGTACCACGTGCGGGCCCCCGAAGGCCATACCCCCCCATCTGGGGGCGCTGCCTTCGGGGGCCTGCTGCCGTCTCGATTCTCTCACCTAGCCGGCTCTTGCGGGAACAGCAGCTGCTCGGCCTGCGCGGTGGCCGCCGCCGGCTCCTCCACCGGGAGATCGGGGTAGGCTTCCGGCATCGGCAGGCTCTGCATATACCGGTGCATCGCCTCGGCCACCCGTTTTCCGTTGGCCACCGCCTCGACGACGGTACGCGCGCCCGTCGCCGCATCGCCGGCGGCAAAGACGCCGGGACGGCTGGTGTGCCCGTCGCTGTCCACCGAGAGCAGGCCGCGCCGGTCGGTGTCAATCCCCCGGGTGGTCTCAATCAGGTTACTCTCTGCGCCCTGGCTGACCGCAACAATGACGCCGTCACAGGGATAGAGGTGCTCACTGCCGGGAATCGGCTCCCATGCGCCGTCCTCCCCCTTTTGCGTCTCGATGAACACCACGCCGTCCGGTCGAATCTCCACAGGAACCCGCCGGAAGACAAACTCCACGCCCTCCAAGCTGGCGTAGCTGGACTCATACTGGCTGGCGTTGATCTCATCGTGACGGGCAAAGCAGACAACCTGCCGCGCTCCCTTGCGCACCGCAGTTCTGGCACAGTCCATCGCCGAATTGCCCACGCCGATCACAATCACCCGCTCTCCCAGGCGGAAAGCGTCCGGGCTTGCCAGGTAATTGATGGCATAACAGACATGGCCCAAGCTCTCGCCGCGGATATGAAGGCGGTTCGGCCGCCAGAGTCCCGCGCCGACAAAGATGCTCTGGTATCCGTCGCGGAACAGGTCGTCGATGGTCAACGTGTTGCCGATATAGGTATTCGGACGGAAGCGAATTCCCTTGAGCTCCAGATGGCGGTAGGCGAGGTCGTCGAGTACAGCGTCCGGCAGGCGGAAATCCGGAATCCCGTAGCGCATGACACCACCGACCTTGTCCCTCCCGTCAAAGATAGTGACCTGATAGCCATATCGGGCCAAGATAATGGCGATGGTGATGCCAGCTGGCCCTGCGCCGATCACAGCGGCCATCCGGCCATTGGAAGGGGCCGGCCCCTTCACCATCTGATTGGCGTAGGTGGTCGAAATGTAGTTTTCAATCACAGAAAAGTGGACTGGCGCGCCCTTGATGCCTCGGACGCAGTGGCCCTCACACTGGCCTTCGTGGTTACAGACCAGGCTACAAACGGTAGTGAGCGGATTGTTTTCAAACAGCATCCACCCCGCCTCATTCAGCTTCCCCGCCTTGAGCAGGCGGATCACTTCCGGAATGTTGGTGTGGATCGGGCAGCCCACCTGGCAGCGCGGCTTTTTGCAGCCGAGACAGCGGTTGGCCTCTTCCATGACATGCAGCGCCATCGGCCATTCCTCCTAACTTATGTCAGTTTTATCTATCTCTCATTGTAATGGATTGAAATATTCTTGGCAAGTATCAAAATGTATTTCCCTTACGAAAATCCCAGTTGCCGTACTGGGCAAACACGAGGCCCCCGGTCATAGCCGGGGGCCTCTTTTTGATCCGCCTGTCAGCCGACAAAGCTGGTAATCAGGTTGACCAGCTTTTCAGAGCGTGTGGTGGAGATGGTGTTGAGGAAGAGGACGTCCTGGACATTGAGAGCCTCGCACATCTCAGCCAGGTTCCGGTCGTCCACCTCGGAGATGTAGCGATAGTCCACTACGTAGACATACTGATAGTTCTCAATCAGGAAGGGGACAAAGGCGTTGCCATAGGACTCCTTGACCACCATCACCGCCGAACCGTCGGAGAGGTTGGGATTTTCAATATAGCTGTACGGGTTATCACCGCCGATAAAGGTACCGTACTTGTTGCCAGCCGAGCTGTTATCCACGTTGGCAATCACCAGGTAGAGCCAGTCGCTCATCTCAGCGTTGGTGATGTGGATATTGTTCGTGGAAGGGGCCTCGTAGGCATAGACCGTGTCCGGCGTACGGGCCATCGCGTCGCTCTGCGTCGAGTTGTAGAAGGTCCCGAGGAATCCGTCATACTCATGCTCGATGTACTGATCCAGCGGCGTAGGAGTAAACCCGGCAGCCGCCGCAAACTGCTCATAGGCGCGGTAGGCCCCCATAGCGGTCCAGTGGTGATCTGTACGGAAATACAGGTACTCCCCGTCCAGATAGCAGCTCAGGAGGGTGTCGTAGACCGGCACCTGCACCACATCGTCCGCCAGGCAGGAATTCATGTAGTTAATCGCCGCCTCCTGATCGGAGGAGCCGACGGCCTCCCGCACCGATTCCGGCACACAGATGCCCATGCTGTTGGGGACAATCATGGAATAGACGGTGCTCGTGCCCTCCAACAGGTCAGCCGCACGGTTAATGGTGGCAGTGTAGTTGTCCGCGTAGGCCTGCACAAAATTGTAGTATTCATAGGCGGCGTTGTCAATCACCAGCACCGTACTCAGCTGCTCCACCACCGCGTCATCCGCTAATTCAGGGATCTCGAGATCCTCCTCCGCAGTCTCCTGACCGCCGTCGCTGTCCTGTCCATCGTCCGACTGCTGCGCCTGAGCGTCCTCCCCGGCGGAATCGTCACTGCCGGATGCCGCAGCGTCGTCCGAGGCCGTCTCTCCGTTGGAAAGGTCGTCCTCCGGCAGCGTCGGGGTCTGATTCTGGTGTCCTGCGTCGGAATCCAGCGTCGTCTCCTGACCGGAGGTGGGAATTTCATCCCCCTGGCTGACAGAGCCGACGATGGTGACCGACTTCAGCCCATAAAGGCTCTCCACCCGGTTTTGCAGGGACAGGAAGAGGTCGCGCAGCGGGAAGGTATCGGCAAACCAGACGGTCAGGTCCTCAAAGTAGCTTCCGTCCATCAGGGCCGAGAGACTAAAGGAGGGAAATTCCGCCAGGTCGCGCATCTCGCTGTCCGAATAGCTCGGACGCAGCGGAACTGCCATAGCCAGACAGGTAAAAAGAGCCCACACCACCAGAAAAGAGATGATGCGCGCCTGCAATCCGCGCGGTCGCTGCCGGGGCGCCTGGTCAGAATAAAGGGGATACGGTTCCTGGCGGGATTTGTGGCAGAAGGCGTACAGCCGCAGCTGGATGCCGCGCAGCAGACGCTTCAAGCCTCGAAACGGAGGACGTCTCACCTTTTTCCTCGAAGAAGCAACAGTTTGAGTTTTCATGCGAAGATCACCTCATGAACTAGGCCTAAGACAGCAGACAGCCTCAGAACCGATAGTAGAGGAAGGGGTTATACTGGTCGCCTACCAGCGCCGCGGTGGAGAGAATCAGCAGCAGGATGGGAACCGCGCACTGGATCACAGTCCACGGCTTTTGCAGAATGGGCATCCCGTCCATCGCCCGGTTCAGCCGGCGATAGAGACTGCGCATCAGCGGCGTGCAGGCCACAATGGCTACTATCAGGAAGACGCTGTAGCTGCGCAGGGTAATCGTGGTCTCGTAGTCCGTCCAGACGTTGCCGTTTCCGCCGAACAGGCCGAGAAAGGCCGTGCCCAGACAGGTCATGTTGGTCACGCGGAAAATGAGCCAGCCCAGCGCCACCACCAGCAGCACATAGCACCGGCGCACCAGGCTGGGCAGCCGCTCCAACCGCCTGCGCAACAAGAATTTTTCAATCAGTAAAAAGATCAGGTAATAGGCGCCCCAGAGCAAGAAGTTCCAGCTCGCCCCGTGCCACAGGCCGGTCAGCAGCCAGGTCACGGCGAGGTTGCGAATCTGCCGCAGTACACCGCAGCGATTTCCGCCCAGCGGGATGTAGACATAATCCCGGAAGAACTCGCTCAGAGAGATGTGCCAGCGCCGCCAGAATTCCGTCACCGAGCGTGCGATATAGGGATAGTCGAAGTTCTCCCGATAGTGGAACCCGATCATCCGTCCCATGCCGATCGCCATATCCGAATAAGCAGAAAAATCAAGATATATCTGCAGCGTGTAGCACAGCACGCCCAGCCAGAGCGACAGGGCGGACCGGCTGGAGAGCTGTGCGAGGGTCTCGCTGAAGGACAGATCGGCCGAGCAGAGGAAGGTGTCGGCGAGAGAGCCGCAGGGATTGGCCAGCATGGCCTTTTTCGCCAGGCCGACGGTAAAGCGGCCGATGCCGTCGGCGATCTCCTGCCAGCTGGCATGACGGTAGTCAATTTCGTCGGCCACGTCCTGGTAGCGTACGATCGGTCCGGCCACACACTGGTGGAACAGGCTGACATAGAGCAGCAGCTTTGGAAAGCTGCGCTGAGCGGGGATATCCCGCCGGTAGACGTCTACTACGTAGCTGAGCAGCTGAAATGTGTAGAAGCTGATCCCGATCGGCAGCAGAATCTGCGGCACGTCCTCCGGCCAGCCAAACCAACAGTTCGTATTTTCCAGCAAAAAGGTGAGATATTTAAAGACACACAGCAGTCCGAGGTCTACCACGCAGGCCAGAATCAGGTTGAGCTTGCGTTGCCAGTACTTGGCGCCGACGCGATCCATCCGCAGGCAGAAGAACCAGTCCGCCAGCGTCATCCCCACCAGCAAGAGCACATATTTCGGCCCCGCCCAGGCGTAGAAGACCAGAGAGAAGCAGAGCATCACCAGATTCTTCCGCTGCAGGCCGGGTGCGAAGTGATAGCACAGCAGGTTCAGCGGAAGAAAGGCGAACAGAAAGAGCAGACTTGAAAAAACCAAATGTGATCACCATACTTTATGCAAACGGCTTCCCAGCAGACGCAGCTGTCCGGGCAAAACCGCAGCGCGCATCCGACTGGAATCGACAGGAAATCGGCCTCTCTAGTTTACCATAACAGAAGAGGCGGTGCAATAGAAAAATGATGACAGTCTCAGAATTAAGATCAATAAACACGCAGGGCAGGAATGCCTGTAAAGTCATATTCATTGACAGCGACGCACTTCCCTGTCCCGACAGCAAAAATCCCCCGGATTTTCACCGGAGGACTTTTTTGTCGGTATGGCGGGGCATCCGGCCGCGCTCCGGCCGTACGGAGACGGCCGCCTCACAGCGCAGCGACCAACTCCATCTCCATCCTGGCCCCGGCGGGCAGGGCAGCCACCTGTACGCAGGAGCGCGCGGGAGGATTTTCCGGAAAGCGGGTGGCATAAATGGCGTTGACTGCGGCAAAATCGGCCAGGTCAGTCAAGAAAATGGTAGTCTTTACCACGTCTGCAAAAGTCAGGCCTGCGCTGCGCAGCACCTGTTCAAGGTTGTCGAGTACCTGGTTGGCCTGCGACTCGATATCCGGTCCCACCAGCTTGCCTGTGGCGGGGACCAGGGGCACCTGGCCGGAGGTGAAGAGAAAACCGCCCGCCTGTACGGCGTGGGAATAAGGACCCAGCGCGGCCGGGGCGCCGGCGGCGTGAACAATCTGCAGCATAGACCAGCCTTCCTTTCTCATCGGGAAACACGGCGCGCCAGAACAGCAGCCCGGCACAGCGCGTCCATTTCACTTACTGACAAGACAATTATATGCCTCTTGGCAGTCTGCGTCAATCGGGAATGCGCGCAAAACGATTGGGAGCGCCCAGGGGGATTCTCCGGCAGATTGACCGACCCGCTTGCAGCAAATTTTTTCAATCCATAGTTGACATTTTCAATAGAACATGCTATACTGCGGATAATTTCATACAGCAAACCGTTGAAGCGGAGATAACGGCAATGATGCCTCTACAGAGAGCCTGTGGTGCTGCGAGTCAGGCGAGAAACAAGTTGTCAAATGGACCGCTGAGGGTGCAGTCAAATGTGGGAGCTTCTCACAGAGTATTCTGCAACGTGTTGGCATACGTCAGTTGCCGGGGATATGTTGGTATCCCGCTAAGAGCACGGGTCATACCGTGAACGCAAGGTGGCACCGCGGATCGTGTCTACACGTTTCGTCCTTGACAGAGCATCGGTTCTGTCAGGGATTTTTTCGTCCTCAAAAACTCCTCTGACAGGCAACCGTCAGAGGAGTTTTTCTTTTTCCACAGGAGGTAGAGACCATGGACATTTCCCCCACCCTGCGTGAAGTCCGGGCCATCGCGGCGAGCGGCGAGTACCGCGTGCTGCCGGTCAGCTGCGAGATGCTCTCCGACTTCACTACCCCCATCGAGGCGCTGCGGGTGCTCCAGCGCGTCTCCACGCACTGCTACTTGCTTGAGTCCGCGCTGGCGGACGAGCGATGGGGCCGCTACACTTTCCTTGGCTTTGACCCCAAGCTGGAGATCACCTGTGTGGACGGCGAGATGCGTGTGGGCACGCTCCGGTTCCATACCGACAATCCCTCGGTCTGCCTGCGGCAGATTTTGGCCGCGCACAAGAGCCCACGCTTTGCGCATCTCCCCTCTTTCACCGGCGGACTGGTCGGCTACTTCTCTTACGACTATATCGGCTACCGCGAGCCGTCGGCCCGCTGCCGCGTGCAGGATACTGAGGCATTCAAAGACGTCGATCTGATGCTCTTTGATAAGGTGATCGCCTTTGACCACGTCCGCCAGAAGATCATTCTGATGGTCAACATGTCGCTGGAGGACCCGGAGACGGGGTATCATAAGGCATCGCTCGAGCTCCGTCAGCTCGCCCAGCTGCTGCGCAGCGGGGAGAAGAAGCGGGAGCCGCCCGGAAGGCTGCTGGGTGAGGTCACGGCGCTGTTTGACCGGGCGCAGTTCTGCTCCATGGTAGAGCGGGCGAAGGCGCACATCCGGGAGGGAGACATCTTCCAGATCGTCCTCTCCAACCGGCTCAGCGCCCCGTTTGAGGGAAGCCTGCTGGACACTTACCGGGTGCTGCGCACCATCAACCCCTCGCCGTATATGTTCTACTTCTCCGGCACCGACGTGGAGGTGGCCGGCGCGTCACCGGAGACGCTGGTCAAGCTGGAGGACGGCGTGCTGCACACCTTCCCGCTCGCGGGCACCCGGCCGCGGGGGAAGACCGCTGAGGAGGACCGGGCCCTGGAGGCAGAGCTGCTCGCCGACCGCAAGGAGCTGGCCGAGCACGACATGCTGGTGGACCTCGGACGCAACGACCTGGGCAAGGTCAGCCGCTTCGGGACGGTGCGGGTAGAACAGCTGCACTCTGTTGAGCGCTTCTCCCACGTGATGCACATCGGCTCGACGGTGCGCGGGGAGCTGCGGGCGGACTGCGACGCGCTGGACGCGATTGAGGCGGTCCTGCCGGCGGGGACCCTCTCCGGCGCGCCCAAGATCCGCGCCTGCCAGCTCATCGGCGCGCTGGAGGACAACAAGCGCGGCATCTACGGCGGGGCGGTCGGCCACATTGACTTCACGGGAAATATGGACGTCTGCATCGCCATTCGCCTGGCATACAAGAAGAACGGGACGGTGTTCGTGCGCAGCGGAGCCGGGATCGTGGCCGACTCCGTCCCGGAGACGGAGTATGAGGAGTGCCTGAACAAGGCCAGATCCTCGCTGCGGGCGCTGGAGCTGGCACAGGAGGTGGAGGAATGATTCTGCTCATCGACAACTACGACAGCTTCTCCTACAATCTCTACCAGCTCGTCGGCGAGATCGAGCCGGAGATCCGGGTGATCCGCAACGACGAGATGACGGTCCCGGAGATCCGCGCCCTGCGGCCCGGCCGCGTCATCCTCTCCCCCGGCCCCGGTCGGCCGGAGGACGCCGGGGTGACGGTGGAGGCCGCGCGGGAGCTGGGACGGGAGATTCCCGTCCTCGGGGTCTGCCTGGGGCACCAGGCGATCTGCGCGGCGTTCGGCGCGCGCATCACCTACGCCGCGGAGCTGATGCACGGAAAGCAGTCCGACGTCCGGCTCGACCGGGATTGCCCGCTCTTTGCCGGCTGCCCCGAGACGGCGGCCGTTGCCCGGTACCACTCTCTGGCCGCGGAGGCCGATACCATACCGGAGTGCCTGCGTGTCACCGCGCGCACCGCCGGGGGCGAGGTGATGGCGGTGCAACACAGAGCCTACCCCATCTACGGCGTACAATTTCACCCGGAGTCCATTCTCACCCCGGACGGCAGGACCATGCTGCGAAATTTTATAAAGGAGATCTGAGCCATGATTAAGGAAGCGATTGTCAAAATTGTCAGCAAAGTAGACCTCACCTATGATGAGGCCTATACCGTCATGAACGAGATCATGAGCGGCCAGACCTCGCCCACGCAAAACGCCGCCTTTCTCGCGGCGCTGTCCACCAAGAGCGCCCGCGCCGAGACCACGGACGAGATCGCGGGCTGCGCGGCGGCGATGCGGGCGCACGCCACGCGGGTGGACACCGGAATGGAGGTCTTCGAGATCGTCGGCACCGGCGGCGACAACGCGCACAGCTTCAACATCTCCACCACCTCCGCCCTGGTGGCGGCGGCCGGCGGGATGAAGGTGGCCAAGCACGGCAACCGCGCCGCCTCCTCCCAGTGCGGAACGGCGGACTGCCTGGAGGCCCTCGGCGTCAATATCCAGCAGAGCCCTGCCCGGTGCGTCGAGCTGCTGCGCGAGGTGGGGATGTGCTTCTTCTTCGCGCAGAAATACCACACGTCGATGAAATACGTCGGCTCCATCCGAAAAGAGCTGGGCTTTCGCACCGTGTTTAACATTCTCGGCCCGCTCACCAACCCCGGCAGCCCCTCCCTGCAGCTGCTCGGCGTGTATGACGACTATCTGGTGGAGCCTCTGGCGCAGGTATTGGTCAACCTCGGCGTGCGGCGCGGGATGGTGGTGTACGGCCAGGATAAGCTCGACGAGATCTCCCTGAGCGCCCCCACCAAGATCTGTGAGATCCGGGACGGCTGGTTTAAGTCCTATACGGTCACGCCGGAGGACTTCGGCCTGGAACGCTGCGCCCGGGAGGACCTGCGAGGCGGCAGCCCGGCGGAAAACGCAGCGATCACGCGCGCCATCCTGGGCGGCGAGCGGGGCCACAAGCGGGACGCGGTCCTGATGAACGCCGGCGCCTCCCTCTATCTCGGCGGCAAGGCGGACAGCCTTCGCAGCGGCATCGCCCTGGCGGCGGAGCTGATCGATTCCGGCCGGGCGCTGGAGACGCTGGAGCGCTTCATCGAGGTGAGCAACCGCCCGGAGGCGGCGGGATGACCATTCTAGACCAGCTCGCCGCCCACGCCCGGGAACGGGTCGCGCGCGCCAAGGAGCGCGCACCGCTCGGGGCGGTGCGCCGGGCGGCGGAGGCTTTGGAGCGGGGGGACTTTCCCTTTGAGCGCGCGCTGTCCGGTCCGGGGATCTCATTCATCTGTGAGTGCAAGAAGGCGTCTCCCTCCAAGGGGCTGATCGCCCCGGATTTCCCCTATCTGGAGATCGCCCGGGACTACGCCGCGGCGGGGGCGGACGCCCTCTCCGTGCTCACCGAGCCAAAGTGGTTTCTCGGCAACGACCGCTACCTGGCAGAGATCGCACGGGCTGTCCCTCTCCCCTGCCTGCGCAAGGATTTTACGGTGGACCCCTATCTGATCTATGAGGCGAAGGTCCTCGGCGCGTCGGCAGTTCTGCTGATCTGCTCTCTTCTGGAGGAGGGGGAACTGCGGGAGATGCTCGCGCTCGCCGATGCGCTCGGCCTGTCCGCCCTGGTGGAGGCGCACGACGAGGCAGAGGTGGAGACCGCCCTGCGCGCCGGGGCGCGGGTCGTCGGGGTGAACAACCGTAATCTCCGGGATTTCTCGGTGGACACCGATCTCAGCCGCCGTCTGCGCCGGCTGATTCCCCGCGAGGTGCTCTTTGTCTCCGAGAGCGGGGTGCGCAGCGCCGAAGATGTGGCGCGGCTGCGGGAGATCGGCGCAGATGCGGTGCTGATCGGCGAGGCGCTCATGCGCGCGCCGGACCGGCAGGCCATGCTGGCCGGACTGCGGGGCGGCGTATGACGAAAATCAAGCTCTGCGGCCTGACACGGCCGGGTGAGATTGAGATGGCCAACATACTGCGGCCGGACTACGTCGGCTTCGTCTTCGCCCCGCAGAGCCGCCGCGCGCTCTCGGCGGAGCGGGCCATGGAGCTGCGTGCCCTCCTCTCGCCCGGCATCCGGGCAGTGGGGGTCTTCGTGGACGAGCGACCGGAGATCGTCGCCCGCCTGCTGGAAGGCGGCGTGATCGACATCGCCCAGCTCCACGGTAGGGAAGACGCGGCCTATCTGCGCCGCCTGCGCGCGTACACCGGCGCGCAGGTCTGGAAGGCAGTCCGCGTGCGCGCCCGGGAGGACGTCCGCCGGGCAGAGGCGAGCGGCGCGGACCTCGTCCTGCTCGACGCGGGGATGGGCTGCGGGAAGGCCTTTGACTGGGACCTGGCCGGCGACATTCATCGCCCCTATCTCCTCGCCGGGGGCCTGTCACCGGAAAACGCGGGCGAGGCGGTGCGGCGGCTGCGTCCCTACGGGGTGGACGTCAGCAGCGGCATCGAGACGGACGGAAGAAAAGACAATCACAAGATGGCGGCGTTTGTGGCCGCCGTCCGGGAGGCATCAAGACTATGACCAATCCAAAGGGACGCTTTGGCGTGCACGGGGGACAGTATATCCCCGAGACGCTGATGAACGCCGTCATCGAGCTGGAGACGGCATACAACTACTACAAGGACGACCCCGACTTCCGGCGGGAGCTGACCGAGCTGTTCAACGAGTACGCCGGGCGGCCGTCTCGTCTGTACTACGCCGGGAAAATGACGCGCGACCTGGGCGGGGCGAAGATCTATCTGAAGCGGGAGGACCTGAACCACACCGGCGCGCACAAGATCAACAACGTGCTCGGCCAGGCCCTGCTGGCAAAAAAGATGGGAAAGACCCGTCTGATCGCCGAGACGGGCGCGGGCCAGCACGGCGTGGCGACCGCCACCGCCGCCGCACTCATGGGCATGAAATGCGTCGTCTTTATGGGCGAGGAGGACACCGTCCGCCAGGCGCTGAACGTCTACCGCATGCGCCTGCTGGGCGCGCAGGTCATCCCCGTCAGGACGGGCACCGCCACTCTGAAAGACGCCGTCTCAGAGGCGATGCGGGAGTGGACCTCCCGCATGGACGACACGCACTACTGTCTGGGCTCGGTCATGGGGCCGCACCCCTTCCCCACCATCGTGCGCGATTTCCAGGCGGTGATCTCGCAGGAGATCCGCAGCCAGCTTCTGGAGCGGGAGGGCCGCCTGCCGGACGCGGTGATCGCCTGCGTGGGCGGCGGGTCCAACGCGATCGGGAGCTTCTACCACTTTATTCCGGACACGTCCGTCCGTCTGATTGGCTGCGAGGCGGCCGGGCGCGGGGTGGACACCTTTGAGACCGCCGCCACCATCTCCACCGGCCGGTTAGGGATTTTTCATGGCATGAAGTCCTACTTCTGTCAGGACAAGTACGGCCAGATCGCGCCGGTATACTCCATTTCCGCCGGGCTGGACTATCCGGGCATCGGCCCGGAGCACGCCCACCTGCACGACACCGGACGGGCGGAGTATGTGCCCGTCACCGACGAGGAGGCGGTGTGCGCCTTTGAATATCTGGCGCGGACGGAGGGCATCATCCCGGCCATCGAATCGGCGCACGCGGTGGCGTACGCGCAAAAGCTGGCCCCCGCCATGTCACCAGAGCAGATTATCGTCGTCACCATCTCCGGCCGGGGAGATAAGGACTGCGCCGCCATCGCCCGCTACAGAGGGGAGGATCTCCATGAGTAAGATCGCAAGCGCTTTTGACAGCGGGAAGGCCTTTCTCGCCTTTCTCACCTGCGGGGACCCCGACCTGGAGACGACGGCCGCCGCGGTCCGCGCGGCGGTGGAAAACGGTGCGGACCTGATCGAGCTGGGCATCCCCTTCTCCGACCCCACAGCGGAGGGCCCGGTGATCCAGGAGGCAAATCTGCGCGCCCTGCGCGCCGGGACGACGACTGACCGGGTCTTTGACCTGGTGCGCAACCTGCGGCGGGATGTGCGCGTGCCGCTGGTGTTCATGACCTACGCCAACGTCGTCTTCTCCTACGGTCCGGAGCGTTTTCTCTCCACCTGTGCTGCGGTGGGCGTCGACGGGCTCATCCTGCCCGATCTGCCGTTTGAGGAAAAGGATGAGTTTCACCCGCTGTGCAGGCAGTACGGCATCGATCTCATCTCCCTGGTCGCGCCGACCTCTGAGGGCCGCATCGCGATGATCGCCCGAGAGGCGGAGGGCTTTCTCTATCTCGTCTCCTCCCTCGGCGTGACGGGGGTGCGCAGCGAAATCACCACTGACCTCGGTGAGATCGTCTCCGTTGTACGGCAGAACACCTCCATCCCCTGCGCGATTGGCTTTGGTATTTCCACCCCAGAGCAGGCCAGGCAGATGGCCGTCCTCGCCGACGGCGTCATCGTCGGCTCCGCCATTGTCAAGTTGCTCGCGCAATACGGCGCCCAGGCGCCGGAGCACATCGGGGCCTACGTGCGCGAGATGAAGCAGGCGCTGGGATAACTTCCCTCCGCCGTCCAGAGCAGCACAAAACAGCACCGCCCGGTCTTTTCGACGGGCGGTGCTGCCATTTGCAATATGCAGTTGCAGGAGGGAATTACTCCTCCTCGATGGCGCCCATGGGGCAGGTGCCGGCGCAGGAACCGCAGGAGATGCAGGTGTCCGCGTCAATGACATAGCTGGTATCGCCCTGAGAAATAGCGCCCACGGGGCAGCCCTCAGCACAGGAGCCGCAGGAAATGCAGGCATCAGTAATCTTGTAAGCCATAGGAAAAACCTCCTTGTTTGGTGTTGCCTTTATTGTAGCACGCTCTCAAAAAAAATCAAGAGGGATTTTAAGGAAAATGTTGAATATTTTCTGGTTAGCCGGTGCAAACTAGCATAAATCGGCCCGAAAAGTGGTGAATTATATTGGACAAGACAGTTCGTCCCCGTCCGGGCGGACGAAAAAATGACATGGAATTTTCCTCCCCCGTCGTGCCCGATCTGAGCGGCGGCCGGCGCAGCACGCCGCACCCTGAGCGCGGTGGTCAGAAGCCCGCGCCCGGCACGCTCCGATAGGCGCAGCCGCCGGCCCTCCCGGCCGGAGCCCGGCGGCAATGCGTCTTGCGCATCCGGTGGGAATGCGGTATAATGGCAGCGGATACCATCCGGAGGATATATGTCCGATATATTCCTTCCGGCTGAAAGGATGGAAGATAGATGAAGAGAAAAATTCTGATCGGCGGCGCCTGGCCGTATGCCAACTATTCCCTGCATGTGGGACATCTGGCTGCGCTGCTGCCCGGCGATGTGCTGGCCCGCTATTTCCGCCAGCACGGGGACGAGGTGCTCTATGTCTCCGGCACCGACTCGCACGGCACGCCCATCACCGAGCGCGCCAAAAAGGAGGGCATCTCCCCCGCCGAGATCGCGCATAAATATCACGAAGAGTTTGTGGAGGCGTTCGGGGCGGTCAACTTCTCCTATGACTGCTACACCGCCACCTTTACCGACTACCATAAGCAGCACGTGCAGGCAATGCTGCGCCGCATCTATGAAAACGGCTACATGTATGAAAAGCAGAGCGAGCAGGACTACTGCGAGACCTGCGGGAAGTTCCTGGCTGACCGCGAGATCACCGGCCTGTGCCCCGTCTGCGGCAAGCCGGCCAAGGGCGACCAGTGCGACAGCTGCCTGACCTCCTTTGATCCCTCTGAGCTCAAGGACAAGCACTGCCTCACCTGCGGCCACACCACCGTGCAGCGCCCGAACCACGAGATCGTCTTTGCCCTGTCCAAGTTCCAAGACCGGCTGGAGGAGTACTACCGCGCCAACAGCCCCGCCTGGCGGACCAACGCGGTCAACGAGACGCGCAAGTATCTCGAGCAGGGCCTGCCCGACCGCGACGCGACGCGCAGCTTGGACTGGGGCATTGAGGTCCCCTTCCCCGGCTATGAGGACAAGCGCATCTACGTCTGGTTTGAGGCGGTGATGGGCTACCTGACCGCCGGACGCCGCGCCGCCGAGGCGCGCGGGATTGACTTTGACGCGTTCATGCACGACGATGAGAACCTCATCACCTACTACGTCCACGGCAAGGACAACATTCCCTTCCACACCGTCATCTTCCCGGCCCTCATCATGGCGCTGGAGAACGGCTGGCAGCCGCCCAAGCGGATTGTCTCGAGCGAATACGTCAAGATGGGCGAGGACAAGATGTCCAAGAGTAAGGGCAATCTGGTTGCCATCCGTGACCTCGCCGCCCGGTTTGAGGCAGACACCATCCGCTTCTACTTTATCTCCAACAACCCCGAGCGCCGGGACATCAGCTACAGCGAGGAGGACATGATCGCCGCGCACAACAAGTTCCTCTGCGGCGCGTTCGGCAACTTTGTCAACCGCAATGTCTCCTTCCTGAAGAAAAAATTTGGCGGCGTGGTGCCCTCCGGCACGGTGGACAGCGCCATGATCGCCGAGACGGAGCGGATGTACCGCGAAATCGGCGAGCGGATGGAGGCCGGCGAGCTGCGCGCCGCGGCCGAGCTGATGCTGCAATATATCCAGGAGGCCAATAAATACTACGACACGCAGGCGCCCTGGACGCAGGTCAAGCAGGAGGATAAGACCGCCTTTAACAACACCACGGCCACCTGCCTGTATATCATCGCCAACATGTCCAACCTCCTCGCCCCCGTGCTCACCCAAGGCTGCGAGAAGATCCGGGCCATGCTCGCGCTGCCGGAGACGCCCACCTGGTCCCCCATCAGGGTAAAGGACGGCCTGGTGCTCGGCGCGTGCCCCATCCTTTACACAAAAATTCAATAAAGAGCGCTAAGACACGCCCCGGTCTTTTTGAAGACCGGGGCGTTCTTTTGTCTCACTCTTTTCGGTCAAAGAGGCGGTGGAAGAACTGGCGCCAGACCGGCTCGGGCTGGGCGGGGTGCTCCGCCTGCGCCCGGGCAGAGCGGATGGCCTCCTGCATGAGCTGGACCTGCGCGCAGGTCGGCTCCGGGACAGGCAGCTTCTTGGAATAGGTCCCGTCCGGTTGGAGGACGCGGGCCTTCACGGTGTCGCGGAGCATGGCGTCCAGAATCCCGTGCAGCCGCTCGCGCACCTCGGGGCTGTCGATCGGGCAGGCGACCTCCACGCGGTGCTCCGTGTTGCGCGTCATCAGATCGGCCGAGGCGATATACATCTTCTCCCCCGCGCCGCGGCCAAAGACGAAAATGCGCGAGTGTTCCAGAAACCGGCCGACAATGCTGGTGACGGTGATATGCTCCGTGCGGCCGGGCACGCCGGGCAGCAGGCAGCAGATGCCGCGCACGATCATGTCGATGCGCACGCCCGCGCAGGAGGCGCGGCAGAGCCGGGCAATGATGTCGATATCGGTCAGGGAGTTGAATTTCAGGAGCATATAGCCGTCGCTGCCGAGGGCAATCTGCTCATCCATCAGCTGGAGAATCCGGTTTTTCAGGCTGTGCGGGGCGACAAGCAGGCGGTCATACTTTCCCTCCAGATTGCCCAGGGCCATATTGTTGAAGAAGGCGACCGCGTCGTTGCCGATGGCGTCGTCCGAGGTGACGAGGGAGACGTCGGTGTACTGCGCCGCCGTCTTCTCGTTGTAATTCCCGGTGCCGACCTGGGTAATATGACGCAGCGCGCCGCGCTCCCGGCGGGTGATCAGGCAGATCTTGGAGTGGACCTTGTAGTACTCGAAGCCGTAGATGATCTTACAGCCGGCGTCTTCCAGGCGCTCGGACCAGTCGATGTTGTTCTGCTCGTCAAAGCGGGCACGCAGCTCGATGAGGACGGTGACGTCCTTGCCGTTCTCCGCCGCGGCACAGAGGTATTCCACCAGCTTGGCCTTGCGCGCCAGGCGGTAGATCGTGATGCGGATAGAGATGACGGACGGGTCGTTGGCCGCCTCGCGGATCATCTGCAAGAAGGGCTCCATGCTCTCATAGGGGTAGGAGAGCAGGATGTCCCGCCGCAGGGCAGTCCGGAGCAGGCTCTGTCCCGCCGGGAGCATAGCCGGCTGCTGCGGGGAGAAGGGCGGGTCGGAGAGGGCGGCGCGACGGTCTTCGGGCAGATGATCCCCCAGGCCGTAGGCATAGCCCATCTTCAGCGGGGCGCGGCGGGAGAGAAAGATCTGCGCGTCGATCACCTCAAAGCGGGAGCGGAAATACTCCGTAAAATGGCTGCTGATAGGGCTGCCCAGCTCGACGCGCACGACAGCCATCCGGCGGCGCTGGCGCAGGAGCTTCTCCATCGTCTTGCGGAAGTCCCCCTCCTCGGCAAAATTCTCGTCATAGGGGTTGATGTCGGCGTTACGGGTGACGCAGAAGATGGTCTTCTCCAGCACGTCGTACATCTCAAAGACGCGGTCGGTATATTTCAGCAAGATGTCCTCAATGGGCACGTAGCGCCCCTCGCGCTCCGGGAGGAAGACCAGCGCGGGCAGCGAGGCGGGCACCGGCAGCAGGCCGAGCACCTCGCGCTTCTTGCGGCCGAGCAGGGCGGCGATGTGGAGCACCTTGCCCTCCAGGTGCGGGAAAGGATGGTGCGCGTCCACGATCTGCGGGGAGAGCACAGGGGCGACCACGTCGCGGAAATACTGCTTGATGTACTTCTGCTCCTCCGGCTCCAAATCGTCGATCGCCATGCGCTCCAATCCCTCGGCACGCAGGCCGCGGTCCACGTTGGCAAACGCGGCGTCCCGGCGGGCATAGAGCGGCTCGACTGCGGCATAGATCGCGCGCAGCTGCTCCACGGCGGTCATGCCCGACTTGTTGTCGATGCGCTTGCGGTCCACCGCGGCGATGTCGGCCAGGCTGCCCACCCGGATCATAAAAAACTCGTCCAGATTGCTGGTAAAGATGGCCAGGAACTTGAGCCGCTCGAGCAGCGGTACGGTCTCATCCTCCGCCTCGGCGAGCACGCGGGCGTTAAACTGCAGCCAGGACAGCTCCCGGTTTTGGGTATAGCCCTGTTCCCAGATTGCCTTTGACATGTTTCAATATCCCCCTGTCCGGCCGCCCGCGGCGGCCTGATGGTCCATGAGACACCCCTGCTATTATACTGCATTTTCCCGGCGGCACAATGCATGTTTCTGTAAAAAACCTGTAAGATCTTCCTCTGATCTCCCGGCAGATTGATCTCTCACGGACCAGGCAGGACAAACTCCACCGTCCGGGCCTTGCCGCTCAGGCATACCGCCGGGCAATCTCCGTGACGCCGGCCAGATAGCCCGCCCCGAACAGGTTCAGGTGGTTGAGCAGATGGTAGAGCTGGTACAGCGGCCTTCTGCGCGCATAGCCCTCCTCGATCGGGTTGACCTCCCGATAGGCCCCGTAAAAGGCGGCCGGGAAACGGCCGAAGAGCTCCGTCATCGCCAGGTCTGTCTCAAAATCGCCGAGATAGACCGCCGGGTCCAGGATCCACGCCTCCCCGTCCGGCCCGCACAGCACATTGCCGCTCCACAGATCCCCGTGCAGCAGCGACGGGATGGGCGGCTCGCGCAGCTCCTCGTCCAGGTGGTCCAGTAGCCGGGTGAGCGCCCGCCGAAGCGCGGGGCCGAGCGCGTCCGCCGCGCGCTCCACCTGCGGGAGCAGGCGGCAGTCGCGGTAAAACTCAACCCAGCTCGTGTGCCATGTGTTCTTCTGCCGGCTGGCGCCGATAAAATTGTCCTCCGGGAAGCCGTATGCCGCGCGCCCGTCCGCACACGGGAGCAGCTTCCCGCAGGAGGCGCGGTGCAGCCGGGCCAGACGGCGGCCGAACGTCTCCCAGTAATCCGCCGCGCGCGGGGCAGATTCCAGGTACTCCAGCAGCAGGAAGGAATATCCCCCCGCGGCGTCCACCCCCGCGCCCAAGCTGCACGGCACACCAATCTTCCCGGCAGAGCGCAGAGCCTGCAGGCCGAGCTCCTCGGCGGGGAAAAAGGGCGCGTTGGCGACCGTGTTGGTCTTCAAAAAGGCCGTCCGCCCTCCGGTCAGGGAGAGCCGGTAGGCCCGGTTGATATCCCCGCCCGCCACACTTCGGCGCCTGAGTACCCGTGTCTCCGGCCCGAAAGCCGCGCAGAGGGCGTCTTGCAGCGAGCGATAGCGGCCGGCGCTCTTATCATCCGTCCTCATTTCCATTTCCTCCTCTCATCGGGGATTCTCCCCGCTTCCCTGCTATGATTATCGCACGAAATGGGCAAAATAGCCAGCAGGATGGAAATCTTTCCCCACCACTGGCACAGGCACACAGGCGCCTTTCGGCAGTTTTTTGCTTCGCCTCTTCACAAGAGGGGAAAATAGAGGTATCATGGACAGCGGAAAACAGGAGCGGCGCGGATGCATCCGCCAGGCCTCCATGGAACGAGGAGGAAGAGAGTATGAAAATCGGCATGCTGACGAGCGGCGGCGACTGCCAGGGGCTCAATTCTGCGCTGCGCGGCGTGGCCAAGACGCTCTACAACGAGCTGGGCAGCACGGTGACCATCTATGGCATCCGCGACGGCTATCGCGGCCTGATCGAGGCGGACTATCGCCAGATGAATCCGCAGGATTTCTCCGATATTCTGACGCTGGGGGGCACCATCCTGGGCACCTCCCGACAGCCCTTCAAGGAGATGCGCAAAACCACGGAGGACAGCGAGGAGACCAAGCTGGAAAAGATGCTTCGGACGGTGGACCATGAGGGATTCGACTGCCTGGTCATCCTCGGCGGCAACGGCACGCACAAGACAGCCAACCTGCTCAGCCAGCACGGGGTGAACGTCGTCACCCTGCCCAAGACGATTGACAACGACCTGTGGGGGACGGAGACCACGTTTGGCTTTCAGTCGGCTATCAACATTGCCTCTACGGTGATCGACTCCATCCACTCCACCGCCTTTTCCCACTCGCGCGTCTTCATCGTCGAGGTGATGGGGCACAAGGCCGGCTGGCTGACACTGTACGCCGGGATCGCCTCGGGCGCAGATATCATCGTCATACCGGAGATCCCGTATTCCGCTGAGAAAATTGCCCAGGCGATTGAAAAGCGCGAACGCAACGGAAAGCGTTTCTCCATTCTGGCCGTGGCCGAGGGCGCGATCAGCCAGGAGGAGGCCGCAATGAGCAAGAAGGCCTTTAAGGCCGCGCGGGAACAGACGCCCTACCCCTCCATTTCTTACCGGATCGCCGATGAGCTCAAGGCTCTCACCGGCCAGGAGATCCGCGTAACCATTCCGGGGCACTATCAGCGCGGCGGCGCGCCCTGCCCGGCGGACCGGCTGCTCACCACCCGTTTCGGCGTAGCGGCCGCACAGCTGATCCGGCAGAAGAAGTTCGGCTACATGGTCGCCCTGCAGAGCAACCATATCGTGCCCGTTCCCCTCTCCGAGGTCGCGGGCAAGCTCAAGACGGTCCCCCCTGACGGGGAGATCGTCCGCGCCGCGCGGGCGCTCGGCCTGTCCATGGGCGATTGACCGCTGTACGGCCCCGCCCTTTCGTAAGCACCGCAGCGGAGCTGCTTCCGATCATCACCGCCACAGAGGGGCGCCGAGCAGGAC
>CAYWUA010000027.1:0-23874 GCA_964461385.1 uncultured Oscillospiraceae bacterium
AGGCCCAGGTTGTCCTGAAGAAGATGCGGGAAATGCAGGAGCAGAAGGTGGGCGAGCGGGCTTCCAACCGCAGACAGGAGCTGCACGATCTCGGCCTGGAGACAGAGGAAGACCTCCAGAAGATCAAACGCCAGATTGAGGAGGAGAATCAGCAGCAGATGGAGGAATATACGCAGGAGTTCCAGGAGGAAGGGGAGCAGAACCCCAACTGACTGGGATTTCCAGTCAGCTTGGGAACCCGTGAGCGAAAGGAGCACATGACATGGCCAATCTTACAGAGATGATAGGGGACGCCAAGACTGCCATCAAAAACCTACAGCGTAAATTTGACTTTAAAAAGGCAAACCGGGACCGGGCAGCGGCGGCGAAGCTCCAGTACGAGCTGGGCGTCTGCCGCGGAAAGCTGGAGATCTGCCGGAAGCAGTTCAGCCGCACGATTCTCACCCAGAGCGGCAACATTGCCCAGGGCCGGGCTGCCGGCATTGACACCATGCTGCAGGAGCAGATCCTCTGGGACTCTGCCATCGGCTACCTGCTCGTGCGCGACGCGATCTATGCCTTACAGAGCATTACCTCCTATGATAGCGTGGCGCACGCCTACGAGATGCTGGACGCGGCGGCCGCGCAGATCTCAGGACAGAGGAGCGGCGGACTGTCTAAGATCTTCTCCTTCGAGCCGAAGTGGGAGCGCAATGCCTATGGGTACATCACCTCTTCTGCCGCCGTCAAGCAGAAGGAGGCGTTTCTGGACACCTTCTTTGAGGAGCTCAAGGAGACTGGCGACATTGAGACCTGCCTGCAAACGGCAGAGAACCCCTCCCATAAGACCGTCGAGCGGGAGCGGCTCGTGGGCGGCGGTACGGTCTCGAGTCGGCCTGGACCGGGCGGCAGCTCCAAGGTTGACGAGATGATGAGCCGGCTGCGCAAGCAGCAGCCGGAGGAGGCAGAGGAGGACATCCCGCTCGAGACCACGACGGATGTCCGTCCCCCGCAGGATCAGTCGTGAGGTGAAGGGCGATGGCGAGACATAATATCGGCGGTACCGGTTACTCCCAGCAGATGAACCGGAAGATCGAGCTGTATAACAACCTGATCCTGCGTGCAGAGATCGCACTGCGGGACCACAACGGAGAGCGCACGCCGCAGGAGGCCGAGTGCTACGCCGAGGCGTCCAAAGTCTGCCAGGAGATTATGAATCTCAATCTCTCCGAACGGGCGACTTACGAGAAGTGGCGGCGCAACCAGCGCGACTGTGAGGAGATGGTGAAGGAGATCGTGGACCTGCTCGCCCCGCTGCCGGCGCAGCAGGAGGAGGCGGAGATACCGGAAGTTCCGGTGCCCAGACACAGACCGGACGGCGCGCGGAAAAAGCAGCCTGCCGAAGCTGCACCTGTCAAGGGAGAGACGCAGTCCGGCTTCCGGACCAAAAATGTGACCAAGGAGGTCTCCGCCGAGACGATCGAGAAGTGGTATAAGCCCAAGCCCAACCACGGCTTTGCCGACATCATCGGCATGGAGAAGCAGAAAAAACTGCTCCAGCGCGAGGCGGCCAACCTGGGCTGGGACCGGACGGATGACGCCTTGTCCATCAGCCCGACGCAGCGCTACTTCTTTTACGGCCCGCCCGGCAGCGGCAAGACCTATCTGATCGAGGCGTTCGCACACGACATGATGGAAAAGGGCTTCAAGTTTATCCAGCTGGTAGGCAGTGAGATCCATCAAAGCCTGGTCGGCGTGGGGGAGAAGACGGTCCAGATCGCCTTTCAGGAGGCGATCGACAACGCCCCCTGCGTGATTTTCATCGACGAGGTGGAGAACGTCTGCACCACGCGCGGCGGCGCCAACGCACAGGGGCACGAACGGCGGCTGACCGTGGCGTTCCTGGAGGCGCTGAACAACATGAAGAACTCCGGCAAGCGGATCGTCTTCCTCGGCGCGACGAACTATCCCAACCAGGTGGACGGCGCGATGCGCGACCGCACGCATATGGTCCCGGTGCCCCTCCCCTCGGAGGAGGCGCGCGCGGAGTACTTTGAGACCAAGCTGGAAGTCCTCCCGCTGGGAGAGGGCCTGAGCTATGACTATATGGCGGACCAGACCGACAATTTCAGCTACCGAGATCTGGACCGGTTGGCCGACGCGATCAGGGTCGAGGCCAAGGAGATCGCGACGCAGGCAAACACGGTGTACGGCCCGGATGGCGAGGTGGACCTGGAGCAATCGGACATCGCCGCCAGCGAGGCGGTCCGGCACGGGGAGATCGTCCTGACCCGGGAGTGGTTTGACCGGATCCGCAGGGAGAACCCACCCTCCAACAAGAGCGAGATACGGGAAGAGCTCCTGGCCTTCGAGCGCGAGGTGGAGAACGGCTGACCTAGCTGCCGCGGCGTCTTGCGTGACGGCGGGAGGCGCGGCCGAATAAGAGGGAGAAGAATATGGGCAAACGCACAACAGCCGGCTGGCGGGAGCAGAGCAATGCACTCGGCAGAGATGCCGTGGCCGCCATACTGGCCGAACCGCCGGATGACACTTTTGGCTGGGGTGCCACCTTGGAGCAGATGTGGCGCGAGCCGTGGAGGCCCTCCGGCCTGCTGCTCTTGGGGCCGGACGGCTGCGGGAAGCACACAGCGGCACTGCATATGATGCGTGTCCTCCTGGAAGATGGCTATCAGTACGCCGTTTTCAACGACGAGGTGTTTGACGCGGCCGGGAGCGTGTCCGAGATGATCGACTGGGTCGGGGCATATATGGAGCGGGGCAGCCGGTTATGCCTCGTGCTCGACCAGCTCCGTGACCGGATTGGGATGCGGCGGCTGTTTTCCTTCCTTGGCACGCAGCTGGCGCGTAACCGCCGCACGGAGAGCGGAGCGTATCTGCTGTTTCTGATTGTGATCGGTTCCGGTGAACCGGAGCTGCCCGCTCAGCTGCGCGGCGGCCTGCTACGCTGCGTAATGGCCCCGCCGAGTGCCGAGTTCCGCCGGGTCTTTCTGGCAAACGTCCTGTGGGAGCGATTTCAACTGGAGCTGAAGAATTTCGCCGGAGACGAGCTGATCGGCGCGACAGAGGGCTTCACCTATGCCCAGCTGCGCGACCTGGCCTATCAGATCGGCCTGATGCTTCGATTGGACGCCTCTGAGGGGGTGGAGCAGTATATCACCCAGCTGGCCAGGGAGCAGTCGCCCCTCCCGGTGCGGGAGGAGAGCGGCGCGCCGCTGGCTGAGAGGCTGTGCGAGCTGCTGGGCCTGCTCCCGGTGCTGCTCCAGGACATGACGGAGAAGGCCGCTGCGCGGAACGAGACGCTGGTTCAGGCGCTGTCGAATGCCGTCTCCCAAATCAAGATTTCCGTTCCCGCGGCCGGGCTGGAGACGGTCCGCCAGACACAGGTTGAGCCGTCGGCACAGCCGCCGATTCTGGATGTCAACAGAGAGCGGGAGCGCATTGAAAATCTGCCGCCGAACGAGCTGTGTGAGGAGTTGTTCGGCGCGCTAATGCAAAATTGAGAAAATACCCGGCGCGATCAATGGTTTTCCATAGGATTGCAGCAGACGGATGTATGGGAATTCCTGAACCGGATGCGCAATTCGATGATGGAGTGATGCGGATGCGTCAGGCAATGTAGAAGCCCGCTGAGGCAAATCAGCGGGCTTCTATTGCATGTTTTAACGACATGAGTCCCAGCACTGCTGGGAGTGTAGAAAAGCGTTTGGCTGCAAGCGTCGAAAAAAGTGGGAAGCAAGCAGGAACCTTACGGCTGAAAAAGTTATCATTATAAAGATCATCTCCCGCTTACAGGTTGCCGTGCAAATGATGCAAGAGACGGATCCTTCAGAGTGTCTCTTGAGAGGTTTGCCGGCATGAAGGCCCTTCTGGGGCTAACCCAGGGGCCTGTCGAAGCTGCGACCCTGACTCCGAAAGTGCTGCTCAGGCCAAGTGCATCCCGCCCCGTTCCAACGCGCGGTCAAGTGCGATAGCCAGCGGAGGAGCGGCGAGAATGGCGAGCGCGGCGTTGACGATGCTGGCGGGGAAGCGCAGCGGCAGCGTCGCGGCTGCCATCACCGGAGCCAGACCCTCGATCAGCAGCCCGTCATAGAGGAAACACTTGGCGAAATAGAGCAGATAGTAAGCCGCGCAGCCGAGCACCGTGCCGGCCAGGCACCGGCTGTACCGGCTCCCTAACCGGGCAAAAAGCGGCAGAGCCGCCAGCCCGGCCACCAGTCCCATCGTGCCCTTGGTGAGGAAGGTGATCCAACACTCAGCGGCATAGAGGGGGTTGGTCAGGTCGTATAGCGCGGAGCCCAGCCCGGAGGCCAGTCCGCCGGCCGGCCCGAGCAGCAGCCCGCAAAGGCAGCAGACGATATTGGCCAGCGTAAATGAGGTCTGCCCGCCCACGCCGATGGGCAGTGTGATGCGTGCGTAGTTGCTGGCAAAAACCAACGCGGCCATCAGGCCGAGATAGGCCAGACGGCGGGTGGCGTCATGTTTTCTCATGATAATCCCCTCCGATCTTTCATGAAGGCAAAGCTCCATCTGTTTCCGACTCTATTCTAGCAGGATCTGACCATAGTTCAAATGCCAGATTTGCTATTTTTTATAAGATCAGATGGGAGGCGGAGGGGTCGCTGCCGCGGCTCAGATCACCATCCCGCCATTCACGCCGAGCACCTGACCAGTGATGAAACGGCTCTCCGGCCCGGCGAGGAAACGGACTGCCTCCGCCACCTCCTCCGGTGTCCCCAGCCGCTCCAACGGCGTCTCCAGACGCAGAGCCCTCCGATCGCCGGGGGAGAGGTGGGCGTTCATTTCCGTGTCAATCACACCGGGGCAGACACAGTTGACGCGCACGCCGGACGGCCCCACCTCCTTGGCCAGCGCCTTGGAAAAGGCGATCACCGCTCCTTTGGCGGCAGAGTAGGCCACTTCACACGAGGCGCCTACCTGTCCCCACATGGAGGAGACGGTGACGATGGCCCCCGACTTCTGATGGATCATCTGGCCAAGTGCGGCCCGGACGGGGTAAAACACTCCGTCCACGTCCACGGCGAACAGCCGGCGCCACTGCTCGTCCGTCACGTCGGTGAGCAGCATCTGCCCCAGGGCGATGCCCGCGCAGCAGACCAGCGCGTCTATCCGCCGAAAAGAGGAGAGAAATTGCTCTGTCACGGCGCGCGCCTGCACCGGGTCGGAGACGTCGCCCTCCAGCGGGAGGGCGTCTGCACCCGCAGCGCGCAGCGCGCGGCAGAGGTCCTCCGCCGCAGCGCGGGAGCGGCAGTAGTTGACGCCGACCCGCCAGCCGTGCGCGCCGAAGGCACGGGCGGCCGCCGCGCCGATCCCGCGCGAGGCGCCGGTGATGAGTACGGTGGGCTGCATGTCCATCTTCCTTTCTAGCGGGATTTTCTCTTCCTGCGCCGGGGGACCGGGCCGGGCAGCTCGGTCCACATGTCGGCCACCATCGCGCAAAGCGCCTCGGCGTCATCCAGAATGGTCACCGGGAGCATGGGCGCGCCGCCCGGCCCGTTGCACGGCTCGGGGACGCTGTCCGGCATGTGCCTCTGCGCCGCCGGGGTGAGCTTGACCAGAAAGCCGTTGGCGTAGATGCCGCCAAACAGCCGGCTGCGGTAGTAAAACAGCCACCCGCCCATCATCGGACGGCGGCGCACGCCGTCCAGCCCGGCGAGCTGCTCCATAATATAGTCTGCCAGCGAGCGGTCTGCCATGTGTGGATTCCTCCTCGGAGAGAAAGAACGCCCGGCCCGAATCCGGGCCGGGCGTGCGGCTGTGTCATATGGTTATGCGGCAGGGCCCTCACTTGACCTTGACCACCCAGCCAAAGGAATCAGGGAGCTTGCCCCACTGGATGCCGGTGAGGGTGTCATAAAGCTTCTGGACGGTGGGGCCGATCTCGCCGTGGTTGACGACGCAGTGCTTGTCCTTCCACGCCATCTCGCCCACGGGGGAGACGACGGCGGCGGTGCCGGTGCCCCAGGCCTCTTCCAGGCGGCCGCTCTCGGCGGCGTCAAAGAGCTCCTCGGCGGACAGCAGGCGCTCCTCCACCTCAAAGCCCCAGCTCTTGAGCATCTCGATGCAGCTCTTGCGGGTGATGCCGGGGAGGACGGAGCCGGTGAGGGCGGGGGTGACAATTTTGCCGTCGATCTTGAACATGACGTTCATCGAGCCGACCTCTTCGATATACTTCTGCTCCACGCCGTCGAGCCAGAGGACCTGGGAATAACCCTTCTCCTCGGCGACCTCACCGGCACGGATGGAGGCGGCGTAGTTGCCGCCGCACTTAGTGTAGCCGGTGCCGCCGCGCACGGCGCGCACGTCCTTGGACTCGACATAGATGCGCACCGGGTTGATCCCCTCGGGGTAGTAGCAGCCGGAGGGGGAGGCGATGATGGCGAACTGATAGGTGTGCGAGGCGTGCACGCCGAGCGACGGGTCGGTGGCGAACACGAACGGGCGAAGGTACAGCGAGGTCTCCGGGGAGTGGGGGACCCACGCCTCGTCCACCTCTACCAATTTCTTCACGGCGGAGACGAAGAGCTCCTCGTCGATGGCGGGGATGCACAGGCGCTCGCAGGAGCTGTTCATCCGGCGGGCGTTCTCATAGGGGCGGAAGAGCTGCACCGAGCCGTCGGCCGTGCGGTAGGCCTTCATGCCCTCAAAGACCTCCTGCGCATAGTGGAAGACCATGCTCGACGGGTCGAGAGAGAAGGGGCCGTAGGGCACGATGCGGGGGTCCTGCCAGCCCTCGCCGGCGGTGTAGTTCATCAGGAACATGTGGTCGGTGAAGATCTGGCCAAAGCCCAGCTTGCTCTCGTCGGCCGGTTTTTCCTTGGGCTGTTTGGTCCATTCGATGCGAATTTCCTGCATATTGACTGCCTCCAATCGCGCGCGAACCGTCGCAGCGGTATGCTCTCCCTTCCGTCCGGCGGCCATGATCGGCGCTAAGTTCTGGCCCATATTATAACAGTGTCCCTTCGTTCTGACAAGGCGTGCGGGCGGGGAAAACGGAAATTTTTTCTGCAAAATGCAAGTTTGCGGCAGCCCGCTTGCGAAAACGGGCCGCCGCAAAGAGAAGCGTTTAATTGAGGTTCAGCTTTTTGGTGAGCAGGAGCTGAGTCCCCGCCCAGTAAATCGCCGCCCAGAGAATCTCAAACAGGCAGGCGCGGGCGAGCAGGCCGTAGGTGAGCATGCTGTTCTCGCCTATTCCGGCGACCAGGGTCACCATTCCGGCGGTGCTGCCGCTCATATTGGCCAGGAAGGTCTGGAACCACGACATCGCCACATTGATGCCGAAGTAAAGCAGCACGGACCAGGCGGCGTGGTGCTGGTTCGTCAGATGTCCCAGCCCGATGCAGAGGTAGATCTGAAGCAGCGCTCCGGCCAGAAAGAGCAGCCAGAGCAGGCCGAACATCGCCAGCAGTCCAATCGTATTCCAGTCGCTCATGCTCAGATGAATCTGGAAAAACCGGCCGACGCCCTCCCAGAAGCCGGGACGGAACAGTTCCGATCCGAGAATCATTACCAGCAGCGATGCCAGCGCCACCGCCAGGGTGGCGATCGTCCAGACGATGGAGGGGATCAGCTTGGAGGCGATCAGCTGCCAGGGGGAGACGGGGAGGGTGTGCATCAGATAGCCCTCGTCGCCGTACAGCCCACGGCTGTAGCGGGTGAGGCTCAGGATCACGGTGGCCAGAAAGATGACACAGAACATGATGATAAATCCGCCGCTGACCAGGCTGAACACGAACTGGATTACGTCGGAAAAATTTTCCAGGTGGCTGAGCAGCCCGGTGGCCAGGGCGAGCAGCACTGTGACCAGATAGATCAGCCCATAGGTCCGGCCGGTGGACCGGAACTCATATTTCAGTAATTTCCTCAGCATTTGAATACCTCCCGGAACAGTTCGTCCACACTCTTGCCCATGCTCTGGCGGATGTTGTCCACCGTATCATGCAGGACGATCTGGCCGTCCTTCAAAAAGACCGCCTCGTCGAGCACCGACTCAATGTCCGCAATCAAGTGCGTGGAGATGAGCAAGGTGCTGTCCTCCGCGTAGTTGGTCAGAATGGTGGAGAGGATGAAGTCGCGCGCCGCCGGATCCACGCCGCCGATCGGCTCATCGAGGACGTACAGCCGGGCCCGGCGGCTCATCACCAGTACGAGCTGCACCTTCTCCTGCGTTCCCTTGGAGAGGGTCTTGAAAGCGGCTGCCGGGTCCACGTTCAGCCGGGCGAGCATATCCATCGCGCGGTCGTAGTCAAAGTCGGCGTAGAAGTCACGAAAGAGCCGGAGGGCGTCGCGTACTTTCATCCAGTCGCTCAGGTAGGTCCGCTCCGGCAGGTAACTCACCAGCGCTTTGGTCTCGGCGCAGGGGGCCTTGCTGTTCACCAGCACCTCGCCGCCGTTGCAGGTCAGCAGCCCGCAGATGATTTTAATAAGGGTGGTCTTGCCCGCGCCGTTCGGGCCGAGCAGGCCGACGATCTTGCCGCCGTTCAGCGTCAAGTCCAGCCCGCGCAGAACCTCGGTTTTCCCGTAGCGCTTGTGTACGCCGCGGCAGTCCAGGACTGGGCAGGAAACAGTGGATTCACTCATATCTGTCACTCCTTTTCACTTGCACTCATCATGGTTTGAATCTCCTCCCCGGAAAAGCCGAGGTCCTTGAGGTTCCGTTTGCAGGTCTCGATGTGGCTGTGTGCCATGTCCAGGCGCAGGCAGCGGATCAGCTCCGCGCTCTCGGTCACGCGGCGTCCCGTCGTCCGGTGCGTGATGAGCAGCCCCTGCGATTCCAGCAGGGCGAGCGCCTTCTGCATCGTGTTGGGGTTGACCGCCGCCTCCTGCGCCAGCTCGCGCACAGAGGGGATATAGCTGCCGGGGGGATACTGTCCCGTCAAAATCCGCAGCTTGATCCGGTCCGCCGCCTGCAAATAGATGGGGGTGTCTGACGATAGATTCCAGGGCATTGCGTCGCTCCTTTCCGCACAACAGTTCCTGTTCCGCCTCGCTGTCAGCAACCGTCAGACGAAGCGGGAAAGGCACCTGTGTGATTGTATTAGTTGGTTACTGTACTAGTAATATAATACAGCCGCACAGAGAAGTCAACCCGTCTTTTTCGTTTTTAATCCTTTTTTAAGAGAGCGTCCGGGAAGGGAGAAAGAGGATTGTGAAAAAATAGTCAAAAGCTGGAATCTTTCTTGCGTCCGGTTGGCACATACGGTATAATAGAGTTGCCCCAAACGCCTGTCTCTCGCGGGCGGATTGATCAATAGAGAAATACGAAAGGTGGATTCAAACAATATGAGAGGAGTCTACACGTCTATCACCAAGATCCGGCGTGATATTTTCACCGAGATCGCTCGGATGGCCTATGGTGACGGAGACTATGCCAAGGAGATTGAGGAGCTCCCGTTCAAGATCCTGCCAGGCGAGCGCGCGCAGTACCGCGAGAGCATCTTCCTGGAACGCGCGATTGTCGGCGAGCGCTTGCGCCTGGCGATGGGTCTGCCGGTGCGCTCCGCGGCGGAGTCAGCCCCCGTTTCTAAGGGGATTGAGGAGTGCACCAAGCCGGAGATTTACTACGAGCCGCCGCTGATCAACGTCATCAAGTTTGCCTGCCACGCCTGCCCGGAAAAGCGTGTCGTCTCCACCGAGGTATGCCAGGGCTGCCTGGGACATCCCTGCACGGAGGTCTGTCCGAAAAACGCTATTTCCATCGTCAACGGCCGCTCCGTCATCGACCAGGACAAGTGCATCAAATGTGGCCGCTGCGTCTCCGCCTGCCCGTACAACGCCATCGTCAAGCAGGAGCGCCCCTGCATGGCCGCCTGCGGCGTAAAAGCGATCCACTCCGACGAATATGGCCGCGCGGAGATCGACTATGACAAGTGCGTCTCCTGCGGGATGTGCCTGGTCAACTGCCCCTTCGGCGCGATTGCGGACAAGAGCCAGATCTTCCAGATGATCCAGTCGATGAAGGAGGGGGATAAGGTCTATGCCGCCGTCGCCCCTGCCTTTGTCGATCAATTTGGCCCCAAGGTCACCCCGGAGAAGCTGCGCGCGGCGATGAAGGAGCTCGGCTTCACCGACGTCATCGAGGTCGCCGTCGGCGCCGACCTCTGTGCGGCGGAAGAGGCGGAGGACTTCCTGAAGAACGTGCCGGAGAACCTGCCGTTCATGGCGACCTCCTGCTGTCCGGCCTGGTCGGTGATGGCGAAGAAGCAGTTCCCCGACTACGCTAAGTGCGTCTCCATGGCACTCACCCCGATGGTGCTCACTGGCCGTCTGATTAAGATGAAGCATCCGGACTGCAAAGTTGCCTTCATTGGCCCGTGCGCGGCCAAGAAGCTGGAGGCCCAGCGCCGCAGTATCCGCAGCGACATCGACTTTGTCCTCACCTTTGAGGAGATGATGGGCCTGTTCAACGCCAAGGAGATCAACATCGCCGACATCCCCGCCGATGCCACACTTTCCGAGTCGAGTACCGACGGCCGCAACTTCGCTGTCAGTGGCGGCGTGGCCCAGGCGGTGGTCAACTGTATCCACGAAACCCATCCCGGCATCGAGGTCAAGGTGGCCGCCGCGCAGGGCCTGGAGGACTGCCGCAAGCTGATGATGGCTGCCAAGGCAGGCCGTTACAATGGCTATCTGCTCGAGGGCATGGCCTGCCCGGGCGGTTGCGTGGCTGGCGCGGGCACGCTGCAGCCCATTGAGAAGTCCACCGCCGCCGTGCGCCGCTATGCCGCCAAGGCTGAGAAGAAGCACTGCAATGAGACGGACTATCTGAAGGACCTGGCCCGGCTGGAGGAGTGATTCCCCACTGCCGGTCTCTCGGAACCACCGCAAGGGCCTGCCGGATGGCAGGCCCTTGTTCCTTTCACTTGAGGCAGACCACAGGGGCCGGATTGCCTTCCCCCGGCGGGGGAAGGCATAGGTAGACGGAATTTGCCCTTGGCAATAGCTTTTATTTCCCATTATCTCAATTTTTAGGAGGAACCGACATGAATCTCACCGCTCAGCGTATCGAACAACTGCGCAATCAAACCGGACTGAGCCGTCCGGCCCTCTCGTCCATCCTCGGTTTCCCGAAGACGGCCATTGAAAAATTTGAGACCGGCCGCCAGACCCCTACGCGCGAGCAGCTCCAGAAGCTGGCGGACCACTTCCATGTTTCGGTGAGCTACCTGCGCGGGGACAGCGGCGAGAACAGCCTGCTTGACGCCTGGCGTGACGGCCCGTCGGAAGAGCAGGACTACCGCCCCATCGCCCCGCGCAAACAGCCGAAAGCCGCCGCACCTTCCCCTGCCGCGCCGGAAGGGAAGACCGGCTACGGCACTCTGCTAGAGACGGTTTTGGCTGACCGGAAATTCCAGCAGGGCGTGCAGGAGGCGGTGCGCGCCGCTCTGCGTACCCCGGAGGTGCAGGAGGCCATCGCCAAAGCGGTCCGGCGGGAGCTGGAGCGCCAGCGGTAAGGGGGGACGCGCGATGTCCTATATTTGTCTGATGGCGAATGAAAACGGCGCGATCGTCGCCGCCGACAGCCGGGAGACCTTCCCGGGCAAGGTCCACCTGGACTGGCGGCGCAAATGCTTTGTCCTGCCCGGGCGGCAGCTCATCTGGACCTGCTGCGGCCCGACGCTGCGGCTGGGAGTGGACTTCTTTCGGTCCGCTTGGCTGCTGCTCGCGTGTGCGCGGCGGGTGGAGGATGGGCTGCACCGGGTGGGGGCGCTCGTTTCCCGCGTGACAGCCGTCCCACTGCCGGGGCAGGGACGCAGCGACGTGTTCTGGCTGCTCGCCGCACAGTGGACGGGGGAGGGGTTTGCCGTCTGGACGATGTGCGTCCGGCCGGGCGAGGCCCTGCGGCTCCATTGCCGTCGATTGACGCCGGGCGAGGCGGTCAGCCTGCACGCCGGGGCGTGGCATCGCGAGATGCCGCCGCTGGCTGCCCGGAGTCTGCGCGGACTCTCCTATGATCAGCTGCGTGCCGCCGCGCGGGAGCGGGTCGCCCTCGCCATCCGGATGGATGAGGCGCGCCGCGCGCGCAATCCCAGACACAACCAGACGATCGGCGGCGCCGTGCGCTCAGAGGGTATTCGTTGCCGCCGCGCCGGAACCTTCCAGCAGGCCGAGCAGGGCCGGCAGTGAGAGCGTGGGCTCAAACAAGAATGCCTCCCGCAGCAGCTCTAAATTATCCTCGGAATATTCCACCTCTTTGGAGTACTGCCGGGCAATCTCCCACCGCCCTGCGGGGGAGAGGGAGCCGCCGCTCTCCTGCCAGCCAAGCGCGCCGAGAGCGGCGATAGTGAGTACCATCCCAACGACTTGCTCGGCCGCGAGCAGTGGATTCTCGTCCCAGACGGAGGGGAGAAAATAGCGGAAAAGGAGATAGACGGTCAGGTGCTCATATTCCCACGCCCACGCCTCGGCGGCGGTCCGGAAGCCGCGCCAGTTCAGGGCGCTGAGCTGTGCAGACAGGCGGGAGAGCGTCTCGCCCCAGGGAGCTTCCAGCATCTCCATCTCCCGGTGCGCGTCTACCAGTGTGCGCAGGACGTCCCGTCCGTCTCCAGAGTTGGCGGACAGGGAGGAGGGCGGCACCTGCGCGTCTGGCAGTTCCCTGCGGTTGACCGCCTCATGCGCCGCGTGCGCCAGTCGAAGGATTTTTGCCAGGCGTAGCCGCAGCGGCCGTGACCGGTCCTGCACCGCGGTAATGAGCCGTTCGCGCAGGTTGAGCAGGGCAGGGTAGAGCGGAGCATCCTCCCCTTCCTCGGCTGTCTGGTCAGTGAGGTAGGTGTAGAACTCCGCCGGGGCGCTGTCGGAGAGAATGAGCCGGGCGGCCTCCTCGCAGCACAGGCCGACCCCGATCTCCAAACGGCCGGGGTACCAGGCGCGGTAGCGCGGATGAAGCGCGCAGATCTCTCCAATGTGCTCTGCTCCCAGTTCGAGCACCAGGCCGCACAGCCGTTCTCCGGTCAGAAAGGGGCACTTTCCGTCCTGAGAGCGGATGATGGCTTCCCCCTCTTCGTTTTCCGTGAGGCCGGCGAGGATCCGGCTGCGCTGTGGTTCGGGCAGATGCTGATAGTATTCCAGTGTGTCCGGGTCGATGACGATTTGCCAGCCAGTGCAGCAGCAGTTGTCGCGGCACTGTCCGGCCAAGCAATGAAAGCGCTCGTAATAGCTCGGGACAGTGATCTCCATCTTTGCGCCTCCTCATCATGTGTTGCCCTGATTGTACCAGAAAAAACGGCGGAGGGGAAGGCGGCGGACGTCTCCGACGCCATGCAGCACATCGATCGGGCGGAAAATGCGCCGCCGAGCACAGAATGAACCTTGCATATTTTGCCAGATGTTGCTATAATCATTTCATGTCATGGAAAGATGGGCGCCGGCTGCCTGGCTGCCCCAATGCTATGTCAGAAGGAGTGCCTTTCAATGGATTCGCTGCAGCAATTAGAACAACACCGCCGCGACCTGCTCTCAAGCGGTGACCCTACCCGCCAGCATGACAAGGGCAAGCTAACGGCCGACGAGCGGCTGGACCTGCTGTTTGACCGGGATACGTTTGTCGAGTTCAACGTCTTCCAGAACCGGAGCCGCGGGCTGGAAAAGCCCTGCGCCCGCGACGGCGTCATCGCTGGCTGCGGCAAGATCAATGGCCGTTTCGCCTTCGCCTATGCGCAGGATTTTACCATCTCCGGCGGTTCCCTCTCCGCGTCTAACGCGCGCAAGATCACCGAGGTGCAGAAGGCCGCTCTCAAGGCCAAGGTGCCTATCATCGCACTCATGGACTCGGGCGGCGCACGTATTCAGGAGGGGATCCAGGCGCTGGCCCAGTATGGCAGTATTTTCTATAACAATGTGGAAGCTTCCGGCGTGATCCCACAGATCACCGCTATTATGGGTCCCTGCGCCGGCGGCGCGAGCTATTCCCCCGCGCTGCAAGATTTCATCTTCTTTGTCGAGGGCACTGGCGAGATGTTTGTCACTGGCCCTGCCGTGGTCAAGGAGGTCATCGGCGAGGACATCAGCATGCAGGAACTCGGCGGCGCGGATGTGCACATGCGCAAGAATGGCGTGGCTCATGTGCGGGCGAAAAACGACCGTGACTGCCTGGAGAAGATCCGCGCCCTGCTGACTTATCTGCCGCAGAACTGTGACCAGCTGCCCGACATTCAGCCTAAGTTCAAGGTCCGCTGGCAGCGCGGTATTCAGGATGTGGTGCCGGAGAACAAGCGTAAGATCTATGATGTCAAGCGCGTAATTGACTATCTGGCGGATACCGACTCCATCTACGAGATCGAGCCGGAGTTTGCCGCTAACATGGTCACCTGTTTTGCCCGGATCAACGGCGCGACGGTGGGCTTTGTGGCCAACCAGCCCGCCGTGCTCAGCGGCTGCATGGATGTGAACGCCTCCTGCAAGGCAGCGCGCTTTATCCGCACCTGCGACTGCTATAACATCCCACTCGTCACGCTGGTGGACGTGCCCGGCTTCTTCCCCGGCCGCGAGCAGGAGAGTTCCGGCATCATCCGCCACGGAGCGAAGGTGCTCTACGCCTACTCCGAGGCGAAGGTGCCCAAAATTACCATCATCCTGCGCAAGGCTTACGGCGGCGCGTATATCGCCATGTGCTGCAAGGAACTGGGTGCGGACGTGGTTTGGGCCTGGCCGTACGCAGAGGTGGCCGTCATGGGCCCGGAGGGTGCGGTGAAGATCCTCAACAAGCGTGAGCTCAAGGCCGCCGGAGACAAGTATCAGCAAGTGCTCGACGAGAAGGTGCAGACCTATAAGGACACTTATCTCAATCCCTATATCGGCGCCAAGCTCGGCTATATCGACGATGTTATCCAACCGCAGGACACCCGCCGGCTGCTGGAAAAGGCATTGGAGGCCCAGCTGACCTTCCAGACCGGCCAAAAAAAGCATCGCCACGGCAACATTCCCCTGTAATCGAATCCTGTCAAACAAAACCACCACTTCTGTGGTGGTTTTGTCAGCCTGTCGAAAAAGTCTCACCGAGTTTGGCTCGAAGAGCCCAATAGAGTCCAATTCATTTTGGGCACGGGCACCCCCCCAGGGGGCCTTCTCTTGCCCCTGCGGGGCAATTCACCTTGTTGTACCGGGCCCAAAATACTGATAGTCCGGCAAGTGTGCGGATTTTTGGAACAAAAATTCGTGCGCGCGCCCGAGCCGCCAGCGGCGGCGACAAAGTGCCCTTGGGGCGCAGTCGAATTGCAAACTCGCGCAAATGCAAGCATTTGCGCGACAGCCTGAAAACCACCACTTTTGTGGTGGTTTTCACGTGTCGACTTTGCCGACATGCAGCGCCCTCCGGCACAAAGCCGGGGGACGCTGCATTTAGGAAGCGGCAGGAGGCGCCGCAGTCGACGGGTCAGTTTTGGGCCGCCGCGCGTTTTTTGCGCCAGCGCAGGAGGACAATGGCCTCCGCCGCGATGCAGACCGCCGCGATGGTGATGTCTGCGGCCAGGAATACGGCCGTCATGGTGTCCAGGCCTGCCGCGTCCGGGTCCTCCATCGTGTAGTTGCCGCTGTTGGCGATGGTGTAGAGGATGTTCTTGGACGCCTGGCGCAGGGCGAGGACCAGGGTCGGCGCGTCGATGTCGGTCAGGACATTGGACTCATAGGAGTTGAAGCCGAGCATGATGTCGTTGCCGTTGCGGATGCAGTCGTCGGTGAGCTGGTAGCCGTAGGAGCCGTCCCAGTCGGTGAGTACCATACCGCGGTAGCCCCACTCGCCGCGCAGCACGTTGTTGAGCAGATAGGGGTTGGAGCCGGAGTAGCGGGTGCCAATCCAGATAAAGGAGGACATCACCGCTAAGGCCTGGCCGTCAAACTGCTTCACGCACAGCTCAAAGGGCTTGAGGTAGATCTCCCGGATCGCCTGCTCGTCGGAATAGGTCAGCAGGAAGGTGCAGCGGTTGGTCTCCTGGTCATTGAGGGCAAAGTGCTTGATGTAGGCGTACACGCCGTGCTCTGCCGCGCCGTTCACCTCGGCCGAGGCGATCACGCCGGCCAGGACGCCGTCCTCGGAGTAGTACTCAAAGTTGCGGCCGCAGAAGGCGGTCCGGTGCATGTTCATCGCCGGGCCGTACCAGCCGTAGATGCCGCAGTCGGCATACTCCGCGCCGATCGCACTGCCGGTCCGCCGGGCCAGTTCGGGGTTCCAGGTCTGGCTGATGAGCACCTCCACCGGGAAGGGCGTGCCGTAGACGCCGGTGACCCAGTCGTTCAGGCCGGAGGTGCCGTCGCTGTCCAGCGTAGCCACCTTGCCCACCGACTCGACGGCGATGGTCTGGAAGCCGCCCAGGTTGACCAGCTGGCTCATCTCCTCCGCCGTGAGCTGGTCGAGCAGGTCCTCCCACAGCGGGTCGTCATAGTCCAGTCCGGTGAACTGGCTCAGGCGCAGGCCGTTGTCCGCGCCGGTGGTGGGCATCACGTCATCCGGATTGTCATAGAGGGTGGGATCGTAGTAGGCGACTGACTTCTCCATCACGGCGGCGCGAGTCTCCTCGTCCATTTCATAGGCCTCCGCGGCAGGGGCGGAGGTGGCCTCGGCGTAGTTGGCAAAGCCATCCGCACGGGAGAGGTAGGTCACGTCCCCGGCGGAGTAGTCCTGGAACTGGTTGACGGCGACGGCGTCATCGCTCGCACGGCCGTCCACGCTGTAGTCGATGTCTGCGTCCACGGTGAAGGACGCCTCGTCCAGAATGGTGTGGGAGTCAGAGCGGACGGAGAGAATGTACTCGCCCGCCTCCAGCACATAGCCGCCGTTTGCCGTCTTGCGGCAGTTGGAGTCATAGGCCGCCATGTCCTCCTTCGGGATGGTGAAGGAGACCGTCTCCGACGCGCCGGGCTCCAGCGTGTCCGTCTTGTCCAGGGCGATCAGGTTGACCGAGGCCTTCTCAATGCCGCCGTTGGTATAGGGGGGCGTGAAGTAGAGCTCCACCGCCGTCTTGCCGGCCACATCGCCGGTGTTGGTCACCGTCACCTCGACGGAGAGGCTGTCGCCGTCATCGGAGAAGGCGGAGATTTCCTGGGAAAAGCTGGTGTAGGACAGGCCGTAGCCGAAGGGGTACTGCACCATCTCGTCATAGTCGATCAGGCCCTCCTCGGCCGCCGTCTCATAGAACTTGTAGCCCAGGTAGATGCCCTCGACGTAGTTGACGAAGGCAATCGTGCCCTGATAGGCCTCGTCCGCCTCGGTGAAGGCGGCTTTCAGGTCCTCCACGTTGGTGTAGGAGAAGTTGCCGACGTTGTTGTAAACCGGCGTGGCGGTCAGGTCATAGACATAGGTATCCACCGTCCGGCCGGAGGGGTTGACGGCGCCGCTCAGAATCTCGCCCAGCGCCGCCATGCCGGTCTCGCCCGTGCCAGGGGCGAGGATGACCGCGCCGATGGAGTCGTAGTTCTCCACCCAGCCGAGCTCCATCGCGTTGTTGGAGTTGATGACGACAATCACATTGTCAAAGGCGCCGCAGACGATCTCCAGCATGTCCTCCTCCGTATTGGACAGCTCCAGGTAGTGCTCGCCCGGATCGAAGTCATCATAGTCCCCGTTGTTGTCGTAATTGCAGCTGAAGTAGTTGTAATTCGGGTTGCCGTTTGCCACCTCGTCACGGACGTCATAGGTGCCGTGGATGACGGCGTTCATGTCCGTCGGGAGGTCCTGCCCCTCGCCGCCGGAGCGGCCGAGCACCACCACCGCTGTGTCGGAAAACGCCTGCGCATCCGCCATCAGCTCGTCGGTATAGTAATCGGCGGTCGGCTCGGGGAGCGTCCAGTCAGTGTAGCCGACGTTGCCCATCTCGGGGAGAACCCGGCCTTCTCGGTAATCGGTGTACATCTGCGTCAGCGTCTCGTTGGTCTCAAAGCCCGCGTCCTGCAGGGACTGGAGGATACCGACGCAGTTGGAGGTATCCGCCGAGCCAGAGCCGGTGCCGCCGAAGATGGGAGCCGTGGAGGCCCAGCCAAAGACGTTGATCTGCGCGGTGTCCGCCAGCGGGAGCAGCCCGTCGTTTTCCAACAGGACGATGCCCTCCTCGCCCAGCTCCCGGATGACCGCCCGCGAGTTCTCCCGCGACTGGTCCGAGACCTGCGCCTGGCTGTTGAGGATGATGGAGATATTGTTGTATATCGGGCCGAAGCAGATCAGGTTGGCGATCACCGCCACCACCAGCACCCAGGCCACCCCCGCGCTCCAGCGCACCACGTGGCGAGAGCTCTTCTTGACCAAAAAATGTGCCGCCACCATCACCAGAATCATCAGCACCAGAGAGCCGAAGATGGCGTAAATATAGCCGCTCAGACTTTCGGCATAGGTCTGCACATCCACCTCGCTGACGCCCATGCTGGTGAAGACCGGGGTCAGCAGGTCAACTAACCACTGTATCACGTTCATTTCCCTCCTATAGTCTCACTTGTGTTCCTTGCTTACCGCACTCTTCCGCTGTCTCCATCCCCCCGTTTCCGGAAACAGACTCCGTTCCGGCAGCGTTCCTGCCGGACATTTGTCTTTTCGCCCGTTTATTTCGCTCTCTGCGTCTGAATTTAGTATAGATCGACCACCTAAAAACTTCAAATACTTAATCATAATGCGGATGCATAGTTGAAACCTATGCACCTGTCTGCTATACTGAATCAAACGGACATCGGGAGGAAGGTCTATGGAGCTTCGGGTATTGCAGTATTTTCTGGCTGTGGCGCGGGAGCAGAGCATCTCGGCCGCGGCGGAGTCGCTTCATCTCTCCCAGCCGACCCTCTCCACCCAGCTCAAGGCGCTGGAGGGCGAGCTGGGCAAGCAGCTGCTGATCCGCGGCTCGCGCGGGTCGCGCAAGGTCACGCTGACGGAGGAGGGAATGATCCTGCGCAAGCGGGCGGAGGAGATCCTCACTCTGGTCAAAAAGACGGAGGACGAGATCTCTCTGCCTGACGAGGCCGTCGCGGGCGAACTCTACATCGGCGCGGGAGAGACGCAGCTGATCCGCCTGCTGGCCCGGGCGGGGAAAAAACTGCAGGCACGGTATCCCGACGTCCACTATCACATCCGCAGCGGCAACGCCGTCTATGTGATGGAGCAGATGGAGAAGGGGCTGCTCGACTTCGGCGTGGTCTACGGGCCGGTGGACTCCGCCCGGTATGAGTCGCTCAAGCTGCCCGTCCCCGACGTCTGGGGCGTCCTGATGCGGCGGGACAGCCCGCTGGCCCGGCGGAAGGCCATCGCGCCGGAGGACCTCTGGGACAAGCCCCTGATCCTCTCCAGCCAGGAGAACGACAGCTGGCCGCTGTTTCGCTGGATGCAGCGCAGTCCGGATAAGCTCAATGTTGTTGCCACCTACAACCTCATCTTCAACGGCTCCCTGCTGGTGGACGAGGGATTGGGCTATGCGGTCTGCTTCGACCAGCTGGTGAGCACCGGTGGGGACAGCCCGCTTTGCTTCCGTCCTCTCGCGCCGCGGCTTGAGGCGGAGGCCTTTGTCATCTGGAAGAAGTACGCTGTCTTCTCCCGGGCGGCGGAACAGTTCCTCTCCGCCCTGCGAACACAGGCTGTGGAGGCATGGGTCTGCCCGGTCCGGGCCGCAGATAGACCGTCCCGATAATCGAGCTCCACCTGTGATTGCCGCGCGTTCTGATCCGCCGAGCGCCGCTTACTGGAGAAAAGAACGCAGATCGTTTGGACCGTCGTCGAAAGAACTCCGTTTCCCGCCGCTTTTACCCCTGCCTACAGCTCTGATATGATGAGACCCCAGCTGCGGCTCTCCGCAGCTGGGGCTCTTAGCCGTTTGGGGCTCTCCCGGCCGGCCTCACGGCAGAAATACGGCGGCCGCCTGCTTGTCCTTTGCGGCAGGCTTCGGTGATTGCCCCTTGACATGGAGTTCACTCCATGCTATATCATCTCTCTGCCGGGGGGGGGGATGGCACGCCTGCGCGGTTGTATTCGCTTTTTCTATGTAAATGCATAGCATCTAGGTATTTGCTATTTTCCGAACGGAGCGTTACACTATCAATGGACACCAGTCCGAAAGCCCGCTCCGGCGGACGAAGGAAAGCGGGGAGAGACCTATGACAGAGCAGACGGACGCCCAGGCACTTCGGGACGACTTGAAGGCCGCCGGCTGCGACGCGAAGACAACAGAACGGTTCTTGCAGATGGAGGCGGCGGGCGAGCGGTGTGAACAGTTCTCCCTGCTCGCCGCGCACCGCCAACGGTTGCTCGACCGGGTCCACCGGGACGAGCGGCGGATCAGCTGCCTGGACTACTTGGTTTATCAGCTGCACCGGCGGGATGAGGCCGGGATATGAGCGATCGGCTTCTGAATGAAGGAGGATTTTTTCATGGAAATGATACAGGACAGGACTTTTGACGAGGAGCGCGCCCTCTATGGCCGCCGGGATATTCTGGTCAAGCACTGCGCTTTTGACGGCCCAGCCGACGGGGAGAGCGCCTTGAAGGAGTGCGCTGACGTGCGGGTAGAGGACAGCTTTTTCAACCTGCGATACCCCTTCTGGCACGACCACAATCTGACGATCAATGGCTCGGAATTGACCGAGCAGTGCCGCGCGGCGCTGTGGTACGCCGACCATGTCAAGATCGCGGACACCCGCCTGCACGGCATCAAGGCGCTGCGGGAGTGTTCCGAGATCCAGCTGGACCGCTGCGACATCATCTCCCCTGAGTTTGGCTGGTCTGCCCGTCAGGTGGACATGGAGGACTGCACGGCGCAGAGTGAGTATTTTCTCCTGCGCGCGTCCGGGCTGCATCTGCGCGGGCTGCAGATGACGGGCAAGTACTCCTTCCAATATATTGAAAACGCCGTCCTGGAGCACTGCACGCTGGATACCAAGGACGCCTTTTGGCATGCACGTGACGTGGTGGTACGCGACAGCGTGGTGAAGGGGGAGTATCTGGGCTGGTACAGCGAGAACGTCACCTTTGAGCGCTGCCGGATCATCGGCACGCAGCCTCTGTGCTACTGCAAGGGCCTGAAGCTGGTAGACTGCGAGATGGTGGACACCGACCTGGCCTTTGAACGCTCGGAGGTGGAGGCGGCGGTCACCACCCCGATGCTGAGCATCAAAAACCCGCTCTCCGGCCGCATCACCGTCCCGGCGGTGGGGGAGATCATCCGAGATATCCCCGAGGCGAAGGGGGAGATTGTTGTACGGCGTCCGAGCGGCGCACCTTACACACCCGTCTGCGCGTGAGGGTAACTCTGTGAGGCGAAAAGGAAGTGTTGTCCTCTGGGCGGCGGTCCTAGCGCTGGCCCTGCTGTCAAGTGGTTGCGGGGCGGACGTGCCGCAGCCAGGGGAACAGGAAAATTTGGCTGCCGTCCGGGCAGAGAAGGACGCGGCAGATGGGGAGACCCTGCCCGCGAGCGCTCAATCTGTGTCCGAATCCCTGGCGGGAGTGGAGACGGCGGAAAACTTGGAAACGGAGGGGGAGATCGCCGTGCGCATGCAGGTAGAGATCGGAGAGAATGTGTTTACAGCAGTCCTGGAGGATAACGAGGCGGCAAACGCTCTGGCGGAGGAGTTGGCACATGGCCCGCTGACTGTCCAGCTGCAGGACTATGCCGGCTTTGAGAAGGTGGGAGCGCTCGGCGTGGGCCTGCCCGCGAGTGACAGCCGGACCACTACGCAGGCGGGGGACATCGTCCTCTATCAGGGGGACCAGGTCGTTCTCTTTTACGGCTCCAATACCTGGAGCTATACCCGGCTCGGAAGGATTGAAGACCTGGACGGCTGGGCGGACGCCCTGGGCGGGGGAGATGTGACGGCTACATTTTCGCTGGAGACGTGAGCTGACAGCGTGAGACCTCTATTTTGACGTTTTGGGGCCTGCCCTTTTGGGCAGGCCCTTTTGCTGTCTGTCTCGGGCGCGAAAAACGGTGCTGCCGCCGCGTTTTCACATTTCGAAAACAATTCGCTATTACTTCCCAAACATGACGCGCCTATCATAATGCCCGTCAGGTGAGAGATCACAAGACGAACCGACAAAATGGAGGTCATAGACACGAAAAAGAAAGACTTTGTTACCCTGATTATGAGCACGGTGGGCGGCATTCTGTTTGCCCTGGGCATGTGCATGGCGCTGCTGCCGGAGTGGGGCGCCATGACGCAGGGGATTGTCATCGGCGTGATCGGCGCTGTAATCCTGCTGGCCATGATCTTGGTCCGCCGCAAGATGGACGGAAAGCCGGCCATCGTCGTCAACGGCAAGGCGATCGGCACCACCTTGCTGGGCGTGTTTGGTGCGATCGTGCTCGGCGTCGGCATGTGCATGAGCATGGTCTGGAATATGATGGTCCCCGGCATTGTTGTCGGCATCGTCGGCATCGTCGCCCTGCTCTGTCTCATCCCGGTCATCAAGGGCCTCAAGTGAGGTGGACGGCATGAGGAAAAACAGAATCCTCCCGGCAGCGTTGGCGGCCGGCGCCGCGCTCCTGCTGGGTCTGGCGGGCGCGGGGTTTTATCTGGCAAGCAACAAGACGAGATAACGAAAAAGGAGTGCGAGCAAAATGGAAAGATCCAAACTGGTAAAACTCAATGAAAAGATCGCCGAGGGCGTCGTGAGCGGCTATCAAAAGATCGAGCGCGGCGTCGTCGAGGGATTCACCAAGGTGGCGGACGGGTTTGTGGACGAGTTCCTGACCCACGAGGGAGAATCGGTAGAGGACGCAAAGCGGCGCCTAGCGCAGGAGCAGGCGGACCGCGAGGCGAACAAAGCCCATACGGCGAAGGAGACAGAGGATTCTGAGAGACAGAACTGAGCCGCCTGCGGTGGCCGGAGATGCGGTCCCGGCAGGGGACGGAGATCGGCCAGACGGACCTGGGCGCGCCATGCGGTGTTCAGGTCCGTCTCTGTTCCGGTATCGGAACCGGCAAACAGAAACAAAACTTTAACAATCCCATGTTAAAATAGAAAAAACATGGGGAGGGAAAGAGATGTTTCAAATTCTGCTTGTGGAAGATGACCGGGAGCTGAACCGGACGGGCTGTTCCTATCTAAACCAGAACGGCTATCAGGTGACCGGCTGCCTGAATGTCAACGAGGCCTACGACGCGATGTACGGCGGCACCCCCTTTGACCTGATTATCTCCGATATCATGATGCCGGGGATCGACGGCTTTGAGTTTGCCAGGACGGTCCGGGAGCAGAACCAGGAGATTCCCATCCTGTTCATGACCGCGCGGGACGACTTCGCGTCCAAGCAGCGGGGCTTTCGCACCGGGATTGACGACTATATGGTCAAGCCGGTCGACTTGGACGAGCTGCTGCTGCGCATCGAGGCGCTGATGCGCCGCGCCCGGATCGCCGCGAGCCGCCATCTCACGGTAGGGGGCCTCACGCTGGACGCGGAGGAGCGCACCGCCTATCTCAACGGGCAGGAGGTCCCCCTGACCGTGCGGGAGTTCAACCTGCTCTATAAGCTGCTGTCCTATCCTCGAAAGACCTTCACCCGCTCCCAGCTGATAGACGAATTCTGGGACAGCGCGACCTCCTCCGGCCCCAGGACGGTGGATGTCTATATGACCAAGCTGCGCAACAAATTTGCCGGCTGCGACGACTTTGAGATTGTCACCGTGCACGGCCTGGGCTACAAGGCGGTCCTGAAATGAGGGCGGCGGAGAAGAGATGGAGGGTGCGCTGGCTGTTTTCCCTACGGCGCTATCTCATCTTCTTTGCGCTGATGGCCTTTGTGATCACCTGCTGTATGCTGCTTTTTCTCAACAGCGTGCTCCGGTCGACAGGGTGGGTTTTGACGCGGGACCATGTGGAGCAGGCGGCCAAGCTGACATTTGCCAACGTGGTGCTGCTGAGCCTGCTGTGCACTGTGATCGACGGCGTCCGGCGCAGGT